>NZ_LBGU01000043.1:0-845750 GCF_000988325.1 Sphingobacterium sp. Ag1 | reverse complement strand
TCAATGCCGCTTTCTGTTTTATTAGTGTATCACTAAGTGATTACAATTTACGTTTCACTTCAACTTGTTCGTAGGCTTCAACAATGTCTCCTACTTGAATGTCATTGAAACGGTCAATGTTTAAACCACACTCATAACCCATTGAAACTTCTTTCACATCATCTTTGAAACGTTTCAAAGAAGCCAGTTTACCTGTATGAATTACGACACCATCTCTGATTATGCGGATATCATTATTTCTATTGATCTTACCTTCTTTAACCATACATCCGGCAATCGTACCCACTTTAGAAATTTTGAAGGTTTCTCTGATTTCAACCTCAGCAACGATTTTCTCTTCAAATTTCGGCGCCAACATACCCTCCATCGCAGACTTGATTTCATCAATCGCATCATAGATGATCGAATATAAACGTACATCAATTTGCTCGTTCTCGGCCAATTTACGTGCGTTTTGTGTTGGACGTACTTGGAAACCTATGATAATCGCATCGGAAGCAGAAGCTAACAATACATCTGATTCAGAGATTGCACCCACTGATTTGTGAATGATATTAACCTGAATTTCGTCAGTAGACAATTTCAATAATGAATCTGATAATGCTTCAATAGAACCGTCCACATCACCTTTAACGATAATATTAAGTTCTTTAAAGTTACCGATGGCCAAACGACGACCGATTTCATCCAAGGTAATATGTTTAGTTGCACGCATGCCTTGCTCGCGTTGTAACTGAAGACGTTTGTTGGCTACCGTTCTAGCTTCAGACTCGCTTTCAAGAACATAAAGCTTATCCCCTGCTGTTGGTGCGCCGGCCATACCCAAGATTTGCACTGGGACAGAAGGTCCCGCCTCTTTAACACGTTCACCTCTTTCATTAGTCAAAGCCTTCACCTTACCTGAATGCGATCCCGCTAAAATAGGGTCTCCAACACGTAATGTACCACTTTGTATCAACACCGTTGTCACGATACCACGACCTTTATCCAAAGCTGCTTCAATTACTGAACCAACAGCGCGTTTTTTCGGATCAGCTTTTAGATCTAACATCTCAGCTTCCAATAGAACTTTCTCTAATAATAGGTCAACATTTTCCCCCGTTTTTGCTGAAATCTCTTGCGCTTGGAACTTACCGCCCCAGTCTTCAACTAAGATATTCATCGCAGAAAGCTGCTCACGGATTCTATCAGGATTTGCTCCCGGTTTATCTACTTTAGTAAATGCAAATACGATTGGAACTCCTGCTGCCTGCGCGTGGTTGATCGCTTCTTTTGTTTGCGGCATGACGGCGTCGTCAGCTGCGATAACAATAATAACAATATCTGTTACTTTGGCACCACGGGCACGCATCGCTGTAAAAGCCTCGTGACCAGGAGTATCCAAGAAAGTGATCTTCCGACCATCCTCCAATTTCACCGCGTATGCACCGATATGTTGGGTGATACCACCCGCCTCACCAGAAGTAACGTTCGCCTTACGGATATAATCCAGTAAAGAAGTCTTACCATGGTCAACGTGTCCCATGACCGTTACAATAGGCGCTCTTGAAATCAAGTTCTCTTCTGTATCCGGTTCCTCCAATTCAGCAGTCTCCTCATCCTCAGGTTTGATAAACTCTACCTGATAACCAAATTCATCCGCTACAATGGTTAAAGTTTCCGCATCTAAACGTTGGTTAATCGATACGAACATACCCAAACTCATACAAGTTGCAATAATTTGGGTTACCTGAACGTCCATCAAATTAGCTAATTCGTTTGCAGTTACGAACTCTGTAACACGCAATACTTTTGCCATCATTTCTTGCTCCATCGCAGCTTCTTCTGCATGCTGAGCCACGTCATCACGTTTCTGACGTCTCAATTTGGCACGTTGCGCAAATTTACCAGATTTACCTGCACCACTCAAACGAGCAAGTGTTGCCTTGATTTGATCTTGGATTTCCTTTTCAGTAGGTTCTTCCTTATTCTCAACAGGTCTTCCCTTACCTCTATTGTCAAAACGATTACCGTGTTGCGGTCTCGTACCTTGTCCTGGTCTACCTGGGTGTTGGTTGTTACCTCCTTGTCCCGGTCTACCTGAGTGTTGGTTGTTGTTTTGCCCTTGACGATTGTTCGGGTTGTTGTTAGAACCATGATTCCCAGCTCGGTTACCTCCTTGTTGGTCCCGGTTGTTGGGATTGTTACCATCACGCGGTCCACGGTTTTGATTATTATGACCTTGACCTTGCCCCGCATTTGGGTTTACTGGACCATTTGGATTCGTACGCTTACGCTTACGTTTCTCATTATTATTTCCAGCATTTGAAGATGAAGCCACTGGTTTGTGGGAAGGTCTAGCAGATGGTAATTCAATTTTACCAATGACTTTAGGACCTGTCAATCTTTCCGCACGAGCAGAAATAATTTCATCTCCTTGTTTTTTCACAGACTCCACTATTGGAGTTACTGGTACAGCTTTCGGCGCTGTTTCTTCTTTTTTCTTGTCTTCTACCTTCACAGGTTCAGTTTTTGTCTCTACAACCGGAGTTGCTTTTACTTCAGTTTTATTTACTTCGGGTTTCTCTATTTCAGCTTTTGGTACAACAACTTCCGGCTTCTTCTCAATAACCTTTGGCTCTTCTTTTTTTGCTTCAACAATAGGCGCTTGGGTTTCGGCTTCCTTCTTTTCTTCCACCTTAACTTCAGCTTTAACCTCTACAGGTGTTTCTTTGACGGTTTTTGGTTCCTCCTTAACAGGTTCTTCCTTCTTGACCTTACTTCCGCCTCTATTCAATGCGTCAAGATCAATTTTACCGACCACCTTCATACCACCTTGATGAGCAGGCTCCTCTACTTTTGCAGGAGTAGTTTCCTTAACAGAAGGGATTTCTACCGTATTCTTGACCAAGATTTCCTTGGATTCATCATGATCTTCGAAATCCTCATTCTTAGATGATTCCTTAGGAGAAGTGGACGGCGACTCCTCACGACGAATTTTGCCAATCACAATTTGTTTAGCTTCATCTTTCAGTGATTTGTCTCCCTGAAACTCTTTTAACAGCACACCATACATCTCTCCGCTCAATTTAGTGTTAGGCTTTGCTTCTACATCATATCCTTTTTTCACTAAACATTCCACGGCGGTATGTATCCCGATGTTGAGTTCCTTTGCTGCTTTAAGCAAGTTTGTTCCTTTTCCTTCAGTCATCTATAATATAAACTATTTTAATATAATTACAAAAATATGTTTTTTTCCATCCATAAACAATTTATTCCGAATGTTAGATAGAAAAAAATTAACGAGCTGAATTTTATTCAAATTCAGCTTGTAAAATACGTACAATCTCACGAATAGTATCTTCTTCCAAATCGGTACGTCTAACCAGCTCCTCCTCGCTAAGAGACAACACCGACTTCGCTGAATCCAAACCAACACGTTTCAATTCATCAATAACCCAGCTTTCAATCTCATCGCTGAATTCTTCGATATCAACATCTTCATCAAACTCGTCATTCTCGCGATAAACATCGATTTCATAACCAGTTAATTTACCAGCCAATTTAATATTATGTCCGCCACGTCCGATTGCCAAAGAAACTTGATCCGACTTTAAATAGACAGCCGCAGTCTTATTTTCTTCATCAATTTTGATTGAGCTAATCCTCGCTGGGCTCAAAGCACGAGCAATATATAAGGAATGATTAGTTGTAAAATTAATCACGTCAATATTCTCATTACGCAATTCACGAACAATACCATGAATACGCGATCCCTTCATACCGACACAAGCTCCTACAGGATCAATACGATCGTCATAAGACTCAACAGCAACCTTCGCTCTTTCCCCTGGCTCACGAACGATTTTCTTGATTGTAATCAAGCCATCGAAAATCTCAGGAACCTCAAGTTCAAATAAACGTTGTAAGAACGCAGGTGCAGTACGTGAAATAATAATCTTCGGATTATTATTCATCATATCTACTTTATGCACAACTGCACGAATGCCATCTCCCTTTTTGAAATAGTCAGCCGGAATTTGTTCTGATTTAGGAAGAATTAATTCATTCCCGTCCTCATCCAATACCAAGATCTCCTTTTTCCAAATCTGATAGACCTCACCTATGACCAACTCTCCTTCTCTATCCTTATACTTCTTGAAGACCTCGTCTTTTTCCAATTCCAAAACCTTAGATACAAGCGTCTGGCGTGCAGCTAAAATTGCACGACGGCCAAAGCTTTCCAATGTGATCTGTTCTATAAAATCATCGCCAACTTCCAAATCTTCATCATGCTTTCTAGCTTCCGCTAATTCGATTTCAAGATCATCATCTTCTGAAAACTCATCTTCAACAACGACACGCGTTCTCCAAATCTCCAAATCTCCGTTATCTGGATTCACGATAACATCCACATTTTCATCCGTACCAAAACGACGACGGATCATACTACGAAAAACCTCTTCCAATACTGTAATAACAGTAGGTCTATCGATATTCTTAAACTCCTTAAACTCTTGAAAAGAGTCTATCAGATTGATGTTGCTGTTACTCATTATTATTAAAATGAAATTACCACTTTTGTTGCTTTTATTTGATCAAAAGGAAGTTCTTTTTCTACCTCTTGTGCTTTTTTACCTTTTTCTTTTATCTTTTGAAGAACATTGATCTTCATCTCGTCTACGGTCAATAATGTGCCTTCAACTTTTGTATTATCGTTCAACTTTACTTGAATTGTACGACCTATATTCTTTTGATACTGTCGGATATTAACAAAATTAGCATCAATTCCCGGAGATGAAACTTCTAAACGGTATGCATCATCAATTACATTTTCCTCTTCCAGGTGAAAACCAACATGACGGCTAACCTGCGCACAATCATCAATATTTACACCATTATCTCCGTCCAATAGAATTTCAAGAATCTTATTTGGGCGCATCTTCACACTGACGATAAACAAATCCTCGCGATCCGCAATTTTTTCTTCAATGAGTTCAATAACTCTCTTTTCTATATGCTGCATTGTTCTGTTTCTAGAAATGCTAAATTAATTGAATTAAAAAAAAGGGGGCAATACGAGCCCCCTTCCTTTCAGATATGCAAATATAGCATTTTATAAAATAAAAAACAAACTTAGATAGATTGTTTTTATGTTCAATATCACTAAGCGAGTAATAAAAGAAATCTATCGATCGCCCGCCAGCCCTAAAAATTTTCTTCGCAGCAGAGCTAAAAGTAAAAGTAAATGAGCGATTCTCCACTATTTTGAACCATCTACCACCGCATTAATTGTCTTCTGCATCTGCGCCATCATGCTTGTCAGCGTTTCCATGGTTGGCTCCGGAGTAGGCTCGGGCAGCTGCGTACTGATAAAAGCCTTAGCCTTCCACACTTCAAGAATATCTGCTGTTTCCACCCAATAAGGCTCATAGGTCTTATTATCAGAAACAAGCTTCAAACCTTTATCCTCTTTAAATTTAAAAGCAACACGTTTATATACCACACCATCTTCTTTCGACACGACAATATAAGTACTCCCTGGTTTAATATCATGCCAATTTTCTACGTATTCGGCCACAATAATAGAACCCGATGGCAAAGGTAACATCGAATCCCCCTTTATTTCAAAAGCGCGAAATGTCCCCTGGCCAAACATCGGCAGAGAAAATTTAGGCAATTCAGCGACATATTCTGGATCACCATATCCATTTAAATACCCTGCGCTGGCCTTAACCGGAACAAGTTCAATATTTTCACGATCATCTTTGTCCACAGTCACACTGAGCACCCTTAAATTGGACGCATTGCTTTTGGGAACTGGCTTCCATTTTTCATCAATAACATCATTCGCCAACTCATCCATAGTCAAACCATAGAATTCGGCAATCTTCTTTAATAACTCATATTTGGGCTCTGCCCTATCCTCCTCATACGCACCGACAGACGCACGCTTAATTTCCATAATATCAGCAAATTGTTGCTGTGTGATTTTTTTTCCTTTTCTCAGGAATTTCAGATTGGACGAGATATTTGACATATGATTTTTTCAAAAATATTTTGCAAAAACTAATTTTATTAGTAATATTGTGCCAATAAAATTAGTAAATATATTTTAAACGTCCAAATAATTTAGCATTATGAACAATTTTATTGTATATATATCAACTGACAACAACCGGAAGCATTTTAAAATCGGCCTCAGTTCCAACATGTTTAGCACAGTAATGGAATTACAGCAGTCCAATAGTTTTATTTTCAATCAGGGCCCACATTTAAATCGAATAATCTACACAGAGTCTTTTACAAATTGTGAGACCGCCAATAAGAGAATAAGTGAACTACGGCATTTCACACCCATGCAAGTCGAACGGCTGATCCGTAAATATAATCCCAACTGGAATAATCTTTTCCCACAGCAACACCAAGCTTTCACCAAGAGAGATTCCAACCACGCAGCTTAATATAAAAAAAGCCACCTTAGTTAACTAGGCGGCCATCTTTATTTTTTTAGCTATAATCTTTTATGTCGTATTAATTTGGACTACTAAGCTCCTCCAACGAGGACGCCCCTTGGCTATTAACTCCACGATCGTCACCTTCAGTATGATTACGCTCAACAGGACGCTCCACACCCTCCTCCTCAGGCCCGATAAATCCTTCATCAGCAGGCTCATCTACTTGTGTGGAATCACTCTGCTCTGGCTCTGGGCCACTATAGCGTGGAGTTTCGCATTTGTAAGATTTCGTAATTTCAACAGTAGGACTAGGAAACTTACCCTGTGTATACCCCAATTGTTTGTCTTTATAAACAGACTCCATATACACCCCAAATATTGGTAATGCTGTACGAGAACCTTCTCCCGAATGAGAATTTTTAAAGTGAATACTCCGTTCGTCACAGCCAACCCAAACACCTGTCACCAAATCTTTAGTCACCCCCATATACCAACCATCTACATATTCGGAAGAAGTACCTGTCTTTCCTCCGATTTCATTTTCCTTATCAAATAAATCCCATTCCCACAATCCCTGAGATGTACCTCCGGGTTCTTCCATACCACCCCGCAACATATACGTCATCAACCAGGCATCTTGTTTATCCACCACTTGTTTACGCTCCGCCTGAAAAGTGGCAATAACATTACCATCATGATCCTCTATCTTAGACACCAATAAAGGTGAGACACGCTCACCGTGATTCATCATCGTCGAGTATCCATTCACCATTTCAAAAACAGAAACATCATTAGGTCCTAATCCCACAGAGGCAACAGGATTTAATTTACTTGTAATACCACAACGGTGTGCCGCATCAACAACTTTCGCGGGCGTAACCATATCAGTTAACTGAACCGTAACCGAATTAATGGAACGCGCCATCGCATGACGCAATGACATTTCACGATAGGAAAAATTCCAATCTGCGTTTTTAGGCTCCCACACCTCAACAGAATCTCCTTTATCAATCTTGATCGTAACAGGTTTATCCGTAATCTTATCACACGGAGACATCCCTGACTCCAAAGCAGCCAAGTATACAAAAGGTTTAAATGTGGACCCCGCTTGTCGCTTCGCCTGCATCACGTGATCATACTTAAAATATTGGTGGTTGATCCCACCCACCCATGCTTTAATTTCACCCGAATACGGATCCATAGACATCATGCCTGCATTTAACATCATGGCATAATATTTCAAAGAATCCATTGTAGACATATCCTTTTGGATCTTACCACCATCCTTCCAATTATAAACTTCGATCTTCTTCTTTTTATTTAGGAAGTAATTGATGCTATCAGGGGTATTCGCATATTTTTTACTCAAAAAAGCATAATAAGGAGTTTTCTTTGCCAAATTATCCAGGAAGTTGGGTATAACCTTACCTGATAAATCACGCCAAGGCTCCTGGCCCTCCCAGGTATTATTTAGCCGCTGCTGCAATTCAACCATCTGTTTTGCCACAGCTTCTTCCGCGTGCTTCTGGAGCTTAGAGTTTATCGTCGTGTAAATTTTCAAACCGTCTGTATAGATATCATAATTGTTATCCTCAGACCATTTCTCCAACCATTTAGCTACTGCAGCACGTAAGTAAGAATCTCCACCCGCATTAAGATCTTGACTATTTGTATTCAAAACAATCTTCTCCTTAACCAGTTTATCATACTCTTCTTTTTTCAGAAAACCGCCTTTATACATTTGACTTAAAACGGTGTTTTTACGCACAAAAGCATTTTCAGGATTACGAATTGGATTATATAAGGTAGTTCCTTTTAACATACCAATCAAAACAGCAGCTTCATTCTGATTCAATTGATTGGCACCTTTTGAAAAATAACGCTTTGCAGCAGTCTCAATCCCATAGGCATTATTACTGAAGGAAACTGTATTTAAATACATCTCCAAAATCTGATTTTTGGAATAACGTTGCTCCAATTTATAAGCTGTCATCCACTCCTTAAACTTCGTCACCACGAGACCAGCAACGGGAAGGCGGGTCAACAATCCACCTGCCTTATTATAACGTGTACGATAAAGATTTTTAGCTAACTGTTGCGTAATTGTACTTGCACCACGCTTATCCCCTTTTAATGTAGAGATAATACCCGACCCTAGACCAAAAAAATCAACACCATTATGGCTATAAAAACGCACATCTTCAGTCGCGATTAACGCATTAGTAACAGATTTGGGAATGCTATCAAAAGGAATTGGATTTCTGTCCTCGTCGAAATACCGTCCAATTAAAACACTATCTGCCGTGTATAATTCCGTAGAGATATTAACACTAGGCATAACGATATCCTTTTTTGTCGGAGAATAACCAAAGAGCCACAAAAAATTCAATTGTATAGCACATACCAATATAATAATAAAATATATTGCTATAACAAGATAACGAAGAATCCTATTCTTAATACGTTTAAACATAAATGGAAATTTATCTTATATTCAACACATCCGACCAGCAAAAGGTTTTAAACCTGTCCAATATGCCTTTTTGTCTATTTTCAGGGGCTAAATATACAACTAAATAAATCGCTGTAATCAACTATTTACATTTTTTAACAATAAAAAACACCTGCCAAACAACTGAAAAATACGACATAATTCGAAAGGATGGGTTTTGGAAATTACAGCCACGATTAAATAACAAAAGACCCGTATGGAGAAAGCAGGCCTAGTCTCAAATTTCTTTATCACTTTTTTCCCGCGTTCCACAAATATTATACCTATTTTTTATTTATTATCGATTTTATTTTAAAATAATAATGATATTTGTTTAAATTTAGATGTAAAAAAGTCAACTATTAGCATGTTAAAACAAACATTACAACAAAAGCTATTACAGAAATTGTCCCCGCAGCAAATACAATTTATAAAATTGTTGCAGGTTCCGACTGTTTCATTAGATGCGAGAATCAAGGAAGAATTAGAAGAAAACCCTGCGTTAGAAGATGGTAGCTTGACTAATATGATCGATCCTATAGAAGAATACCCCGATAAAGATCCAGACGACAATTTCGACAATGAAGACGGATTCGACTCAGAAGACTTTAGTTTAGAAGACTATATCCAGGAAGATGATTTCAAAGATTACGGCAACGGCTACGACTATGGAGACGACGATGACGACCGCAAAGAAATGCCTGTTGCTATCCAACACTCCTTTTATGAGCAGTTACAACAACAATTAGACCTTTTAGCTTTAGATGACAAGCACTTTTTAATTGGCCAGCAAATTATTGGCAGTCTAGATGACGACGGCTATTTACGCCGCCCCATCATCAATCTTGTTGACGACCTCGCTTTTGGCCAAAATGTAATGACCGATGAACAGGAAGTATTGGATATGTTAAAGGTAATTCAAGATTTTGAGCCTGCAGGAATTGGAGCACGAGATCTGCAAGAGTGCCTATTGATCCAATTACAAAAAAAGGACACACAAAATCCCACAATCAAACTCGCTATTAAAGTGGTAGCGAATTACCTGGAAGAGTTCACCAAAAAGCATTACGATAAATTAGAAAAATCTTTAGGCGTTTCATCAGAGGATTTAAAAAACGTAGTCAACGAAATCCTAAAACTTAATCCAAAACCAGGAGATTCTGGCGCAGTTGCAGGCAAGCAACTACATATTATCCCGGATTTCCATATCAGCAATAATGATGGAACACTGCATCTGACTTTAAATGGCCGAAATGCGCCTGAGCTCCGCATCAGTCGTGATTACCAACACATGTTTGAACATTACGAGAAATCAGATCAAAAGGATAAAAAAATGAAAGAGGCTGTGCAATTCGTCAAACAAAAACTGGATTCAGCCAAATGGTTTATTGATGCAATAAAACAGCGTCAACAAACCCTACTAAAAACAATGAATGCAATCATGGAATACCAATATGATTATTTCCTCACTGGTGATGATCGTAAGCTAAAACCAATGATATTAAAAGACATCGCCGACAAAATCGATATGGATATATCAACTGTGTCACGGGTAGCAAATTCAAAATACGTACAAACAGAATTTGGAACATTTCTCTTAAAATCGTTTTTCTCTGAAGCTATTCAAACGGATTCTGGTGAAGAAGTCTCCAATAAAGAGGTTAAGAAAATATTGGAGGAGTGCATCTCAAAAGAAAATAAACGGAAGCCCTTAGCCGACGAGAAACTCACTGAGATTCTCAAAGAAAAAGGTTACAATATTGCGCGGCGAACGGTTGCAAAATATCGGGAAGCATTGAACATTCCGGTAGCAAGATTACGAAAAGAGCTCTAAGAGCTCTTTTTGTTTTTCCTACCGACCAAATCCAAATTAAGAATAGTATCTTTGTGCTGTATTAAAATAAGCATTAAAGAATGAGCAAAGTAAAAGTTGGAGTTGTACAGATGAGCTGTACCGCAAGCAAACAAGAGAATCTCGAAAAAGCTATCGCTAAAGTAAAAGAAGCCGCTGCAAAAGGTGCGCAAATTGTGTGTCTGCAAGAACTATTTACCTCTTTATATTTCTGCGATGTGGAAGATTATGACAATTTCGCACTGGCTGAAGCCATTCCGGGTCCATCAACGGACGCCCTATCGGCTGTTGCTAAAGAAGCAGGTGTCGTCATTATCGCTTCATTATTTGAAAAAAGAGCAGAAGGACTGTACCATAATACAACCGCTGTATTGGATGCAGACGGTTCCTATTTAGGAAAATATCGCAAAATGCATATTCCAGATGACCCTGCGTTTTACGAAAAATTCTATTTTACTCCAGGCGATTTAGGCTACAAAGTATTCAAAACAAAATTTGGAAGAATAGGCATCTTAATTTGCTGGGATCAATGGTATCCGGAAGCATCTCGAATTACCGCATTGATGGGTGCCGAAATTTTATTCTATCCTACTGCTATTGGATGGGCAACAGACCAAGATGAAGAAACCAACAAAGATCAATATAATGCATGGCAAACAATACAACGCTCCCATGCCGTTGCAAACGGCGTTCCTGTTGTATCCGTTAACCGTGTGGGATTTGAACAAAATGGTGCAATGAAATTCTGGGGTGGAAGCTTCGTGACGAATGGACAAGGTAAATTACTGTACCTTGCTTCACATGACAAAGAAGAAATTGAGGTCGTCGAACTAGATTTAAATGAATCGGACTATTTCAGAAAACATTGGCCATTTTTGAGAGACCGAAGAATCGAAACATACGCGCCGATCACCAAACGTTTTATTGACGAAGACTAATATTGGATATGCTAGCCATTTCAGTTTCGAAGGCATACCAATGTGCTGAAACAAACTGAAATGGCTTTTTTAATCCCGCTAAAATAAGTATGGAACAAAAAAAAACATTCACCCTGGACTATTTTGACAATTCCCCAAAACAACAGGGCTTCTCTTTTCCCGCAGAATGGGCAAAGCAAGAAGCCTTATGGTTGAGCTGGCCACATAAAGAGGAATCTTGGCCCGGGAAGATCGAAACAATATACAAACCTTATTGCGAATTTATTAAAGCCGTAGCAGCAGGGCAAAAAGTAAGGATTAACGTCGCTAATGAGGAAATGCAAAATTTTGCTATTACCGCACTCAAAGAAGTGACAACAGATTTTAGCAATATCGAATTCTACTTTAATCCGACTAACGATGCTTGGTGTAGAGACCACGGTCCCGCTTTTATTATTAACCAAGCAACAAATCAAAAAGCAGTAGTCGACTGGGGCTATAATGCCTGGGGTGGAAAATACCCTCCTTTCGACCTGGACGATATTGTTCCGACACGTATTGCCACAACATTCAACCTTCCTCTATTTGTCCCTGATATCGTCATGGAAGGCGGTTCAGTTGAGTTTAATGGCGCAGGAACAATCATGACAACAACTGCTTGTCTATTGAATAAAAACCGAAATCCACACCTGACAAAAGAGCAGATAGAAACTTATTTAAAAGAATTTTACGGTCAGGAACAGGTTTTATGGCTTGGAGACGGTATCGTTGGAGACGACACCGATGGGCACATTGACGATATTACACGTTTCGTCAACGAAAATACCGTTTTAACAGTTGTCGAGGAAGATCCAACGGATGAAAACTACGAGATACTTCAAGAAAATCTAGCAACACTTCGTTCATTTAGACTCTTAAATGGAGAACCTCTGCATATCATTGAGCTCCCAATGCCAGCACCGGTCATCTATGACGAAACAAGACTGCCTGCTTCTTATGCTAATTTCTACATTGCAAACGATGTCGTTGTCGTGCCGATCTTCAACGATAAAAATGACCAAAGAGCACTGGATATTATTCAAGACTGTTTCCCTACACGTAAAGTCATCGGTATAAATTCCGTGGACATTATTTGGGGGCTGGGAAGTTTCCACTGTTTAAGCCAGCAGGAGCCGGCACTGAGCTAAAAAAACTGTCCATAGAAAAAATGTCCCCAAAAAGTTAAACACTCTTTTAGGGACATTTTTTATGATAAAAAGACGAGCATAGTTTTGAGTTTTTGTTAAACTGTGTTAAACAACTATGACGTTTACCCCAGCTTTTTCTAACGATTCCACAAAGCTTGTATTTACTTTGTCATCGGTAATTAATATATCAATTTTATCAAAACCACAAATTCGTCCGAAACTTCTTCTTCCAAATTTGGAAGAATCTGCAAGAACGACAACTTTTTGAGCCGTATCGATCATAATGCGATTTAATTGAGCCTCCTGCGCACTTGACGTGGATACCCCGTACTCCAGGTCAATCCCGTCCACGCCCAAAAACAATTTACTGCAATAAAAATCCTGTAATAAATTTTCTGCATACTTTCCCGTTACGGATGTTGAGGTCTTGCGAAGCGTCCCCCCCATCTGCATGATTTCAACCGAAGGATATTTGATCAATTCCATTGCAACATTCAATGCTGAAGTCACTACAGTAATATTTCCTTTAGGAACAATCTGCTTTGCTAGCGACTGCATGGTCGTTCCTGAAGCTATAATGATGGAATCATTTTCCTCAATCATTTCAGCCGCTTTTTTCCCGATCCTGCTTTTATCATCCGAACGAAGTTTCTCTTTTTCAAATACGGTACGATCAGTCGTATAAGGATTATATTGTGTTGCCCCGCCATGCGTTCTAAACAACAATCCACTATCTTCCAACAAGGTCAAATCCTTCCGAATGGTCACAGAGGAAACGCCCAATTCCTCACATAGATCAATTACCTGAACTACGCCGACTTCCTTTAATTGTTTTAAGATATATTGATGTCTCTCTACATTTGTCATGGCTCTATTATAATATGGTGTTAAAATACTAATCTATTATCGGTTTGTTCAAAGGAAAACACCAATATCCGGCAAAAATTTCTCGATATCGGTAAATTCCCACAAATATGACCCTCTACTTAAATTTCCCATAGTAGAATTGATGTTAAAATAATGAAATTATTTAATTTTTTCACCTTGGTAGTCACAAATTCATTTTTCTTTTTAAAATAAAAATGAATTAAAATTGCAAAGGATCGGGCAGGACATATTCATACTCCAGTTCCTCTTGAAGTAATTCACCCCTAACTATTTTTTGAATCGTATTCGTTGCTTCGAATGCAAGTGGCAAAATATAGCCATATTTTTTTGCCGACGCTAGAATTACGTCCTTTTTTTTAGGATGTAAAGGAGCAACAACATTGTATACAGTATGTTTAAGCACATTGCAAGATGCCGCCTCTAACAGTCTGATCACATCATCGATATGAACAAAATTGGCAGGCTGTTCACCCGTCGTACAAATACGTTCGGAAAAATATTTGGCAAAAACACGGTTTTTACCAAACAAACCTCCTAATCGATAAATTATCGTATCAGCCAATCCCAACATGCATGCTTCAGCAAGCAAGAGTTTTGATGAGAGCTCGGTTGTATCTGCATAGTATTCATCAAATACAGCATCTTTATCCGGATAAATTCCAATAGAGCTCAGAAAGACTTGTTTCTTCCAAGTAATGTGCCTGTAAAATGATTTAATATTCGAAAATCTGTTTTCAAGAATCGCTACGCTATTTTTCTGACTTGCCGGTACACTGTTTAATACGAAGTCAAATTGAGTAGGTAAATCTATCCTTGCTGGAAAGTTTTCATAATCAAAGTCTAGAATAAATGAAAAAATACCATCGGCATTAAGCCGATGGTATTTTTCAGATGTTGTCGTACTAGCCCAAACCTCATGGCCTTGATACTTCATATGTAGCGCAAAAGATTCTGCAAGCCAACCACATCCCAAAATGAGTATCCTCATATTCTGATAAGACTATTAATAGGCTTTTGCAAAGAGTACGCGACGATTTGAAGGCTTCCCGGTAAAGATACAAACACCTTCCTCTTCTTTCGCATCCAGAGGAATACAACGAATTGTTGCCTTGGTTTCTTCTTTTACGCGTTTTTCCGTTTCTGTTGTTCCATCCCAATGACAAGAGATAAAACCACCCTTACCTTCCAGTACTTCTTTAAACTCATCATACGAATTCACTTCAGTAAAATGCGATGTCCTGAAATTTAATGCTTTTTGGTATATATTTTCTTGTATAGTGTCTAGCAATTGTACAATAGTACCGGCCAAGCCCTCCTGAGCAACCGTTTCCTTCGTTTGGGTATCACGTCGCGCTAATTCTACCGTACCATTTTGCATATCTCTTGCCCCAACTGCGACACGTACAGGAACACCCTTTAACTCCCATTCTGCAAATTTAAAGCCCGGACGTTGAGTGTCCCGATCGTCGTATTTTACGGATATGTCGTTCACCCGTAATTCTTTTGTCAACTGATTCACGAATTCATCGATCTGTGCTTTTTCTGCATCAGTTTTAAAAATCGGAACAATGACAACTTGAATTGGTGCCAATTTTGGTGGCAATACCAATCCTTGATCATCTGAGTGAGCCATAATCAATGCACCCATCAAACGTGTAGAAACACCCCAAGAAGTCGCCCAAACATGCTCCAATTTTCCTTCTTTAGACGTAAATTTCACGTCAAACGCCTTTGCAAAGTTTTGGCCGAGGAAATGAGAAGTTCCTGCTTGCAATGCTTTTCCATCTTGCATCAATGCTTCAATACAATAGGTATCCAAGGCACCCGCAAAACGTTCGTTTTCTGTTTTTCTACCACGTACAACAGGTACAGCCAATATCTTTTCAGCAAATTCAGCATAGACATCAAGCATACGTTCGGTTTCTTCAATAGCCTCTTCTCTGGTTGCGTGAGCTGTATGGCCCTCCTGCCACAAAAACTCTGCAGTACGCAAGAAAAGACGTGTACGCATTTCCCATCGTACGACGTTGGCCCATTGGTTGACCAAAATTGGAAGATCACGATAAGATTCAATCCAACCACGGTAGGTATTCCATATAATCGTTTCAGAAGTCGGACGTACAATTAGCTCTTCCTCCAATTTCGCCTCCTCATCCACTACGATCTTGCCTGTACCATCGTTTTTTAATCTATAATGAGTTACTACCGCGCATTCGGTAGCGAAACCTTCCACATGCGCAGCTTCTTTAGAAAAAAACGATTTGGGAATGAATAAAGGGAAATAAGCGTTGCTATGACCTGTTTCTTTAAATCTTTTATCTAAGATCGCTTGCATCCGTTCCCAGATAGCGTACCCGTATGGTTTGATCACCATACAGCCTCGTACAGCTGAATTTTCAGCTAGATCAGCTTTGATCACAAGCTCGTTATACCATTGCGAATAATCTTCAGCACGACTTGTTATTCCTTTACTCATATGAAATTGATAAATTATTGTAACATTATTACGTTAAATCCCGTCTGTAATTCTAATACGAAAAGCGTTCAATAAAAAATATTTGTATTTTTGATTACTTCGATTAAACCCCTTCGAGAAATCTGCGTCTAAGATAGTAAATAAGGCTGTATAATCGAAAATAAGGATTTAGGATATTATGAAAAAAAATAGATTATTTATCGGAGCACTTGCCATAACAGGAGCGTTCATGCTGGGTTCCTGCGGTACAAGTAGGCAAATCTATGGCGACGATGTCTATGGCAATAATGGGCAAGCGAGACAAAAGGTTTATCAAAGCCCAGATTACTATTACACAGATGCAGATCAGTCCCAACCAAATGGACAGGCACAAGGCGGTTACTATGATGACGAATATTCTGATCAGGATTACAATAATGATTCCTATGAAGATCTTGAATATGCAAACCGTATCAATCGTTTCTATTACGCTAGTCCGGGCATGACGTACTTTGACCCATTTTTTGATCCATGGTATGGTTATGGTTTCGGTGGTTGGTATGGATACGGCCCTTCATTCGGAATGGGATGGGGATGGAACTCTGGATGGGGTTCATCGTGGTCTATCGGCCTCGGATGGGGTTGGGGATCTAGCTGGGGCTGGGGCTCTCCTTGGTATGGCGGTTACAGACCTTGGGGTGGCTGGTATGGCGGCGGCTACTGGGGATCTGGTTGGTATGGAAACGGTTACTGGGGCGGTGGCTACTGGGGTAACTCAAGACCACGCTACGCATCAAGTAGATCTGTATACAGAGATAACTATAACACGCGCAGTTCATCATCACGAACCCGAACTTCAGGTGGATATGACCGTAACAGTGTTGCTCGAAGTTCTGGAGGATACGACCGTACTGGCGTAGCACGTGATTCTAGAGGCAGAATCACATCCGTTGCTAGTAGATCAAGAAATTCTGATGGCACGGTATCTTCACGGAGTTCTTCATACGATAGAACTGGAGGAAGAACAAGAACATCAGATGGCGTTTCGAACAGAGCTTACTCAGACGGTATGCGTTCAAGAACATCAGATAGAGTCAATGGCTCCTATCCAAACAACACACGTAGCACCTCTAGCGGATATTATAATAATGATTCCAGATCACGAAACAGTTCAGGAGAGGTATCTCGTCCGATGAGCCGTTCGATGGAAACACGTTCCAGCAACCCAAGCTCAACGTCAAGACCGTCGTATACTCCGCCAACAAGAAGCTATGATAGTGGTTCATCTTCCCGCTCTAGCGGTGGTTTTTCTGGAGGTGGTAGTTCTAGATCTTCGGGAGGAGGCTTCTCTGGAGGCGGTAGCTCAAGATCAAGTGGAGGACGTACTCGATAGTTAAAAGCATTTAAACAGTAGCACGCAGCATCTTGTGTGCTACTGATTATTATTGACGATATTTTAGCATATGACAATCAAAAAATTACTTTTTGGAACTGCATTCGTTTTAGGTGCAGCAGGGACTACTCAAGCGCAATATACGAAAGATGTACTTTTATTCTCCCAAGGGGACAATGGCGGAACAGCTCGTTTTAAGGCCATGGGAAATGCATCTACCGCATTAGGTGGAGATATAAGTTCGATTACGAGTAACCCCGCAGGTTTGGGTTACTTCAATCAGTCTGATATATCAGTAACTGGCAGGTACCTGAACAATAAAAACAAAACCGACTATTTTGGTCAAAATTCAAACAGTAGCAAGAACAATTTCAACTTAGATAATGCTGGAATTGTTTTTCACTTACCAACTTACCGCAATGGCGGGAACTTAGATCGAGGCTGGTTAAATTTCAATGTTGGTATTGCTTACAACCGAAATTACGTCTATAACAACCTGTTAGAATATCGAGGAGTAAATAATACGAGTTCGATATCAGATGCCTATTCAGACCGTCTTTCAGATGTCGGAGGAACTCAAGGCTGGGGCCAGGAAGTCTATAACAACTCTTTGTTATTCGACGTAGACCCCAAAAATGCAGGCGCCTATATACCAATTACTGTTGGCGGAACTTTTGATGGAAAAAATGGCTTTAATCAAGTAAACTCGATCTTAGAAAAAGGAAGTAAGTCCGAATCTGTTTTGTCATTTGGTGCCAATTATAGCAACAAATTGTATTTGGGAGCCTCTTTAGGTTTCACTGCGTTTACTTACGACAATTCCAGCTGGTTTACTGAATATGGTCAAACAATGACCGCCGACCAATTAAAAGCCATCAACAAAGATTCAGAATTTTTAAAACCAACCAATGCCCAAAAGTATGCCATGTTGGATAAAGATTATGAATTATATGATGATTATGCGCAAGCCACTGATGGTACCGGTGTAGACTTTAAACTTGGGGTAATCTATAAATTTACGCCAACGTTTAGCATGGGATTCACCGCTAAGTCACCTACATTTATGAGCATCCGGGATGAATCATATAGCAATTCTGAGTTCCGTTACTTCAGACCAAATGAAGACAAATCATTTAAAGAGTATAGAACCAGTGATGACGCAGGGCACAGTTACTTGGAGTATAACATGAATACACCCTATAAATTGTCTCTGGGGGCAAGCCAATTATTCTCAAGAGGATTAATAACGGCTGATGTCGAATGGGTAGACTACGCCGCTATGCGTTTTAAAGATGTGGGAAATTACAGTAAAACGTTAGAAAAGAACATGAATCAAAACATCAAAGATACTTACCAAGGTGCATTTAATGCCCGAATTGCTGGTGAAGTGATGTTTGATAATGTATTCAGCGGAAGAGCTGGTTTCAATTACAGCGGCAACCCCTATAAAAATGCAGACTACACGAATTATACAGCATCTTTAGGTATCGGCGCTAAACTTGGCCGCGGCATGTATGTTGATTTGACCGGTGCGTATAATGCAGTCAACTACAAAGAAAGCCCGTATTTGATTAATGAGAACTACTGGAATAATGCTAGTCCAGTAGCAGATATAAAAAATCAACGGACTAATGTTGTACTAACAATTGGTTCTAAATTTTAAACAATATTTTTTCTCAAAAAAAAGTCCAGCTATGTCTGGACTTTTTTTTGAGAAAAAATAGCATAAAACAAACATAAAACACGATAAAATCAGTTTACGCGTGATTATACTTGTATATAAAAGTAACTTTATCTAAGTTTGTTCCCTTGGATTGAAAATTACATGGCAAATCACACAATTTCAAAAGCATTCAATTTCATTTTTACATACCCCATTTGGCGGATAGAAATCGATGCGGAGAATAAGTTGATCGCTATAGAGACAAGAAATCCAGATGATACCCTCCCCTATTTTAATGTCATCACTTTTGAAGGGGCTTACGTATTACAAGACTTCAAGGCAATAGCCAAAGAGTGGATCCTAGCTGGAATTCAATGCAAAAAATTAATACTTAAGAAGATTGCCAATAATTCACCTATTGACGCAGGCATACAGGTAATCGATTGCTATAATCCACAGCTTCAAGAAACCTGGTTCAACTACATATTCATCGGTATGGTTGATCAAGGCGTGCTCATTAGACCAAAAGTAATAGCAGAAGGTTTCCAATTATTTTTGAACCTCCAATCGATGTCGATTGAAAGCAAAAATGAAATTCTCTTTAAACCTTATGCTAGCGAGCTCGTCTATCCTATTATCTACAATGGTGAAATACCCCTTTTTTTGAAGGATTTCCCAATTGATGGTGAAATCTGGATAAATACAGTGAATGACTACTTTATTTGGGCTTTCTATGAAAAAGACAGAGACAATTGTTATCAAATCAGGCTAGTGCAATCCACAAGAGAAACATTGACAGAGTCTATTATTGCAGTTTCCAAGCTGGAACTAAAGCTCTTCAACATTTATTTTCTTATTCACAAACAAATATTCCTTTTGACAGATAATAAACGGGAGTTTGTTTCGTATTTAGTATAATTGCAAAATATATGAAAGTTTTATTCGAATTAAAGACATATAAAAAGATAGCTATTCTATCCATCGCGATATTAGCTATTCAACACGTTGAAGCAAAAAACTCAACTTCTTTACGCGCTAATTTTATCCCTGATTCAGTAGGCACTGAAGCAATCAATGGTGAAGAATACGTGCTGTTCAAAATTGAAAAAGGAGATAATTATTACCAGTTAAGTAAAAAGTATAAAACGACGGTAGGCCAATTGACCCAAATAAACGGTAATGGAACATTAAGCCTGGGTCAAATTGTTAAGATTCCAACAGGTCGAAAAGCGAAATCAACAGTAAACAATGACCGTGGAAATACGACAGTGCAAAATCCGCGTAATCCGCAGCAGCAAGAAGGTTTCACGGAATATATCGTTGGTGAGAAAGAGACACTTTATGCCATATCTAAAAGGTTCAGTATTTCTGTTGAAGATATCAAAAAAGCAAATAACTTAAAAAATAATGTTATTGGCGGTGGAATGAAGCTCATGATCCCCAATCAACCCCTGCCTCCTGAACGGCCAAAATTAGTTGAACCTAAAGGAATCGAAATTGTAAGCCCCGATTCTACTGACGGTGATGACAGAGAAGAAAATCAAATTTCAACAAACCGCTACGGAATACGCGAAAAGTCCGAACGTGGTATTGGCGTCTGGATTGATGGGCTATCATCTCAAGGTACAAGCAACCTCGCTCTTCATAAGTCAGCTCCAGTAGGTACTATTTTAAAAATTACTAACCCAATGACCAAAAGTGTGACTTATGCAAAAGTGGTTGGTAAATTTAATGATAATGCCGAAAACCAAAATGCAATTGTCGTGTTGTCAAAGTCTGCCGCCGCGAGCATAGGCGCACTTGATAAACGCTTCCAGGTTGAAATTGCGTATGGATTACCTCTAGAAAATTAACAGAATAAAATAGCTTTTATAGCATAGTAAGAATGAATAACAAACCGTATGTCATAGGAATTGCCGGAAGTAGTGGCTCTGGGAAGACTTTTTTTTTAAATAGCTTTTTAAAACATTTTAACCCACATGAGGTGACCTTAATTTCCCAAGATGATTATTACATCCCTGCCAATACTAAAACTCAGGAGGAAAATAGGCTCTATAACTTCGATATTCCGACATCAATCGACAGAGATGCTTTTTATAAAGATATCAAGGCTCTCTTTAACGGTGAGACAATATATAAAGAAGAGTATACATTTAACAACCCTTCATTAACACCCAAAATATTAGAGATTAAACCGGCACCGATTTTAATTATTGAAGGTTTATTCATTTTCTATTATACAGAGATTAATAATTTAATCAATCATAAGATATTTTTAAGTGCTGATCAGGATATCGCGTTAAGACGACGCTTACACCGCGATCTGGTTGAACGGGGATACTTTGAAGATGATGTCATGTACAAATGGGTAAACCATGTTCTACCCTCCTACAACGAATACCTACTGCCCTATCAGGACACTTGCGATCAGGTCATATTTAACAATACCGATGAACCAGAGCCAATCTGGGAAATCACCAACCAAATTTCTGAAGAGCTAAAATTAAAGCTCAATTTGGTATAAAATTAAAACAATCTAGAAAGGAGAATCTCGTAAACAGATTCTCCTTTCTATTTAAAGTACTTGATTTATTGATATCAAGATTTTAAATACCTATCTTTGCGCCACGAAACAAATCCATCATAATGAACCATCCTGTAAAGATTAAAAATGCATTGGTTTCAGTCTATTATAAAGACGGCCTCGCTCCTTTAGTTGAATTATTAAACAAATACGGTGTTACCTTCTATTCCACTGGTGGAACAGAAACATTTATCAAAGATTTAGGGATAGATGTTGTTCCAGTTGAAGACCTCACCAGCTACCCTTCCATTTTAGGAGGCCGTGTAAAAACATTGCATCCAAAAGTATTTGGCGGTATCTTGGCGCGCCGCCCGCTTGAGTCGGATCAACAACAGCTTGCTCAGTATGAAATACCTGAGATCGATTTGGTTATTGTGGATTTGTATCCTTTTGAAGAAACTGTTGCTTCCGGTGCATCGGAACAAGATATTATCGAGAAAATAGATATCGGTGGAATTTCATTGATACGCGCTGCCGCTAAAAACTTTAACGATGTAGTTATTATCTCTTCCAAAAATGATTACAAAGAATTGGAAGAAATACTAGCAAACCAAGAAGGTAATACGTCGTTGGAACAACGTAAAGAATTTGCTAAACGTGCATTCAATACATCCTCGCATTACGATACGGCAATCTTCAACTATTTCAATCAAGAAAATCCGCTTCAGGTTTTTAAACAATCTGAGCAAAAAGCGCAGGTGTTGCGCTATGGTGAAAACCCGCACCAAAAAGGCATTTTCTTCGGCGACTTAGATAAGATGTTTGATAAATTAAACGGTAAAGAGCTATCTTACAACAATTTGGTTGACGTTGATGCTGCCGTTGCTTTGATTGATGAGTTCACAGAGCCTACATTCGCGATCTTAAAACACACAAATGCTTGTGGGGTTGCCTCACGGTCAACAATCAAACAAGCTTGGTTAGATGCTTTAGCATGTGATCCTGTTTCAGCTTTCGGTGGAGTCTTAATAACGAATGGACAAGTTGATGCGGCAACAGCTGAAGAGATCAATAAATTATTCTTCGAAGTGTTGATTGCACCTTCTTATTCTGAAGAAGCGATTGCTATACTTACCGCAAAGAAAAACAGAATTATTTTGGTTCGTAAAGAGGTTACATTACCTGGACAACAGTTCAAAACTTTATTGAACGGCGTCATTCTTCAAGATAAAGACAATACGATTGAAGGCCCTGAACAAATGGTTACGGTAACGCAAGTAGAGCCAACTGCTGAACAACTGGAGGATCTTTATTTTGCAAACAAAATTGTAAAACACACCAAATCAAATACAATCGTATTTGCTAAAAATGGTACTTTGCTAGCTTCAGGCGTAGGGCAAACTTCTCGTGTAGATGCATTAAAACAAGCTATTGAGAAGGCAATTTCTTTCGGTTTTGACCTTAAAGGCTGTGCGATGGCATCTGATGCCTTCTTCCCTTTCCCTGATTGTGTGGAGATTGCTTCGGAAGCTGGAATAGCAACGGTGTTACAACCTGGTGGTTCAATCAAAGATCAATTATCAATTGATATGGCCAATGAAAAAGGAATTTCCATGGTGACAACAGGTGTTAGACACTTTAAGCACTAATTGAACTTCAATAATAAATAAAAAAAGCTACTTTAGAAAAGTAGCTTTTTTTATTTATCTCGTTTCGACAGGAAACTTTGAACGCTTGTACTGTTCCATCTCAGCGCTGAGTTTGCGAATCGCATAACCAACAATGGCCACATCATCTATCCACCCGCCGACGAGAATAAAATCGGGAATTGCATCAATCGGCGAAACCACATAAAGTATCGTTCCAATAATAATCGATAAATTCCATTTGTCCATTTTATACTTCCCCGTAATGGTGTCCTTACACATCGCAATTAATACGTTGAAGTCGTCCATATAGCCTCCTAGATTCCTCGCTTTTGCCTCCGCCTGTACAAATTCAGATTCCGTAATTTTACGATGCCTAAACTGCTCAAACATTCCCTTCGCAATTCTTTTGATTCTATTGTTCATACTTCAAAATTAGGATTACTAGTTTAACAATCCAAATCCTCGCGCTAAACCAAACACGAACCAGAATCGGATTGCACAGCGAACATAACCAATTCCTTCCCTTCACACGAACTAAATTTTACTTGGAACCAACCAACTACTTTAAATACTCATTGACAAAGGTCATCGGAATAAAAAACGAGGTCTGAATATGGATTTTTATTATTTTTACAAATCGCTGTAGCAAAGTGTCAGTCATCTCCGTATAATAGACAACACAAGCGCAATGTGAGTCACAAAAACAAATTTTAATATTACACGGTTATGAAAAACTATAGATTATTTAATTTTATTGCTATTGCTTTAGCGGCATTCTTTTTAACAAGCTGTCTAAAAGATAACGATGACCAGCCAATTCCTGCCGCATTGCTTACCATGGTTAATGGATACACGGATGCCAATGCAGTTATATATTTTGCAGACGGCGGTCCGCTTCAAAACCCTAATTATCCATTGGGATTCAAGAGTTATGCTCAAATTGGGCTATTTACAGGAGCACGTAGAATTGCAGTCTCCGCTGAATATAACACGAAATTAACGGATACAACTGTAACAATCAAAGATAGCACCATCTATACATCCTTTTTATTTGGAACTAAAGCCAAACCTGTACAGGTGATCACAACAGATCGAATCAATAAAGACATCAAAAATACAGAGTCTGGTTTACGCTTCTTTAATCTTGCTGAAGGTACAGATTTAGTTAGCCTGAAAATAGGCGATCAGGCTTCCCCTTCAGAATGGACCAATAGAGCACAAGAAACACAAAATTCAGCAAGTGCCCATCAGGGATTTATTGCTCAAAAGAGTGGTACATTCACTGTCACAGCTCGTGATAAAGCCGGAAAAACTATCGCAACACGTAGCGACATTAAATTGGTTGAAGGTTATTATTATTCATTAATACTCATAGGCAAGGCTAATGATGAAAAAAAACCTTTATATATTGGTCTAGTAGCCCAAGCCGCAAATTAAAATACCCATATCTATATACTATATAACAACGGCCGTCATGTAAACATGATGGCCGTTGTTTTTTCATTTTATACTATATCGTAGATCTTAATAATTCTCTTTAGGTGCTACTTTAGTAATCACATAAATATCTTCATTATCTTTTTTCATCTTATACTTCTCACGTGCAATACGTTGCACTTCCTGCGGATTTGATCGAATATCGTTTATTGTTTTAATGATAGCCGCATTTTCCTTGAGGTAGAAGGAGCGTTCACTTTCCAAATTCGCTTTCTGCTTTTGATAACTATACTGCGTGGCAAAGTCATTTCGATCAAAAAACAACATCCACACGAGAAAAGCCAAAGCGGCTAACAAATACTTATTTCTTATTAAGGACCACAATCGTTGCATAAGACAAAATTACTATTTACCTTTTATACTTCGGATATTTTCTTCAAAACTTGAACATCTTTAATTAAAGATATGGAATAATATGCTCGAATTCATCATATACCTAGAATAATCTTATCTTTAACAGTTCAAAACGATCATTTGAATGAAATATCCATGGTTAAGACTAAACGCAGTTTTAACGAAAAAAAGATATCTCATAAGATCATAAAGAATAAAATCATTGACATATGAAATACTATCTTATTGCAGGTGAAACTTCAGGAGACTTACATGGTGCCAATCTTATTAAAGCATTAAAAATTGAAGACCCCGATGCGACTTTCCAAATCGTAGGGGGCAATCTCATGCAAGCAGAGGCGGGAAAAAAAGCGTTGATACATACTTCAGAAATGGCCTTTATGGGCTTTATAGAGGTTTTAAAAAATCTGCCCAAGATATCTAGGAATCTCAAACTTGTTAAAAATGATCTATTGAAAGAAAAACCGGATACCGTCATTCTTATAGATTTCCCTGGCTTCAATTTGAAAATTGCTGATTTTGCAAAAAAAAATGGCATCAAAACATGTTATTATATTTCCCCCAAAGTGTGGGCCTGGAATCAAGGCCGCGTAAAGAAAATCAAACGGATTGTCGACCATATGTTTTGTATTCTGCCTTTTGAGGTAGATTTTTATAAAAAGTGGCGCATGCCCGTTGATTACGTTGGAAACCCGCTGTTGGATGCGATTTCAGCCTATCAATTCAACCCAAAGTTCAGGGAGCAGCATGGATTTTCAGAAAAACCCTTGATCGCCCTTTTACCCGGAAGCCGCGAAATGGAAATTGCCAACCTCCTTCCCATCATGGCCGAACTTCCATTTTTCTTTCCTGTACATCAATTTGTCATTGCCGGTGCGCCTAATTTTGATGAAGCCTACTACAAGCAATTTTTTAAAGGTATTGATATTCCCGTAATCTTCAATCAAACCTACGACATTCTCCATAACGCAGAAGCCGCAGTCGTAACGAGTGGAACGGCTACACTCGAAACAGGTATCTTGAAAGTACCTCAGGTTGTCGTTTATAAAGCTAACCCAATATCGGTATGGATTGCCAAATTAGTCATCAAGGTTAAATTTATCTCACTAGTCAATCTAATTAACAATTTCTTATCAGTACGGGAATTGATTCAAGACGAATGCACGGCATACGATATCTCCTATGAAGTAGGTGAACTTATCAATAACAAAGCTCACCGTGCAAGTGTGATGGAAAACTATGATATTTTAGCCGAAAAGCTAGGTTCTCCTGGCGCATCAGAGAAAACTGCCAAATTAATTGTAAAATATCTCGCTAAATTTTAAACTCTTTTACCTTTTATTTGTCAAACTACTAGTTAGTTACAATTAATTAAAAGTTTTATGAAATTTAAATTTATTCTAGGCTTTTTTCTTTGCTTTGCAATGACCTTCACTGGGAAAGCACAAGAAACACAACATATTTCTAAACTGGAAATTGGCAAAAAAGCGAAAAAAAATATCGATAATAGAGACTCTACTGTTGTCATGCACATCGATACCTTAATCATGAAAGACAATTCTACCCTTTCGTTCTATGGTAAGAAAAATGTCAAGCTAACAATTGGTTATGCTGAAATTGGAAATAAAGCAACCATCTATGGAACAGATGGAAAGAATAATGGTGCAAATTTTGACATCAATGCTAATTTTCAAAAATTAGGTTCTCTTTATATCATTGCAAAGGGAGATGACGCTTTTAATGGCACCAAAACTTTTCCGAATGGTAACGGAGGAAAAATTAAAGTCAATTTAACAACTGGTAGCCTTAAACCTCAGACAACAAATAAAAAAGCGCCTAATTATATTTATGGAGATGTTGCAGCAGGTGGGCGGGCTGTCAATGCAAACACGGACTTGAGAAACATCTATGATCGGATTAAAACCGCTCCTACCGGATTGAGAGGCTTGCCTCAAGGGCAAATTTATTCGGGCAGTGCCGGAACTGAAGGTACATTTGAACTAATTTCAACACAATAACAAAATTCCTTAATCCATAAAAAAGGCGTATTATTCTCTAATACGCCTTTTTTAATGGGCTCATTATTATCTACAGCCTCTTCTTTTAAGCTCATAGGCCAACACCAACCGTGTCATCCGATCGTATCGCGCTATGCCTTCCTGTTGATTGTTGTGCTTGAGGTATTGATTATAAAACAATCCCATCACATCGTCAACCCAACCCGTATACTGACTCCAGAAATACCTTTCTTTTTCCATATCGTTCAATACTTTTGCGCTTAATCTTCTCTTGTAATCTTTTCCTAAATCAGGATACATGCCCTGCAGTTCACGTAGCATATACAGTGTGGTCTGTAGATAAGCCGAGTATCGGTAAAAGGTTTGTGGATGTCGCTGTAAGCGAACAAAAGCGATAAAATTCGCCTCGTCTTCAAAACCAATTCCCTGTTGATGCGCAAGTTCATGCACTGTAGTAAAAGGTAAAAAGGTTACTGGCATGGCTTTATTGACATGTGCTTCATGAGTAAATGGATTAAAATAACCCGAGACACCAAAAAAAGAGACTATCCTGCTATTTATGGGTGATTTTACCCTAATTTGACCTCTTGACAGGAAATCTGCAAAAGCCGTATCCTGTTGTACCCATATATTCAAATCCCTTTGAATAGTTTCTTTATGCTCTTCCCATTCGGATGGATCCACATGTTCCCGCAGATTATTTGTACTGTCCAAAAACCCATTCAAAACCACGAGATAATCCGCTAACTTTAAGCTATCAACTTTCAAATTGGCATTTATACTGATTGGTTCACGATAGTAATTCATACCCCATGATAGGTAAAAGAAAAAATAGAGACCTAGTACCAAATTGATCACAGTCAAAACCGAACGAAAGGAACTTTTCCATCTTCCTTTCCATAAATTTCCGATTAATTTAGCAATTGAATAGAGTAGAAATGAAACGACTAGGACATAAAATAGATCACCTAAACTAAAGGGAACATACCCAAAAATAAATCTTGGCACATGACTATAGGAACGGTAAAACCCGCGTGCATAAAACGCCTCAATCCATTGGCTATGTTGCTCAACCAAGGAGAAAATAAAAATTCCAATCAGAAGTAATACTACCGTGAAAACAGCTATTTTATCGCGTTTCTCCATTCAAATAAGCTATAAAACGATTAACTTTCGTTCTCAAAATAGACCTTGTAATAATTCATGCCTTTATCCTCATCGTACCCCTTCTCAAGATATTCACGTTTGCCATGAACATAGATATGAAAATTCTTATCCAGCTTTAAAACAGACTTATAAGAAGATTCCATTTTTTTCACCGCTTTATCCGCTATTTCAAAACTTGCCTGAAATGGAGAGTCAAATTCGTCTTCAAAACCCGCTTTAAAGTCCTGAAATAAAGCAATAGCCTGCGGATTGCCCAGTACTTCCTCCTCAAACTCTTCTTGGACAAAAGTTTCCTTTTCCTTAAAGTAATTCATGGATTTGTTCATCAAATCAATTTTGTCCGCTTTCTCCAGTTCAAATGTCTCATCTAGTTTTTCCTGAACAAAGTTCTTATAGACTTTTAGATAATTCCCTGTTTGATTGAAGTTATCGTTACGCACGCGCAGCTGTAGAAACTCATCTTTCCAGTATACTGCCTCCTGTTGACGGTTTGTCTGATCGAGAACCAGCACCTTATAACCTTCTTCTTCTTCTACATTGATAATAATACAGCCTTTGTCCAGTTTATTTATATTGATCGCCTCCTGCTCATATTCCAACATAAAAGCACCTTGCTCCGGATATACTTTCAGATAAGTCTCTTTATTCTCCGATTTGAATATACCAATAGCATCATGTTCTTCCCCTTCGATCTGTACATTCTTTAAGGCAACGACATATACCTCCCCAGCTTTAATTTTAGGATGGTTGGATACCTCATATAGATGTTTTGAAATTTGTTGGGAAAAATCGTGAAATGGAAGCTGCTCCTTGAAATACTGTCTTGCAAAATAGAAAATCTCATTCAATTCCAGCTCTCCATTCGGATGATATAAGCGATATACCTCATTCACCTTTGCAAAAGGACTCATAAAATACTGCATCAATAGTCCAGGTAACACTTCATCTCCTTCAAGAGATACCGGAGCATCCGACAAAATATAAAATTCATCTTGCGCTTTATTGCCTACACGATGAATGGATAACGCTTCAAAAGTTGCATCTTGGTGAAAAAACATATTTCTTATCTTATAAATTATATAAATCTATTGCTATTCTAAAAGTCTGGCAATGTGCATTGACAATATCTTTAATTTCAGGAGAATAACCTCCGCCCATACTTACCTGAACAGGGATATGGTGTTTATGGCACATATGAAAGACCAGTTCATCTCTTCGACGACAGGTACTGTTGCTTAAATTCAGTTTCCCCAGCTTATCTGTTTGCAAAATATCTACTCCAGCCTGATAGAAAACGAAATCAGGCTCAAATTTCCGAAACACATCAATCAAATTTTCTTCCAATAAAGTGAGATATTCCGCATCAGTAACCTGATCTGCCAAGCCGATATCCAAATGGGAACGCTGTTTGACAAAGGGATAGTTTTTCTCGCCATGCATTGAAAAGGTAAACACCTGATTATGCCCTTCAAAAATATGCGCAGTGCCATTTCCTTGGTGTACATCCAGATCAATAATAAGGATACGACTTGCATAGTTATGCTTCAACAGGTACCCGGCGGCAGTCGCTTGATCGTTCATCAGACAGAAGCCTTCACCAAAATCATAACCGGCATGATGTGTCCCCCCTGCAATGGTAAAAGCGACACCATACTCAAGTGCATATGCAGCGCTTCGGATCGTCCCATCTAAGATATATCGCTCCCGATCAACAAGGCTTTGACTTAATGGGAAACCTATTCTACGGATCATTTTCGAATCCAAAGTAAGCTCAAACAACTGCTTTACATACACTGGATCATGGACCAAACAGCATGTCTCGAAGCTTGCTAGTTCAGGACTGAAAAAACTTGACTCATCTGCCAGCCCTTCATGTTTTAACTGTAAAGGAATCAACTCGTATTTCAGCATCGGAAATCGATGCCCCTCTTTGACGGGATGGACAAATTCTTGACGAAAAGCTATCTTAAGCACCTTAAAATCTTCTATTACTCATGCGAAGATAAGAAAAAGATCTTTTGGAGTTGTAGGAGAAAAAGGGCATCTTTGAGAAGGAACAAACTGCAAGCCAATGTTACGTTGCATAACAGCATACTTGTATTCAATCATAAATTTATATTCTTCAAGATAAATGGAAACAACTCATTTGCCCCAATTGTCTGCCATGGAACAACGTGTACTAGGCTCACTAATCGAAAAATCAAAAGTAACCCCAGAGTATTATCCAATGACAATCAACAGCTTACAAGCTGCTTGTAATCAAAAGACTTCCCGCAAACCGGTTGTACAATATACAGAAGAAGATATTATCGCTACATTGGATATATTAAAGAAAAAGGGCTTAATCTCGACAGTTGTTGGCGGAGGATCTCGCGTAACAAAGTATAAACACAATTTTGCCATACAATTTCCACTGGTTCCTTCCGAATTAACCATTGTTTGCTTATTACTACTCAGAGGACCAATGACCGCGGGGGAAATTAATTCAAACTCTGGAAGACTTTATGAATTTGAATCATTGGGCGAAATCAATGAGCAATTGGAAAAATTGGCACAAGAAGGGTACTTGAAGTCCCTGCCTAAACAAATAGGGCATAAAGAAGTCCGCTACATTCATTTATTAGGAGAAATCAACCTGGAAGCGTATGAAAATAGCGTTCCTACAGGCAGCTCCTCGAACGACCAGATCTTACTCGAACGAATTGGACAATTGGAACAGGAAGTTGCAGCATTGAAACAGAAATTTCAGGATCTCTGGGATGAATTACATTAGTCGCTCATGTCGCAAACAATAGATTCCGAAAACGAAATATCCAAAGCAACCTTGTGGCTGATGACCATCGCCACAGGCTTGGTTGTCGCCAATAATTATTACAATCAACCACTATTGGACCTGATTGCCAAAGACCTACATATTGACGAGGCCATGGTCAGTAATTCGGCCATGTTAACGCAGATCGGATATGCCTTTGGCCTGTTACTGATCGTCCCCTTAGGGGATATGTTTAAGCGAAAAAAAATGATCTTGATCGATTTCTTTTTCATTATTTTTTCTTTAGTCGGTATGGCCATGTCCACTTCTATCCTATCGATCTTGCTGTTCAGCTTTCTGATAGGTTTCACCTCCGTTATTCCGCAGGTTTTTGTGCCCATGGCTGCTGAGCTTGCGAGCAAAGAAAAGCAGGCTTCAGCGATCGGAATGGTCATGTCGGGTCTGCTGATTGGTATTTTACTATCTAGGGTTGTAAGCGGTTTTGTCGGCTCCTACTTCGGATGGCGCGAAATGTACTGGATAGCCTCAGCAATTATGGTCATTACAGCCATCGCCATAGCGATCAGGCTACCGGAGGTACTGCCAAATTTTAAAGGTTCTTACCAGGAATTGATGCGATCAGTCTGGAACTTTGCCAGAAAACAACCTGTATTACAGCTGGCTGCATTTCGTGGAGCTATGGGATTTGGAGCTTTTTCCGCATTTTTTACAACGCTTGTTTTCCATCTTTCGGCCCCACCTTTTTTTGATGGCCCCGCAACTGCAGGAGCCTTTGGTCTCGTAGGTGCCTGTGGTGCGCTTGCCGCTGCTTTTGTCAATAAACTAACCATTTATATAGGCAAAGCAAAAATCATCTTATATGCGATCTTATTGATGTTATTCAGCTGGTTATTATTTACCCTCTTTGGCTATACCTATTGGGGTCTCATTCTTGGTGTTATTCTCATTGATCTTGGTCTACAGTCTATGCACATCCTGAATCAAAGCGATTTCTATGCGCTAAACCTCGGGGCCAACAACCGACTAAACACCGTATATATGGTCAGTTATTTTATTGGCGGCTCAACAGGCACTTTTTTTGCTGCACAAGCATGGCAACACTTCCAATGGCCCGGTGTTATTGTCGTAGGCACATGTTATACGGTATTGGCACTGTTGGCTCATCTATTATTTGATTATAAATTAAGAAAAAACTAATATGAAATTCGGCCAAGTTGAACATCCGGAGGAAATCGATTTTACCCTTCCTCCTACTCCACCGGAAACCTTAACCCTATTACAGCATTTCAAAAACAGTCAACCTTTTGAGGTATTTGTAGGCTGTGCAAAATGGAATAAACAAGATTTAAAAGGCTTTTACCCCAGAGGTACAAAAGACGAACTTGCTTATTACTCCACGCAATTTAACAGCATTGAACTCAATGCCACATTCTACAATTCGCCTGGCATAGACCAGGTAGAAACCTGGAAAAAGAAAACACCTGCAAACTTCAAGTTCTTCCCAAAAATCCCACAATCCATCAGCCATTTTAGTAGATTATTAAATACGGGTGATAAAGTAAAATTGTTTACGGATTCCATTGTTCATTTCGATGAGAAACTGGGAATGGCCTTTTTGCAGATGCACGACAATTATAGTCCAAAGGATATGGCCCGTCTAAAACTATTTCTTCATGACTGGCCAAAAGAAGTCCCACTAGCCTTGGAAGTACGAAATAAAGATTGGTTTTCCAAACCCGAAGTAACAAAAGAACTCTATGCACTGTTGGAGGAAACCAATGTGACCAACGTACTGGTCGATACCGCAGGCCGTAGAGACATGCTCCATATGCGCTTAACCACACCGACTGCTTTCGTACGGTATGTAGGTGCCAACCACGCATCAGATTACGATCGCCTGGATCAATGGATCGATGTGCTGAAACTATGGCGCGAAAACGGGTTGCAAAAACTGTATTTCTTTATCCACCAGAATATTGAGATAGAATCGCCATTACTGGCAACACATTTTATCAAAAAACTGAATACAACATTCGATTTGGATCTAACCTATCCCAACAAAACTACAGGAAATACATTATTCTAGGTCAGGATATCAGTTCCGGTGCTAAAGGCAACTAGAGAAAAGATCATTGAGCATATTTTGCCCACAAAAAAAGCCGAAGTAGAAAATACTTCGGCTTTTTATATAAAAATATGCTAAAGCTTATTTTTTAGCGTATTTAAAGTTTTTACCGATGAAACGTGCATTACCACCCAATTCCTCCTCAATACGTAACAATTGGTTGTATTTAGCCATACGATCAGAACGTGAAGCAGAACCAGTTTTAATCTGACCGCAGTTCAGTGCTACAGCTAAGTCAGCGATAGTCGCATCTTCAGTCTCGCCCGAACGGTGTGACATCACAGAAGTGTAACCAGAATTTTGAGCCAAAGTAACCGCATTGATTGTTTCAGTCAATGAACCAATTTGGTTTACTTTCACTAAAATTGAGTTCGCTGTATGTGTATCGATTCCTTGTTGAAGACGTTTTGTATTGGTAACAAAAAGATCATCACCCACCAATTGAACATGATCACCGATTTTGTCAGTCAATGTTTTCCAACCAGCCCAATCATCTTCAGCCATACCATCTTCTATAGAAATAATAGGGTATTTAGCTGTTAATTCAGCCAAATAGCTTGCTTGTTCTTCGCTAGAACGCACAGCACCTTTATCACCTTCAAATTTAGTATAATCGTATTTACCATCTTTGTAGAACTCAGAAGAAGCACAATCCAACGCTAAACAAACATCTTGACCAGGTTTGTAACCGGCAATTTCAATCGCTTTCAAAACTGTTTCGATGGCATCCTCAGTACCTTCAAAAGTTGGCGCGAAACCACCTTCATCACCTACTGCAGTTGAAAGACCTCTGTCATGTAAGATTTTTTTCAACGTATGGAAAACCTCAGTACCCCAACGCAAAGCCTCGGAGAATGAAGGCGCACCCACAGGCATGATCATAAATTCCTGAAATGCGATAGGTGCATCAGAGTGTGAACCACCATTGATGATATTCATCATAGGAATAGGTAACGTGTTCGCATTTACACCACCGATATAACGGTATAATGGTTGACGTGACTCTTGTGCAGCAGCTTTCGCTACAGCTAAAGAAACTCCTAAAATAGCATTTGCGCCTAAGTTTCCTTTATTTTCGCTACCGTCTAAATCAATCATGATTTTATCGATGGCATTTTGCTCGAAAACATCTACACCTTCTAGCGCTTTTGCAATTTTAGTGTTTACATTCTCAACAGCTTTCAAAACACCTTTTCCTAGATATTTTGACTTGTCGCCATCACGTAATTCTACTGCTTCGTGAATACCAGTTGAAGCACCTGAAGGAACAGCTGCACGACCAACAAAACCATTTTGTGTAGTAACATCTACCTCAATTGTAGGGTTACCGCGCGAATCCAAAATTTGACGCGCATGAACATCGATAATTAAACTCATCTCTTTATTAGACTATAATTTATTTTCATTACTTAGTGTAGATAAGACACACTCTTGTCTACAGACATTTTTCACAATCAAATATAATAAAAAATGTATTTATTCCCCTATTTATTGTGAATAAATTATGCTCCATCGGCATAACTGTTCAACTAAAAACAATAAAAAACCCTTCAAAATCTGAAGGGTTCTTTGTATAATATTGTACAACTTAGTTTTTGATCATTGCTACAAAATCATCAAACAAGTAGCGCGAGTCATGTGGACCCGGCGATGATTCTGGATGATATTGCACCGAAAATGCTTTCTGTCCTTTGATACGGATACCTTCAATAGACTGATCGTTCAAATTAACGTGTGTAATTTCGACGTTCTCAGAATTTTGAATATCCTCAGCAACAACACCAAAACCGTGGTTCTGCGACGTAATTTCACAACGGTTGGCGATAATGTTCTTCACGGGGTGGTTGATACCACGGTGTCCATTATGCAATTTGCTTGTGCGGATACCATTTGCCAATGCTAAAATCTGGTGACCTAAGCAAATACCAAACATAGGTTTATTTGCGTTTAAAATAGCTTTTACAGTCTCGATAGCATAATCCATCGGCGCTGGATCGCCAGGGCCATTGGAAATGAAATAACCATCCGGATTCCACTGCTCCATTTCTTCAAATGTTGTCTTCGCAGGAAAAACCTTTGTATATACATCACGAGCCTCAAAATTACGCAAGATATTTTTCTTGATTCCCAAGTCCAAAACCGCTACACGCAACGAAGCATTTTCATTCCCGAAGAAATAGGGCTCGGCTGTCGTTACTTTTGAAGACAATTCAAGTCCATCCATGGAAGGAACCTGCGCCAACTGACGTTTTAATTCTTCAACATCCAATGTTTCTGAAGAAATAATCGCATTCATCGCTCCCTTATCACGAATATGGCGCACCAATGAACGAGTATCCACATCAGAAATACCAACTAAATTTCCTTCTTCAAAGTAGCTTTGGATCGATTCATCAGCCATTTTACGGCTGTAGTTGATGTTATAGTTTTTACAAACTAACCCCGCAATCTGAATTTGATTTGATTCGGTATCATCCGCATCAATACCATAGTTACCAATATGCGCATTGGTTGTTACCATGATTTGTCCAAAATAAGATGGATCTGTAAAAATCTCTTGATAACCGGTTGTTCCTGTGTTAAAACAGATCTCCCCAGTAGTCGTACCAATTTTACCAGCGGCTTTACCGTGATAAACTGTACCATCTTCTAAAACTAAAATTGCAGGCAATTTGCTGTAGTTGGTCATTATCGATGTAATATTATAAAATGTGTATCCTTACTTTTATGAATTTTAAAGCCTTCTTGACTGGATATAAAAAAAGCCCTCAAATGGGCTAAATATCAATTAACAATGCATCATCACGATTGACAAACCGTTTCCTAAGGCACCTACCAGTAAAGACTCTACTTTAATTTTCACGGGAGACAAAGTTACGACATATCACTTATAAAGTGAAAATATTTTTTATTTTTTTATCCTTCCGTTGAATGGACTTCCCGAAACCGAATAAAGTCCCTCAAAATCAACAGAGTCAATAGCGGGACAAGCATATAAATCAACGGGTTTTCTAGCCAAGCTTCCTTCCATTCCATCCGCAACAAGGCGATAAAGGCTCTTGTCAGCCCACAACCGGGACAATCAGAACCACTGATACTCTTCCAAAGACAGGGAATAAGGATATGGATATCTGTAAAAAGGTACAAGCCAATGGCAACCCCGAAATACCCCAACACCAACGAATATATCCAATGACATTTAAGGTATTTCAGGACGAGCAAAATCATTAATTATTGTTGATTGGACTCTTGATATAATTGCCGTTGGCATCTTTATATTTTCCGACAATAATCATAATCAAATCGATTAGATACCAGATACCACATCCCCCCAAGGTAAGCAGCTGAATAACAGCCGTACCAATTTGCCCCAAGTAGAATCGATGCGCTCCAAAAGGGCCCAGAAAAAAACAAAATAACAGTGCTGGTAACCACCTGTCGTCCTGAAAGGTGTTGTTTTGTTGTTGAAAAGGTTGGTTAGCATAAAAAATAGGCTGTCTCACACCACAAAATGGGCACACCTCCGCCTTGATATTGATTAACTTACCGCACTCTACACAATACTTTTCGTCTTCTGTTTTCATTTAGATTTAGTTTGGCGATGGAACTAAAAAACATTCGTCCATCAGGGATTAAATAATAGGTTGAAATTAATAAAAAAACTTAAAAAACATACATTTTTTGGAGCACAATGCTTTGCGCTGGTTCATCTTCCCGTTAAAATGACTTATTACCACAAAACAGCGATCTTTTTGTTAGGTAAACGCAGCCTCTTCCTTTTTTTCTTTTAATTTTTAGTTGCAGAAAATAAGAAATACAAAGAGATCAAATCAGGTTTTTTAACAGTGCTTGTTCAGAGTTCGTCCAGTGCTTGCTCAGTGAAGACTGAATAAGCACTGAACAAGTACTGACTAAAACTGATTGAAAACTGGTATTATGAATAAGTTAGTGGCTGGATGAATCAGTTATAATGTGTTTCTTAAATCAGCCAGTTGCGGCTACCACTAAAACTGGGGGGTACAACAAAGTTTAAGGGCAGCAATCCGTAATTTACATAAACAGAAAAGGCGCTTCACGGTGTGGAGCGCCTTTTCTGTTTATGTATTTAAACTTAAGAGTTGATTGCCTTCCAGATCATATCTTTCAATGGCAATATATTTTTACCTGTCACCGAAGAAATGAAAATATAAGGTACATCTTCCGGTAGCTCCTGCTCCATTTCCTTCTCCAGCTCCTCATCAAGCATATCAGATTTGGTAATAGCCAGCAATTTGGGTTTATCGGCCAATTCTGGATTATACGCAGTCAGTTCATTCAATAGAATGGCGTACTCCTCACGTATCGTCCGGTCTGTATCAGCCGGCACCATAAACAACAAAACAGAATTTCGTTCGATATGTCGCAAGAAACGGTATCCTAATCCTTTTCCTTCGGAAGCCCCTTCAATAATGCCCGGGATATCGGCCATAACAAAGGAACGGTTGTCCCGGTAGCTCACCATACCCAAATTAGGCACCAGTGTTGTAAAGGGGTAATTCGCGATTTCTGGTTTTGCAGCAGAGACCACCGACAACAACGTTGATTTACCCGCATTCGGAAATCCAACCAATCCAACATCAGCAAGAACCTTCAATTCGAGAATCATCCACTGCTCTTTCCCCGGAAGACCAGGTTGCGAAAACCGTGGTGTCTGTTGTGTCGGCGACTTAAAATGCCAATTGCCCAGCCCGCCTTTTCCACCCGGAACCAATATTCTGGTTTCACCGTCTTCTGTGATATCGAACAATACCTCTCCCGTCTCCGCATCCTTTGCAATCGTACCCAGTGGCACTTCCAAGATCTCATCACGTCCAGTTGCCCCGGTACGCAAAGAACTGCCACCAGACTCACCATTTGAGGCGATAATATGCTTACGATATTTTAAATGGAGTAAGGTCCAGAGATTAGTCGTTCCTTTCAGTATAATATGTCCGCCACGACCGCCGTCACCACCATCGGGTCCACCAGTCGCGGTGTGCTTGTCACGGTGCAAATGAGCCGAACCTGCCCCACCATGTCCAGAACGACAACACACTTTCACATAATCAACAAAATTCGAACCTTGCGCCATTACAGTTTATTACAGTCTAAAAAATACTTATCTTAATTAATAATTATCGATGATATCTGTCAAACTTTTAAAGATAGAATCGATATCGCCGATACCATTCACTTTAGAAAGTTTGCCTTGTGCCTCATAGTACGGTAACACATGAATCGTCTTGGTGAAATATTCATCAATACGCTTCACCAATTTATCCGCATCATCATCCGCACGGCCAGAAATTTCCTTCCGTTTAGCGATGCGTGCTTTCAATTCATCCTCATTCACATCCAGTGCGATCACAACCGAGATTGAAGTATTGATACCTTCTAAAAAAGCATCCAATGCCTCAGCTTGAGCAACAGTACGAGGAAATCCATCAAAAATAAATCCTTTTGCATCTGGATTTTTCTTCACTTCCTCTTCCAGCATTGCTATCGTAATCGAATCTGGCACTAAATTTCCCTCAGCAATAATCTGGCTCACTTGTTGACCAAGTGGCGTTTGACCTTTAATATGTGCTCTAAAAATATCACCGGTTGAAACATGAACCAATTGATATTTTTCAATAAGCTTTGCAGATTGGGTTCCCTTACCTGCACCCGGAGGGCCAAATATTACAAGGTTTAGCATAGTTTTATTTAAGAAATTAAAACGAGTTAAAAAATAAAAGCCTAATCACAGATGATGACTAGGCTTTTCAGTTGTGCGCTCCAAGGGAGTCGAACCCCTAACCTTCTGATCCGTAGTCAGATGCTCTATCCAATTGAGCTAGGAGCGCAATAAACCATTACGTTTAGAACTCTGTCCCATGTGTTTTGGTGACGCAAATATAGTCAGAATTCGTTCTTTTACAAATTTTTTTTCAAAAAGAAGTTCCCCCCCTCCCAGCGACAACCTTGCAACAGCGCTACTAAAAACAAAAAGCCAATCAAATTGACTGGCTTTAATTTGTGCACTCCAAGGGAGTCGAACCCCTAACCTTCTGATCCGTAGTCAGACGCTCTATCCAATTGAGCTAGGAATGCCTTTTTAACATACAGAACCTGTATTTGTGCGCACCAAGGGAGTCGAACCCCTAACCTTCTGATTCGTAGTCAGATGCTCTATCCAATTGAGCTAGGAGCGCTAGGCAACCAAAACAAATCCGTTATCCTTTTCCGTTTTGGTGATGCAAATATCGTTATATTTATCGATTTAACAAACATTTTTTCTCTTTTTTAAACTTTATACAACAACATTTCTTTTATCTCGTTGATAATATTATATTTAAAATATCAACTTTTTTTTTCAGACACGGACAAATGTTAGCATTCATGAGCAAAAGAGAATTAAAACTCAGCAAAATTCGCATCGGAGATATCAGTATCTCCTATTATCTTCGCCCCAGCAAATTATACCCCGCTCCAAAAACAGTCATTTTTATCCATGGTTTTCCCTTCAACAAAAACACGTGGAAACAACAGCTCCTGCAACTCGACGAAGATTATATGGGCATCGCTATTGATGTTCGAGGACATGGCCTAAGTACCAACGGTCATGGTTTTTTCTCCGTTGATGTTTTTGCCAAAGATCTCGTGGAATTTATTCGTAAACTCGACCTCAATCATGTCATCCTTTGCGGAATCTCGATGGGGGGCTATATCGCGCTCAGGACTTATGAACTGATCGGACAACAGCTTAAAGGACTTATCCTCTGCGACACAAATTCGCTTGCCGACGACAACAAAGCCAAACAAAAGCGTTTTGATTCCATTCAGGCTTTATTAAAATATGGCAGAAGACCGTTTGCCATTGGCTTTATCGCAAATGTGTTTCACGATAAAACAATCCGTGAAAACACCGAAGCTGTTGAACTCATCAAAAGCTGTATTCGCAGAAATGAGGTTGCCAGCATTTGTGCAACTCAACTTGCTCTCGCTTCACGAACAGATACAACCCATTCGCTGAAGACGATTATTATTCCAACACTGCTCATAAAAGGGAAACACGACAAGATGATGAGCGAAGAACAAACCAATATCCTTATTGAAAATATACCAGACGTCCGCTATATGGAGTTTGAAGAATCCGGGCACTTGCCAAATCTCGAGGAACCCGAAAAATTCAATACCGTGCTAAATGATTTCCTACGAAATATACCACAATAACACTCTATTTGGTCGCCAAATACCATATCGGATATAAAAACAATAAAAAAAGCCACATCAGTGGCTTTTATTTCTTTTTTTCATTCAGATTTCGCTCTACGGATACTAGAACGAAAAATCATCTTTTGACCGAACATCCGCTTCTTCAGCGTATGCATCATCAAAGTTAGGCTCATAACGTTTCTCGATTACTTCCTGATTAGACTTGATGTAATTAACTACATCTGTCAAACCCTCAGCGAACTTTTCAAAATCTTCTTTATATAAGAAAATCTTATGCTTAATAAACTGGCCATCCTCAAAGCGTTTCTTGCTTTCTGTGATAGTAATGTAGTAATCGTTCGATCGAGTTGCTTTTACATCAAAAAAATAAGTACGCTTACCTGCTCTCACCTTTTTTGAAAAAACTTCTTCACGTTCTTTGTTTTCAAAATCTCCCATTGGTTGTTATTTAAGTTTAAAGTAATCTTAATCTTTGATAAATATATAATAATTCATTTTAATACACCAAATAATATTAAAAAAAAAGACAATTACGCGTAAAAATGGCAGTTCGCTTCAATTTATAGCCAAGATAAAAAATAAACAACAAGATTTTTTACCGACGAAATCATTACATTTACCGAAAATATAAGTTGTATTACCTAAAGCAAATATGTAGAATATATTTGTGACGCTATCTTTGAGTCATAAATAGTAAAAACATTATGGAAAAAGAACCCATCATACCAAACAGCAATAATAGCCGCAATATTGTAGGAGCGATTGTGATCATCGTAGGTATATTCTTATTATTGAATAACCTCAATTTAGGAAGTTGGTTTCCGGATTGGTTATTTGGCTGGCAAACGATATTAATCATAATTGGATTGGTCATTGGCATAAATTCCCAATTTCAGAAAAAATCGGCAATTATCCTATTGATCATAGGCGGAGCGAGCCTTATTTCAAGAATGATGCGCACCGACTTCGGTTCTGTAACCGTCCCTATCATCATCATTTCGCTCGGGATTTACTTTATCATGAGCAAAAGGAAACCACCGATGGTTCCCCCAGCTTACCCTAATCCGCCGCAAGGCTCTTACGACTGGGATAAGCGAGTCAATGTACCTACCGAGGGGACCACGGACAGCCTTACTGATCAGGAATCCAGACCATTTAACGAACAATACGGTTCAAGCCAACAAGCCTCGCCTAATCAGCAGGCTTTTGGCGACAAAGAGAAAGATTCCTTTCACCAGTCATTTGAGGACAACCTCAATCTGAACAGCATCTTTGCGGGCCAAAAGAAAGTAATCTATTCCAAAAACTTCAGGGGAGGCAATTTGACCAATGTATTTGGAAGCGTAGAGCTGGATTTAACCAAAGCGGATATTCAGCAGCCAATTGTGATTGATACGTTCCAATTGTTTGGCAGCGCACGTATAATTATCCCCCCGCATTGGACAGTATTTAGCAACGTCGCCTCGGTCTTAGGCTCTGTCGATGACCGTCGGTTCCAAACGATTTATAACCCCGATACAGATAAAAAAATCTATATAACAGGCACCTGTATTTTAGGTAATTTAACCATAAAAAATGCTTAATAGATGAAAAGCAAGCTGTTCCTCAGTGTTAAAAGTCGACTAATTGGCATTATCTGCATATCCGTATTTATCGGATATCTTGCATTACAATACCTATTGATGCTTCGTTCTGGTTTTGACCAACAACTCGCATTCAAAGATTCATTTATAAACAGCATGGTGATGATGTTTTGCTGCTATGGCATGTCATCAGCACTCAATTTTTATACCCCACAACCCCGGGAGATTTGGAAAGTACTCATCATCGGTTTAATCATGGGCGCAATAAGCATCGCATTAAGCCGATTCTTGATGAGTTACTTTATTCAATCGACCTTCACCCCACTTTTGGATTTAACATTACCCTATCGCGGTATTGTTAATTTCCTTATTTTAACTTCGGTTGCTATTATCAACATTGTCTGGAACATCCAGGAAGACAATATCAACAACATCAAACGGAAGCAGGAATCTGAAAATTTACTTCGGGAAGCCGAACTGTATAATCTAAGGCAACAGTTACAGCCTCATTTCCTCTTCAATAGTCTCAACTCCATCATAGCACTTATTGGTGCCAATCCGGACGAAGCCCGAAACATGACATTCCAGCTGTCGGACTTTTTAAGAGGAACATTAAGAAAAGAAAACAATCAAATTATCACACTTGAAGAAGAACTCGATCACCTTCAACTTTATCTCGATATTGAAAAAGTACGCTTCGGTCATCGACTCCATACATCCATCTCTTCCTCAGAAGAAATTTTCAACAATAGATTGCCAGCCATGATTATTCAGCCACTGGTGGAAAATGCGATTAAACACGGATTATACAATGTAACCGATCAAGTAGAAATTAAAATAAAATGCTATTCGATTGATGGTCAACTACTGATCCAGATTACCAACCCCTTCGACACCGAAGAACAGTCAAAGCCGAAAAAAGGCACTGGATTTGGACTATCGAGCATTCAACGCAGATTATATCTCCTTTATGGAAGAAATGATCTACTGGAAACTCAAATTCAGGACAACATATTTACCAGCACCCTAAAAATACCTCAATATGATTAAAGTCGTTATTATCGATGATGAACCCCTTGCACGCTCCATTATTGCGGGTTACCTAAAAAATGAAGCCGATATATCCATCATGGCGGAATGTGGTGATGGCTTTGAAGCTGTTAAAGCTATCCATGCGCACGAACCGGATTTAATCTTTCTGGATGTACAAATGCCCAAATTGACCGGATTTGAAATGCTTGAACTTGTTGACAACCCTCCGGCGGTCATCTTTACGACCGCTTTTGACGAATATGCCTTGAAAGCTTTCGAAAAGAACGCCTTGGATTACCTATTAAAACCGGTATCACCAACACGTTTCAAAAAAGCCTTAGAAAAATTCAGAGCAAGCTACTCCGCACCCGAGAAAAAAGTTCAACCCAACTACGAAGTGCTTACAGCGCAGGACGAAACAAAAATCGACCGTATTGTTGTCAAAACAGGCACCCAGATCAAGATTATTCCGATTGATACCGTCAAATACCTGGAGTCTTATGATGACTATGTTAAGATTCATACCAAAGATGGCATGTACCTAAAAAATAAAACAATGGCATTTTTTGAAAAATCTTTGGATCCGAATCAATTTGTCCGTATACACCGATCTTTTATCATTAAAGTGGATCAGTTGGCCAAATTGGAACCTTATGAAAAGGATTCGTATATTGCTGCACTGACATCAGGAGAAAAGCTCAATATCAGTAAATCAGGCTATGCCCGATTAAAACAATTGATTGGAATTTAAACATTCCGTAGATTTGTGCCCATCAATCGTTATGAAACATTTTATTACAATAGTATTGCTGGGCATCACATCTTACTCCTTTGCCCAAACGAATCCTGAGGAACAGATCAACAGAGGAGTTTACAATAAGCTGGAATTTTTTATCAATTCCCAGATGACAGACTCCGCCTATAATATGGCCAGTGACGCCTTCAAACAACAATTTAGCCTAGCCAAATTTACCCTAGTACTACAGGAGCTCTATCCTTTAGGAAGGGTAAAAAGCTCAACCACAAAAAAGTTTGAAAAAGGGCTTGCAACCTATCAGATGGACTTCGACAGCCAATCGTATGAAGTTCTTTTTGCAACGGACACAACCTTAAAATTCAATACATTAAAATTCACTCCTCTGGCAATCAAGCCTCAAGTGGAAAAAACTATTGTGGTACCTGCCACACAGAAATCAGTCGATAATGACGACCTTTTTGTCGATTCCGTTGCAAATGCTTATTTGAAACAACAAAATACGCAATCACTTGCAATTGGCATTCTAAAGAATGGACAAACAAAAACCTATTTCTATGGTGAGACTGCCAAAGGCAACCAAACAGCGCCTACAAAAACGTCTACCTATGAAATTGGCTCGTTAAGTAAAGTTTTTACCGCTATACTTTTGTCAAATCTTGTCGAGGAAGGAACGATAACCTTAGATCAGCCTATTGCGCTATTTCTTCCTGATACACTCAAGAAAAATGAAGAACTTTCAAAAATAACGTTTCAGATGTTGGCCAATCATACCTCTGGCTTACCAAGACTTCCTGACAATCTCGACAAAGTCAAAGGATTTAACGAAAACGATCCTTACAAAACATACGATAAAAAAGCACTTTATAGCTACCTCGCAAGCTTTAAAAATACGAAAAAACCAGGTGAAGAGTACGAGTACAGCAACCTTGGTTACGCCGTATTAGGAGATATTATATGCAGTATCTATAAAAAAAGTTATGATCAGCTCGTAAAAGACATCATCTGTAAGCCGCTTGAAATGAATAATACCTTTCAGGTATTGGATCCTAAGAGGAAAGATACCTTTAAAGTATATAACAAAGATGGTCAAGAAGTAATTCCCTGGTCGTTTGACGCTTTTGGTCCCGCTGGCGGATTAAAATCGACTCTTGAGGATCTACTTAAATTTGCGAATGCGCAATTCAAGATGCCGCAGACCCCATTGGAAAACGCCATGGCAACCACCAGATTGTTTACTTTTTTTCTACCTCCAGACACCGACCTGGGACTCGCATGGCATATGAACCTGATTGACGACCTAACGGTCTATTGGCACAATGGCGGAACTGCCGGAAGCAGCTCCTACCTAGCCTTATCGCCCGATAAAAAAAGTGGCGTTATCATCTTGTCCAATTCTGCCATCTCTGCCGATGACAAGGGTAAAGCTATTTTAGATTACATACTCCGTAAAAAATAAAGTTCAAAAAATAGAGAATAATGCGCCATATTGAAACAACAATATGGCTTTTTTTGTTGTTATAGCGATGAGTGATCATTAATTTTGACTAGAAGAAAACACAAATTGGTTTACCAAAATCAATCACAAGAAAGCTAAAGAACAGCTATTTACATGAAGATATTTATCACTAAAAAAATACCACAAAAAGGTATAGATTTATTAAAATCTGCCGGTCACGATCTAACGATACACGATTCAGCCGATCCCCTATCCGAAAGGCAGCTTATCGAAGCGAGCCAACAGGCTGATTACGTGCTCAATGGCGGAATGCAGAAGTTTGATGCAAATTTTTTCCAAAACTGCCCAAACCTTAAAGCCTTATCCCTCATGAGCGTAGGCTATGACAATGTAGATATCTCAGCTGCCACACTGCATGGAATACCTGTAAGCAATACGCCTGGCATACTTTCGGGAGCAACAGCTGATGTCGCCTTCCTTTTAATGCTGTCGGTATCACGGAAGGCATTTTTCAACCACAAGAGAATTTTGCAGGGCGAATGGAAAGGTTTTGATCCAACGGCAAACCTAGGCATCGAGCTCAACAACAAAACACTGGGTATTTATGGACTGGGGCGAATTGGCTTTGAATTCGCGAGAAAAGCCAAAGCAGCGTATAACATGGATATTATTTATTACAATCGGAGCCGTAATGACGAAGCAGAACAAATTCTTGGCGCACGATATGTGAATTTCGACGATCTACTCACGCGGAGCGACGTCCTTTCAATCCATGCGGCTTTGACAGCGGAGACTAAAAACCGGTTTGACAAAATGACATTTGCGCGCATGAAAAACTCCGCTATATTGATTAATACCGCTAGAGGCGGATTGGTCAATGAAATAGATCTAACAGAAGCCCTAGAGACTGGCCAACTATGGGGTGCCGGACTTGATGTGACAAATCCTGAACCGATGGATCCGAAAAATCCACTGTTAAATATGGAAAATATCTGTGTACTACCACACATCGGGTCTGCTACAGAAGAAACGCGGGATAATATGGCATTGATGGCCGCCAGTAACTTACTGGCAGCAATTAAAGGCGAAAAAATGCCCCAGATTATCAATAAAGAGGTATATCAATGAAACGAAGATTTTTTCAGATTTTAAACAGCTTAAATAAAGCCATCTTACCAAAATATGGTAAGATGGATCCATTGAAATTAAAAAAGTACCAGCAGGCTATCATTGCCTACCGGTACTTTGTCCTTATACACGCCTTGGGAACAGATCAGGACTAAACTTTTGCAGTCCCTAGGTCGCTTGAATTCGAAACAATGCTAATCTGTGTCGGATTGGAAGATAAACTAATATCGTTCCTTTCCAGCTCCAACATAATCTTTTCCTGCATTGAGTTTCGAGCAGCGACATAATGCTCTCTTTTCGTCCACGCACGAACGGTTAAAACCATGGCACTGTCTCCCAATTCTTTGATAAAAACAGTTGGCTCAGGAGTCGTTAATACGTTTTCGTTGGAACGAAGTACCCTTAAGATAATGTCTTTCGCTTCTTTCACATTTTTATCATAAGAGATACTGATGGTATATTCAAACATGCGTTGCACAATTTTCGTATAGTTTTTAATAACCGAATTGGCCAAAGGGCCATTTGGGCTAAAAACACGTACACCATCATCGCTTATTAAAGTGGAATACAAGATATCAATCCGTTCTACAGTACCTGCGGTACCATTTGCACTCGATATGGAATCGCCTACTTCAAATGGTCTAAACATCAAAATCAGCACGCCGCCGGCAAAATTACTCAAACTTCCCTGCAGCGCCATACCAACGGCCAACCCGAAGGCGGATAAAGCGGCAATAAAAGAAGTTGTCTGTATTCCAATCTGACTTGCGACGGTAAGGAGCAACATCACCCACATGACGATCTTTACAATACTGGAGATAAATGCCCGAATAGAGGGATCTACATTCTTCTTTTCGAAACGTTTATGTAATAAGCGATCTACAAAATTGATCACATATTTCCCAAGAATCAATAGGATAATTCCCCCTATAATCCCCGGAATAGACTCAATGACAATATCGGTCAAACGACCAAATCTACTCCCCAAACTATTTAAATTACTTTCCATGTTTTAAAATATATTTTAAACCTCTAGGCACAAGGATTGTTCCAACATATCGCATACCGTATCAAAATATAAAAATCATTGAAAAACACCATAAAAGACCAAATAAACACCACTATTAAAAGGATATTTAGCGTAATTTTGCTATATGAATAGAAAAAATACCATTCCGATTATTGATAGTTGTAGCATTGATCTCAATAACAAAACAACGATTCATATTGATGATCTAAAAGAATATATCATCAAGCATCAGGATATGGTGTTTCCTCACAAACATAATTTTTTCCATTTCGTGCTATTCACCAAGGGCTCAGGAGAACACATTATCGATTTCAATCATTACAACATTGAACCTTATCAAATCTATTTTATGGTACCAGGTCAGGTTCATACCTGGAACTTTACAGGTGACGAAGAAGGCTATGTTGTCAATTTTTCCATTGACTACTTTCAGTCTTTTCTCTTAAGAACCGATTACCTGGAACGCTTCAGCTTCTTACAGGGTAAAATTGAGCAGCTGATTTTTGTTATTGCGGAACAATTTCGAAAGCAGGCTATTCACATTCTTGAACAAATTGCTTCCGCAAAAGCGGCAGGTCAATCGGAAGACTATATCCGTACACTTCTGCTCCAATTTATATTGTATATCTCAATTTCTACAGAAAAGGATCATCAAGAGCACAGTACGCCATATAATCACAAAATATTCAATAGTTTTCAGCAATTGGTTGAACAGCAATTCAGGTCTACCAAATTGCCCAGTGTATACGCAGATCAGTTATTTATTACGCCCAATCACCTGAATGCAATCTGCAAATCATACATCGGCCAATCAGCAGGTGAAATTATACGAAACCGGATTGTACTCGAAGCGAAACGACTATTAGTCAATCGAAACTTAAATATCAGCGAGATTGCAGATGAACTGCAATTCAATGACAACTCATACTTTACTAAATTTTTCAAAAAATCCGCTGGGCTCACACCGGAAGAGTTCAGAAAACAACTATAACTATGGAAGAAGTTAAATACGAATTATCTGAATTTAAAGCTGCATGGCAAGCGAAATGTCCAAGATGCCGGATCGGCCATGTGTACCAAGGTCCTGCATATGGTCTTAAAGTACAAAAAATGAATAGCCATTGCGAATACTGTGGACTTCGTTATGAGCGTGAGCCAGGTTATTTTTATGGTGCCATGTATGTGACCTATGCGTTCTCCATTGCAGAAATGGTGACAGCTTGTATGGCGACCTATATCCTGACAGGCAATGACTCTTCTTTTATACTCTATGCAACCGTTGCTATCATGAGCGTTGTTTTAATGTCGCCATTCAACTACCGCTATTCCCGTATCATATTGATGTATTGGTTAACTCCAGGCTTAAGATATGATCCGAATGTCAAAAAAAAGGAAGTTGACGTGAAGGCTTCAGCATAACCTTCATTATCCTTATCTTTATCCTGATGAAGGATATGATTTATTTGGACAACAACGCAACAACGCGGATTTTGGATGAGGTATGGAATACCATGACGCCCTACTTCATCCAAAACTATACGAATGCATCGAGTGTCTATCACCAAATGGGGCGTGAAGCCAATGCCGCCGTCCAACTGGCTAGAGCGCAAATAGCTGAAGTGCTGAATTGTTCACCAAAAGAACTATTTTTCAATTCAGGTGCAACAGAAAGTATTAATACCGTAATCTGTGGCATATTTGACAAATATCAATCCAAGGGAAATCATATTATCACCGTTTCAACAGAACACAAAGCTGTATTAAGCTGCTGTGAACAACTGACGAAAAAAGGAGCGCAGATCACCTATCTCCCCGTCGATGCACAAGGCATGATTCGTATAGACGATTTAAAAAATGCGATGAGCTCCCAGACCATACTCGTTTGCATCATGGCGGCAAATAACGAGACAGGAGTATGCACATCGCTAACTCAAATCGCCACTATTTGTAAGGAGAAAGACATCTTATTTTTCTGTGACGCTACGCAGGCTATTGGAAAAATCAACATTGATCTACAAAAAGTCCCGATTGACCTTTTATGCCTGAGCGCGCATAAACTTCATGGCCCGAAGGGAATCGGTGCCTTATATATCCGTCGAAAATCGAAGCCGATACAGATTACTCCGCTGATTGTAGGCGGTGGTCAGGAAAGCGGATTTAGAGGCGGTACGTACAACGTTCCAGCTATCGTCGGCTTTGGAAAAGCCCTGTCTCTGCTTAAACCAACATCTTATCATACGGTCGAACGAAACCGCGATCTATTGGAAGAACTTTTAGGTGGTATTCCTGAAATCATCATTCATGGAAAAAATGTACCCCGCCTACCAAACACCAGTTACATTAGTTTTAAACATATCCTAGCCAGCGAAATAATGACTGCCTGCCCTGCTTTGGCCCTCTCCTCGGGCTCAGCCTGTGTAACCGGATCCAGAGAACCTTCCCATGTTTTAATGGCTATGGGTATTTCTAAAGAAGACGCATTATCGGCCATTCGCTTTAGCTTAAGCGTGTTGACGACGCAAGAGGATATTATACACTGTGCCCAATTGATCACAGAAGCGGTTGGCAAAATCCGCGATCAATCCCCCATCTGGCAACTTTTCAAAGCTGGCCTGATCGATTAATTTATGACATTCTAAAAACTTTAGAACAGGCGAAATATAACAAGATTGTATGTATCTTTGTGCTATACAAAGGATATTACTATGATTACAGTTACTGACAAAGCAAAAACTCGTATCGAGGAAATCATGAAGGATGAGCAATATGACAGCAATTACTTTGTGCGTGTTGCTGTGGAAAGTGGCGGTTGTTCGGGCTTGAGTTATAAGCTGAACTTCGATAACGAAGAAAAAAAAGGTGATCAATTTTTCGAAGATAAAGGCGTGAAGGTCTGTTTGGATATAAAATCGTTTTTATACCTAGCAGGTACAGAACTGGATTATTCCGATGGTTTGAACGGAAAAGGGTTTGAATTCCACAACCCGAATGCCAGCCGGACCTGTGCATGCGGCGAGAGCTTCTCAGTTTAATTAATCACGTCGATCCACCATAAACAAAAGAGCCCTGAAATATTTCAGGGCTCTTTTGGTAAGTAACCAAACACTTTTGGTTGCACCAACAAATTATTAGTTTTATAATTAAATATTGACCTACCTTCATTTTGTTAGAATTTTTTTATTTTTTCAACTTTTTAATGGATAAATATTAAAAATAACAACCAAACAGATTAACCAATGATATTTTCATACTTTTGTATGAAATAACTGAATAAAAAATAAAACGATGCGTACCAACCCACGCATGGTATTTCATTTGACTCATATGGAGGGAAGAAAACTTTTAAATACCGAAGTTGCTATCAGCTTCGTGAAAGATACATTTGTCCAACAACTAAAAAAAGCATTAAATTTAATTCCGATCTCGTCACCATTGGTGGTTTTAGATGGCACAGGATTAAATGATGACTTAAATGGAATTGAGCGTCCGGTATCATTTCCGATTAAATCATTGAATGAAAAAAGAGCGGTCGTGGTACATTCATTGGCAAAATGGAAAAGAGTCCGTTTAAAAGAGCTTGAAATGTTACCCGGGGAAGGCATTGTGACCGACATGAAAGCACTGCGGCCTGATGAAGATTACACCCCTATCCATTCGATCTATGTAGACCAATGGGATTGGGAAAAAGTAATCAATAAAGATCAACGTAATTTGGCCTTACTGAAAGAAACCGTACTAAAAATTTACGATGCCTTACGCTATACAGAACAACAGGTTGAAAGCAAGTATCCACAGATAAAAGCTATTCTTCCAGAAAATATTACATTCATTTCGGCTGAAGAATTACTGCAAAAATATCCTAATCTAACTGCAAAAGAACGTGAAAATACGATCACAAAAGAATATGGTGCGGTGTTTTTATATGGTATCGGAGGGGCACTCAGCAATGGTGTTGCACACGACGGACGCGCAGCGGACTACGACGACTGGAGTACTGCAAATGAAGCTGGACACAAAGGATTGAACGGAGACATTCTGGTATGGAACCCCATCTTAAATTCAGCTTTTGAGCTTTCTTCCATGGGAATCCGCGTCGATAAAACCGCTTTGGCACATCAGATGGAAATCAGAAATTGCACTGAAAAATCCAAACTGACTTTCCATAGCATGCTTCTCAATGATCAATTGCCGGAATCTATGGGCGGTGGAATCGGACAATCGCGTGTCTGTATGTTTATGCTCAAGAAACAACATATCGGAGAAGTCCAAGTCAGTATCTGGGAAGAGGACAAAAAAGAAACACTAAGACAAGAAGGTATTGATATATTATAAAACAATACTTATTGAGAATTAATAACGCGACAACTATACCGAGTTTTTCAGTATACCGATACAAATCAGCGCAAGGTAATCATCTTTTATAGACCGATTACCTTGTTTCTTTTTCATACAATGCCTTAAAAATTTTCATTCCTTTTGTTCCGTTCAAACTAGCGGTATTTTGTATTTTTGCTAAATGCAGCTAGAAGCTATTTTAAATAAATTAGGTATTTCATCCTTAAATGAAATGCAAGAAAAAGTAGTGGAATCGTACCAAAAAGATCATGATTTCATCTTACTTTCACCCACAGGATCTGGCAAAACCTTGGCCTTTTCATTGCTGATTTTAGAGCAACTGAAGGAAATCGTTCGGGAGGTTCAAGTACTGATCTTAGTTCCGACCCGCGAACTGGCCTTACAGATAGAGCAAGTACTGCGCAAGGTAGCCACAGGTCACAAAGTCACCTGTGCCTATGGCGGTCATAGTACCCGCATCGAAAAAAATGAATTCAAGGATGCTCCCGGAATTATTATAGGAACTCCAGGACGCATAAAACAACATATCGAAGAAGGAAATTTTGATCCTTCCGGTATTCATACCCTCGTGCTAGACGAATTTGACAAATCGTTGGAACTGGGATTTCAGCATCAAATGGATTTCATTATTCGGCATATACCGTCCATCAGATCACGTATACTGACTTCTGCAACGATGATGGAGGTAATTCCGCCATTTACACAGATACAGGAGCCTATTCTTATTGATTTTTTGAATAATTCACAGAATATACCCCACATTACAATCAAAAAAGTAGTTGTCCCAGTTCAAAAGAAATTGGAGGCATTACTAAAACTCATCTGCAAGATCGGAACGAAAAAAATGATTATCTTCTGTAATCATCGCGATGCAGTAGATCACATCAGCGAACTGCTGGACAATCGCAATATTATTCACGACACGTTTCATGGCGGACTCGAACAACAAGATCGTGAGCTGGCGCTTCTCAAATTCCGCAATCATTCCAACAATGTTTTGATCACGACCGACTTGGCGGCAAGAGGACTGGATATCCCTGAAGTTGATGCCATTATTCATTACCAGCTACCACATAAAGAAGATGGCTTTATTCATCGCAATGGACGTACTGCGCGTATGCAGGCAAAGGGTGATGTCTATGTCATCCTAAAGCCTGAAGAAGCCTATCCCTATATATCGACGGAAATACCTGAAGAGGAATTTCCCGAGTACTATGATCTTCCGGAGAATTCACCTTTCGCCACACTTTATGTTAGTGCTGGACGAAAAGATAAAGTCAATAAAATTGACATTGTAGGTTTTCTCCTGCATTTGGAAGGTGTTGAAAAAGACGACATCGGTATAATAGAAGTGAAAGATAAGGTCGCCTATGTCGCCGTTAAAAGAAAGCTTGCTTCTGTTATTATCAACAAGGCAAATGGGCAAAAAATCAAAGGACGTAAAGTAAAAATTGGACGTACCTAGTTCTTCGCGCGCGAAGGTCAGTCGATAATCCAACTGTGATTCCAATCCATAAGGAGACCTGCATTGTCGTTAAAATAAGTCGATATAAAAACCCACTCAATGAGTGTTTTTTATAGGAACCTGGTTAACTCTTGGTTAATACCATGTTTAATTCTAACAGGGGTATTACAGGGGGTTAGCAGGGGTATAACAGGGGGTTAACAGGGGTGTACCCCTATTAACCCCTTGTTAATACCCTGTAAAAAGGGTACTGTCACCCTTTTAATTCCAGACATGGCGTAATCGGAGTTATACGCCTTACCAAAGTCGTTAAAAACAAAAGCAAGAAATAAAGGGAATTTATCAGGGGGTAGTGCACCCGGAGAATCAATCGCCAGATAAGCCTTCACAACGCCGTGTAAGGCTTACCTGGCGATTCTGATTTAAAATTTTTCAGGGTATGTCATCGTTCCTGTTCAGGCCAAGCGCCCCCAGGTTAATCCAATTCTTTTAAATACCGGAGATACAATTGCACAGCTTCGCGCTTCTTGGCTGTCAAATGAAAATTAAGATGCTCCGTCAGATATTTTGTATAATCAAAGCCCTCAAATTCTGGGAGACCAGCTATCACATCGGTTGCATGTTCAACACCATACGCTAAAGCGTCATTAAATTGCTCCACAAAAGAGTCGGGAAGTTTTTTGTTACTCACCCATAAGGCAAAAGCGAAAGGTAACCCGGTAAAGTTAAACCACTCTTTCCCTAAATCATAAACATAAGGTACTACATTCTTCTTACCGAAAGTACGATCCCCAATTAAAACATAGGCATCTGGTTCTATAGATTCATCAGTGACCAATTCCACATCCTTTTTCCAATAATTTTTTATCAATACACGTGCTAAACCATTTGAAGTGCGCGATTGCTTATCTAAACGTAAAGTTTTTACCTCTTCAATAGGTTTATTGGCAAAAATAAATACAGAATCGACAGCACCTTCTGTACCGATACAAAAATCAGTGTTAATATAATACTCAGGTAGACTTAACAAGGCAGCGGTCGGTATGATCCCGATATCAGCTTGATCATCGATTACTTTCTGTGCACAGGCACTTGGATAATCGACGCTCAAATCGATTTGTTCCATCACTTTTGATTTACGTATTCCATTCAAAAACGGATAAGTATTGGTATACGATACGGCAGAAACTCTAATTTTATTCATTTATCAATGCTTCTAAGTGTGCAGTATTGTAATGGTCTACAATCTCAAATTGGCCATTATCATACAGCAATTTATATAAAGCAGTATTTGTATGCGGGAAATCATCCATATAACGGGCATCGACGCCAGTCATTAGACAAAGCATTATCCGTAGAGCACGCCCGTGCATACAGACTAATATGTTTTTTTCATCTGTCTGAGCGAGCATATGATCCAAGGCGACTTGTTGACGAGCCATTAATTCATGGGGAGACTCTCCGTTTTCAATACTGACATCCAATTCTCCATTACGCCATGCTGCAACCAATTGTTCAAAACCAGCAAGCAACTCCGGTGTTTGTTCTTTCCCTTCATAAATTCCCCAGCTTATTTCATCCAAACCAACGAGCTGTTCCCAAGGCAAATTCAAATCAAGGAAGCCCTGTACAGTTTGATGAGTACGCAATAAAGTGGAGGTATATATCTTATCAAAAGGCACCGTACTATAGTGATCAAAGAAAGCCTGAGCTTGAGCTATGCCCATCTTATTGAGTGGGGAATTAACACCACGCCCCTGCACAATACCTCTTAAATTTAGATCAGTCTGTCCGTGTCGTATAAAATAAAATGTCTTTTTCAATGTGCGATATGAGTTATGAATTGACAACAGGTAATGCGTAATAGCTTTTCTTTTGATCAACTTGATCAAAAACAACATCATTATAATCGGTTACCACATTGTAGAGGGTATCTCTTTCAATCGGATGGCGTCCAACATTTTTTATCAGCTCGACAACCTCTTGTGTGGTCATCCCTGGTTTTTGCTCTTCTGCTCCTGCCATGCTGTATATTTTTGTCGTATCATCCAGTGTTCCGTCTATATCATCGACCCCAAAAGCCAAGGACAACTGGGCCGTATCCCTCGATATCATTGCCCAATAAGCTTTAATATGATCAAAATTATCCATGTAAATTCGAGCAATCGCGTAATTCCTGAGGTCTTCAATAACGGATACCTCCGGAATATGGGACATTTGATTCTCCTTGTTTCTAAATTTTAATGGAATAAAGGTCTGAAAACCACCAGTCTTATCCTGCAGCTGTCTTAAGCGCTCCATGTGATCCACACGATGCCAAAACTGCTCTATATGGCCGTATAGCATGGTTGCATTGGTATGCATGCCCAGCTTATGCGCCTGCTCATGAATATCCAGCCATTGTTCGGCTGTGCATTTATCATGTGCAATCTGCTCTCTGACTTCCGGATGAAAGATTTCCGCACCACCGCCCGGCATAGAATCTAATCCGCAGGATTGCAGATACTTCAATCCGTCGTAATGGCTCAATTTTGCTTTCTTGAAAATATAGTAATACTCTACAGGTGTAAGTCCCTTGATATGCAACTCGGGGCGATGTGCCTTACATTTGCGAAAAAAATCGGCGTAAAATTCGAGGTTCTGCTTAGGAACAACCCCTCCGGTAATATGAACTTCAGTAACAGCCTCCTTGTCGTACTTTTTCACAATATCCATCATGCCGTCGACTTCCATCTCCCAACCTTCAGCCCGTTCTTTTATTAAGCGGGAATACGAACAAAACTTGCAGTCATAGACACAGACATTAGTCGGCTCGATGTGAAAATTACGATTGAAAAAAGTATGATCACCATGGCGTTTCTCGCGAATATAGTTAGCAAGCACACCAAGGTAGCCTAACTCACCTTTCTCATACAAAAGTACGCCTTCCTCAAAAGTGATACGTTCCTCTCGCAAAACTTTCTCCGCTATATCTCTCCATTCGACAGCTAAATTCTTATCGTTAATCAAGAAATTCAATTTATCTATTGCGTTCATTAAATGTATCTCCTATCTTAAATCAAATGTACCGAAAAGGCAACAAAAGTTATAATAAAAAATGTGACAACAACTAATTTGACATAGCTCTTAGAAAAGGAGCCTAATCTGTAAACTGTTGCATTTCGATTAATTTACGGTATAATCCTTCTTGCTGTATCAGCTCACTATGGCTACCTGCTTCTACAATCTTTCCGGCTTCAATAACCACAATTTTATCCGCATTCTGAATGGTACTTAAACGATGGGCAATAACAACCGTTGTTCTATTGTCCATTAATTTATATAAGGAGTCCTGCACCAATTTTTCAGATTCGGTATCTAAAGCAGAAGTCGCCTCATCAAGAAGCATGATCGGTGGATTCTTCAAGACAGCTCGTGCAATACAGATCCGCTGACGTTGGCCACCAGATAATTTACCGCCCCGATCACCTATGTTGGTCTGATAACCCTGTTCTGTTTTCAAAATAAATTCATGCGCATTGGCAATCCGTGCAGCGGCTTCTACTTCCTCTTGACTGGCCGAAAGATTAGCAAATGCAATATTATTGAAGATCGTATCATTAAACAAAATGGACTCTTGATTGACGACACCGATCATGTCCCGTAAAGAATCCTGGTCTAAATCCCGTAAATCAATACCGTCAAACAAAATTTGCCCCCCAGTGACGTCCATAAAACGCGGAATTAAATCAACCAGCGTTGATTTTCCTCCTCCCGAAGGCCCGACCAGTGCAACGACTTTTCCCTTTTCGATGGTTAAATCGATGTTCTGGAGAATCTCTTTATCTTTGGTATACGAAAAATTCACCTGATTGAAGACAATATTCTTCTCAAAGCTTTTCACAAGCTTCGCTTCGGCCTTATCTTTCACTTCCGTCCGTTCATCGATAAGTTCCAATACACGCTCACCCGCAGCGAGACCGTTATGAATACCGCTAAAAGAATCTGTTAACGCCTTTGCCGGACGCATCACCTGCGAAAAAATAGCGATATAAGCAATAAATGCGGGAGCAGTTAAACTCTTGTCACCCGAAAGCACCAAATGGCCTCCATACAAAAGAATAATAGCCACCATAATTACCCCTAGCAATTCGGACACAGGTGAACTTAACTGTTGTCTTTTAGCCATAGCACGACCGATATTGGCGTAACGTTCGTTTTCATTATGAAACCTGTTCTTAATAAATGAAACGGCATTGAAAGCTTTGATAATTTTAATTCCAGACAATGCTTCGTCCAAATAAGAAATCATATTTCCATACGACTCCTGTGCCGCATGCGCTTGGCTTTTAAGATTCTTAACGATTCTAGAAATAAAAAATGCAGAGACTGGAATGACCAATAGGGAAAAGAATGTCAATTGTGCGGAGATATTAAAAAGCATCACGATATAAGCGATCAATTGCAAGGGCTCTTTAAAAACCACCTGTAAAGTCCCCGTCACAGAATACTGCACGACTTGTACATCAGACGCAACTTTAGAAACAATATCTCCTTTTCGCTGTCCTGTAAAATAACCGACATGTAAATCCATTACGCTATCAAATACCGCTCTACGCAATTTGAGCAAAGTATGAATACGGAAGTTCTCCATAATTCGTTGACAGAAATAGCGAAACAGATTACTGATAAATACGGAGATCACAATTGCAATACAGACCCTTTGCAATGCGCCATAGGCACCAAACTGCTCATTTGCCATCGATGCATAGTAATTGAACCAAGCTAAAATATCTGTGTACGCTTCAGGTTTCACGACTTCAGAAGCTGCTTCACAAGCCTCTTTTCCGGTTTTAAAAAGTGTATGGAGTAAAGGAGCAAGTAATGCCAAATTCAACGTGCTAAAAATAACCGTGATCAGCGTGCAAATTACATAGGGGATTGCAAATTTCTCAATGGGTTTAGCAAACGATAAGAGCCTAAAATATGTTTTCATTTATGTTGAACTAAGACAAATTACTTTTACATCAAAAGTAATTCGTCGGTCTCTCCTCTACCTTTCAGATTTTTGACGAGGAAATTGAACAAAAATAATAAATTAATCAAGAAAAGCACATATCCTGGCAAGGGACTGTAAAATTGTTGCATCGCAAGAATAAAGCATTCAGCTTGTTCAGCTTGAAAAATCGATAAAAAAATCTCCTTTTAATAGATAATTCCCTAATTTAGCCTTATTCAAATACCAAATTTATTAAAATAAAATGCAAATAGACGTTGCCAAAAGATTGCAGCACACTGAAGAATATTATTTCTCCAAAAAATTAAGAGAAATAGATGAGTTGAACAAACAGGGAGCGCGTGTAATCAACCTAGGAATTGGAAGTCCAGACTTACCCCCGCATCCGGAGGTGATCGAGACATTAAATACGAATGCCCAACTTCCAAATGTGCATGGCTATCAAAACTATAAAGGCGCACCCGCCCTACGACAAGCCGTTGCAGATTGGTATCAACGTTATTATAATGCGACTTTTAATCCCAATACCGAAATATTACCCTTAATTGGGTCAAAAGAAGGCATTGTGCATATCTGTATGACCTACCTACAGGAAGGGGATCAGGCACTTATACCTAATCCTGGCTACCCAGCTTATGCGGCTGCAGTGCGGCTGAGTGGTGCTGAAGCGATTACTTATAATCTTACACAAGAAAAAAATTGGCTTATTGATTTAAATGAGCTCAAAAAACAAGACTTGTCAAAGGTTAAACTGATGTGGATAAACTATCCCCATATGCCAACAGGTGCCTCAGCACCCGATGCATTTTATCAAGAGCTGATTCAATTTGCCAAAGAGCGTAATATCCTGATTTGCCACGATAATCCGTATAGCTTTATTTTGACAGATACGCCAAAAAGCATTATGAGTATACCTGGCGCCAAAGATGTGGCTATTGAATTGAATTCGCTGAGCAAATCTTCCAATATGGCGGGTTGGCGAATTGGCGTACTCGTGGGTGCTGAAGAACGTATAAACCAAGTACTCCGTTTCAAAAGCAACATGGACTCAGGAATGTTTTTACCAGTGCAGCTCGCCGCGGCAAAAGCGCTACAACTTGATGTATCCTGGTATGCTGATCTAAACAAAATTTATGCTGAACGACGCGAACAGGTTTATGAGATCATGGATTTGCTGGACTGTGCTTATCAAAAAGACCAAGTAGGTCTATTTGTATGGGCGCGTATTCCGGAGAAATACGAGAATGGCTATGCCCTGAGTGATGCTGTTTTGGAGAGATCACGGGTATTTATTACACCGGGCGGAATTTTCGGAGATAAAGGCGATCAATATATACGCATCAGTCTCTGTGCCACCGTGGATGTACTCAAAGAGTCAATCCAACGTATCAAAGATAATTTCTAAGCACATTGTACGTCAAAGGCTGCAATGTCCTGAAAATGATAAATAAAATAATTAATGGACAAACAACCGCTGTATAAATTGCTCAATGGATTCCATTGAACAAAAGTACGCTTAATATAATTGTTTATATATGAACATTGCCATTGTAGGCGTAGGCTTAATTGGTGGCTCAGTCGCCATTCGCCTAAAAGAAACAAAATTCTGCAACAAAATAATCGGTGTAGATAAAAGTCAAAAAAACTTAGATAAAGCGATGCATATCGGCTTTATCGATGAAATAGCCAGCTTAGAGGAGGCAATTAAAACCTGTAAAGTACTGGTGCTCACAATACCTGTTGATGCTATTTTGCATGTTGTCCCCCAAATCTTGGATTTGGTTACCGATCAGGTCGTCATTGACATGGGATCGACAAAAACAAATATTCTCAACAAAATCAAGGATCACCCTAACCGGGGGCGTTATGTTGCAGCCCATCCCATGGCCGGAACAGAGTATTCTGGGCCTGAAGCTGCAATAGCGGGCTTATTCAAAGGAAAAATGATGGTGTATGTTGAAGCATTTAAAACGGATGAGGATGCTTTCGAGATTGCCGATGCCATCACCGACCAATTGGAGATGCGCAGCTGTTTTATGAATGCAGATGAACATGATGTGCATACGGCTTATGTATCCCACATTTCTCACCTGACGTCTTTCGCCCTCGCCTTAACAGTATTGGAAAAAGAGAAATCTCAAGGGCGTATCTTTGAGCTGGCAGGTTCGGGATTTGAATCTACAGTACGTCTTGCCAAAAGTTCCCCCGATATGTGGACACCGATTTTCAAGCAAAATCGCGAAAATGTACTCGAAGTACTCGAAGAACATATCAAACAGCTGCAATCGCTGCACGATTCTATTGCCACGGAAGATTATGACAAATTGCACAAACTGATTACCCGTTCCAATAAGATAAAAAGGATCATTAAGTAAAGGATACTTTAGTTAAGATAGCCGGTATAAAAGTCCACCATAAGGTGGACTTTTTTATTCATCTTCCAATTCATTGAATTTATCCAAGTCGGCTTTTGCACCAATAGGATCACCCAATTTCTCGCGAATTGCCGCGCGATATGAATACAAATCTGAGTAATATGGATTCAAATCGATCGCCTTCGAGTAATCTGCTAAAGCAGCGGGAAGATCCTCCAACTTTTCATTCAAATCGGCCCGTAGGGAATACACATAAAAATCTTCCGGATTAAGCGTAACAAGACGGTCAAAATCCAATAATGCTTCCTCAAAATTCCCTAATCGCTCAAACAAAGATGCCCTTTCTTCGTATACGATCGATGAATCACGGTCTATTTCCTCCGCCTTAGCATAATCTTCCAACGCACTTTGGTAATTGCGATAAGATTCAAACACTTTTGCCCGAAATATATAGGCGGCAGAACGATTCTCATCAAGAGCAATGGCCTGATTGAAGTCAGACAATGCCAGCTCAAAACAAGTCAATTTCAGGTACAAACTTCCCCTGAAAACAAACAGGTTGCTATCCTTGTTGTCGGACTCCGCAATAGCAGAAGAATAAAGCCCAATTGCTTTTAGATAGCTATAGCAATGGACATATTCCAGTCCCAATGAATTTATTTCGTCTATACCGAGCGTCCTAGATTTCGATTCCAGCTCTTGTATGACCAAATTTTCAGCTTCAAAATACGTTAGTTCAGCTTGATTTTCCTGCCATTCCAAAACGCTATGGTAATTAAAATCCAGTCTTTTAGCAATTTGATAATCATAGAAAGCGCCTTCATCTTCCTCGACCTGTCTGTAGACTAAACAACGACTTGCATAAAAAAATGGTTCTTCTTCATATTGTTCAATGGCGCTTGTAAAGGTCGCAATAGCTTTGTCATAGGCCCCTATCTTAAAATAATAAAGCCCTAAATAACTATAAGCAAGCGCATTGTTATCCAAAGCAATCGCCTCCTCAAGTAAAGCGGCAGGATCGCCATTCCCAACGATTCCGCTATTAAAACCTTCCAGTGTATGCCTCAAACTACCCTGTTCGACTGTATCAAGTGAAAAGGACAGGCTCTCTTCCGGAAAAAAGGATGAAATCGGTAAAAAAGAAAACTTAGCGAGAAGTACAGGTACTGGCAGTGTAAAATCTGATCCCACAAAAGTATTGTTCTGTAGGATAACAGCTAGATTTGAAATCATATGCTTCATGCCCAAAACTAAGGTAAATTTCATTACAAAAGAAATCTAACGATAGATCAGGTATTATAGTCGGGTATGCTCATTAACTAATTTCACCTGTCAGGTACAAGTATTTATAGCGGACAATATCCCTCGAATTTGTAAAACGGATTAATTTTTCCTTTTTGAAAACATAATTGGAAACCTTCTCTTCCATCAAGCGTAGGAATTCGACAAATTCAGCAAAGAAGTTTTGACGTTCTACGGGTGTAAACTGGCTATTTTTGACAATCCAAAAGAATTGCTCCTCATTCACATGGAAAGATACCTCATTTTTCTTTTCTTTTCGAAAAATAAAAATCGGGTCATTTTCTTGGTTAATAAATAAAGCAAAGCCCGTATTTCCACCATCCAAATTAACAACAAAAGCAGAAAAATGGACAGTACCGATCTGTAAATTTTCCAGACAAATTAATTTATGCAACATCAGGTTGACAATTAGATCACCTAAAATTATTAAGTTTTTATTAAAAAACAAAAAAAGGCCCACAAAATAATTGTGGGCCTTTTTGTATTCAAGATAATTTTATTAGAATGTAAATTTCACAGATGCATTCCACGTTCTACCTTGGCCGATCAAAACAAAATTGGACGTATCAATACCATTCCAAGTATTGTTCACATCTGTCACCAAGTTGCTAGAAGTAGCTTCCGAGATATAGAACTTATTCAACACATTGTTCATGTTGACACGGAAACTCATGCTGTTCTTGTCACTTACCTTAACATTGTAAGAAAGACCGGCATCCAAAAGATTAAAAGACGGCAATTTCATATAGCGTCCATAGGTTTGGCCATCGATAACTTCCCTACGATAATTCGACGCATATAAACGCTCATAGTATCTGTAATTTGCGTCAACAGACAAACCTTTAAACACTTTATATTTAGCGCCAAATCCGTAAGAAGTTTGTGCTGCGTTACCAACGTGTTCACCTGTTAAATTCACCTGAGAACGCCCCAGTTCGATGCGGTTGTCGTTACGTACGACCGAATTTACTGCACCATCATACTTCCAGTCACCTATCGATAAAAATCCTGTTAGGCTTAATTTTTCGATTGGACGGGCTTCAAAATCAACTTCTACCCCTCTATGCACCTGTTTTACACCGTAATTGGTTGTATAAAGGTAGGCACCTTCGACCAAAATACCAGGATCATTTGTCGGATTGTATTTTTTCACATCATCTGCCGTCGCTAAACTCGAACTACCCGTAACACGATTTTCCCAAGTTGTACGGTAAACATTCACATTCACATCCAAGAATCGAGAAGCAAATTTGTAACCAGCCTCTAAACCAAGGATTTTTTCATTTTCAGCATTTTCATTAATATCATTTGCAAAGTTCATGAAAATATTGTTTTGATAAGGCTGACGGGAATAATACCCCGCATTACCAAAAACACTATGATGTCCCATTGTATAACTTACACCACCCTTGGTATTGTAGCCAAAATTGTTCACGTCTTTAGAATCCTCATTACCTGGCGTGTATTGAAAATAATCAGAACGTTTGTTTTGTTGTTCGGAAACCGATCCTTGGAAAAACGCTGTAAAGCCATTTTTCGCATATTCCAATTGACCGAACAGACCTCCGTAACGGATGTATTGATTGTAATCCCAAGCTAAACGATCTTCACGCGAATCAGGTTTACTGGAGAAAGCTTTCCAAGGATTTGTTGAGTATGTATTGGTAACCAATGGCTTATTAGGGAAATTAACATTACCGCCCAATACAACACCATTTGTATTTCCAAGTGGATCTGTCAATTTACGATAATGTGTACCCTTATAATCTCTCACATCAAAACCCACATTAAAATTCAGGGACTCTGAAAGCTTACGGTTATAATTGGAAACTATACCAAACCACTGATGATTGTTCACATCAGCAGCCAAATATTTGCCTTTGTTGTATTTATCACTTCTTAACGATTGACCACCCCCAGCAGCTAACGACGCATAAACGACAGTTGACAAAGATGATTTATCATCGATGGTCCAGTCCCAGTTCAAGTTGGCTACCGGCTTATGATAGAAGTTCTTTTGTGCATTCATCATCACGCCGTTTGCATCCTTATAATTGTCGTTGTAACGTCTGCCATTAGCGAGATAGTTCGACAATTTTGAGGTATATCCTTGGTTGTGCCACTGTGGTGCACCGGTTACCATGAAGTTCAGGTTGTGCTTTTCATTTGCTTTGTATCCAACGGACAAGAAATAACTTTGTCCAGCACCTTCCGTATGATCCATATAACCGTTACCTGACCATTGCGTAAACATAGCCGAAACAGCAAAACCGTTTTTCATCAGACCGGTATTGTAACCTACTGTTGCCTTCATAAACATATCGTTACCAACAGTAGTGCGGACAAAACCACCTTCTTTCATTGCGGTAGATTGTGTCACGTAATTTACGGTACCGCCGACAGATGAAATCGCTAATTTAGATGATCCCAAACCACGTTGAATCTGCACTAAAGAGGCAATATCTGTAAGTCCCGACCAATTTGACCAATATACACTTCCATTGTCCATACCATTGATCGGCTGACCGTTCAACAAAAATGCGGTATTGGACTGATCAAAACCACGTGTTGTCATAGAAGACTCACCAAAACCTTTTGCCTGACCAGTGATATAAACCGACGGGGTATTAGCTAATGCTGAAGTAATATCCTGTGCGCCTACCCTTTCCTCTAAATCCTGTTTACGGATCGTCGAAACGGCAATCGGCGTCTTTCTTCCCGCAGCAATATCAATAACACCATGACCGACAACAACAACCTCATCCAAATTTGTTGAAGATCCAGCCGTAAAAATTGGATTGATATTCAACGATTCCCCCGATTTCAGCATGATGTTTTCGAAAACAACAGGCGTTTCGCCAATGTAGGTTACCTCTACTTTGTAGGGACCTCCTTCTTGCAGATTTGAAATTTGAAATTTTCCTTGGGCATCGGCTGAGCCACTTACAACTTGACCACTTGGGATGTGGGTAATTTTAATGGTTGCTCCTTTAACCGTTTGTCCAGTAGCTTCTTTGACAACTCCTGAAACCGAACCAGTATTTGCTGTTTGACCATGAACGGCACTATAACTAGCAAAAACGAGGGCAAAAAAAAGTAAAGACTTTTTCATGTTAGATGTGATTGTTTTGTTTTTGTGGCGCAAAATTAGGAATTGATTGTCTTTTTAACTAATTTTAACAATAGGATTATCAGACCCTAGCGCTATACAAAACAAATCAGTTTTAAGCTTCCACAGAAAAATAGCTACTTCTAAAACAAAGAGGCAATAAAAAAACAGATTAAATAAAATAAATACAACACATTCATCACATTCTTAAAAAAACACTAAAAACAATCAGAATAACATTTTGTCTGTTTTGAATAAATCAAAATTTATCAATTTCGCGATTTTATATATACTACAAAAAATCGGGTCTTTCCATACATCATTTTTATCGACGTTCTTTTCCATCCACAGTAGATAAAATAAGCCCGTAAATAATTAACTTTAACTAAAATAATACCGTATGTTGTCAATCCAACAAGCTTATACAGGCATTCTTGAGCCAGAGTTAATTACTGCAATAGCCGAAAACGCACACATCAAAACGTTTCATGAGGGGGATCTCATCATTGATACCAATCAATACATCAAGTCGATGCCCCTCCTCCTAGATGGAGCAATAAAAATTGTCCGGGAAGATGAGGACAAAGGCGAACTGCTACTCTACTATTTGGAAAAAGGTCAAACCTGTACGATGTCAATAGCCTGTTGTCTCGGAAATAAAAAAAGTGAAATTCGTGCCCTCGCAGAAAAAACAACAACGGTTGCCATGATTCCAAATGAGCTTGTCAACCTTTGGATGGGAAAATACCCCTCTTGGCGAAATTTCATCATATCAAGCTATTCAAGCCGTATGGACGAAATGTTACAAGCTATTGATAGTCTAGCTTTTTCCAATATGGAAGAACGAATCATCCAATATCTGAAAGCCAAAGTAAAGCTGAACAACGACCGAATACTTACTCTTACGCATCAGGATATTGCTTCTGACCTAAACACATCCCGGGTAGTTGTCTCCCGAATTTTAAAAAAACTGGAACAGGAAGATAAAATAGTGCTCCTTCGCAACGAAATCAGGGTATTAGTGGAATGACCAAAACATTTGTATCTTTAGTTAGACGTAAATTTCAAGAGCTATTAATGTAATTTTAGATGAAGATAGAAAAATTAGGATTTATAGGATTAGGAAACATGGGGCATCCCATGGCTAAAAACCTGGAAAAAGCAGGATTTCCCCTTTCTGTTTACAATAGAAACCGTGCAAAAGCAGCGGGCTTTGAAGAGCAATCAATGATCAGAGAAGGTATAGCCGAATTGGTCGAACATGCTGATATTGTATTCTCCATGCTCACCAATGATGAAGCTGTCAATGAAGTATATGAAAAAATCCTTCAAGGAGATATCAAAGGGAAATTATTTGTCGATATGAGTACCATATCCCGTGAACTCACGCTGTCTATCGCATCCAAACTCAAAGAAAAAGGAGCCGCATTTATAGATGCACCTGTGGCCGGGAGTACAAAGCCAGCCACAGAAGGCACTCTTATTATTATGGTGGGTGGTGATCCCGAAGATCTTCATCGCGCCCGGCCATACCTCGAGCAGATGGGCAAGTCGATCAAACATCTTGGCGAAAATGGACAGGGAATTGCCGCCAAACTTGCGATCAACTATTTTCTTTCAACGATCTATCAAGGTCTCGCAGAGACGATCTTATTTTCAGATAAACTGGGAATTCAACGGAGTGATATGCTCGAAATCATCAATGATAGTGCCAGTGGCAGTGGCGCAACAAAAGTCAAAACGCCTTTACTGGTGGAAGAAAACTACAGTCCTGCTTTCGCGCTAGATCTTATGCTGAAAGATATTCGACTGGCGCAACAAGCCGGTGCCGAATATCCCCTCCTCAAGACATTACTCGATACCTACGGAAAAGCACACGACCAAGGTCTCGGACAACTCGATGTTATTGGTATTATTGAATCCATAAAGTCGTAACTTCAGGTTGGCGACAGCGGAAAAAATATACATTGAAAATTATATTTAGTTGAGATGGACTCCAAATTAGGTTCATTTCTGATCACATAAAATAATGAGCGGAACAAATTATTGACAGATGAAAACAGTTATGACACTATTGATGCTTACTATGGTCACGATGACTACGCAGGCCCAACAATTAAAGCAGGTTTCTTACCAGGATGGTGAACAAAAACTCAACGGCATGGTGACCGCCAATAGGGCAAAAAAAGGCCCTGCTGTCTTAATTCTTCCTGCGTGGAAGGGAATTGACAACGAAGCGAAACAAGCGGCATTGCTTCTTGAAAAAGAAGGTTACATCGCGTTCATTGCCGACATCTACGGTGAGGGAAATATTCCTGCGGACAACACCGCAGCTTCGAAAATTGCAGGCCACTACAAGACGGACTATAAAGCTTATCAGCACCGCATCAAGCTCGCATTAGAACAACTGAAAAAAGAAGGCGCAGATCCGACAAAAATTGCGATCATTGGCTATTGCTTTGGAGGTTCAGGAGCATTAGAAGCGGCGAGAGCCGACTTCCCCGTCAATGCCGTGATCAGTATCCACGGAGGCCTATCCAAAGCTGCCGATAGACCCAATGGTTCCATTAAAACAAAAGTACTCATTGAGCACCCTGCAGCCGATAAGAGCGTATCAAAAGAAGATTACGATGGGCTGGTCAAGGAATTAAATGAAGGAAAAGCAGACTGGCAAATAATTACCTACGCAAATTCTGGACATACGTTTACGAATCCCGAGTCAGCGGAATATAATCCCGTGATGGCCAAACGTGCCTGGGAGCACACCTTATTATTTTTGAAAGAAGTATTAAATTAAATAGCAAAGTCAACAACAGCAATATCGACCCAAATGAATTATAACGCGAAACTGCACATTTATCCGATTATCATTCAGTTGTTGATATTGCTGTTATATAGTCCCATTGCAGCATCGCAAACAGTAAAATCGTTAACAATAGCTAGCCCTACACAGGCAGTTCTGTTTGTAACCAATGAGTCCGATAAATCAACTGATTTTATCATGCGTTTACACGAAAAAAATGCTGCGGCGATTTTCAAGCAAGTACCTTTTAGCACAACAAATTTACTGGTCACAAAAACCGATGCAAAAAAACTTACATTTAGCGTTAAAAATCAACAATGGACCATCGATGTATTGTCATTGAAACAACGTCATGCCATGATCTTGTTTGATGGCTTAGGCAAACCCAAGATCATATACGATAGTAATACCTATCTGGCAGCAGCCAAATCCATATTAAGCAACAACACACAAGTTGCGTCAAAGAATCCTTCGTCACAATATAATGCCCAACATTTCTTTGACTCCATTGCACAAGTGCAATTTATTCCATCCAGGCAATATGCAGCGGCTATTATCGCCAATACAGCTCTCCCTCTTTACTACAGTCAGCGTAAAAATCAATGTGACGGCACGTACGTCATGCAGCAGTTTTCCGATGAAAATGAGGTGGAAACTGGAGCAATTGTGACGACTGTATATGAAGAAGGCAAAGAGCTCACATCCAACAATCTTTCCGGCGGAAATAATTATTTCAGCAAAAGATGCTATAATCAATTCGGACTTATCGACTCCATACAGTACCTTCAAAACAGCAAATGGAGCAACAGCACCATTTACCGTTATCTCCCAAACGCCATTGTTTCCTACGATCCAACATTACAAACAGCGACAATAGACCACTTGAACAGCAAACTCCAGGTTGTAAAAAGTGAATCCATTCATTTTTTATACCAGCGGATAGATTGGACCATTTACAGTTATGACAAACAGAATCGCATTAACGAAGAGGTGTCGGGCAGAAATGATCAAAGGGAAAGTCGGGTCCGTTATGCGTATAGCGATCCGAAAACAAGTGATTATATACTACGCCAAACCTTCGACCAAAATGACCAACTCACAGCGGAAATCAAGCGATCCTACCGGGCCAACGAAACAGTTGATGAATTCTACTTCAAGGGAGTATTGCAACAAAAATCAATTGTAAAAGATTTGGGAAACTGTACGTATGAAAACTGGAACTATAACGGGCATGGGAAGCTCACGGGCAAATACGTACAAACAAGAAAACCGCAATAGACATAGACCGAAAAGACAGTATACACCCGATGGAACAAAAGTTCTACCTCCTTATACAGTAAAAACGCAGGACAAAATCAAAAAAAGCGGCAAAAGATAGATTTCTGCATTAATTTTGATAGCGATAAATAAACATCGTATTGAAAAAAAGAAAACTGATCAGTCAACAGCACCCCATACTCTATTTTTTTGCAGTATGGGTAAGAAGAATGCAGCGAAAAGCCGTCTGGCTATTTGACGACAAAAAATACAGCACAGTTAAATCAGCTGAAAAACTTCCCTTTCGTATTAAAAAGCATCAGTCTGTATTATTAAAAAAGCTGGGCGAAAATAATATGCAATTGCAGATCAACAAAGTGACCAACCTAAAAATTGCAGCAGCACAGATCAATAGCATTCTGATCAGACCGAAGGAAACCTTTTCATTTTGTAAACTCGTGGGGCTTCCCACCGTAAAGAAAGGGTATCTGCCCGGCATGGAGTTATCCTTCGGTGAAGCAAGGGCGGGTATTGGCGGTGGAATCTGTCAAATATCCAATCTCATCCATTGGCTTGTTATCCATAGTCCACTCACCGTCAGCGAACGTTATCATCACTCCTTCGATCCTTTTCCTGACGATGGTCGTGTTTTGCCATTCGGCAGTGGGGCTACCGTATTTTATAACTACCGTGATTATCAATTCACCAACAACACGCCTTACACCTTCCAGATCAACCTCTGGTTTACAGAGAAATGTTTAGAGGGCGAATTGAGGATCGATCAGGAGCTGGATTTTGCATACCATGTCTTTGAAAAAGAACATCACTTTCTCAAAATAGACAATCAGTTCTTTCGTAAAAATGAGATTTGGCGCGAGAAGTTCTTAAAGTTTCAGGGTGGAAAGATTTTAGAAACAGAACTTTTAACCAAAAATTTCGCCCGAGTCACCTACGTCCCTACCCTGTATACTGAAATTAGTGCCGATCAAAATACGACCGATTAATTCAGCGAGCGAAGTGATCGAAAAATGATAAATATGAAAAGTCCACTTTTTTGTTTAAGTTTGGTATGGCTTTGGGGGTATTCTGTATAGAATTGAGATAGTCCCTTTGAACCTGATTCGGTTTATACCGGCGTAGGGAAAAGCAAAAATCCACTGTACAGCATACTCCTTCTGCACAGGCTATCGCTCTTCTTCCCCCCAAGGCCGCACCGTACATCTTAGCACATGTAAAAGAATGGAAGATTCAATTATCAATTTATTAGCGCAGCTGAGGGTTGAAAAACCCCTTGTACACAACATCACAAACTTTGTCGTGATGAACAATACCGCCAACGCACTTTTAGCCCTAGGGGCGTCCCCTGTGATGGTTCACAGTCCTTTAGAAGTACGCGAAGTTGTCGATATTGCGCAAGCTCTTGTCATTAATATCGGCACCTTGAGTGAAGATACAGCCGAAGCTATGCTGGTTGCTACCGAACATGCCAATACCATTGGACGGCCATGGGTACTTGATCCCGTGGGTGCCGGAATATCGGCATTCCGCAATGATTTATTAGCCAATCTACTTGATCTCAAACCAACGGTTATTCGGGGAAATGCATCAGAGATCATGACGCTGTACAATTTCAACCAACCGAACACAAAAGGAGTCGACAGCACGACAGCTAGTAAGGATGCACTCCGATTTGGCCAATTATTGCAAAAACAAACCGGCTCCATTATCTGTATTTCCGGAGAAGTAGACTATATTCTTTCCGAACAATACAGGGTTGAAGTCTTTAATGGCGCCCCTTTAATGACGCAAGTAACAGGACTTGGCTGTAGTGCTACTGCACTTATTGGTGCATTTCTAGGTGTTACAGACCAATATGTTGAAGCAGCTGTTGCCGGCGTGTCCATTTTGAGCTTGGCTGGAGAACTCGCGGCCCAAAAAGCCACTGGCCCGGGTACCCTACAATTGAACCTCTATGATGAGCTCTATCAGCTCAATGCAGAACGTCTAAAATCAAAGCTCAAGATCAAATGTTATGCGCATTAATCCGCTTTTTCCCTACCCTTTATATTTGGTAATTTCTGAGCGGGACTGTTATCCTCAACATTGGCTCAATGTCGCCGAAGAAGCCATCATTGGTGGAGTCGATCTTATTCAATTACGCGAAAAAGCTGACGATCCGGCCACATTTTTGGATAAAGCCATCCGTTTGAAAAAACTGACCGATCATTACGGTATTCCGCTCGTGATCAATGATGCCGTAGCAATCGCTGCAAAAATCGAGGCATGGGGAATACATGTGGGGCAAAATGATGTGCAGCCGCTCGCTATTCGCGAAAAATATGGTGACAAATTAACCATAGGCTGGTCCATAGAAGCTGTTCAACAGCTAGAAAGTCAACAAATGTGCGCTGTCGACCACCTTGGTGTAAGCCCCATTTTTTCAACGAGAACAAAAGTGGATACGGTAACCGAATGGGGAATTTCGGGTTTAAAGCAACTTAGGACTAGGACGGAAAAACCATTGATTGCAATCGGCAGCATGAATTTGCAAACCGCTGAACAGGCTTGGAAAGCAGGTGCAGACTCCATTGCAGTCGTTTCGGCCATCTGCCAAAGTCAAGATCCCAGAGCGGCCAGTGCACAACTAAAAGAACTATTAAAATGACAAAAGATAAAAAATACCGTGTCCCTACTGTACTCAGCATTGCAGGGTTCGATGGTAGTGGTGGAGCAGGCATACAAGCAGATACCAAAACCATATCGGCATTAGGTTGTTATGCCATGAATGTTTTAACTGCCTTACCCGTTCAGAACACACAAGGTGTAAGAAATATTTATGAAATCCCCACTGCAGCCGTCAAGGATCAATTGGATGCGATTTTTGACGACATCTATCCCGATGCAATCAAAATAGGGATGGTACACCATATTGAACTTGTGGAGCTTATTAGCAGCTATTTAAAAGAATATAAAGGGCCTATCGTATTTGACCCAGTCATGGTATCGACCAGTGGACACAAGCTCATTCACGATGATACGATTCAGGCCTGCATTGAACTTCTTTTTCCTTTGTCCACGTTAATTACACCCAATTTAGATGAGGTAAGTGTCTTAGTAAACGAAGTTATTGACACTGTTCAGAAAATGGAAAAAGCGGGAAAGACCTTGTTGGCCAAAGGTTGTCAATCCGTACTGATTAAAGGCGGACATCTCCAAAGTCAAGAGTTAACATCCTTATTGTTCCAGCACACGAATTCACCAATTGAATTCAAATCACAAAAAATTAACAGCAAAAATACACATGGTTCCGGTTGTTCGCTTTCTTCAGCAATTGCGAGCCATTTGGCACAAGGCGTTGGTCTCGATAGCGCGGTAGATTTCGCATTGGCCTATATACACGCAGCAATAGCCGGTAGTAAAGATCTTCTTATTGGCAAAGGAAATGGGCCATTAAATCACTTCCACAATCCGATTAAACTTATTCAATATGAACTGGACTGATCATGCCTGGGAATCCATAACAGCTATTTATTCGGATATACTTACTATGCCGTTTATTGTTCAGCTTAGTGATGGTAGTCTTCCCCTGGATAAATTTCAATTTTACATGCAGCAGGATGCTTTCTATTTAGAAGAATTTGGCCGTGTGCTCGCCTTTATAGGTGCAAAAAGTGCGGATAACCAACAAGCATTGGACTATTTCGAATTTGGTCGCAATGCGCTTCTTGTTGAACGGGCATTACACGAAAATTACTTTCGGGAGTTTGGTTTAAGTCCTGTCGACGAGAACAACAAGATCCAACCAACCTGCCATCATTATGTACATTTTCTCAAAAGCGTCGCCGCTTTCGAGAGCGTTGAGGTCGCAATGGCGGCAACACTTCCCTGTTTTTGGATTTATAAAGAGGTCGGAGACCACATTGTATCGACAGCAAATACGCAGGGAAATTCCTATTCAAAATGGATAGAAACTTATAGCGGTGACGATTTTGCACAAGGAGTTATCAAGGCGAAAGACTACGTGGACAAAATTGCAGCAGAAACTACTGCAACAAAACGGGAGAAGATGCGACAAGTATTTGTAACAGCTTCCCAATTAGAGTATCAATTCTGGCTAGCAGCCTACAAACGAAGGGTATGGTAAACAAACTATTGTCCGATACCGAACAGTTGATGTTCAAAAATGAGCACGAACTAAAATAGGACTCAGCAGCAAAACTGGTGTTAACCAATATTTTAGACGGATTTAAAGTTTTGGCATTACTATTATACTATAAGTAGCCGTTAACAATAAGGTGTACATATAATAAGCACACAGGATAAGATAAAAGGGAAATTAAAATGAAACTTTAAGCAGTAATATATCTAAACTAATAACAGAAAAATAATGAAAAGAATCTTAACCATTGCCTTTATTTCATTTTTATATGTAGCTCAGGCACAAGAACGCGAAACACGTAAGATCACTGCTCCAGATGGCATTTCATCGGCAACTTCATTACGTGTAGATTATATTTACTCTAATCGCAATGAGGTTGTTGTTGAAGCAGATAATCCCGAACATTTATCCCTCATCGAAACGACTGTAAAAAACGGTACACTGTATGTACAGTATAAAAGAAACAGTTCAATCAGAAATGCGAGAAACAATCGCGTAACTGTTTACTCAAGCAAGATACCGACACGCTTTTCGGCATCATCCAGCAGTTCGATCTATACCGATGAAACGATTAAGGCAAACAAAATTTCTGTAGACGTATCCTCCTCCGCAAAAATATCGCTTAAAAAATTAATTGCTGATGATATCAACCTTTCAACGAGCTCTTCTAGCAAGTTAACGACAGATGTCAGCAGTAAAAATTTGCAAGTATCGGCAAGCAGTTCGTCTAAGCAGGAAATTGCGGGTAGCGCTTCAAATTTAAATTTGAACACCAATTCATCCGCATCGGTTGACATGAGCCGTTTCTCGACAACAAATGCCCAAATACAAGCCAATTCGTCTGCAAATGTAACGCTCAGCGTGAAAGAAAACTTACAGGGAAATGTTTCTACATCGGCAAGAATTGCGTTAAAAAATCAGCCAAAAAATGTCCAAGTTGACAAATCAACAAGTGGCAGAGTAGTATTGTAATTTTTAGTGTGGTCTTTAAAAAAGACTGTTTATTTATGTTTAATGTTTAGTTAGCTTAAAGGTGATACATACCCCAGTATCACCTTTGCTTTTATCGGCCTTTTTGCTCACACTTCTCCTTCTCCTTCTCCTTCTCCTTCTCCTTCTCCTTTCCTTCTCCTTATAAATTCACACATTTATCACCTCAAAAAGCAATATCAGGAGTTTAGTGAAATCGATAGCAACACCAGATTTCAGCTTAAAAAAAACTATTTTTAGATCTCGGTTTCACGACATTTTTGTATATTAATATTCATAATAAATGACAAACTTTCGAGGCAATGGATAATCTTATAGCGACTTGTATCAAGCAATTTCAATATTATAAATCATTGGGTGATAAAACAATTGCACAGCTAAGCACTGAACAACTCTTTTGGCAACCCAATGATTCGAGCAATAGCATTGCATTAATTGTTAAACATTTAGGTGGAAATATGCTTTCTCGATGGACCGATTTTCTCACCACAGATGGCGAAAAAGAAAATAGAAACCGTGATCAGGAGTTTGAGAACAGCTGGGCCGATCGCAATGAGCTTATTACCTATTGGAATGCCGGATGGGCCTGTTTGTTTCAGGCTATTGAATCCCTCAAAGAAGAAGATCTCGCTAAAATTATCTATATCCGTAATCAAGGACATACCGTCATGGAAGCGATCTTACGGCAGCTAGCACATTATCCCTATCACATCGGTCAGATGCTCTATATCGGGAAAATATGTTTGGATGACAAATGGACCTCCCTATCGATACCCAAGGGTAATTCAGCTTCCTATAATAAGGAGAAATTCAGCCACGAAAAACAGCAACAACATTTCACGTCCGAGTATCTACAGAAGGATCAGGAGAAGAGGTCTTAAATCAGCTTTTAAACTCAATTAACGCCGTAATTACTTGTATGGAAGCAGTGGATTTTAAGTTAATTTTCGCAAACTTTTAAGTATATTTGTCATACATACAATTAGTCTTTTTTTTTGATTTCATTGGTAAGTAGGTTGTTTTAAAAACTATGAAAAATTCGATTAAGATCATCAATAATTACGAGTACAAAAAGTTATTTCTACCGGATGTTTCTGAGCACAATTTATTCAATGAGAATAAAATTCAAGTCTATCGAATCGAGAATTACCTCCGCAGTATCCTGATGCCTGTCATCCCCTATCGTACAACGTTTAATTTTCTCATTTTTGTAACGAAGGGATCACTGACCCAGCATCTCGAAAGCGCATCTTATACCTTAACCGAAAATCAAGTCATTAACATTAAACAAGGTAATATCACGGCAACGCTGGCAATTTCTGATGATGTAGAAGGTTTTTTCGTGGTCTATGAAAATGAAATTGTGACTGATATTGAACTCGGTATAAACGATATCAAATTTTTCAATTCCCATCCTTTTACCACACTAAAACCCCATGTAGCGCACTGGATCCAGCAAATGCTCATGTTGTTGGAAGAGGAACTTTTTACCGAGGGCCGCGTGATGGAAGTCTGCATATCCATGATGCAGTGTGTCCTATTGAAGGTGATAAAATCGGATATTGAAACAAAGGCACCGATGAGCCGACAGCTCGATATCGCTTTCCGTTTTCGCGAATATGTACAAAAATTCCATATTGATCATAAAAACGTATTATTCTATGCCAATTTATTGCATATTTCAGAAAATTACCTCAATAAATGTGTAAAAGAAGCGACGAATAAACCTCCGAAGCAATGGATTAGCGAAATAAGTATTTTACATAGTCAGATTCTGCTGCAGGACGCGACGAGAGATATCGCTGGAATAGCCTTTGAATTGAAATTTCAATCGCCATCCTATTTCACCAGACTATTCAAAAAAATCACTGGGTATTCACCCAGTGACTATCGGAAACATAAGTTCATGGCGGACTAATGCTTTTTTCGGTAAGGCAGATTCCAGATTAAATCTACAGCTAAATAATGAACCCCAAAATCTACGTTATCATAGCCTTTAATTAAGTCGTTCATATAACCCAGATCCAATCGCAAAGGTGTCTTAGGAATATCTGTCATGTAATAGAAACCCAAGCGGGTCTCTTTATAGCCAAAGCTAGACCAGGTACTAACAGGTTCGTAGAGCTTACTGATTGCAAAAAGTCCCTCTGCGCTCAACGCCAATTCCTGCTTATTTTTAGCTGAAATTTTAAAATTCAGTTGCGACTTCAAGCGGGTCCTAAATTGAAAATTCTCTTCTGCTTTTTGAAAATCGGCTGTAAAGAATTTTCGGAACTCTTGCCTTAATGTATTTTTCCATTTCAAACGATCGTTAAAGGTCAATGTATACGCGTATCGACCATACAACCTAAACTCTTGCTCAACACCTTCGTTATGATATGGCGCCGCCTCATCGTAAACGTTTTGGCGACGGTAACTCAACGCATAACTATATTGTTGATTTTTGGCAAATTTATGATAGACCTCATGGTTTAACACCCAAATAGCCTGCTTGTGAAATGGATTTGAATCGTCCGGTGTGCTTTTAGTCCCTAGACCAATATAAGTCAATGCTTCCTTCGTTCCAGCACTGTCCAATTTCCTTCGCAAGCCCAAAACCGACCAAGATGCGGTCCTTGCTTTTCCTAATCCCGGCGGACTGACTTGTCCGTACACCGTATTCACATGAATTCCCAATAAGAGCATTATTGGGAATAGTTTTACTAAACGAAATTTAAACATACATAAAATTTTAGTTCACAAAAAAGGACTAGGAAGTCCCTTCAGCCGATGAAAACCTATTCACCAACCATTGATCGATCAGTTTGACAGGGTGCATAGCCCACATCGCAAAAACAAATGGAAAAGTCAATGTTGTCCATCCGTTGTGAATCAAAAAATGATCAAAATATGTTGCGATAATTGTTCCGATCAGAACAAATACACCATCTCTAACGCGGGGGCCGCTTAGGGCAATTCCAACCAAAACCGCATTGAAGCTAAAAATGCCATTATTGGTCATATCTACAGATTCATGACCATGGTGTGATATATAAACACTGATGATAACAGCAGCGAAACCGTAAAGTGCGCCCATAGGATTGCTCAGGAAAACCCCGATGAAAAAGATCAATCCAGCAATTAAACTACCCTGAAAAATAACCTGACCAAAGGCATGGCCTTCGATTAAGAAGTCATCCATTTCCTGAATATCAACAAAATGCTCGGGAACAGTCCGCAAGGCCAGTTCTGGAATACTCAACACATACAATGCGATCCAGGTAATTAAGATAAAAGGAAATGTAAATACCGGCAGATTCTTCTTTAATGCAAACCCCATCAAGATGGTGGTCAACGCAGATCCTACGATTAAGGCTCCCCATACCCAAACGTTTGTCTGGAAATAGAACACCAAAGCAATACCGTAAAGCGTAGCATTAAATCCGAAAAGTCCATCATTGATATGATCCTCATCAAATTTCATCAACTTGGCCGTCAGTACGCCAACGATGTTGGCGAGAACCCCTGCAAAGCCCATAAGTGCCGAATCATAAATAATGGCTCCGATAAATAAGATACCCGTCCAAATGTTACCCTGTAACATAATCTGCCCAAATCCTTTAAAAAAAGCTTTAATAAAAGCTAGGATGTTATTTTTCATTGGAATATAATTAGTTGTTATTCAAAAATATGTTGTCCCATAATGTGCTTTGCATTTCTTTAAAAAGAAGATAAAGCTGTTCGGCACCGTAACCTAAAACGCGAACCATAAAACCGTCATGTTGCAATTCACTAATACCAAACGCAACGTCTTTGGTTTCCCCGTATTGCTCATGGAAAGCCTCGATCCAATCACTTGGATTCAAGCCGGCGCTATTCAGATAGATCAACGTTCCCTGGTGCGTATAGCCTTCCAAAATACCCAAACCTTGTATAGGCATACGATCTGGCTGCAGCAATACATTATCCTTCACCACGAGCCTACCATTGACATAGCATTCTGTCAGATTTTGAAAGTGGTTGTACATAAACTCTTCACCGGACATTTTCCGGCCACAAGTCACGATTTCACTCAGCAATAAGTGACAATTTGAAGCAAGATGTACAATGTTATGGCTCAAAAAATGAGACGAATGCTGAGGTACTACTGGATGAGGTACATAAGAAAAAACAGCATTTTCGCCTACATTCACTTCCATCGTTTGGGACGAATGACCTTTCATATGAAACAAACGCTGGTAAGCCTGCGTTTGTAACTGTAACTTAGAACCCGGAGCAATATCAACTTGAATACGATGGTCATCTCCATCCAACAAACCAGGCGATGAACTCATAATCATCAAGTACGCGGCATTGTCTTTTTGATATTGCCCAACAGGAACGATACGAAACGGTTGTGTGGCATACGCATCTTTTAAAAAGGATTTTCCTTCGCGATGTGCTATCTTAATAGCTAAAGAACAAATCATAATTAACGTAGTAAATTAGGTTCCTCAATATCTTGAAGGAGTGCGTATTTTTTAATCCAGCCCACAATCTCTTCCAAACCATCGCCGGTTTTTAGATTTGAAAACAAGAACGGAGAACCTTTACGCATTTTACGCGCATCATGCTCCATCACTTCTAAGCTTGCACCTACATAGGGTGCCAAATCTTTCTTATTAATCAACAACAGGTCTGATCTTGTAATTGCCGGACCACCTTTACGCGGCATTTTTTCACCTTCGGCAACATCAATGACGAAAATGGTGATATCGGCGAGATCCGGACTATAGGTAGACGTCAGGTTATCACCGCCACTTTCAATCAAAATCAACTCTAAATCCGGGAAACGACTTGCCAGCTCATCCACAGCTTCCAGATTCATACTCGCGTCTTCCCGTATCGCGGTGTGCGGGCAACCGCCGGTTTCTACACCGATAATTCGTTCACGGGGAAGCAAACTATTTTTGGCCATATATTCCGCATCCTCCTTGGTATAGATATCATTGGTAATTACGGCAAGATCAATTTCATTCATCAAACGTCTGCTCAATCGTTCCAATAATGCTGTTTTACCAGATCCTACCGGACCACCAACCCCTATTTTAACATATTTTCTATTTTCCATTTTAATTGTTCTTTAAGAAATATAAACTCTAGAATATAATCGTTCGTGTTGCATGCAACGGATATCAAATCCGATGTTGCATAAACCCACTAAATTCCGTTCAACTGTTAAGGTCTCTTTGCAGAGATCAAGTATATCATCATGTAAACCAAAAAGTATATCCTGGCCATCCAATTGTCCTAATGGCACAAGTTTAACAGCATTGGTCACCATCGTAATGGCGGCATTATAGTAAAAGCCGTGTAACGCTTCTTCCAAAGGAATTTCTAAAAGTGACGCCAACATGCCATACATCAAACAGTAATGACTATCTACTTCCTTCTTTTGGATTAATTCGCCCCAGGACAGCATAAAATCCTGCTGTTGATACCGACTGAATATTTTATAAATACGTAAGCCCAGTTTTTTACTGGCATCGCGAATTTCTCTTGGGCTTTTTAATGCTGTACATTCTTGATCCAGGGCGATCAATGTATCCATGTCCTGCGAAGAAGTTGCTTCATAGGCCAATTTCATCAAAGCAGCATCATTATACTTCAAATTATACCAGAGGTTATGACGCACATAATTGTCTGCCGTAGCCTTATCACAGACCAAGCCCTGTTGCACATAAGTCTCCAGTCCATTGGAATGGGTAAACCCACCAATTGGCAATGTAGGATCTGCTAAATGGAGTAACTTGCCTAGAAATGTATTTTTCATTGACATTATTTTTTATTATAAGTATATATCATCAAGGACCTATCAATTCCTTGCGCAATCTTCGCTATCATTGGGCATTAAACCGATACCGGCTGTTGGCGCCTGTAAATTCATGAAGACTTTATCGCTGATTAACAGCGGTATATTCTTCGTCGAAGACTTCATCTTCTGATGATGTTTCGGATCGACATTAGCATTGAGCTGATGTAAAAGTTGACGCTCGCCACACTGGGGGTCAAAACCTTGTTTCACAAGCCATTCATACATTGACCGTTCATAAGGCATGAGCAATTCATTTGCCTCCACAAATAGAGGCAAATGTTTGTTTCCAATTTCACTGCTTACAAAGGCCGTTCGCTGGAAATCAATTGCCATGACACGGATGACTTCACAAGGTTTGATCGTTACCACAACAATTTTCTCTTCATCTTCGTACAAGATATCGCCATCCTGCAAGCTGGATGTCTTGCCCAACAATTTGACAGCAATATCCATTCCCTCCGCTGTACGTAAACGTTGAATACGTTTGGTCGACTCATACCATTCAATAGCAAGCAAATCCAGACGCTTAGTGACCTGCTCACCATGAATATTCCTTGTGATTTCCGTGATTATCATTTTTTAATTCTTAACAAATAGATTTTTAGACAGACCTAAACCTACAGTTGATCCATTGATTCCTGTAATAACTTCGTGATCGTTCGGAATAGCGGGATCTTTACTATTCGTCTTTTTATAAGAAAGTTCAGCTATTTTGGCCTTTAATGCCCAACCTTTTCCCAAGGCGATGCCAACAAGTGGATATACTCTAAACAAGTAACCGTTGTATTTACCATCGACCATGGCTCCGTTGGAATTGACATGTTGATCGCCCCAAAGGTAATGTACGTCCACCTGGCCTATCAACATAAAGTGCTCACTCAATGGCCAGGTATTGCTGTAAAATGGTCCTACTTCATGCGAATGATCCGTAAAATCCAAGGTCTTATTTTTGGACGAGTTGAATCCATAATTTAAACCGACGTTCATGTTGTCGGTGAAAAAATATGCAGCACCTAATGGTGCGGCACTAAATTGATGCCCAGCCGTCGTTTCGTGGTAATTCAGTGACCCATAAACCATGATACCTCCCTTTTGCGCATAGGCAGATTGAATGGTAAAGCACGCTATTGCTATACAACAGCCTAAGAATGTCTTCAAATTTTTCATTAGCGTAAATCGTATTTTAGCTTAATGAAGCACCATGAGCAATCATTATTCCCTCTCTTTATGCGCTTTTGATAAGCCCATGATGATTTCATCAATACATTGTTTTTTCATAGCTTATGGCGTGATCTTAAATCACGCCATAAAAAGTAGTTATAGGGTTAAAACAAGAAGTATCGTTGTCCCAACGAAACGGTATCCACAGGTTTCGACCGCAAGATCTCGCCGTCAAGACTTACCTCATAATTCTCCGGATTGACGATAATTTCAGGTGTAGCATCATTATGGATCATATCTTTTTTGGAGATATTTCGACAATTTTCCACAGGTAACAAGGAGCGTTCCAAACGATATTCATCCTTAATGCCTTTTTCAAAAGCCACTTTAGAGACAAAGTTAAAGCAGGTACGATGCACAGCCTTTCCTAATCCGGCAAACATGGTTCTAAGGATAATAGGCTGCGGTGTAGGAATAGAAGCATTTGCATCCCCCATTTTAGCAGCGATGATCATTCCTCCTTTCACAATAATTTCTGGTTTTGCACCGAATAGATCTGGACGCCAGATAACCATATCGGCAATTTTACCAGGCTCGATTGAACCAACATAGTTGGAAATGCCGTGAGCAATTGCTGGGTTGATGGTATATTTCGCTACATAGCGACGTGCACGGAAATTATCGTTGTCTTTACCTTCGTCTTCAGGTAACGGACCGACTTGTTTCTTCATCTTGTCTGCAGTCTGCCAAGTCCGTGTGATGACTTCACCTACACGACCCATTGCCTGTGAATCCGAGCTCATGATACTGAATACACCACGATCTTGCAGTACATCCTCAGCAGCAATCGTTTCTGGACGGATACGAGAATCGGCAAAAGCTACGTCTTCCGGAATTTCTTTACTCAAGTGGTGACAAACCATCAGCATATCCAAGTGCTCGTCAATCGTATTTTTAGTGAATGGACGTGTTGGATTGGTCGATGCCGGCAAGACGTTTGGATACATCGCAGATTTGATGATATCTGGAGCGTGACCGCCACCAGCACCCTCGGTGTGGAATGTATGGATGACACGTCCATTGATAGCTTGAATAGTATCTTCTAGGAAACCCGCTTCATTCAGTGTATCCGTATGGATGGCCACCTGCACATCGTATTTATCAGCAACTGTAAGTGCACGATCTATCGTTGCCGGAGTCGCTCCCCAATCCTCGTGGATTTTTACCCCCAAAGCTCCTGCTTCGATTTGCTCCACAATTGGTTGCTCTGTCCCCACATTACCTTTTCCAAAGAAACCAAAGTTCATCGGAAGGTCTTCAACCGCTTGTAACATGCGCCGTATATTCCACTTTCCTGGAGTTACCGTAGTTGCATTTGTTCCATCTGCGGGACCAGTTCCGCCACCTATCATTGTTGTTACCCCACTATACAAAGCGGTCTCAATCTGTGTAGGGCTGATGTAATGGATGTGTGTATCAATACCTCCTGGTGTAACAATATATCCAGCACCACCATGTACCTCTGTAGATGCGCCAATAATCATGTTGGGTGTAATATTGTCCATGGTATCAGGGTTCCCTGCGCGCCCCACACCGACAATCTTACCATCTTTGATACCGATATCACCTTTTACTATTCCCCAGTGGTCAATCACAATGGCACCGGTGATGACCAAATCTAATGTTCCTTCATCACGCTTCTGAATGGAAGACTGACACATCCCGTCACGTACCGTTTTACCACCGCCAAACTTAGCTTCATCACCATAATGAGCATAGTCTTTCTCCACCTCAACAATGATATCGGTATCTCCTAAACGAACTTTATCTCCTGTTGTAGGGCCAAAAATGGCGCTATAATTGATTTTTTTTACTTTCAAACTCATGATACTTTATTTTTAAAGCCTTGTTCTTTTACTTTTTTCAGCGCATTTGCTTTCGCAACCTCAGTTTCGGTATTACCATTCACCAAATCGTTGTGACCATAGATATTTCGGCCACCTGCATACGGTACCAACTCAATCTCTTTTGTCTCACCGGGTTCAAACCGTACTGCTGTGCTGGCAATAATGTTCAATCGTTTACCAAAAGCTTTCTCACGATCAAATTCCATCATTTTATTCACTTCGAAAAAGTGAAAATGTGAGCCTACCTGAATTGGTCTGTCACCAGTGTTGGTAACTTCTATTGTAGTAACTTCTCTACCTTCATTGCAGATCACATAGCCATCTGCAATAAAAAATTCTCCTGGGATCATAGATTATATTTTTAACAATTAGCGAATCGGGTTATGAACAGTAACCAGTTTTGTACCATCTGGAAATGTAGCTTCTATCTGTACATCATGAATCATGTCGGGCACACCTTCCATAACATCTTCACGTGTCAACAATGTTGCACCATACTGCATTAAATCGGCGACAGTACGTCCGTCACGAGCGGCTTCCAATAGTTCACTACTGATCAATGCAATAGACTCCGGATAGTTTAATTTAAGTCCTCTAGCTTTACGTTTTTTCGCTAGTTCGCCGGCAAGATGAAGCAATAGCTTCTCTGTCTCTCTAGGTAATAAATGCATATAAATTTATTTAAATTGTTGTTATTCGAATTAAAAACAAGTCACGGTGGGTACAGGTCACGACAAGGTCATACGACTTAAAAAAATCGTTCAAAATCGTGATTAAAAGGACAGATTACACCCTTATGCAGCGCAAGGTCTGTCTCTTCTCAACCCTTGTAAGAAATGGAAATTTTTATCCCAGAAACGGGATCTTTAAACTTTGGAAAAGAATATATTTTGGCGGAAGGATCAATCGATCCATGTAAGGCCTTCTGTTATTCTGAATTTTGAGACATACAGGATAGCAGAATACAAAAAGACAAATTGAAAGCACCCCCCAATAGAGCAGCTTGCTCCATTCATCCTTGAGGTCCATCTGCTCAGTAATATCATAGAAATCATGATCTTTAACCGCAGCAACCAAGTTTTCCCGCTCGGTATTTCCTGAACCTTTTTCTAGATGAGCTTGAAGTGTCGACAGACTTAGGCGGACGAGGGGTAAATGCTGAACAGTAGAATGCGATGGCATAGCTATTCCTTTCATGAGCAGGGTGCTCAAAAGAAAAACTAAAAAGACTAAACTATACCTCATTCTTGTGTTCACAATACTATTATTTGTTGTTCAAATTTACAACCAAAGCGGGCTACTTGACTAGCACAAATCTTGAATTAAATAGTCCAAATTTGTTGAAAAAGCCCGCTATGGCGGCTATAGATTACTATTTCAGCATTAAAAAGAGTAACCCACTGATACCATGACATTTCGCGGTGCACCAGCAAAGGCCCGTGTGTAGTCAAAACCACCTAAAAAGTAATATTGATCGAATACATTGTTCAGATTTAACGCCATTTTCATCGCACCAATGTGGTAATATGCAGCAGCATTTACAGTGGTATACGAAGGCCATTGTCCCCAAAGTGCATTTCCTTCGCTATCCTTTCCGATACTGTTATCCATCCTTTTACGATCTACATAGTAAACACCGGCGCCAAAACCCAAACCTTTTAATGTACTAGTTGAAAACACATATTTCAACCAGGCACTCGCCATATTTTTGGGTGCTCCCGGCAGGGACTGCCCTATTTCAGCAGGAACAGAGGAAGATTTTACCTCCGTATCGTTATAGGTATAATTGGCCATAATCTGGAACTCACGTGTCAACTGCCCACGGACATCGAGTTCGACCCCCTGGGATAACGCTTTGCCAGATTGTCTATACTCCGGCAGCCCTGAATCATTGATAGCCCCTGTGGCAATGAGCATATTCCGTCGTTCAATTCGGAATAAGGAAAGATCAACTTGCAATTGCTCTTTAAAAAAAACCGCCTTCATCCCCGTTTCCACCTGGAAACTCCGCTCGGCATCAAAGGGTTTATCAGCTCCGTAATCTTTATAGTTCTGAATAAAATTGGCACCCACAGGCACAAAGCCCTGTGAATAACTTGCAAAATAATTAATCTGCTTATTGATTCCATAGGTCACACCGAAACGCGGTAATAAGGCATTTTGTGTCGCATGAAAACGATTTTGTCCATCAAGTGTTTCAGAAGAATAGTGTTCATGACGTAGACCTAAAATAAGTTTCAATCGGTCGTCAATGCTGATTTGATCCTGAATATATTTACCTGTTGTTTTATAAGGGCTTAAAAAAGGATAAGCGACTCCCGTGCGCCACACATAATTAGTCAGGTCATGCGTTGTATAAGTGGGATTGTTCAAGTCAAAAGTCAACGGGACAACTTTGCCATCTACAGTTTGCTGCCGCGCCTCCCGCAATTGATTTTCTTTGTCGCCCCGATACTGTGCAAAATCAACTCCCGCAACTAAATGATGATCAACCCGATCACCCAAAAGATCCCACTTAACATAACCCACAACATTATCTGTATAGTCACGTCCATGACGATCAAAAAAACGCATATTCATAATGGTATTATGTGGCGCATCAGCAAAGGTGTTCATTGTCCGATGTTCGTTGACATCCTCCTGATAGATGGATTTCATGTAGCTCAGATTCAAGCTAACATGTTCTGCCAGACGCTGAGACAAGCGGCCGTTTAACGAAAAAGTCTTGGAATTATAAAAATCGGAAGGCTGGCTCAACGTAAATGATCTTGGCAAAGCATAAAAGTTATTTTCCTTAATACCCATTCCCCGATCAAGATAACCGTTGAACTGATTATACACCATATCAATATCCACCACCGTGCCCTCAGCTGGTTTAAAGGTGAACGAAGGAGCCACCATGACTCGTTTCTGGCGATTTACATCTCGGAAAGTCTTTGTATCTTCGTAACCCGCATTAAAACGATATAAAATACGTTTGGCACTGTCCAGAGGTCCACCGAGATCCACAGTTGTTCGCATCGTTTCAAAACTACCACCTGAAAAATTCACATGCCCTCTAAAATCTTCCAAAGGCTTCTTGGTCGTCATGTTAATCGTACCACCCGGTACGATATCTCCAAACAAGGATGCTCCTGGCCCTTTCAAAACCTCGATATTTTCAAGATTGATTGTTAAGGGAGAGTTATAATAACTGTTACCATAACCATACCCCGAGCGTAAGCCATTGACAAGCCGTACACCCGTTTCATAACCGCTTTTAAAGCCACGAATGACAACATCATCATAGGAAGATGCTTCGGTCACACCAGCCAAATCCTGAACCAATGCCCCAGTAGTGAATGCCTGCTTATCCTCTATAAATTCCTTACTTAAAACAGCAACAGATTGTGGAAGATCTTTTAATTTTCCAGCAAATTTTCCGCCCAACTCCATGTCATTTGTCAAATAGGAATTGTTGCGTCTACCTGTTACCAATACCTCATCCAAGGTATTATCACCGGCTACCATCAGTAATCGAACTCCTTTTTTTGCATTCCAGCTAGCGGCGTTCAAATCCAGCAATACAGGCTTATAACCAATTGCATCTGCACGTAACTGTACAGGAAAAGAAATTATTCCTGTAAAACTAAATTCGCCCTGAGCATTAGAACTTGTCTGTTGTTGTCCACCGACTAAGGTCAGTGTAACCCCAGCGATGGGATCACCGTTTTCATCCTGAATTTTTCCAAATAATGCTACACCTTGTTGTGCATATACAGCTCCCGGTACGGAAGCACTTGTCAATAAAGCGAAAGCTAGCGCTTTCATCACGTTGTTCATTCGAATAATTTTTCTTTTTTTTGGGGATTACCCAAATTGGGGTTAAGCAATACGATCAATGAATAATTCCATGTGAATCGTTGGAAAATTCGATTCATTACAAAAGTCCTTTAATTGAAAGCCCTGTTTTCCCCAAAACTCATAGGCTCCTGCCAAGAATGGGTGCGTATGTAAATAAAGCCTTTCAATACTTTTCTCCTTAGCTACAGCGACCAAGCCCTTGAATAAGGCTGTTCCTAAACCGGACCTACGGTAACTCGGATCCACAAAAAGTCGCGCAACTTCTACCGTTTTCCTTCTATCTATATCCAAATGCGGAAAACGGTAATCATAAGCCGACATACCAACGACGCCGATCAAATTACCCCGATGATCTTTTGCCTGCAAGAATGCAGCAGCTTCAGCCTCAAGATATACGGCTGAAAATGCGAGTAGATCCTTAGGAAGCTTATTGGAATCCAACATGGGGAACAACTGTTTCCGAAATTCAATGACATAAGGTAATACGACATCAATATCCTCCTCTTCAACACGAGATATGGTTATATTTTTCAACTGAGGTTGAGCGGGAAGAGATCGCTTACTCATCCGTTTATTTTCAATCAATATATGGCCACTGTCTTTAAATATATTCATAGTGTTATCGCTATTTTAAAATAATCGCCCCGTAAACTGGGCATCTTACCTACAATCCATGATGTTTTTACAAAGGCGCTTACTCCAGCACTTCATCAGAGGGTATTCATCTCAGTGACCGTTGCTGGACTATGTTGTGCCTCCACCATAGGTTCAAATGCCGCAGCGCCACTCAGCCTCGGAACAAACATCCACTTCTTTTGATTCTCCAAACTAATCAATGGAAGTTGATAGGTCTGTTCCAATAAATTTCTTACTTGTTCCCGATCCAGACCGTGGAGGTCCACAAGCCTATTGTCTTTCATCAGATAAAAATGATCACCAAAAAGAAACGCCATATTAGGGTCGTGCATTACACATAACACGGTTGTTCCTTCCTTGACCAGCTCCTTGGCGGTCTGCAGCACCGCAATCTGATATTTCAGATCCAAATGATTCGTAGGCTCATCAAGCAATAATAAATCAGGTTGCTGTACCAATACCCGACATAGTAACACCAATTGTCGCTCCCCTCCAGACAACGACGTATAGGGTTTGTCCTTTAAGTGTGTGAGGTTAAATTTATCCAAGATCTGTTCTACTGCCTCGAAGTCTTCTTTACTTGGTGAAAAACGAGAAAATGAAGCTCGTCCCGTCAGAATAACATCAACAACGCTAAAAGGAAATGTGGTCTGATGGAACTGGTTCAGAAAACCCAATTTCAATGAATTAGCCCGACCAACCTTCCAATCGCGACGCTCCGTTTCATTAATAAGAACCGATCCATCATATTTTTTTTCCAGCCCTGCAATAATATTGAACAGCGTAGATTTACCACTTCCATTCCGACCGAGAATAACAGAAAGCTTTCCTTTTGGGAATGACATGGTTACATCATTTAAAATGATATCCTTGCCGTAGGCAAAAGAAAGGTTGTTGATATGAATCGAATTACTCATGAATTCCAGTTGATTTCATTACGACGCATCAGGTAAATAAACAAGGGAGCGCCAATAATCATTGTAAATACACCGATCGGAATTTCAAATGGCATGACCGCCCTGGAAAAATCATCGATCAGTAGAAGAAAAGTACCACCAATACTGATATTTGCCCACACAACAATATTGTTATTGGGGCCAAAGATCATCCGGCTGATATGTGGAACAATTAATCCAAATAGACTTATTACCCCTACAGCTGCAACGGCTGATGCTGTAATTAGTGTAGCTACAGCAATAAATCCCAGTTTCAACAGTTTCGGATTGACGCCAACAGCAATGGCTTCTTGATCGCCCAAGGCTAAAAGATTCAGCTTCCAACGAAACAGAATCAGGATAGCCAATCCTATCGTTATCGGCAGAAAAGCATGCTGCACTTTCGACCAGGAGGCCGTATGCAGATTCCCCATTGTCCATTGTACAATAGCTTGTAATTTATAGGGATCACTGATGTATTGCAACAAGGTTAACATGGCTGTAAATACACCGGAAATAACCATTCCTGCCAATACCATCCCAATAATCGAGGTTTTCAAACCAGCATTTGAAACAAAATAAGTCAACCCCACAGCACATACACCAAACAAAAATGCGGATATATTGACCGGCAATAGCGGAAACAACATAGCCAAGGCGGCCCCAAAAGCAGATCCCGAAGAAATACCCAATGTAAAGGGATCAACGATTGGATTCCTAAAAATGGCCTGCAAGATTCCGCCGGACGACGCTAGAGCAGCTCCGACCATAAAGGTCAGCAGAATCCGTGGTAAACGTACCTGCCACAATATGGTATCCATATTATCCTTCAATACCGCAGTAGGGTGACTTAAATATCCCCCCACTTCCGATCCAATGCGTTGGCAGAGCTCAACAAAACCAATATTCTGGCTTGAGCCCACCAATAGGGAAAACAATAAAACCAACAATGGTAGAACAACGAGTAATAACAGCTTTTTTAATTGATGCATCATTGAAGTAGTCCCGCTTTACCGTAAAGTTTTTCAAAAGCGATAGCCATATCCTGGTCAAGTTGCTGTTTCGTATAATCCGAAAAACACCAATGCCTTATCTGTTTGGCAAAAAGCATAAATTTGACGGTATGTGGGTCGAATGGAAACGATGGTGACATCACAAATACCTGTTTATTTCGCACTGCCGGTAAGGCCGCGAGTTCCTTTAAGTTATAGACATCTGCCAATGTAGAATTCCAAAGAATAATGAGGTCCGGATTCCATTTATAAATTGTCTCTGCGCCGACATTTGGGGCTTCCATTTCCAACGGACAGGCGTTAGCTGCGCCCGAAAGGCGGATCGCCATATCAATCAAACTACCACGACCGGATGTCGAAAGGACCCGACCTTTAGACCAAGCGTAATAAACCTTCTTCTGTATTTGATCCTTGGGAGCAGTCATTTTTTTGATCTCCGCCGAAACAAACTTAACAATTTCTTCCGCTCGCGCTTTCTTTCCGAGTAATACTCCCATCCCTGTCAGTTCATTAAAAATACTTTTTTCATCCTGCGAAGAAAAAGTGAACACGGGAATTCCAAGATCTTCTAGTTGGGAAATATTATCCTGATCGGTATTGAATGTCAAAACAAGGTCAGGGTTTAAGCTCACTATGCTTTCCACATTATTTGCCTGGCCTGCGAAAGTAGGTGTCGCCAGTGTTTTTTTTGCGATCCTATCATCCAATTTGGACAAAAACTTATAGGTATCTTCGACATGATAAACCTGTTCAGGAATACCAACAAGGCTATTTTCAGCACCCAACATGTAGACTTCATCAACAAGGGACGGAAATAATACAACCACACGTTGTGCCGTATGCGCTAATACCACTTCTTTTCCACGGCTGTCGACAGCTTTCACTTGATTGCTGACCGTACCTGCTTGCCGATTTTGGCAGGCGCTCACCAAACACAAACATGCCAAAAGCAATACAGGTATAATACGATTCACTTTCATCTACTTATTTTTTAGGACTTGCTCACGCGGATCAACATGTTCATCTGTTCCGCTTAAATCTGCTTTCTTTTTATTTCTCGCCTGCAGTCGAATCAAATTCTCGGATAACAGTAAGGCTTCCTCCAATTGAATCGAGGTTCCATACTTTGCCAGGACCTGCTCATAGAGCCGTCCATCGTAAGGAAGACGAAGTGATTGGGCATCTGTTACGTTGAATATGGGCAGATGTCTGTTTCCGATAAAATAACCAAAATCTGCAAGCTGCACCAAATCTATTGGATTGAATCTTATGGTCAACGTAGGCTTGACAACCAGGATCGCCTGTAGCGTTTCCTGATGAAATAAAGCATCGCCATGACGCCATTCCGCACCTTTCTCCAATTGCATAAAGATTGTCTTTCCGCCCGTTGTATTGCGTGTTAGGCGCCTTTTGTGGACTTCATACCATTCAAGATACACTTGATCGACTTGACTAAGAGCAAACTCATGCTTTGCTACAATTTTATCTATTGGTACAGGTAGCTCATTCATATTGTAAACCTATCTTCTTCATTTCCTTAACGGCACTGACACAGTTTCGTTCTCCGTCAAATCTATTTCCTCTAAACACAAATAACATGTCAACATATACAGTATAACAATGAAGCGCGGATCATTGCTATACCACTCTTTTTATCAATTGGCCGTTATTTTACTTCAAGCGCCTTATATTGATCTTTTTTCGCCTGAACTCTTTCTTTCAACCAATCACACCAGGTATCAAGACCGTCACCATTTAATGTACTGATTGTAATAACTTCCAAATTGGGGTTCACCTCGCGCGCATCTTTCGTTACCGCATCTACCGAGAAAGGTACATATGGCAATAAATCAGCTTTGGAAACCAACATCAATTCGCTTGTTAAAAACATACGTGGGTATTTTTTCGGTTTATCGTCCCCTTCTGTGGTCGCCAATAAGGTCACGCGGTAATCTTCTCCCAAATCAAATGCTGATGGACACAATAAATTCCCGACGTTCTCAATAAACAGCAGGTCTATTCCTTCGATATTGATATGATCCAAGGCTTGTAAGATCATCTGTGCCTCAATATGACACATTCCGCCAGTGACAATCTGCAATGCATTAATGCCTACCTCACGCATACGAACCGCATCACGTTCGGTTTCCGGATCACCCACCAAAACAGCAATATTCAGATCTTTGGCCAAACGTTTTCCCGTTTCTTGCATCAAGGTGGTTTTACCCGAACCCGGAGAAGAACATACATTGATCACACAAACGTCTTTCAGTCTATCGCGGATGGCTTTTGCGACAAAATCATTTGCTTTTAATAAATGTAGCGTTGTATTTTCACATTGAACCGAACCTACACGGTTACCTAAACTTTTAGGATTTGAAGTATTGTCTGACATGATAAACGATTTTAGTCTTGTTTAAAAATTACTTTTGATATATAGAGTTCATTCCCTTGAACAATTGTACTAGAAGCTTGTCCGCAATCACATACAAATCGATGAAAATGAACCGGGAAGTTTTTCTGACAATGTTCACAATATGCAATGATATCGTTTACAACGACTTCCATTTCCATATCTTGGTATTGCGTATTTTCGGCAATAAAAGCATCAAATGCATTTTGGATCAATACAGGCTGGACGTTGGATAACAACCCTGCTGTAACTTGAATTTTTTGAATATCATCTACCCTAGCCTCATAATGCGAGGTCAACGTATCAAAAATATCCTTTACTATACTTAGCTCGTGCATTGGTATATTTTAAGAAATAAATAAATTTAGAAAAGAAATGACAGTTCTCCTTGCCTGTATGATTTGAAGAAAAGCGTATGCTTTAGCATGGAATTTTGATTTGCTCAAACAGCAAAAATCGAGCGATGGGTATATGCTCTAGATCAAGGGTATGTTCATACCGATAATCTTTCTGTTGTGGGGATGGCAGAAGTTCATGCCATAGCAAATCAACCGTAACCAACCAACGCTCCATCAACCAATCTTGCGCCACTTCGGCGTCCAATTCCGCAACAATGGATTGAAGCGATGGGTAAAGCGAACAAAATTGACTATGATCTTTATGAAAATGGACGATGTGTGTATGGTCCGCATTGTTGGAAGGAGTTTTTGCAGATAAAAACTGGGATTCGACACTTTCACTTTTCAGTACAAGACTGTTTGCATTTAAATTCTTAAATGAGAACAACAGTGCTGCAAATAGAAAAATAAAGTGCTTCCACATAGCTTTAACCTAACAATGTATCAAAGATTCCTTTGAAACCATTACAAAGTTACTACCGATCAAAGAAGAAAAAGTAGCACAAATCTTGAATTTTATTTCACAAAATAGGAAACACCCAAAGAAAATTCCATAATTCTTCATATATTAAATTAAAATTTGGTTAAAGTGAGATTAAAATGATATTAGAGGCAAAAATTGGTTCTTTTTTGGTTGCTATTCTCATTAAATAAATTGGTCCATGTCGTAGACCATAGCGATAAATATTGGTCAAGTACATCATAAAAAATCTGAGCCAATCTTAGCGCAGGAGCAAAAGGTTAATTTCAGGGTTATCTGGATAAATCTAAAATAACAAGAAGCCAGGTTCGCGTCGGACCTGGCTTCTTGAAAAACTGATATTCTTAACAATTAGCGATGCAGATCAAAACGGTCTAACTCCATCACTTTAGTCCATGCCTTCACAAAATCTTGTACGAATTTATCTTTTGCATCGGCACTGCCATATATTTCAGCAACAGCTCTCAGTTCAGCGTTGGAACCAAAAACAAGATCTGCACGTCCGGCTTCCCATTTTTTAACACCAGATTTACGATCTGATCCTTCAAAAACTTCCCGATCCGGAGAGATGGCTTTCCAAGCTGTTCCCATATCCAATAGATTGACAAAAAAGTCATTCGTCAATTGGCCTGGCCGATCTGTCATCACTCCTAATGCAGAACCATCAAAATTTGCCTGAAGAACACGAAGTCCGCCGATCAATACCGTTAGTTCCGGAACAGATAGCGTGAGTGATTGCGCTTTGTCGATCAATAATGATTCCGTAGACACGGTATAAGCACCTTTACGGTAATTTCTAAATCCATCCGCAATTGGCTCAAGATAGCCCATGGATTCTACATCAGTCTGCTCCTGTGATGCATCCATACGCCCCGGATGGAACGGTACGTTGACAGCATGTCCAGCTGCACGAGCGGCCTGCTCTATCGCAGCAACACCACCTAAGACAATTAAGTCAGCCAATGAGATCTTCTTTCCGCCCTGTTGCTTTCCATTAAAGTCCTGTTGAATTTGCTCAAGCGCCGTAAGAACTTTTTGCAATTGTGCTGGATTATTTACTTGCCAATAACGCTGCGGAGCCAACCGTATCCGCGCACCGTTTGCACCACCTCTCTTGTCAGATCCACGGAAAGTAGAAGCTGAAGCCCAAGCGGTCGTTACGAGCTCTGCAGTGCTGAGCCCCGCGTTCAATAGGGCAGATTTCAATGTGTTAATATCATCAGCATCGACCAAAACATGATCGACAGCAGGAATAGGATCTTGCCACAATAATTCCTCAGCAGGAACTTCGGCACCTAAATAACGCTCTCGTGGTCCCAAATCACGGTGCGTCAATTTAAACCAGGCGCGAGCGAATGCATCAGCAAATGCGTCTTGATCTTCGTAAAATTTACGCGAGATCTTTTCATAAATTGGATCAAAACGCAAGGACAAATCTGTCGTCAGCATCGTTGGCCTACGTTTTTTAGTTGGATCAAAAGGATCTGGAATAGTCGAATCAGCTCCTTTGGCTACCCATTGATGCGCTCCTGCAGGACTCTTTGTTAACTCCCATTCATTTTCGAAGAGATTTTTAAAAAAGAGATTGGTCCATTCTGTCGGTTTCTGTGTCCAAATAACCTCCAAGCCACTCGTGATCGCATCTGCTCCTACTCCACTGCCATAGGTACTTTTCCAACCAAGCCCTTGTTGTTCAATGCCGGCTGCTTCAGGTTCTTTTCCGACATTGTCGGCAGGTCCTGCTCCGTGTGTTTTTCCAAACGTATGCCCTCCAGCAATCAAAGCGACAGTTTCCTCATCGTCCATCGCCATCCGACCAAAAGTATCCCGTATATCTTTTGCTGCAGCGATAGGATCTGGATTTCCGTCTGGTCCTTCCGGATTAACATAAATTAATCCCATCTGTACCGCTGCCAACGGTTTTTCAAGATTGCGCGAATGTTGTTTACCATCCGCATCATCATCGGCAGATAATACACCGTGTGATTCCACTACGCCTTCTGAACCATGAGCATAGCGTACATCACCACCCAACCATGTTTTTTCAGAACCCCAATAGACATCCAATTCAGGTTCAAAAGCATCCACACGTCCACCAGAATAACCAAAAGTCTTGAAGCCCATAGACTCTAAAGCAACATTACCTGTTAAAATCAATAAATCTGCCCAGGAGATATTTTTACCATATTTTTGTTTGATAGGCCACAACAGGCGACGCGCTTTGTCCAAACTCACATTATCAGGCCAGCTATTCAGTGGTGCAAAACGTTGTTGCCCAGACCCAGCTCCGCCTCGACCATCGCTTACCCGATAGGTTCCTGCACTATGCCAAGCCATCCGGATGAATAATGGTCCATAATGTCCAAAGTCAGCAGGCCACCAGTCCTGCGAATCGGTCATCAAGGCATGCAAATCTCTTTTTACGGCTTCTAAATCCAATTGTTTAAATGCTTCCGCATAATCAAAGCCCTCGTCCATCGGATTTGACTTGCTCGCGTGTTGTCTCAACAGATCTACACGAAGTCTATTTGGCCACCAGTCCTGATTTTGAGTTCCCCCTCCCGCAACGGCGTTGCGCATCGCACCATTATGAAATGGGCATTTGCTAATGTCTTTTTCGTTGTTGTCCATATGAAAAGAAAGTTTATTTATATAATATCTTAAGTGATCAAATTGTTTGACTCCCACTTTCATAAAATTACACAAATGAGATCCCACTTGTACATCGAATGATTCGATACACTATAATCAAAATCTATATACACAATATATAATTATATAAAATACTAAAAATCATCTTTTAATGAGCAGCTAGAATATGACGATTTTTGGAAGTCTGAAAAACAAAAGCGATTCTTTTACTATTCTATAATTAGGTTGTATCAAAAATATTGACCATGAATGAGCTATCCACATTTTTGGTAAGTGCTTTTATAGGCTTGAGTCTGGCTGCTGCTACCGGCTTCCGGGTTTTCATGCCGCTATTCTTATTGAGCCTTGGCTGTCGGCTTGAATTGTTCCAGGTTGGCAATGAATTGGCCTGGGCGGGCTCACCTATTGTTTTGGCAGCTACAAGCCTAGCCATGATCCTAGAAATAGCGGGATATTACATTCCTTTTATTGACAATATATTGGACAGCCTTTCAATTCCTCTCGCGACGATAGCAGGCACCTTACTTTTTGCCATACAGTTTGCAGATATTTCACCCTTTTTCCGCTGGGCCATGGCAATCATCGCTGGTGGCGGTACCGCGGCGACCATTAGCACAGCGCTAGCTGGCACCCGGGCAGTCTCGTCTGTTGGAACGGCAGGTTTTGGCAATTTTATGATCTCGACCATGGAAACCATCGGTTCAACCATTTTGACCATACTCGCCATATTTGTGCCCTTTATGGCAATTATAGTTGTTATAGGCCTATTCTATTTCTTTTGGCGATTTGGCAAAGAACAACTCAATAAAAAACTTAAAAGAACGGAGTAGCTTTCACAACATAACATCTAAATAAACTTCACACAGTGCCATACGAGCGACAATAAAGCCAAGCCTCACCAGCACAGGCGTAAGCAAATTTAGCGCAGACAAACCAACTAGGGATATTGTAAACATCTTATAGCCCTAGCTGATCTATAGCTGCGTAAACTCCAAATCCCTAACCTTTATACCTTTCAATCAAGCGAATACCTGGCAGGTATCATGTTATGCCTTTCGACAGTGTTTATTCAGTGCTCGTTCAGTGCTTGTTCAGTGATTGCTCAGTGATCGTTCAGTGTAGACTGAATAAACAATGACTGAGTACTGTTTAAAAAATGATTAAAAATTGTTGTTACCTACAATCTGGTGTTAGTTCATTTCCGTTTTGAGATTATCTTGATCTAGGCCCTTATTGAGCAATTATGGCACTCGTCAACAATCGAGACAAATTCTGGGAATACTTAGAAAAGTAGTACGGATATAAGGACCATAGCGCCAAACAGCTATTCGAAATTCGTTTACTGTTCACTGCTTTTGGGCACCGGTTGGTGGTAAATTAAGAGACAAAAAAAGGACAGCAAAATTCGATGCTGTCCTTTTTCAACATCAGCTCTTACGCTGATTTAAGGCTACGCACATCAGCAGCCTTGATGTGCGCCCAGATCAAAACTGGTTTTTACTAATCAATAACAACCTCTTGTGGCCGTTTTACTTTTTCAAGATCTTTTGGAAGGATAACCGTCAATACCCCATCCTCGAAACTTGCATGCACATTATCTGTAAGTACTTGTTCATTTAACTGGAATTCACGTTCAAATGCCAATCCATCCTGCTCTTTATAGATATAATCTATGGCATTGTCCTGGGTGTTTTCTGTACATGAAATCTTCAGTATCCCGTCATTTATGCTGACTTGGAATTGTTCTTTCTTACGTCCAGCGGCAAAAAGCTGCACTTCATAGAACTCTTGATTTTCGGCAATATTTACAGGAACAGCTTGCTGTACGCCAGCATTGTGCCCGGCTTCACCATCAAAAAACTGTTGTTGGAATTTTTCAAAGCGGTCTTTGAAATGTTGTCCGCAAAATTTATTATGATTTGAATATTCGCTGGTATAATGATTTCTTTTAAACATGTCTTTAATTTTTAATATTGAATAATACGTGTAAACTGATGTGGGATGAATTTCCTCGTCTTGCAATTTTTAAACTTAGTAAACTGGAACTATTGTTGCTTTCTTAGCACGTTTTTGCCCTTGTAATGGAACAATAGCGACCACAGTTTTATAATGACGGTGAACGTTCGGATATACCGGAGCCCTATCCATTTTGAATGCTTGTCTATCTCTTCTACGCATTCTTGCCGCGGCAAAGCTTCCTATACCAAAGAGAACTGTCCCAAACAACAAGAGTTTAAAGATCGTCCCAATAATCAATGTTGCTAATCCTGCTATTGCCGTAAGCACAATGAGGCGTGGCAATATAAATCGAAGTTTATTTTTCATTTGAATACATTTTTTAAAAATGATCGCGGATTATATCTATTTTCAGCACATTGCACATAGAATTTTCCTAGATCATTTGTATGTTGTAATTAACTATTTGTTTTATCCAACATCCCTGCTGACAGATCCTCGCGTTCTGTTATTTGTTTACCATCAGGATATCGGCATAAAAAAAGGCGCCTTTATAGAAGAAGACGCCCAACAACAGTTTTTACTTTAAAATTTTTATTCTTTTTTTCAGAACCCGCATCGTCCTCCAAAACGACGCTTCCATTCTTCGCGCAAACGTTCCCTTTCCTCATCGGAAAGATCTTCTCCTTTTTCCATCTGAGGCGGAAAATCCCGTCGGAATCGGCCACCTCCCGGTTTACCGAAGCCCCTGCCGAACAAGATTTTCGACAAGACAAAGAGTCCCAGCGCCTGCCAATAGGTAATTGCTTTCAGATTGAAAATATCAACCATTAATGTATTCCACAAATATTGTAGTAATGCTACCAACAAAAAAACACCAACGATGATAGCGACAACCATAAAAGCGAATTTACCCTTCCGCTGTCTTTTCATTCTTCCATTCATAGCTTAATCCTTTTAAAATTTTAATTCTTCATACAAACTTCGCAACCGTATTCTCAGGTGCTTCACTGCATACCCTTTTCGGCTGATAATCGTCTTTAGGTTCTCATTTTCCATGACTGCAATTTCCTGAAGAGTTTTCTCTTCCAGTTCATTGAGCACAAAAACCCGGCGTTGCTTCTCCGGCAATTCCTCCAATGCTTTCATCAGCTCATCCCAAAAGATATCCTTAAATAATTTTAGCTCAGCATTATTGGAGTCGTCAGCTAAAAGGAGCTGACGAATAGGAAACGTACTTTCGCTATCATCGTCACCTGCTATAAGCTCATCAAGCGATTCACTTTTCTTTTTCCGGTAGCTGTCTGTAATCTTATTTCGTGTGACAGCATAGAGCCACGCTCCAGCATTCTCCAATTCGTCCATATTGGTCAAACGGCTAAATTGATACCAGACTTCCTGTAAGATATCCTCTGCATCCTCCGTTTTCTTTACCCTTCCCTTAACAAAACGTAGCAGCTGACTTCCATAAGTCTTAACGATATCCGTAAATGATCTGGAATTTTTTTCTGCCATATGATTTTGGTATGCAATGTCCATAGCAGCATAGACGAACTAGTCAAACTTTTACTTTAAATTATTTTCATGAATCTTTCTTCTTGCTGACTTCCACCTCCCCAACAATGGCACACGTTTTCACGGTCTTCTTTCGTATACGCTTTGTTAGGATAAAGATACGAGATAATCAGCTAATAGCTGATGCATTCAACCTACTTTATCAGGAATAAAACAAAACCTTCATGACTTCGCAGACACCAACAGCAATGAAAGCAAACTGAAGGTTCTTTCTGGCCAATAAGATCAGACACTTTCAGAAAAAAAATGATGCTGTGTGGTCTATTACTTCCACCGCTGCTGAATGACTTTACCTTTATCGGTAATAAAAATATAACGGTATGCAGGGAAACGCTGAATTAATTTTTTTCCTTCTTTCTCACCAAGTACCATGATTGAGGTACTGAGGGCATTTGCAATCTCGGCGGAAGGTCCATAAATCGTCACTGATGTTAATCCCGTAGCTGGATAACCTGTCACTGGATTTATAATATGTGAATACCGTTTTCCATTGATCTCCGCATATTTCTCATAGCTGCCTGAAGTTGCTACGGCCATTTCGTTCAGATGAAGAACCTTGACCATTCGATGGGGTTTGAACGGATTGTTTACACCCACTTTCCAGGCATCCCCCCGGGGTGGGTTTCCCCAAGCCGAAAGATCTCCGGAAGCATTAACTATACCTGCTTCAATTCCTTTTGCCTTCATTATGTCCCTGCCACGATCAGCAGCATAGCCCTTCCCGATCGAGCCGAAACCGATCTTCATACCGGGCAATTCCAGAAAAATTGTCGAAGATGCACTGTCGAGACGGATGTGTTGATAGCCCACCTTGGCGACAGACCTTTTAACCAGATCTTCCGTAGGCATCGTGGTCATACTACCATCAAATACCCAAACTTTATCCAAGGCAACAATACTAATATCAAAGGCTCCGCCTGAATTTTGAGCATACTGGATCGCTCGCTTTGTTAATTCAAATACTTCCCGATCCACCTTAACGGGCTTAATCCCTGCATTGCGGTTCACCGCTGCTATTTGGGTTTGCGGACGCCATTCTGAAATCAGGTTTTCTATTCGATCTATTTCGGAGATGACTTCATCGATATGCTGATTTGTAATCGCGCTATCCCGATCTACCAAGCTGATTTCAAAAACAGAGCCCATAAGGGTAACCTGCCGCTTGACCAAGACCTGCGCAATCCCCGAAGTAATGGACACAAAGCAGAGCATTAAAAGCAGGACACATTGTTTATTGTTCTTCATGAGATTGATCCAAAAAGGAATTATAAAGTCGATCTATACCAAAAGTAGTCTTCGTGACGGGATTTACCATTGTACCATCAATTTACTAATAACAATCCGTTAAGATTTGTCCACTTTCTTTGTAGTCGGCAATAGTTTTGCCGACATGCGCCAGGAGAAGTTCATTTAAAGTATGTTCAACATCATGCTGCATACGCAATGCACCACAAAGCAATACACAACCTCCTTTTTCAAGCAATTCGACAAAATATAGCGCATCCCGACGGATCAGGTCCATGACATATTGTGGATTTTCCTCGCGCGAAAAAGCCAGTTCAAGCTGCTGCAGATGCCCTAATTTCAGCTGTTGATCAGCAAAATCCACATAGTGCGCAGTCATTTCATTTCGATGGCGAAAACCAGCATACAGACGCAAAGGCGTCCTACTTTCATTTTCTGAAATCATGCCAAGAAAGGGTGCTACCCCTGTACCATTCGCAATTAAAGCGACTGCATTTGCTGCTTTCGGGAAATGAAAACTTGGATTAACCATGACACGTGCCTGGAGGGTTTGATTCGGTTCCAATCGATAGAGGAAGCTAGAACCAAATCCATCAGGAAACAATTTCACCACGAGCTGCACCATTCCATCTTTGTAGCCGATCGAATAAAAACGTTCACGTTGATCTTGCGCGGGATAGATTGCCAATAAATCGCCCGATTGCATGTTAATTTTACTTGCAGGCTTCAGCACTAAAGTAAAGGTCGTGTTAGTCGCTGAAACAGCAGACTTCACTACCACCTTAAATTTCGTCAGTCCGACAACTTTAGCACTATAAATAGCTGGTGCAGAAGCGAGTGCAATAGTGGCCTGCGAAGACCAGTCATGTATCCATGAAATAAGTTCATCAACATCCTTATCATTAACGGTATGTAAGTCTGTTAAACGCGAAGCCCAACCTTGTTTTTCTAGTAAACAATCAATTTCGCGCGCATAAGCACAAAAATCGGGATAGGCTTTTGAACCAAAGCCGAGAACCGAAAATTGTACATCTTGTTTTTGTGGATGGCTATTGAGCTTTTGTTCAAATTGAAGTGCATTGGAGGGTGCTGTTCCTAGCCCGTATGTCGAAGTAAACACAAGCAAGTGTTTTGCCTTTGGAAAGCACTGATATTGATTCATTCCGAGCAGCAACGATTTTTGCCCATCCGCCAAGAGCTGTTTATGGATCTGATTGGCGAAAAACAGCGTACTTCCATTTTCCGTTCCGAAAAGAATAACAATCTCCGCTTCTTCAGGTTTATATTTATTCTTGATTTTTGTACGCGTGCGCTTGAATGTAATGACGAACCCTGTATAAATAAAGAACACAATATTCAACGATGCGAGCCCCAGTACAATAGCCCATATAATATTGGTCTTACCCGTATGAAGGTCCAAAGACAACTCTTCGGCCAATGCAGTAAAGGGGTACTTGACTTCTTTATGCAAGCTTCCATTCAACTGGTTGATGGTCAATTCCCGATCGCGAAGCTTCAATACAAAATATTCGTCAGGATCGCCTTCCATAAACGGAAACTCCAAGGTCTTCAAATCAACAAGTTTTGTATTTTGGAATATTGAAAATTTTGCCACCTCCAATTCGATATCTTCCTTCATCTTATTGGGATATTCGATGGTTTGATTCGGCTTCTTTAAGATTTCAATACGTACCAGGAATAAATAGGTACCAGTTAGGGCCAATATCAAAATTGGTATCAAAAATAAACGTCCTGAAACAACGTGGAAATACTGGGCAAAAAAGTCCCGATTGATTTTGGCAAAGAAGTGTCGAACGCCCTGTTGACGCTTAACAATCAGAACAATTCCTGAAATAGTAATAAGAAACAACAGAAATGAAACCACACCAATAATCACCCGGCCGGTCACTTTCAGAAAGAGCGAGCGGTGTAAAGCTGTAACCCATTGAATAAATTGGGACTTATTCAATTGGGGACCAAGCAGACGCCCGGTATTCGGATCAATATAACCCTTCACGGTATTGCCATCAGCGTCTATGGCATCAATACTCACAAATTGATTGTGATCTACCGAAATCGCTATGATTTCGGGATAAACCTTGCGCAAGGCTGTTACGGACTGCGCAAGGTTTAAAGTTTCAATATGTTCAACCCGATAAGGTGGAATTTTTTCGTTGACAGCGTCAACGGCCAATATTACGCCAGTTATCGATAATAAAAGTAAAAAGACAGAAGAAACAATAGCTAAGGCTAAATGTGCATACCTCCAAATAGATACCAGCATTTTTACCCCTCTTTTATTGTATTTTATTTAACTTGACAAGTTTGATGTATCCCTTGCCGTTCGTTTTTTCGGTAATGGCTTCTTTTGTTAAAGGGATTTCAACATCGGCAGTATGATATTTTTGTTCCTCTACAGCAGATTCAAAACGGAGTTTATACCCTTTGTTGAACTTCGATTCGTCAATATCCAATGTACGCATGGCACGGTCACCGCCACCAACTGACGCACCCGTCACCGCATTTAGCTTCTCTTTGGTCTTATTTTGAAACTTGTACCATTCCTTGATCGTATTATACCATTGCTTATCAGATCCCAATACGGCGAGTGTTTTTTCGTAAGCTCCACTAGGATTAATCAGTGAAATCACGACGTAGGCTTTCTCACCTTCGTAGGCATTCATTTGGATCATGCACTTATATTTAGCTGCCTGTGCGAAAGAGCTTAGGGCTGCCATTGAAAATAAAAGAGTGGCTATCGTTGTTTTAAATATGTTATTCATCTTCAATTGTATCTAATTTTAAGGTATCCGTAGTCCATTCAGCGTTACCAATATTTCTATTATTTATCGGGATATTTCATCGATATGATTAGAAATACCACTGAAATACGATGTTGTCTTATTTCAAAAAGTCAAGCTGCACATTGGACTTAGCTAAGAAATCGTTCTCTTTCGCCAGGTCATAAGCTGTTTCATCGAATTCTGTTTTCAATTCCTTTTTTGCACCAAGCGAAACCAATGTTTTTAATATGGAATCGTCTTTAGCTAGGAGAGCTGCCTTATGTAGTGCCGTCGTTCCTTCTTTATCTTGTGCGTTAATGTCTACTCCAAGTTCGCTAGCTTTCTGGATAAGCTTCACATTCTCTTTGGCTACTGCCAAATGATACAATGTACTACCATTTTTTTGCGGAGCAATAACGTCCAATCCGTTCGTCTTAAGGATCGCTAATTTTTCTTTAAACTCATCTCCTTGTGACACATTTCCCTGACCACCTGGTCTGCCCCCCTGTGGCAATTCCTTGTAAGAATTAAACCAATAGAACGCTAAGTTATTGCCCTCCTTATCCAATACCTTGGTATCGGCTCCATTTTTAACCAATGCCGCAGCTACTTCAGGAGTTCCATTTGCTATTGCTTTAGTCAATGCAGATTCTCCTTTTTCATTTACAGCATTCACATTTTTCGCTTTAGTAAGCAGCAACTCGACCAATTTAGTATCTTTACCACTAGCAGCCACCATAAGTGCCGTATTTCCTTCGTTGTCAGCTTTTGCGACATCTACACCTTTATCCAAAAAATAATTGATCACATCCATATCTGGCCTACGAACCAAAGCATGAAGTACCGTAGCACCTTCCTTATTTACCGCCTTAGGATCCAATTTGAACTTTTCAACCAAATAGGTATAAACCGCCAAACCGTTAGAAGCTTGTCTAGAACCTTGAGTCGCAAAAAACAACGCATTGTTGGTCGGCTTTACACCACGGGCGATGAATTTCTCCATAAGCGCGGTATTTCCAAGTTTAGCAGCATAATCCGTTACCGTACGGCCCGACTCATCTTTATCTTGAATAGATAATCCTTTTTTTATGAAATAATCCGTCAATGCCAGGTCCTTGTCTGCAGACGCTGCAAGCATCATCAAAGTTGCACCACCTTCATATTTCTGTTTGGGATTCACACCTGCTTTAAACAAGGCATCATACACAGCAGTATTTGTATTTCCTGTTGAAGCTGCATAAGCGACAATTGGGTAACCATGGCTATCTTGGTAATTGACATCAGATCCCTTCGCTATTAAAAAATCGACCAATTCAGCATTTCCACTTGACGCTGCCCAGTGTAAATAACTACGGCTGTGATGTGTCTTCTTGGTTACACTATTCCCTTCTTGTTCGATCATGAATTTGACGACATCAGTCGGAGCACCATTTAATATAGCCATAGTGACCGGATCAAAGGATGCCGCATTCGGCTGAGAAGGGCTATTTCCTTTGCTGATTTCTGATTTAACAACGGTCAATGTAGGTTTGCCCTTCCAGAACTCGCCGTTCATCAACGAGTTTGTCTGCGCCTGTGCATAAGATGCAGCGAATAATAAAGCTGCCAAAAGTGTCTTTTTCATTCTTTTATTTGTCTTTTGAAGGTGATGGAGCAACATAACCTATTCATTCCCTACTCAATTATTCTGCAAATTGAGCTTTAATTATACGATAACATGGGTTGAAATATATCGTGTTGGTTTCATCAGAATATGTGTAAACGCGTATATTTTTAGAACATGGATGCGTTCCGAATTCGATGTTTGCAACAATTTCTGCATACAGACAAGCCCATGTCTAAAATAGATTAGCTACTTTATTTAAATTAATTCTAAATTAATGCAAATCTAAAAAATATTCCCAAACCACAAAAATTAATCGTGCTAATTTTTATTGATCCATTGCCCTGAAAGGCTTTCGGCTTCATCCGAACAACATCTGAAAGAAGATTGTTAAACTTGCAAATGCACTAAAATTATCTTACTTTACTTAAAATAAAGTGGTATAATGAGCAAGGTAGTTTCCAATTTTTATACAATCAGCGCAACGACTGAACCTGAACATAAAATTTTCTATCGTCTGTATGTACCCGACGACAATCAAATAGTGGCAACATTACTCTTGGTTCATGGCATGCAGGAACATAGTGGTCGGTACGAAGAATTGGCCAGTTATCTGACTACACAGAATTTTGCGGTTTTAACCTACGATCAATTGGGCCATGGAAAAACGGCGCTACAGGTCGATCAATTGGGTTATTTTAAAAAGCGTGGGGCTAAAGAACAACTTATTGATGACGCCATTACAATGAGTAACTTCTTACGTGAAACCTATCCGCAACTGCCTCAATTTATTTTAGGGCATTCCATGGGATCCTTTGTCACACGTTGTGTTTTACAAAAAATTGGTCGGCAATTTAAGGGGGCCATCATCGTGGGGACAGGCCAACGTCAAAAAGGATCCACAGCTTTTCGTCTTTTACTCACTCTTCTCAATAATATTGCCCCTAAAGGAAGAAGTAAATTGATCAATCGCATTTTTGACAAACGTAATAATGCTCGGTTTAAGAACGAGCCTAACCAAAATAACAGCAATTGGTTAAGCATAAGCAAGACAAACCGTATTTCATTTTTGGAAGATCCTCTTTGTGGGGGATTGTTTACCAACAATGGGTTTCATACCGTATTAGACCTTTCCTTGCAAGCGACAGCTATCGAGGCTACCAAGAATATCCCAAAAAACCTACCAATTGTATTTATCAGCGGACAGGATGATCCAATTGGAGATTTTGGCATAGGCGTTGAAAAAAGTGCGGCACAGTTAAGGGCACAGGGACAGACCGATATAACCCTTAAATTATATGCAGGCATGCGGCATGAAATTCTTAATGAAGACTGCAAAATGGAGGTATTCCAGTTCATCAGTAGCTGGCTTCATCGCCATTTACTTTAGTTTTCGACCGTAATATTTCCGAATAGGCTCATCTAAATAGTTAAAGACTAATAAAGATAAAAAAATCAACAACAGCATTCCAATAACAATAATCACAGCCATTTGCTTATTCGATGGGTGATTAAGTTCTACATAGCTCATAAAAATCCAGATAAATGGATAATGAATGATATAGAGCGGATAGGAGATATCACCTAAAAACTTGCATAACTTCTTGACCCCTCCAAACACAGGCTGCCCTCCTATCCCCAGTAAGAGTAATAAAGGAAAATAGAAGATAACGACAATAGGATCAATGTATTTACCATAAGCTTCAGAAAATGGAATAAAAAATACGGCGGCAAGTAGACCTAGAACACCGAAAAAAGGAAGCTTGTTGGAAATGGTCCAGTTCGATCTAAAAATAAGTAGTCCCATTGAAAACGAAAACCATAAACGAATTCCACCAGCCCAAAAGTTGTCTGCTCCAAAACCGACAGCTAAATAGCCCGAACGAAATGATTCGGCACATAGCGCTGCTGCACCAAGGAGCACTATCCCCCAAAGAAACTTTTTTGGAATCCGTACCGGTACCAAAGCATAGGCTATATTAGCGATATACTCCCAAAATAGCGACCATGTAGGTGGGTTTAAATGAAAAAGATTAAAATAGCGTTCTGGTACAACCGGGTATGGAATCAACGTTATCCCACTGATGAACATCCCCATCTTTTGCAAAACAGAAAATGAGCCAGACAAACTGCTGAATGGATCGTAAATAAATGCGAATAAACCAATCAACGTACCGATGATAACCAATGGGTGCAATCGCAGCAAACGCAAGAGAAAGAATCGTTTTAGACCGATTGCGGCCAGCTTCTGATCGTAGGCATAGGCAATGACAAAACCCGATAAACAAAAGAAAAAATCAACGGCTAAATAGCTATGTGGAATAAAACTATTGCGATAATCCGGTTGTGCAATTTCCATAAAGTGAAACAGGACGACTGCGATTGCGGCTACCCCACGCATGGCGTCAAGAAGTTCAAAATGTTTCTTCGTTTGATGTACCATATTTTTTATCGGCAGCGAAAATTAAGACCGACGAAGATCGAAGATCCGCTGCTAGCTATTGAAAATGCTATTTAAAATTAAACGTTGGTGCTGGTTGTGGCGCAACACTGCTGGTTGTCCCTTCAATTTTTGGCCAGTCCTTATCCCAGACGATCTGATCCAACAATAGCATCCGGCGATTTCCCCCCGTAGCAACACGAGGCTGTTTTGGATCTATACCATGATAGAGTATCCAATCTTTTCCCTTGTCGTCTGTAATAATGCGCGAAGTATGGCCCGTCCCCACAAATTGATCATTTCCTTTTAACAACAGTGTTCCACTCCCCCGCTGTGTAAGGTTGCGGCCTTCTTGATCCACATAGGGTCCTTTCAGATGGCGAGAGCGCCCCACAAGAACATGATAACTGCTTTTTTCTCCTTCACAACAGGAGCCTTTGGACCCGACAAAGTAATAGTACCCTTTCCGTTTATGAATCACAACGGCTTCAAAATCTCCTGCGGCAACTTTAAATTTTTTATTTAAATCGGGTACCACTGTCCCATTTTTATCCAGTTCAACACCATATGTACCCTGCGTGCTCGCATCGCTAAAACTGCCCCAGAATAGATAGTTCTGCCCATTTTCAGTAAAAAAATAAGGATCTATTGAATTAGGCACATCGATCTCCTTGCTATCAAAAAGTTTACCTTGATCGATAAAGGGGCCTTCCGGTCTAGCTGCTAGGGCTACACCGATGCCGGGATTGGGATCGCCCCATGTTGAATAGGCATAATATAAGAGATACTTATCACTTAACCTCACCACATCGGGAGCCCAGATTCCGCCTTCTGCTTTCCAGCTTGGTTTTGAGCTGAAGGCCGTACCAATCCAAGTCCAATGAGCAAGATCAGCCGATTGTAGAATAGACACCAAACGTTGCCCCTTTCCGTCGCCCCAATTGTCGGCTGTCCCGTACGCATAGAACATTTTGCGCTGTGGGTCTCTAACGACTGTAGGATCAGCAAGTATGGGCTCAAAAACCGGATTGCTATAGGTTTTATGCTGAGCCGTAGCATTTGTTATTTGTCCCGACGGCTTCACTGAACCTGTAGCGCTTCCACAGGAGCTCAACAGGTTCAGTACGGCAACTCCGCCAATCCAATATCTGAACAACATTGCATTCAACATCTTATTATTCTATTTATATTATTTTCTATATCATAGGGAAAGCTATTTTGCTTTTCCCAATTTCTCTTCCAACATTTTGATAAAATAGCCCCCGACAACGGATCTTGCTTTAAATCCAGCTCTCTTAGGACGGTCTGTATAGGTCCAATCCGACATGGGAACGCGATCGGTTGTTTCGTTCATAAAACGGTAGACTGGCTTCAAAAATGCCTCAAAGGTGGGCTTATCATCTGCCATGGTCGCCGTCCAAATAATCCAATCGGTTTTGGTGTAAGGCTGACGATTGTCCAGGGGAAGTCCGTATTTATTTTGTTTGCTGAGATAGTATTTAATTTCAGTTTCACGGATAGAAGGGTCAAAAATATCCATCTTAAGCAATTTATCCCAGACCATATTATACTTTTGACTCCAGGTTCCACTTTTATCAAAAGTTAACTTGTAGTGATCCCCATCTTCGGCCATCTTTTTCCATTTCATCGCCATTGCTTTTGCTTCGGTCAAATACTTTTTCGCCGTAGCCTCTTCACCAAGCATTTGGGCCAGATAACCGTAAGATGCAATACCCAAAATAGCTTTAATGGATAAATTGGCATTATGCGCAAAATGGCCTGCAAAATCATCTGTACACAACTGATTTTCGGGGTCAAGACCTTTATCGACTAGATAATCTACCCAGGTAGACAACACTTTCCAATGTTTTTTGGCATAAGCGGCATTGCCTTCCACCTTGGCCAAAGCATAAGTTAATAGCAGCATATTGCCTGATTCTTCCACGGGCATATCCCCACCGTAAGTTTGGCCATTCGCTAAAGGATAGGTCCCAACATCATGCGCAGCAAAAGGTTTTGTCCACTTATTGCTTTCACTATAATAAAAAATGGCGTTCATTAGTGCTTTTGCCAGTTCTGGATTATAGTAAAGGAAAATCGGAGCCGAAGGATAGGTTACATCAACAGTTCCTATTGACCCATTGCTATCATTTTCCTTGGACAGTAAAAGCAGATCGCTATTGGGTGCTTTTACAAGTTTATGAGCGGCGATTGCCTGTCTATAGGCCAAGGCACATAATGCAGCATAGTCTTCACCTCCGTTGCGCAAAGCCGTACCCCATAATTCGGCATCAAATTTATCAGCAGCCTTTTTGAGAACAGTATACTCTTTGTCGGCCAGTTCAAATTGTTTCTCAATGGAACTATTTCCATTGGTATTCCAATAAGGCCGTAAATTTTGTCCAAAATATTGGATCGAGTACAGGTCATCATAGCCCAACAAGATCTTATCCTGGTAGCTTGATGAGACATCAAAAGTTTGCATCAGTGCCAATTGTTGCCCTCCATTTGGAGAAGAGCTATTTTCACTCTTCAGAAAATTAGAGCGTAATTGATGGCTACTTCCGACCGCGGACTTTGTCTTTGATTTTGCACCTGCCATATAGAAATACCCCCAATCTATCCGTAGGTCGTCACCTTTCCTTCCTAGAACCTGCTGGCTTTTGCTTCCTGTCTTTACAAATTGGAGATTTCCGGAAATAAAGGAACTGCTTGTCGCATCTTGAAGAGGAGAATTCAGTGCCCAATTTGGTGCCGCCTCCAAATAAAGTTGTACCTGGTGTTTCTTGCCATCCTTCGCATGGACTGTATAGGAAAGATAATTTACGGGTCTAGCCATTAAGTCCAATTTATCCAAAAACATCGGCGCAGTAAATGTAATATTTAAGTCCACGGGCCCGCAGTTAAACGAATAATGTGTTTGTGTTGCCTGCACATTGGAAGTGATCTGATTCGCTTCATTGTCGAATTGAATACTACCTTCTTTTTCTGTAAAGAGTCCAAAATCAAAATATCCATTCGCTACCCTATTATAGCAATAACCCGCGAGTATATTTTTTCCTTTCTTCAATGTTTTTACGACATGTTCGGGCAGCTTGACCCGACTATTTTTACCTGTCGAATTGCCTGTATTAGCAACCTCAATACCGTTGACGTACAAAATAGCGTCATCGTCATGTGTAAATTCGATATATACAGATTTGCCCGTAAGATCCTCAGTCAGTTCAACTTCCCTTCTAACCCAAATTTTAGGTTCCTGCCAATCAGTCTCCACATTGGGTTCTTTGTCCTTGGTGCCGAATGGCGCTGCTCCCATTTTCCATTGCCGTGCATCAAATGAAGGTTTCATCCAGTCTGAGGCAGGTTCATTGACAACGTAACTTCCCGTCCAAGCCGCATGTTCGCCCATCCGTGCCAAAGGCAAGAGTTCAGCCTCTTCGTTGCCCAGGAAGCGATAGGGTTTTCCATCCACTTTAAGGACGCCCAATAAGGGAAAGGATTTTCCGGTCCAATGGCGTACAACATCCGCATTCAATTCGTTGCTATAGGACCAGGCACTTGTATTCGGGTCAATTGTTACTAAAGGATAGGCAGGCGCGCGAAGATCATTCTTAAGGACTTGTTTTTGTGCAAACGACGATACCGATTGACATACAATAGCCGTTGCAATTAGTAATTTTAATTTCATTGATTTCGTATAAAATAGGTTTAGGTTGACAGGTATACTTTCAGCTATAAATTTAGGCCGCAACCCGAGTTGCGGCCATATCGCTATCAATTATTTGGTAGGTGCATTATAAAGCGCCTGATGTGCAGCCTTCAATTCTGCTTCAGGCATTTTTACAACTTTTCGATCATAAGTCATCAAACCATTTGTTTCTACTTCCACATCTGTTGTCTGTGTATAAACAGCGGCAGACAATCCCATCGGAATTAGACGTGTCAAATCATGGATAAGGCGTTTGTAACGCTCCAATAATTCCGTTTTATTTTTAAAACTTTGGTATCCCCAGTTGTCTTTCTGTTGCCAAGAATGTCCGTCTATCGGTAATCCCAGACCACCAAATTCACCCAATGCAAGCACTTGTTTAGCACCAAACAAATTTGGATCAGGCATGGCTGCATCCGGATAATTATGGATATCCAAGATATGTCCAGTTTCCATAAAGTTACCACCACTGGCGCTATTTACGAGTCTTGAAGGGTCATTAGCCATGGTCCATTCCGTAATTTCCTTCGTTTTGAATTGCCCCCAAGCCTCATTGAAAGGCACCCAGATGACAATACTGGGGTAGTTGTGCAATACCTCCATAATGGTTTTCCACTCTTTCCGGTAGTAATTCTCAGATTCCTGTGAACGTACTTTATCCCGATTGCCACCTGAAATCTTTCCCGGTTGCATATCCCAATGATTTCCACCAAGATCGCCGCTAGGCATATCTTGCCAGACAAGCATACCTATACTATCACAGTACCGATACCAACGTGCCGGTTCTACCTTGATATGCTTACGGATCATATTGAATCCCATTTCCTTTGTTTTGACGACATCAAACTTCAGCGCTTCATCCGTTGGTGCGGTATGTAGACCATCCGGCCACCAGCCTTGATCCAATGGACCATATTGGAACGTAAACTTATTGTTTAACATTAAACGTTGAACGCCGTTTTCATCTTTCTGCATGGCTATCTTCCGCATGGCGAAGTAGCTTTTCGTCTGGTCTACGATTTTTCCTTTTCGAATCAGCTGAATTTCCAGATCATAGAGTTTAGGGTTACTCGGCGACCAGGGCTCCAGATTGGGTACCGAAAGATCAAAGGATGTATTGGGTTGTCCTATTTGTTCTTTAATAAGCTTTCCGCCATCCAATGCACGCACCTTTATTTCGTCGCCGGCTTGGCTTCCCTCTACGGAAGCTTGAAAGGCCAAGACAGCATCGTCCAATCGCGGCGTCTGTTTGGTACTTACAATATAAGCTTGTGGAACACTTTCTAACCAAACGGTCTGCCAAATTCCCGTCACTGGTGTATACCATATACCATTCGGCTTGTTCACCTGTTTACCCCGTGGTTGTGGGCCATCATCAGTCGGATCCCATACCCGAATGGCTATTTCCTGTTTCGCTCCTTTCTTTAGGAAGCTTGTCACATCCATCGAAAATGGATCAAAACCACCTTCATGTCTTCCGACCAATTGATTATTTACATACACATCACATTGCCAATCTACGGCACCGAAATGCAACAGGACCTTATTTTTATGGACAGACTTGTCCAATGTTATGGTATTATTATACCATAAGGCTTTATCTTTTCCAACCTCTTTACCAACACCGGACAATGCCGATTCAATAGCAAAAGGAACAAGGATGTTGCCGTCCCATTGCCGAGGAATCTCTTTAGTGCCTACCGGAGTGACAGCATATTTCCATAGTCCATTTAAATTCTGCCAGTTATTGGTTCTGATTAATTGTGGCCTAGGGTATTCAGGATGTGGCTTTTGGGCCGTTACTTTCTCGCCCCAGGGGGTTAATATATGTGATCCGGCGGGTTTCCAATCCTGAGCAAAGTTCAATTGTGCTGCCATCATCAAACTGGCAAAAAATAAGGTTTTCTTCATCATAAAAAATCGTTAAGTCATTTATTTATATCGTATTTATATTATTTCACCGTGGGAAAAGCAGCAATGCGCAAACGTGCTGCTCCCATTGGAATTAGTTCAACTTCCTGTACCTCGCTTTTGCTTTCCACGGGGCTCAGAGGCAATACCCCCGTTAACCCGTTTTCATCAATTTTCCACCCATCGATACGTTTCGCTTTCACAAGAATCGAAATAGGTACTGCTTCTGCGTCGAAAGGAAATGCATCTTTAGGCCATGGTCGTTTGACCACTTTTAGGTGGTTAACAGCTTGCAATTGATTTTGTACAAGTCCGTAATTCCAATCACTTGCAGGAAGGATTTCATAGGATGGCCACTTGGATGGATCTGCAGTCTCCTGCCATTTGGAATCTCCTATTGCCGAAGCCTTACTATCTTTTTTCACATAATTCTCCTTGATTTTAAGGGCATAAGTCAATGGTCCACGCTGGATACTCACTGAATTTTTATTGGCTGTCCATGTTTTCAGATCTATGGTCATTGGTAAGGAAAGTTCGACCTTGTCGCCGTCTTTCCACTGCCGTTGAATCCGAATATATTTTGCACCAGCTTCCACAGCTTGGCTTTTACCATTAACCGTTACTTTCGCTTGTTTCGCCCAGGCTGGAATACGGAGATAAAAGGGAAAATCAACCATTTTGCCCTGTGTTCCTATTTCAAATCGTAGCGATTCTTCAAAAGGATAATTGGACTCTTGCCGGATCTGAATAGCCTGCTTGTTTCCGACGTTGATTTCAGCCTTTGATGCGGCATATAGTACTGCCGCAACACCATTATCATTCGTTGCCATATACAAATGCTCAGCATAATATGGCCAGCCCTGACTGTGATTATGCTGACAACAGCGTGAACTAAAGGGATTCATCATTAAAAATGGCCCGTTATTATCAATTCCAGGAGCATGATTATGGCTGTCACTGATGGTCATATTTGGACTTGTAATATACCTTAAGGCCTTGAAATCTGCTGTTACGGCTGCTGGATAGGTATTGAAAGCGACTTCCTCCGCATGATCTGCCCAAAATGGGTCGCCTGTTATCCCAAGAAGGATTTCGTTGGAGGCCATCTGTTCGACCATACCACAGGTTTCCACCCCTTGACGGGGATCGGTATATCCTGGACGTGCATTTTCATCGGCACCGAACATACCGCCTGGAACCTGACCAAATACCTCCCTGACAAAATGAAAATTAGCGTAGGTCGCCTTCAGGTCTTCACTCGATTGGCTTTTCAGATAATAGGTTGCCGGCTCTCTGAAACATTGTGCAACATTGACATTATGCCAATTCGGCAAATCATCTTTCTGTCGCCAATTGGCGGTATTGCGATGGATTTTATCCGCTAAATCCATCAGCCATTCATTTCCTTGTGTTCTATTATAGAGCCAATAAACCGAGAGCAGATTGTCACCACCCCGACTATTTTCCCAATAGTCTTTAAGAAAAAAACTATCCGGCAAATTGGCCTGCCATTTAAAGTAATTGGTCATCAACGTTAAGACACGTTGGTCACCGCTATATTCATAATAGGATTGCAGGCACCACAACATCAACATATTCCCCCAAAGATCCGGTTTGTTGTTACGCAGCATCAATGGCCCAAAGTATCCATCAGGACGCTGGCTTTTTAGTGCGGCTTCCAACCATATCTTTGACTCCGCTAGGATTGTAGGATCTTTTAAGATGTAGCCCAGATTAGCATAACCTTTTAGCCAATAAGGAACTTCTTCCCAGCCATAATCTCCTGTCCCATCCGTACTTAACCATGCATTATTTTTTTTGGACAACCAGGCACTAATTTCGCCCAAATGACCTGTAAGACCATCTTTTTGCAACGCTAGGTACTTCCCTAACCAGCCTTCAGGCACTATACTGCCTACCGGCAATTTCAGCAAGGCATTCTGTCTTAGTGGAGCCCTATTGTTCACGTATTGTGTATTCTTACCTGTCAACGGCAATTGGTTTACGGAAGTTGCTATTCCTGATTGGGCCGACGCAGCTAAGCCAAACCCCAACAATAAGCTTAAAAAGCCAATTCTTTTAATCATTTTTATTTTAGTTTCTTTGGTTCACTATCGTACAGCGCCTCGGTAATCCCATTTACCCGTAACCCTACGCGCGCATACACCGCTGCACTCTTGGTCAAAATATCTTTGATATCCAGTTCCAATTCGACATGGCCGGCATTTAATCCGGTTTTTTCCATCTTGTAAGTATATTGGCCCAAATCCACAAATTTTGTATCATTGACCAATAAGGTGACTAAATCAATCGTTCTTGAAGCATCTATTGTTTCGATATCAAAAGATGCTTTAAGGATATTTCCTTGTGTGTTATAGGTTATATTACTCATCATGTAGTAGGGTTTCACCTGATAATCCACTGTGGTATTACCCTTCACATCAACCAGCAAGGTATCGGCACTGCTCACCCATGGTCCATTTCCACTGGTTGTCACCAATTTGTACTTTCCATCAAAGAGTTTCGTGGAAAACGAACCATCTTGAGTTAAATAAACATTAATAGGAGACCGAAATTGATAACCATCCTGCCAGAGTTGAAGATAGACCGATTGATTGGATCCTCTCAGCCCCAAAGGTTTGGAATTATAGGTTACATGTCCGCTTAATGTGCTTTGTGGTGCATCATAATTATCTTTGCCACAAGCAAAAACACCCAAGAGTAAACACAACCCGACTATTAATTTACAAAAAAAAGTTTTCATAAGAATAATGCTATTGATAAGGATTTCGGACTAGCTTCGGATTGTTGTTAATCCAATTTTGGTCAATGAAATTATAATAGTTCTGATATTTAAAATTTCGCGGATAGAGCGTATGGCTAGATTTCTGTTTCTCGAAAACCCACTTGCCATTGTTAGGATCCCCAGGAGCATATATTTTATACGGAAATAGGGCATAGTGCACCGCATTGTAATTATCAGCACTTCCGTTCCAGATTTCATGGGCGATGCGCAAACGTTTCAAATCCCAATAACGATGATCTTCGAAAGCAAATTCAACGCGACGTTCCTGAATGATATCATTTAAAGAAATAGTCGTCAATGCTTGTATTCCCGCGCGCTCCCTGATCTTATTGATATATCCAGTCAACTCAGCTTGCGGTTTACCAAGTTCAAGCCCCGACTCTGCAGCGATCAACAGAAATTCAGCATAACGAAAACGGACAAACCAAATATCCGAACCGCGCCCGCGTGTAGAGGCATCTTTATTTTCGTCAATAAACTTCCGGATATTAAATCCAGTTTTATTGACATACATATCGTTGGAAGTCGTAGGGCCATCCTCACTCGTAATAAGTCCGCCAAATTTATCATTTGAGGAACCAGGCGAACCTGTTACTGTCTTCCATGTACCATTTTCTTTATACCGAACCCCCGCCTGATAAGTTATTTTTGTTCCAGCAAAATCTGCTCCGGAGTAAATTACCGTACCATACAAGCGTGCATCCTTATTGGCAAAAAGATCTTCGGGATTTGTATAATAAACATAGTCACCAGCAGCAGTCTTCGTTTTCAGATCCCCTTTTCGATCATTTGTATATTCAAATGCTTCTACCAAATTGAGTACTGGGGTTACGAAATTGGCATCAATATCACCGCGGACTGATGAGGCTATATTATTATTGGTAAAAGAATGGGTCTCACCAGGATAAGCATAGTCTTTTGCCCAAATTACTTCATTACTTGATTTTGAGGTTACGGCAAGATAAAAGTTCTTGCCCTTATCCGGATTTGCATTATACAGCGCATAAGGGCTATTATTTATAATATCCAAAGCAGTTTCATAAGCTGTCTGATAATATTTAGTTGCTTCAGATGCAGGGATACCTACCTCATTGCCTGCGGTCTTCACATCGGGTGTTTTATAATTATACTTTGCGATGGATGCGGCATATAAACTTGCGCGGGCTTTAAGCGCCAAAGCTGTCCATTTATTGGCTCTCGCTGAATTGATGGTTTTCTCTGTACCGAGCATTTTAGCCGCTTCAGTACATTCACTGATGACATAATTATAGCTCTCAGCTTCCGTGGCTCTGGATAACTGCAGTTCGGCCGGATCCATCCCACTTGTATAATCATATACCTTATCTCCCACCAATGGCACACCGCCCAAACGCTTGATCATATTGAAATACGTCCAAGCACGAATAAAACGAGCCTCCCCTTCTATGCTCTTCTTATTATTATCGTCTAGTGTCGATTGACGGACACCCACAATAAATTGGTTTAAATTGCGGATCAATTCGTAATCATACATCCGCCAAAAATCATTTGGAAACTCTTGCATATTGTTGGGAGAACCGCTGGAAAATCCGGCTTCATCTAGCATTGCAAAGGAGCCGTTGTCGCCAAACTGCTGGCCCCAGCTGACTCTTCCGTAATAATTGGCCAACACTGACTTCACCATATTTTGATCTGAAAATATCTGATCGTCGGTAAAAATTGCCTGTGATTCCCGGTCCAAAAACTTATTACAGCTTGAAAATGTACATACTAAACATACACCCCATAAAATAACCTTCCTCTTTATCATGTTATTAAAAAGTTAAATTAACACCCACATTTATAACCCGGTTTGTTGGGTATTGAACACCTGAATCACTTGTGATTTCCGGATCGATCTTCATATCACCCAAATTATCTATACTGAAGAGATTCTGCATCATTGTATATATTCGTAATTTTTGGATTCCACGAGCTTTCATCCACTTATCTGGCAAGGTATATCCAATCTGAAGATTTCTTAGTTTTATATAATTGACATTGGTGAGCCAAAAATCGCTATGCCAATAATTACTATGGTTTTGATTTCCGCGAATCAATGTTGGATATTTGCCCGGGATCAATGCACTATTGGGGTTGGTAATATCACTGAGCATCCATTGATTCTCCATGTAATATTGCGGGTTATTTCCACCATCGTGGAAAGGATTCATCGCTTCGTAATTGGGACGATAGGATGCAAATGCTGCTCCTGTCAAATCCATGGCCAAATCAAATCCCTTGAATTGTCCGCCCAGATTAATTCCAAAATTGAAATAAGGAAGTCCGCCTTGCCGATATCCTATTGGCCGCTGATCCAGCTCATTGATCACTTTATCCCCATTGATGTCTTCATATTTTATATCTCCTGGTCTCAAGGTAGAATTACCTTGACGGTCATTGTCTACATCGTAATTGGCAATTTCTTCCCAGGACTGAAACTGTCCAGTAGCATGTAAGCCCCAATTTAGATAGGCGTAGCGGTCAAAAATGGAGTTCCGATACTGATCCCAGGAATTCCCAAACCGGGGTTTATATTGTTCACCATCAATCTGACGGGCAAATGTAAAATTACCACCGACAAAGTAGTTGAAATCGCCAGCCTTACTCCGCCACATAATTGAGCCATCGATACCCTTATGCATATCGGAGTTTAGGTTTTCATAAGGCAGACTAAAACCAACCTCATTTGGTATCAATACATCATTTCTGGAAGCCGGTAGACCGCTTCTTTTCCTTCGAAAGAAATCCAAGCTACCCGTCAATCTTCCCTTTAATGTGCTAAAATCGAGCCCGACATTCAACATGTGTGCCTCAATCCAGGAAAGCGTTTTAACAGGAAGTCCACGGGGTTGGGTGCCAATAACATATTTTCCGTCAATCGTCGAACCTTTGGAATTATAGGTATATCCGCTCAGGTAACCAAAAGCATAATATTTCCAATCATCCAAATTGTCATCCCCCAATATCCCGTAAGATCCCCGAAGCTTAACATCATCAAGTACCTTCCGCATGCCATCTGTCCAAAACTTTTCAGAAGAGATCCGCCATCCCGCGGATGCTGAAGGAAAAAATCCCCATCGACTTCCAGGAGCAAACTTCCAGGATCCATCATAACGCGATGAAAGTTCTAAAAGATATTTTTGATCGTAGTCATAATTGACCCGACCTGCAAAGCCGGCTCTTGCTTGCGTATTTACTCCAGTATCATTATAGGTATCCATCGTTTGAAAATAGATCAAACTCAAGGCATTCGATGCTGGTCTGTCGTGGACATAAATATCGGGGTTATCTCGTTTTATTGACTCCGCGGCTAATACAGCATTGACACCATGCTTTCCAAAACGTTTGTTATAATTTAAAGTGAATTGTGTTGAAATTTCTTCGATTTGAGCGATAGACCGCTCCCGCCAAGGGTTATCCATGCTAAATATAACTGGATAGGTATCCGTTTTTTCATCATAGCCATACAATTTGTAAGTGAACTCCTGATTATCCATCCATTTATTAGCCAAATAATACCCTACCGTTCCTTTGGCAACCAAATCATCTGTAATCTTATACTCGGCATTAAAATTTAGTTGCATCACCCGCCATTTTTCCTGATATGTACCCGATAGATCATAATTCAGCATCGCAAAATTCGTCTCGGTATTGGCTGCAGTTTGTGTTGGATAGAGCGGATTGTCATTGGCAAATGGCCGCGCAGTAGGTAAGTTGCGATAAATGGCAAATAATGCCTGCCAAGTATCGTCAGCACCGGGTACCCCAGGTTGTTTACGCTGTTCAATCCGTCCGTTCAAATTAGCCCCTATTTTTAATCGTTTAGATACGCTCGCATCAATGTTCATCTGAACATTAGTACGTTTGAAACCGCCATAATTACGGATAATGGATTGTTGGTCGAGATGCCCAGCACTTAAGTAATAATTGATCTTTTCGGACCCACCACTCACATTTCCAGCAATATAGGTTTGCGGACTAGTTTTTAAGATATAATCGTACCAATCAAATGGGCGGTAACCCTTTTCTGTCCCCTGTTGCCATTTTTCAAGATCGCTTAATGTGTATTTTGGATCCTTCACACCAAGAATGGCATCCGATTGAATGTAGCTCTTTACATAGGTACTTGCATCTGCAGGCTTAGGAAAACGAAACATACTTTGCCAACCGTAATAGGAATTGATATTAAAGGTATTGTTATCGCCCCGCTTCCCCTTCTTTGTCGTTACAACCACCACTCCGTTGGCTGCACGTACACCATAAATCGCTGCGGACGCATCCTTCAAAACCGAAACAGATTCGATGTCATTGAAGTCCAAATTATTGAATTGGCCTTCATCTTTTTGAACACCGTCGATCACATACAAGGGAGTTCCCATATTCCGGATGCTGATCCCCGTCCATGCACCAGGGCGTCCATCCGACATCCGGCTATTGACCCCTGCAATCTTCCCGACCAAAGCTCCTGAGGTTGTTGTCGCAACAGATCTGGAAATATCCTGCGAAGAAATTGCCGTGATTGCACCAGTAACAGATTCCTTCTTTTGTGTACCGTACCCCACCACAACCACTTCGCCGATACGTGAATTTTCATCGTCCAATGTAATGGCTAAATCGGCGCTCGCGGCCACTTCTTTTGAGAGATACCCAACTGAACTTACAGTCAGTAGATCCCCAGCATTCACACCTGTTAGACTAAAATTACCTTTTGCATCCGTTGAAACGGCAGTGCTCGGTTTGGATTTTAAAGCGACTGTCGCTCCTACGATCGGATTGCCGCTTTTATCTTTAACCACACCCTTGATTGATTTTTGCAAAGCAATGCTTTCTGCAGGAACTGGAAATAAATCTGCTCCCTTTGCTAAAGGAATAAAACTGCTCGCACAGCAGAGTAAAGTAGCAGAAATTGGCAGACATTTAAGACCCTTAAACATACCTAGATTGATTAGTTTGTATAATTGATTTGTCCAAAATTAAGGTATATTCAATCGGACAGGCTTTCGTTTTTTCTCAAAAAACTGCCTATTTGTATCAAATAATTAATACAACCTAAAACGTTTTAAAGTCTATTAAACAGAGAAAGTACACCTCTTTTCAGCGGTATACTTTCAAACCAATCATTATTAAATATGTATTATTTTACTGAAAAACGATACAGGGATTTCGTTTGATATACTTGCCCCGGGTTCAGGACTGTTGTTGGAAAAGCTGGCTGATTCGGAGCGTCCGGAAAATGCTGCGGTTCAAGGCAAAAAGCCGTACGGAAGGAATCTTTTTTACCATTCTTCAATTGTACTTGTTCGTTCATAAAGTTGCCGCTATAAAATTGAATACCAGGTTCGGTTGTCAGAATATCCATGACCACCCCTGATTTATCACCGATCACATGTGCCGCTTTAAACCAGTCGCCATCTTTCTCTTTACTTAAGACAAAATTGTGGTCATAGCCCTTTCCAAAACTAAGCTGCTGGTCATTGGCATTAATATCTTTTCCTATCGGTTTCAAGGTTGTAAAATCAAAAGCTGTTCCCTTTACCGGTGCTAATTGCCCTGTGGGTATTAGTGTACTATCTACTGGTGTGTATTCATTGGCAAACAATTGAAGTTGATGATCCAGAATGGTACCACTTCCTTCACCGTTTAAATTAAAGTAAGCATGGTTGGTCAAATTGATCACCGTCTTTTTATCGGAAGTAGCACGATAAGCTATCATCAATTCATTATTATCGTTCAGCGTATAAGTCACCTCCATTTGGATGTTTCCTGGAAAACCCTCGTGTCCGTCAGGTAAGGTGTAAGCAAATGTAAGGGATGATTTATCTGACGATTTTAATGTCCAATTGGCAAAATGCACACCTTTAAAACCGCCATGCAGGGTATTAGGACCGTTATTTACCGCCAATGTATAGGTTTTATCATCCAACTTAAATTTGCCTTTGGCGATCCGATTACCAAAAGGCCCTACAATAGTACCAAAAAATGGTTCTTTGGGATTATTATAATCAGCCGCTTTAGAAAAACCCAAAACCACATCGCATAACTCACCCTTATTGTCAGGCACCCATAATCCCACCAAACGTGCACCAAAATTGGTAAAATAAGCTTGTACGCCATTTTTATTGCTCAGTTCATATAGATACGCCTGTTTTTGATCAATAGTTCCGCTGAACTGCGCGGTATCCATGAAGGCCGATAAAGAATCTGCTTTGGGAGTTTTAGAACCAGTCGGCTGCTGGCAAGACACACTAAAAGCAAGTATTGCAGAAAGACCCAGCAAGGTCAATTTTCCTCTCATTCGTAATATTTTAAAGGGTTTATAATCTTTGTTTAGATAGAACTTACGTCCTTTTCTAGATTTTTTATAATTTTAACGATTACAATCTATAAGCTAAAGTCTTAAATTTTTTAGAAATTTTAAGATTAAATTGTTTCATTTTAGCTCTATTTTGTATCAATAACCAAAAAATGATCATGATCAACCTGAAGCCTTTACGATTGCTATTTATCCTGTTACTCCCTTCCTTGCTATATGCGCAGCCCTACTATTTCAATCATTATCAAATCAATGAAGGTTTGTCAAACAATGCTGTCATTTGTAGCATGCAAGATAGTCAGGGTTTTCTTTGGTTCGGCACAAAGGATGGATTAAATCGCTTTGACGGTAACAATTTCAAACATTTTGATGCCACCCAATCTGGGAAAAACAGCTTGGGTGGTAATAATATCATCTCCTTGAAAGAGGACTTTCGAAAAAGAATTTGGATTGGAACAGATCAGGGAATCTATTGCTACGACCCCGTCGACGAGCAATTTAGATTACTGAGCAAACAATTTGAAAATGCGGACGTACCCGTCATTGTTACCGATCAACGCAAAAGGATCTGGTTTATATCCAATGGAATGCTCTATTGCCATGATTTGGTTAGTCACGCAATTCAACAATTTACAAAATCGGACCTCTATATTACGTCTATCAGCTGCACAAAAAATGGAACTGTATTTTTTGGAACTCCTGAAGGTAAGATCTTCCAGATAGGTTCTTCTGGAAAACCCGCACTCATGCTTGACTTTCAAGCAAAATATGGTCCTAAAGACTGGTTTAGTATTGAGAAAATAATGGAAAACCGCGATGGAGACTTATTGATTGGCACGTCGAAAACTGGGGTTTATAGCTACAATTTTAAAAACAAGTCCCTCAAGTCAATTCTTGGTCCGGACAAGCTGCATCAATTTCTCTATGTAAGAGATATTATACAGCCAAACGATCATGAATATTGGTTTGCAACCGAATCTGGCCTCTTTATCTACCAAATTGCGAGCGGAAATTACACCAATATTCAAAAAGAACAAGAAAATCCTTGGGGGATATCTGACAATGCCATTTATAATATCCTACAAGATAAGGATGAGGGTATTTGGCTGGGAACCTACTTTGGTGGGATTAACTATTATCACAAGAATAATAGTATAATCGAAAAATTCCTCCCACAAGATCGCCCCGGGAGCTTAAAAGGCTCTGTCGTTCGGATTATCAAAAAAGACATCAACCACGATATATGGATAGGCACCGAAAACGGAGGTCTATCTAAATTGGATCCTAAATCGGGTTATATCCAGAACTTCTCCGATAAACAGGGGAATCTGGCAAATAACAATATTCACGGTATTCTCCCTATTGGCGACAAACTATTGATTGGTACTTTCGTCAATGGTCTGGACATTTTTTCGCCAAAGCTTCAAAAAGTTATCTATCACATCGATCGTAACAGCAATGTATCAACATCCGATCTCCAAAGTAATTTTCTTTTTTATCTCTATAAAACTCGAAAAGGAGAAATCATGGCTGCATCCACTCGCGGCCTATACCGCTTTGATCTAGAAAAAAAATCTTTCCACCTTATTGATAATGTCCCAGAATACATGTTTTATACAAGCATTTTGGAAGATAAAAAGGGGAATATCTGGGTCGGAACGTGGCGTGATGGACTATTCTGTTATCATCCGACCACACGTTATTTCAAACACTATACGCATCATCAGAGCGATCCCAATTCCTTGCCCAACAACAGGGTAAACAGCATATTTGAGGATTCAAAAAATCAAATATGGATAGCTACCGAAGGTGGGATGGCTAAAAAGAAATCAAATCAGGATGGCTTTGAAAACATTGGCCTGGAAGAAGGAATGCCCAGTAATGTGACACTCGCCTTTTTAGAAGATAAACAAAATAACCTTTGGGTGAGTACTTCCAAGGGCCTGGTACGCTACCATCTTCCCAGTGGAAAAAAACGCATCTTCAACTTGGAGTCTGGCCTACCGACTATTCAGTTCAATTACAATTCATCCTTTAATGATGATAATGGAAACTTTTATTTCGGCACCATCAATGGACTGATACGTTTCAATCCCGAAAGGCTCAACCAAATCAACTACAAGAATCAAATTCCGATTTACATCACTAATTTTTACATCAACAATAGGGCGATCAATCAGTACACCGATACAAATATTCTGTCCAAATCAATTCTGTTCACGGATAAAATCAAACTGAAACACGACGAGTCATCCTTCAGTCTTGATTTTGCGGCATTACACTACCAAGCCCCCCATTCCATTCACTATAGCTACAAAATGGATGGTCTCGACGACAATTGGATAGACATTACAAGCAATCAACGAGCTTACTTCACCAAGCTAGCGCCCGGAAACTATGTTTTTACTGTAAAAGCAGAAGATCCAAATGGCAATACAATCCCCACTTTTGCTAGTCTTAAAATCACTATTCTTCCTCCGATCTGGGCAAGTATACCGGCCTTTGTTTGCTATGCTCTAATCCTTGTGGGGCTGATTATATTTGTTATTCATCATTTCAATGAAAAGATCAAACAACGCAATCGACAACATCTTTTAACCGTACAAAATCTACGCGAGCAAGAACTCTATCGCTCAAAAATCAATTTTTACACCGATGTTGCGCACGAAATACGCACACCGTTGACATTGATCAAGGCCCCCTTAGAGAAGCTTATGGACAAAGTCGATCACAATCCTGTAACCGACAAGCTACTATTGACCATGCAAAACAACACGGAGAAGTTGATTGCCCTTAGCAATCAGCTATTGGATTTTAGACAGGTCGAAACGGAAGGATTCAAATTACACTTTGAATCAGAAAACATAAGCCAAACGGTCCAGGAAATTATCAACAATTTTACAGTCACACTGCAGGCGCAGGACAAGCAGATGGTATCGCACATTATGCCAGATATCATAGGTCAAGTCGATATCGACGCATTCGACAAGATATGTTACAACCTCTTGAATAATGCCCTGAAATATTCTTCATCCTATATTGAAGTGAATTTGAATATGGATAAACAGAAAAATATCTTTATATTGACCGTGAAAAACGACGGAGCTTTAATTCCTTCAGAAGAAAGGGAAAGAATTTTTGAACCATTCAATCGCTTAAAACAAAATAAGAATGTTCCTGGAAGCGGCCTAGGCTTGGCATTGACAAGGTCCTTAACGTTAAAACACCAAGGTACCCTGTTATACAGTACAAACGACCTCCAATTGAACGTATTTAGTTTGACATTGCCTTTGAATCACAATACAAACCCATAATTATGAATGCCAAATCCAATTTATTATTAGTAGATGATCATACTGAACTACTTGAATTCATTGCGGATGATCTCAATGAGGATTATCAGATAACAACGAGTTCCAATGGTAGGGAAGCGCTGGATTTATTAGCCACTGAATATTTTGATCTGATCGTCAGCGATGTGATGATGCCAGAAATGGATGGTTTTGAACTCTGTCAAAAAATTAAAGAAGATATCGCATATGCACACATTCCAGTTATACTCTTAACGGCAAAAAATAGTATTGAATCAAAAATTCAGGGTTTGGAGTATGGTGCCGACGCTTATATTGAAAAACCTTTTTCACCTGCCTTTTTAAGAGCACAAATCGCGAGTTTATTAAAGAATAGAGTTAAAGTCAAGGAATTTTTTATTAAAAATCCGATGTCGCAAATACAGCAAATCGGTCAAAATCAAAGTGAACAAGAGTTTTTGTTGAAGATTGAAGAAATCATCATGCAACACCTCGATGACCCACAGTTTAATGTCGATCGGATGGCCGATATTCTCTGCATGAGTAGACCTACCCTCTATCGCAAAATTAATGTGGTATCGAGCCTATCGCCCAATGAACTGATTAATTTAACGCGGCTCCGAAAAGCAGCAGAACTGCTCATCCAAAAGCAGCATAAAGTCTACGAAATTTCTAATTTACTAGGCTATAGCTCCGCGACTCATTTCTCTCGTAATTTTCAGAAGCAGTTTGGACAGAGCCCTACTGAATTTCAAGACGCCCAAACTGCTTTATCTAAATCATAACGATGCAGACAATTCTATCCCAACCAAAATAAGTGCCTCATTAGGGGAGCATCTATTTTGGTTGTTCAACTTGCGCAAGTGTAGCATACTGTGCCGCAAAAGTGAACATAAACATTCCCTCCAGATCATTCTTGCTTTTATCTTTTGCCCAACCTCCGAGCAAATCATTTGGCAAAAATCCTTCGCTCAAGAAATGCGTATAGCCATAATCCAAGTTTTCCTGAAAAGACTTCACATACATCCCAGCCTTACTATAATTCGGTAATATAGTGGTATAGCCTCTTAACAAAACACCGTTAAACCAGTTATTAAAACCGTCTGTCGCATACGTATAATGCTCAGGAATCTGCTGCCCTAACTTTCCAAAATAAGTAAAAGTCGCATCGGCCAGTTTCTTGCCATCTTCTAAATAGTTTTTAGCTTTCGTAACACGATATAAGTCTGCTGCTCCGGAAATCATCGTTCCACTATTATAGGAAAATGCAGTTCCGACGGCTTTTCTGAGTTCGGTATTTTTTCGGTATCGCACACCGTTGACCGTTTCATAAGCTATCGAACAATCTGGATAACAATCACCCATCATATCCGCATAGACACCTTTTTCATTAAGAAGATTTGCCTTTTGCCAGTCGTAAATCCTTTTAGCAAAACGGAGATAAAAATCGGCCTTCCGCTCTTTTTTAGCAATACGGGTTAGTTTATCTTGCTGATCGATCGAATGTGCAATTATTTGGTCTCCTTTGTTTTTATAGATTTCATACAATGTAACAAGCGGACTAATGATCGGTGCATTACTACAGGCATGCTTCGTTACATATCCTGGTCCCCATGGAATTCCGCCATGCTCTTTCCCTTTCTCATCCAAAGTACAATCCCAACCATCAAGAACATAAGCCGTAAGGTACTCCGCTTCTTGCAAATAGCGATCTTGCCCGGTCAAATGATAAGCTTCCAATAATTCCCGTACCAACCACATCTGATCATCATAGACGTTCAATACGCCCGTTACATTTGCTTTTCCTTTTTCTCGAACGCGATCGACAGCATACACTGTCCATTCTTTATGCTGCGTAAACGACGTTAGCGTAAAGGTCCCTAAATAATAGGCTGCATTTGCATGAAGCTTAGCCAATAAATCTACATAGCGGGAATAATACATTTTATAAAGCTTGCCGTTATCTACCTTCTGTTGTTTTTTCAAGCCACTCAACACAGCGTTTACAGCTTCTATGGAAGCAGAATACATCCATACACTAGCTGTTTCTTCGGATCGAACCTTCGTAAATGGGTTATAAAAACGATGCATTTTGAAATCTTCACCGGAAAAATAGACGTCCATTGATCGATCAATCAATTGGATTGCCCGTAAAAGATTCTGCTGGCTTTTATTTTGATCATGTACTGATCTTTGGGTGTGCAATTCTTGCGCATAAGCCTGTTTTACGCAGAGGGGTGATACTGACAGCGAAATTAGAGAAAGTGCCCAAAAAGGCCGGTTGGAAAAGAATTTGATCATGATACGGTTTTAAATTGATTAAGTAGTCTTTCATTCGCTTCGGTAGAGCGTGATAACTGTGTATGAAGATAAGCATTTTTTGGACAAAAAAAATCGCATTTTTTGAAATGCGATTAAACTATTTGCCCTTTTGCTTAGCTAACCAAGAACTTGCTCAGTCAACTAAGCTGCCACTGGTTGACGATGACGATTCACAAATTGCTTTTTCAACAGATACAATTTGTAGTGATCGTATAAACCGATGACTAAAAGAACAAAACAAACCACGTAAAATGTTTTATTTGATAGGTAAGTGAATGAAATACCGCTCACAAGTCCGCCAACGACATACGCGCTCACGATGCTCAATAGCAAATGGAATTTGTCGACCAATGCCTTATTGCTCCGGTTAGACTCCTTGGTGAACATCGAAATCAATATGGCCAAATCTGTCGTTAGCCCGGTCAAATGTGTTGTTTTCACAACAGAATTCGATATGCTCGCAGTCAAACCGTTTTGTAGCCCCATCGCAAAGAGCAATGCACCGACAAGTATCTCAGTTTCTTTCAAAGAATCCTCATAAAATACATCAAGATATATCCCAACAAATAATATACTCAATATTTCCAATACCAAGGGAATGGAATGTGTCAAATAGGAGCTAAAACGTCCTTTACCATGAATGATGATCAGATTAGAAAGCATACTCCCTACTAGAAAAAGTAAAATCCAAAAAAGCACCACAGCACCTTGGTACCAATTCCCTTTCGCTATCTCCTGTGCAAAAACAGCATAATAACCCGTTACATTCGAGGTAAACGAGAAAAAGACAATGACAGATGCGACATTGACCATTCCTGCAGAAAACGCGGTAATTCCCCCCAGCCTAATGTTATCTTGAATCGTCCTATGGTTACTATATTTTCTCAGCATACTTTTCCTTTCCTCCTTTTTTCAGCACGATACGTGCAATTCCTTTCGTCTGCATATCCAAATTAAGATGCAGCACCAACTGGTTTTTATTCAATTTTTGGATAACGAAGCTCTCTATTAGCTCGTCATTCTTACGAAGCTCAAGAATATGGCCTCGTCCCTTCAAAAACCAATTGTATTGTTTGTCCTCATGATGGGCAATAAAATTTTTATCACCCATTTTTTCAAAATGCCATAATCCATCCTGCAGGGGTGGAAGGTGCGCGATTGCAGCATCTTTTATTCCTTCATGGATAACCGCCTGTTTTTTGAATGTTGGAGACTTCTCCACTTTCTCAAAGTACCAACCCTGCTCTTCCCACTCCCCTTCTAAAAGCCGCTCAGGGTTTTCATAAAACATAACCATTGAACTAGCCCCTAAAAGCAAAAAGGACAACAAGACAAAGTTGAATTGTGCCAATATTTTTCTCTTAATAATTAACATCCCATTTCTTGTTAAAAAATAAATCCGCCAAGACATTTCTGCCGGTTTTGTTTGTCCCGGGTTTTTCTACGATCGAGACATTCTTCTGCTTACTTTTACTCAAGTGAAGCAAAGCCCGTCCGACGTCAAAAAAATGCCTTGTTCTTTTTTCAAATTCATAATCTGTGGGAACCTTAACTTCATCAATCCGAGCTCCGCGCAAATAATGTTGTAAATAATTGAGATTGTCAGAGCCGATAATATCTGTATAGATATTTAGCTTACGATTTTCATAACGATGACAGATCATCTGGCAGGCTTTCAAAAAATCTTCTGATTGCAGATTATTAAGCTGATCTTCCAGTGTAATCCCTAATAACTCACTAATCGAAGTACTGCTCTTATTGCCATAGACCAAAATAATGTCTAGCTCTTCAGCTGACGATTGTTCTATACTATGAATCACAAAAAAAAGTGAATCAATCGTAAAATCACTTGGAATCAATACACGCATTGCCTTTGCCATATCCAATTATTTTTATACAAAATTAATAGGTCATCATGGCAACCGAATGAATCTGAAATTAACTTTCTATTAGAATTTTAGGACTTGTATTAAAATGAGATTAAAAATAAAATGTAGATTAAAATGAGATTAAAATTTAGTTCCGGCCTTGTAGTATAACTCTGCCAGTGCCTTCCGATAGTCCGTAAAAAGCTTCTCTTGCTTGATACGCATTTCAATCAGCTTGTTTTCCCTGCTATTGACAACAAACAAAGTTGATTCACCCAGCTCAAACTTATTTAATTCACCCTTAAGGAGCAATTCCTGGTTACTTATATTGATCGATTGAAGTTCAATCTGTTTACTGTAAGCATTTAAATCATTGTACTTTTTAACGACGTCATTGTAAATATTTCTTTCAGTCGCTACCTGCTCAAATCGTAGTTGATCTTGCTTAATCCGTACCTCTTTGAGCTTCCCACGTTCGGCGCGAATAAAAAGTGGAAATGCAAATTCAAAACCTAGCTTATAGTTCTGCCAATTAAAATCATACTGCGGTGGTACAAAATCATTTAAACCGCGACGGCTAGAAATGAGCGTACCCGACACATTCAATTTAGGTTTAAGCATTTCTTTTCGATAACGTTCTTCAAATAGCAGTTGCTGATTTTTACTAGCCAACTTGATCATTTCGGGATGAGCAATTTTTGCCGAATCCAGTAGTGCCTCGATCACACGATTATCCGGCAAAATAACTTGGTCTTCGAGCTTATGTGGTATGGCGTGATCGGGAAGTTCAACCGGAAATTGTTGATCATTCCACAAATGATTGGACAATACAATTTTCGCATTTTTAAGTTCTACTTCATACTTTGAAAGTTCTATCCGACGTTCTTTTACAACGACCGAGGCTTCTATGGAATCGATTACAGGTTTATCACCCAGCATAGTCTGCTCACTGATTGCGCTAAACCGCTGATCCGCTAATTTAACGCCCTCTAATAAAAGTTGGTATTGCTGGTAAGCAAAATACCAGTTCCAATAATCTGAAAGTGCCTGAAACCAAATGGCATTAATTTGCTTGATCTTTTCGCCTTCCAGATAGCTGATCATCGCCTTTGCCTGCTGTAACGTATTCCTTCGGCTATCGACGATTAAACCTTGCCCCAAAGGAATACTTAAACCGATTGCAGAGAGCCCCGCATTATTCGTTCGGGATTGTGGGTTTGTATAATCCCCTACATTTCGATCATAAGCTATTTTCAGATCTGCTCCTGCTAACCAAAGTGGGATTTTCAACTCGCTATTCCACTCATTGTAATAATCCGTATGACCGAAATGCTTATTTTTAAAGCTCGAATTTAGTGTTGGATCAAACTTCCCTAACGCTTGTGTTACTTGGGCTTTTGCAGTTTCACTCAGTAGATTTACTTGTTTAACAATGGGATGATTAGCCATTAAAAGCTCTTCCATGTCATCAACTGTAAAAGTCTTCGGTGCTCCATATTCCTTTTCCTGAGCCAAAAGATGAGAATAGAAAAAAAAGCAGAACACGATAAAAATAAAATTCAATTTATTCATATAACAATTACTTTTTCTCACTTTCTTTTGGTTCTCGTTCCAAACTCGGGGGAAAACCATTCAACTGTCGCCATATCTCATACCACAAAGGAACTTTGTTTAAAATAACCCTTCCATAAGCACCTGAACCTTGGTTTAACTGGATTGGCCAAGGCTCGTCACCCTCAGGAACCGGATCGGTCGCGCGTATTAAAATCCTAAATCGACCATTCGTACTGCTCACTTTATCGATGACTGAAACTTTTCCGGCAAAGGTACCCACCGCGACAGAAGGCCATCCGGAAAATTGGATTGATGGCCAGCCATCAAATTGTAGCCTTACATCACTCTCCGGCTCAATCAATGGTACATCCATCGCGTTTACATAAAGCTCTACGGCCAGCAGTGGTTTTTTAGGTTGCAATGTCGCAACGGACTCCCCTTCCTTCATATTTTCACCGATTCCTGCTTTAAAGGTTTTTACTATAAAACCATCTTGTGGGGCCCTCACGACATATAATCCTCGTCGGACATCGATATTGGAGATCTCATTTCGCAGTTTGGCGATATCGCCCTGTACTGAGGCCTTGGAAGAAAAAGCGGAACTTAAATCAGACTGCGCTTTCGCTAATGATTCATTATACTTTGCACGGATGTTGTTTAATTCGATGCTCGCATTTGTTAGTGATTGTCTTGAATTTGATAATTTGTTATCCGCACTTACTACTTTAGCTCGATCATTTTGTAGATTTAAGCGTCTTGTCTCAATATCCGTTAGCGAAAATAAGCCATCACGATACCCTTCTTCGTACCGTTTAAGCCGCTTTTCACTGGTCTCAAAAAAGCTCATGACAGCGACAAGTTCTGCACTATCTATTTTTACCACATTTTGTGCTTGAACCACCTTATTTTTAGCTGATGCAAGCTGAAAATCCAGCCCATTTTTCGATGCTTCAATCTGTGCTTGGGTAGCTTGCATCTTTTGATTAGCGGCATCTTCTCCACTCCTTTTGGCATGCAATTGTTCTTCTAATCTCACAGGTAGCATGGGATCAAAATAGGATTGTGCAGTCTCCGAAAGGACCAAAATTGTGTCACCTTTCTTCACTTCCTGCCCTTCGGTAACTGCCCAATACTCGATGCGGCCACCAATCTGATTTTGGATAGTCTGCGGTCTATCTTGTGGACGTAAAGCGGTAACCGTTCCTACTCCAAGAATTGTTTGCCGCCAGGGGAGAAAAAGTGCCAGTACAAAAACAATCCCAGATAACACAAGGATCCGCCCCAAAACTAAGGATCCCCGCTCTTTCAATAAGCTATCAACAGCATCATGAGAAAGATCTCTCCAAGAGAGCGTTGTTCGATTCGAATGATCCTTATTAATCAACATAAACCGCAGCGTCCTCCTCCAACGCAAGATCGGTTACAGCCGCTAGTTTGACAACTCCCGTAAGCATATCAAAAATCGTATTTAAGTTAGTCATCAGTTTTTCAATGGCATAACCAATTTGAACGATCACAACTTCAGCAGCTACAAATTGACCAAAAGTCATTTGCCGCTCGACAACAAAATAGGATCCAAGCAAGAGCATCGCTCCAAACAATAGCGTCCGAAGCAGGACAGAACCTAGAAAAAAACGCTTTAAAACTTTAAAATGATCGTTTCGAGCCGATAAATATTTACTGACAATGGAATCTGTTGTTCTTGTCACTTCGTTCATTTTCATCTCATCTCCACGATAATGGTCGATTTGTCCGGCAACAACTTCCAAATAAGCTACCGTCTCATATTTGTATTCAGACTCTTCAATACTTGTTTTCAAGCCTCTTTTATAGTATAAAACAAGTATCGCAATGACAGAAAAAATGACAATAAGGCCAAAGGCCAAAAATACGGGATGATAAAAAGATAATAAAACCACGCTGAAGAAAATTGTCACGACCGCGGCGATGATATCGATCAAAAGTTTGATAATTCCCTTTTGAATAATGATGACATCAAAAAATCGGTTGACCAACTCCACTAGGTTTTTTCCAAGTAACTCTTTAGGTTTAATTCTTGGCAGTCGATACGAAAATTCAATCGCCGATTTTAGAAAGATTTTCTGCTCCAAATACTCGACCAAGGTCAATTGTCCGATCAATAATACTCCACCCACGATCACGCCAAATAACACAAAAGCAATTAAGATATAGGTAGAGCTATACATCGCTCCATTGCTTAAAAAATTAAATATTGCTGTTATCCCTATTGGAATAGTCAAACTAAAAATACCGATCACAATAGCATAAATAAATATATAATTGATCGTTTTCCGTTCAGTATGTAATAGGCTTGCCAACCGCTGTAAGGGGGATGGTCCGCCTTGTATATGCCCCATAAAAATAGATAGAAGATAAGTTAGAAATGATGAATTTCAGCTAAAACAATGGTAAAACTCCGAGCGATCATTCAACTAGTCCGGTTGCTCTGTTTCCGATACTTGATTGCTCTTTAAATATAATCGTAGAACAAATTTGGCCCTCAACCTTACGGAGTGCATTAGCGACATTAAAAAAATTGCGTGTTTTCTTTTTGTAGATATAATCTCTTGGTATTATGATCTCATTTACAGACTGTCCCCTAAGATAATGCTGCAAATAATGACTGTTATCGGTACCCAAGATATCTGCAAAAATACTGAGCCCACGGTTTTTATAGCGCTGATAGATTACGCTGCAACCTTTTAAAAAAGAATCCGATTGAAGTGTCTCCAGTTGATCTTCCAATCCAATTCCGAGTAATTCACTCGCAGAAGTGCTGCTTTTATTGCCATACACAAGGATAATATCGATAGAATCTGCCGTTGACTCTTCAATACTTTGACGCACAAAATGAAGGGAGTCGACTGTAAAATCACTGGGTATTAATATACGCGTTGTTTTAGCCATGCTTTTTTTTAGCAAAGTTAAAACGCACATATGGCAACGGAATGAATCTAAAATTAGCTTTTCATTAGAAAGCTCGCAACTGTATTAAAATGAGATTAGAAATGCCATCTAAATTAAAACTACATTAGAATCGAAGGTAAGTGGGTAGTTCAATTTCTACAGTGGTACCTTCACTCACAACAGAATTGACTTTCAATGTCCCACCATGCAGCTTAATAATATTCCTGGCTAAGGGTAGTCCTATACCATAACCATCTATCCCACTCGTATTGGAAGCTCTAAAATAGGGATCGTAAATATGGTCCAATTCACAGGAAGGTATTCCGATACCTTTGTCTTTTATTAGAATAAAGACTTTATTGTCCAATGCACCCAAAGCAATGTATGCTGTTCTATCAGATGAATACTTACATGCATTGCTGATAATATTGGATAGCGCAAGCTGTAGCAAAATTGCATTTCCATTCACCTTAAGTCGCATACTATCATCTGGTAATAGACTGAAATCTGTAATAATCTTAAACTTGTCATTGATGGCCTTAACTGTTAGTTCGGCATCCATCACAATCTGATCAATACGAACGGGGCTAAATGCAGTCGCATTATTAACAAAACCTGTACGCGCCAGCAGTAAAAGTGCTTTTGTTTTCTTTTCCAAATGCTCTGCCGACTCAATGATCTTAAATAATGTTCGTTGGTACTCCTCCATTGTGCGTTCTTTTGATAAAGCAAGATCTGCCTGTCCTATGATGGATGTCAATGGCGTATTCAGTTCATGTGATGCATTGCTGATAAAGTTCTTTTGTGTTTCGAAAGAGGTTTCCAAGCGCGTCAACATCCGATTAAAGGTGAGTGCCAGACCATGAAGCTCCCCTTTATATTTATCCTCATCCAATCGTTTATAGAGATTTTCAGAACCAATCTCCTGCACCTCTTTCATCATGGTCAATATGGGCTTTAAAAACGAGCGCTTCATAAAAACCGAAACAACGAATATAAAGAGAATTCCCAAAATCAGACTTATAATAAGGAGATTACGAAGATAGGCCAAATGGTGTGTATAAAAGTAATTTTCAGCAGAAGCGCCCACGATATACTTTCGACCATTTTGCGAGAAATATTTGGTTGAATAGAATTGATTGCCCGACTTGAAATTTGAGCTTCCGTTTTTATTGATTTTATCCCAAAGCTCTTTATGGAATCCCTGGCTTCTTACAATAGCACCATTGCTATCAAATTCCACCAAAAATTCATGCTGATTATTGAGATTTTCAATAAAATCAAGGCTCCACTGATCAGTTTGGGAGGCAGATTTACTATTCAGAAATTTCTCTGCAGCAATATTTCGCCGCAGGTCCAGCCGCTTATAAAAATCTGTAAAAGCAAAATTCGTAATGGAATAAAAAATAAAGCCAACAAAACAACTCACATAAATGACTAGAATTGCAATGAGATAAGTAAGCTTTCGGTTATAATTGTGCATGTTTAAATATTCAGTCTTCTATTTTTAAAACATATCCCATACCAATAACCGTATGGATCGCTTTTTTGCTCGTTACTTTTTCAATCTTTTTTCTCAGATAATTCACATAAACATCGACAACATTTGATCCGATATCGAAATTTATACCCCATATTTTGTCCAAAAGCTCCGTGCGCTCAAATACCTTTTTGGGGCTCTGAATAAACAACAAAAGCAAACGATACTCGGTACTTGTCAAATTGAGTTCCTGCCCGTCACAATAGGCTATTTTTTTATAATCATCGATACGCAGAAAACCATAACTAAATGTATCTTTCGAAGGTAGCAATTCACGTTGCGTTGCCTGTACGATAGACTGTTGTCTGCGGATCAATGAACGTATCCGAGCCTTCAATTCAATGAGCTTAAAGGGTTTGGAAAGATAATCATCAGCACCATTATCGAGTCCGAGCACCACATTCTCTGGAGTTCCAAGTGCAGTCAGCATCATAACAGGTAAATCTGTATAGCCCCACTGCCTGATCTGCTTACAAATATCCAGTCCATTAGTTCCTGGCAAAAGAATGTCCAGTAGCACAAGGGAGACATCTTGCTTCGCCAAGAGCTGTTCCAGACCTTCCGAACGCCCCAGATGAATAACCCTATACCCATCTTCGCCTAAGCCTTGTACGATCAAATCGGCAACATCCTGCTCATCTTCAACCAAAATAATTTTTTGCTCCTCCATATTCGTCATGATGTGTAGCTCTCTGTAATGAACTACGATCCAAACCATAAAAATAACGTTTTGACACAAGAGACACAAATCCCATTTTTGCCCGAATCCACACAAAAAGATCCTTGCTTTATTTTGCAAAAGCGAAAGCGCTGTGTTCATCGATCGTGAAACAGCGCTTTCGTCCTAGTATTTAATTGGTTCAGTTATAATTTTACTTTACCCATCAACGGATCCGTCTTACTTGATTTACCAGTCTCTATATGTCCAGCATAGCGGAATTTGACCTTACGATCTTCTGAACTCGTTATTTCAATATCATACCAACCTTCACTTTTGCTGCAATCGATTTCAAACAAAGCAGGATCATCCTTGCGCATGGCTTTAGTTTGGAAAAGATCATAGGAACAGTCCTTAAGAACTAAATCCAAATTTGGCGACACTAATTGTACACAAAGAATAGGTTTTCCAGCGACAACTTTCGTATACACATCAATTGCAGGAATATATGACTTTGCGGCTTCAATCGCGCGGTAAAAACCGTTGGGGCCATGCAATGCAAATGATATGTACTCTCCTACAATTTTATCGAGTTCCCATTCATACGCTAATTGATCCCCTTCCCGTACCGTAAAATTCCAAACTTTACCCGCCGGATGGCCATCATACGCCACATAGGAAATAACATAATAAGGCATGCCCGCTCTCGCTTTAGCTGTATTGAGCCTTCTTTCCAAGGTTGAGCTGATGGAAAGCATCGTTGGTGTATGTTGTACTTTTAGCTGCAATTCATAAGGTAAAGCACAAGCATCCTTCCATCCCTGCTCTTGCATCTGCATAGCTGCATGATACTGACCTGTCGATTTGATTTCCTCCAGTTTTTGGCTGTCGATTTTCACAAAATCTGTTGGGAGTTTTTTATTCCTGGCGGAGAATATACTTTCAACATACCCGTCTCTGTCTACCGGATTAAGCCTTGTTTTGGAAATGTTATCTACAGGACGAAAAGAAGTTGTTAAGTCGCCACAGACCATTCTTCGCCATTGACTGATGTTTTCTTCCTTTACCACCTTACCTGTTTTCTTTTCTACAAAATATTCTAAAAATTGTAGGCAAGAAGTGTGGTCAAAAACTTCGGAATTGACCCAGCCCCCCTTCGACCACGGCGAAGCAATCACCATGGGTACACGATAACCCAAACCAATAGGACTTTCCAAACTTACATTCTTACTATTTCTCCTTTTTCTCTCCTGTTCTAGCGTAACATATTCATCCGAAGTATCGATTTCCGACACAGCACCCTGATCGCTATTCGAGCTCAATGGTGGAACAAAGGGAGCGATATGATCAAAATATCCATCATTTTCGTCATAAGTTAAAATGAAAATCGTCTTTTTCCAAACCTCAGGGTCTTTGGTTAATATATCGAGGACTTCGGATACGTACCATGCCCCATACCAAGGTGAGCCCGGATGATCCGAGAAACGACAAGGTGCCACTAACCACGACACCGTAGGTAATTGGCGATCTTCAACATCTTTTCTAAACTGATAGAAAACATCCCCCGCAGGAACCTCTATCTCTTGATGTTTCCTTTCCCCACGATAAGCTATTTTTTCAAGTTTGTGAAATTTAGGATCGGCCAAGTTAGTTACAAAAGCATTACGATGAATATCTTTTTCAAATTGGGGTAGATTTTCAAAATTTTCGGGAGTATAATGGATGACATCTCTTTTCAAATCCTCCAATTCAGCTTTGGCTTTGTGCAGCAATTCTTCTTTTGGATTTGTTTCCAAAAATTTATGCAGCTCATTTACCCTTTCTTTCATCCACTGATAATGTGTCAAATGATATCTTACACCATATTGTTGATGAAACTCCAGGTTGTTATCTGTAAAATTGGCCAACCAATCTTCCTCTTCTCCTTTAAAGCCTACGGGTAAACTTAATTCATTTTGATAAACTTTCCACGGGATCCCTGCTTTTTGTAGTCGTTCAGGATAGGTTTTCCATTTGACATCCTTGTAATTGATCTGGCCGTTGTCTACATGCGCAACCGATTCGGGATTACGGGGTTCTTCGCGCACTGTACCAGTCCAAAAATAAGATCGATTAGCGCTCGTTCCGGTCAATGAAGAACAAAAATGCTGGTCACAAACCGTAAATGCATCTGCAAAAGCATAATAAAAAGGAATATCTGCACGATTATAATACCCCATTGTTAAAGGCATAGCCTTATATTCTGAATTACCAGAGCTCTTTGCTTCCAACCAATTATCCATTTTCCCGTCATGACGAGCCGCGACCATATCGCTCCAACCATGGGGAAGTGATCCCATCCAAGTCGATTTACTATTGACGATATCTAAGTGGAAAGGTGCAAAATATGCACCTTCCTTATTTCCTTGTATCCATACCGGTAGACCATTGGGCAATTTCATTGCGCGCGGATCATTAAAGCCACGTACGCCCTTCAAAGTGCCAAAACAATGGTCAAACGATCTGTTTTCCTGCATCAAAAAGACAACATGTTCGGCATCCAAAAAAGTTGATCCTTTTGGAGCTTCAATCGCCAAAGCTTTTTGTATCGATTCAGGCAGCCAGTTTATCGCTACAGTACTCCCAGCCAGCATTGCTGCTTTTTTTAAAAATGACCTCCTTGAATCCATTATTTTAACCACCAAGTCTGTAAATTAATATTGTCATTTCCATTAAATTGTGATTTGATTGCATCAGAAACATTCGCAGTATTGTTATTGTATTCATCTTGAGGATACATCCAGCGATAGGCTGTTTTCACATTCGCAGATTTACGGAAACTCGGATATCCCGTGCGCAAATGATCAAAATAAGCCGAGTATCCCCCCTGATGAAATGAGCGCAGGTATTTCTGCATCAAGATACGTTCTAGCTTTTGCTCATTGGAACTAGCTCCTTCAAGACTTACTGAATTCTGCGCAAGATATTTAACCGCCTGCGCTTCATTGGTATAAGTTCCCAAATTTTTCGCGTACTTTTCATAAAACTTGAACGACGCCTGTACTCCTTTAGCATAAGTTGCATTGAGATCGCCTGTTATCCAACCTTTCACAATGGCTTCAGCCAAAATAAACTGCATCTCCGAACAGCCCAATAAGACCAATGGCTCAGCTGTGGGGTCTTGATAAAATCGTTCGTGAACCTTCGATAATTTACCTAATACCGCTTTTGCATTCACCTGTGCATAAGGAACAATTGGATCTCCGCCTTCATACGCCGTAAAGTCGTTTATCGCTTTACCCGCTTCTTTACCCAATCTGGTTTGCGTAGCGACTGCAAATAAGCGCGGATCTTTCAGGTCCTGCAACCGTTGGATAAAAGTTGAATCCATATACATCCCCGATCCGTAACCACTTGAATTAAATTCGGGATAACGATTGCCATCTTGATTCAAAAACACAAGTTGCCCGTCTTCAACACCGCTAACATCAGTGATTCGAGATTCATTGGTAAATATTTTCGAAAATTCTGTCGCTGCATTAAACGGAAGATCAGTTGATTTTTTCGAGAGCGTCAGTAATACTTTTAGCCGAAATGAATTGACTAATTTGTTCCAATTGCCACTATTTCCACCATAAATAATATCCCCACTTATGGTGTTATTGTTTTTCTTCAGAATAATACTTGCTTCCTCAAGCTCCTTCAATACACCCAACAAAACATCTTTCTGTGTATCGTATTTCGGTGCAAAAATAGCCAAATTTTCACCCTTTGCTGCTTCTGAATAGGGCACATCACCAAACGTTAAGGCAAGATTATAAAAATAATACGCACGGAAAAATTTTGCTAATGCCAAATAACTTTCAGCACCAATACGTTCAGCTTCTTCGGTCATCTTGGTAATATTGCGAAGATGACCATATTGCTCAAAGCTCCCTCGTTGCCAATTATAAATCTGATTGGCATTTTCACCATCTGTTTGCACAATCATTTTCAAGGCATATAATGGTGAGGTACCGTGCCAAGTCCGAAACGCATCCCATTCTACCTTCGTCAATAAAGCTTGCGGGTGGGTTGTTGTCGCTTCATTTGGATTAACATTTACTTCCGTCAATTTCTGACAAGAAGTCATGATTGAAAGAGAAAAGAATCCAAGAAATATATGTTTATTAAATAATTTCATCGTACTACTTTATTAAAACTTAAAATCTAGAGAAAAACCAATATATCGCGTGGAAGGATCTTGTAAGTTTCCATCGTTTCCAACACCAAAATCAGGATCGATATAAGGTACTTTCTTCCACATAGCCAAATTATAGCCAAATAGTGATGCATTTAAGGCCGTAAGCTGTTTTAATTTAAACACCTTATTGACATCATAACCTACCGACAGTCTACGTAGTTTTACAAATGATCGATCAAATACATTGGCAAACAGTTTACTTTCAGACTCTGTAACTCTGGCCTGATAAGGATAATTTTGACTCCAAGCCTGCCAATCAACAGCTTTTGTATTACTTGTATACGTTCGGGTATCTGAAGTAATATTACCGTTCACGTCGCGGGTAAGCTCACCTCCTGTTACGATCACCCCATCTGGCACAAAAACTGGTTTCCCTGCATCGTATTGTTCCTGACGATATAAGACCGAAGAAGGATGCTTTCCACCCCACCACATTTTTTCTATGGTTGTCGAGTTCATCACGCCGCCAATAGATCCGTCGAAATCAAGATTTACCTGAAATCCCTTAAATTTAAACTGGTTTGCAAAACCAAATTGCCAGTCCGGTTGAAAGTAACCTAAATACTGTGGAAATGGATTTTTGGTCGGCATACCCGTATTCGGATTCAAGATAACCTTACCATCAGCCGATTTTTCCCAGACAGTACCATAATAGCTGTCTGCACGATCGCCTTTTTTAAGATTACCGTATTTCGCTTGGTTATTGTAAATTTCTTCCAAACGCTGAATTGCACGGGACCAGTTTACAGTAGAGCTCCACGAAAATTGATCATTTTTAATTATATTTCCTGTCAAAGAAATCTCCAGTCCTTTTGTACGGTATTTATTTCCATTCACCTTGCGCGAAGTAAAAGCGGATGCTTGGGAAATACTCAAATCGATAATCTGATTTTTATCAACAACATTATAGTACGTTACATCAGCCGAAAGCCTATTTTTAAAGAAAGCCATAGAAGCACCAATTTCTAAAGAAATGGACTGCTGTGGAAGGATATCAGGATTAATAATACCTGCAGGATAGGTTACTGATGGCGTCGAACCATAGGTAACATCTTTTTTATAAGTCGCAGCAATGCTATAAGGATCCAGATCAGAAGATACCGATGCCCAGGAACTGTACAATTTAACAAAGTCAATTTGCGCTGGCAGTTTAAAATAATCGGAGATAACACTACTTAGCGAAACCGATGGATAAAAGAATGACTGATTTGCTTTTGATAATGTGGAAGACCAGTCATTTCTTCCCGAAAAATTCAGATAGGTGGACTTAAACACATTTAAGTTTACCGACGCATAAGCACTTCGGATTATTTTCTCAGTTGTTGTATTTGTTGCCTTAACTGGACCTTGGGTATTGCCTAAGTTGTAGACAAATGGTACAACTAAACCATCAGTAGTTTGATAAAGCTCACGATAATCTCTTTTGAAAGTGGAAGATCCCGCATTAACGGTTACACCGAAATTATCAGACAGCTGCTTAATATAGGTTGCTAAGACGTCCGCATCAAAATTGAGCTGCTTGCTATCCCAGTTTTTATAATCCCCATTCCGTGAATCGCCATAATTCATGTAAGACTTGGGACTCTGCATGTCCTGGAATAGATTTTTTTGTCTTGCTGCAGCACGACCTTTGATGGTAAATTCAGGTGAAATACGCCAAGTTAAAGCAGTCTGCCCGGCCAAAATATCCTGATCGTATACTTGGTTCAGCTCATTAGCTGCAAAATAAGGGTTGTTGTACCAAGCATAGTTATAGTTTGCTTGACGATAGCCTTCCTGTCCCGGAATATAGAGGTGATCCTTTAATTCCTGTCCATTTACATCATTTCCCATCCACAACAGAATCGTATACATATGATTTTTAGGTCCATATCCATACCTTGGATAATTTGGAGATTTCACTTTGTTATAGGATAAGTTAAGATCTAATTGTACCTCAGGAGTAAAACGGTAAGAGGTATTCAAATTTAATCCACCTGTAGAAAGCTTTGTATTGGGCACCTGACCTTTTTGATAGGCATATTTTCCTGTTCCAAATATGCTTACCTTTTCCGAACGATACGATAATGTCGCATTATTCTCGGTAATCAGTCCAGTTCCAAGGAAATCCTCTAAATTGTTATGAGCAACCCAATCAATTGGCACTCTTTCATAGCGAGACTTATCGTTATACTTGGTTCCACTCACATCACCCCACCAAGGAATCACTTCGCCAGTTTGCTTATCGCGAATCGGACTGTTCCATTGCGCAACCTTTATTCCGGAGTTCAATTTGGGGCCCCATGTCATATCCCCATCTGAAATCCCCCCATCAGCGCCATCCCAAAACTCATATTTTCCGTTGGATCCACTTCCAAACTCCTTCTGTGATTCTGGAAAAACCGTAAATCCGGCAGAAAACATATTACTGGTTCCAACCGAAAACTCCAGTCTATCGCTTTTTGCACTTTTGGTTGTAATTAAGATAGCGCCATTTTTACCGCGTGATCCATATAAAGATGAAGCAGCTGTTCCTTTCAGCACATTGATATTCTCGATGTTTTGGCTGGACATGTCGTAAAAATCAGATTCTACCGGAATACCATCTACGACGATAAGCGGGCTCTTACCACGCAATTGAAAAGATGGTGCCTGAAAAATTCCGGTTGGATTATTAACAATCAGACCCGAAACTTGTCCTGTTAGAGCTGTACCAATATTCATTGTTTTAGACTCTTTAAGTACGTCTAATTTTACTTCTTGGGTAGCGTAACCGATTTGCTTCTTTTGTTGCTTGATACCAATTGCTGTGACAACAACCTCATCCAACTTTGAATCATCTTTTTCTAAAACCACTACAAGATCCCCATCTGTAGCAGTTATTGTAGTTGTTTTATACCCTAAAGAAGAAACACGGATTTGATCGCCAACCTGACCTTTCAGATTGAATTTACCATTAAACTCCGTACGTGTACTCTGTTTGCTGGTTTCATTGATGATCGTGCCGCCGTCAATAGGTTTGCCGTCTTGATCCTTAACAATCCCTTTAATAATAGCTTGATCGGCAATTTCGAGCTTGGTTTCATTCGCAAAGTTTGCCCATACGCTATCGACATGTGCCGCATTCAGCAATGCAATAGCTAAGGTCACCTGAGCTGTTTTCCTAAATTGAGGTAGTTTAATAGGTTTCATTATTTTGAATTTTGCCCAAAAAAATGAAACCTATATTACTAGAAGATGAGTAGTATATTAACAATGCAATCTTAAAGATTGCTTAACTTAACATTAACATCGTTCGCGCTGAAATCTCCTAAACATCAACTTGCATATTGAGCTTCAGCCTGCTTCGTCGAACCGCATAGATGACTATAATGAAAATAATCCAATCTATCGCCGCGCTCGCTACATAAATGCTGTGTACACCAAAATATTTTGGCGCAATAATTAAGATAGGAATATAAAATACAACCTGTCGCAATACACTAATAAAAGTCGCAGGCTTGGCATGATCAATGGAAGGAAACCACACCATCGCCATAAAAATAAATGGAAGAACCAATAAAACACTCATGTAAATTCTGAAATCCATTAGCTGCTGTATTGAAAAAATCGCTCCTGGGATCATGATCGATAGCACAGCAACGGGATGCAGCATCACCAGCAACCAGAACGGGAGCAGAATCAGCAGCCCAGTAATGGCAAATAAACGGTACGAATTGATACTTCTCGTATACTGCCCAGCACCATAATTCATCCCCGTTACAGGCTGCAAAGCCCGCATAAGCCCCCATAGTGGGGTATTTAATAAAATATAAAGCCGATTGATCGCTGTAAAAAACGTAATATCCATATTATTTCCGTAATTGGCCAATGCGTTGAAGACAACAATATTCTGGATTACAATCATGACCATCATGACAAAGCCGGGCATTCCTAATGAAAGCGTTTCTTTTAAAATCGATAAATCCCAAGATAAAGACCAAAACTTTGTTTTGAATGAAGCCTTTCCCCCGGCGTAATACCATACACCTAAAAATGTGTAGATGATCATCGATATATTGGTTGCCCAAGCTGCTCCTGAAACACCCCAACCAAAATGCTGTATAAAAACTGGTTTAAGCAAGACATCAACAAGCAATCCTATTGCAATCATCCAGGCCGCAGTTTTCATACGACCCTCCGCACGAATGATCATATTAAGGGCCAAACCATAAATCCAGAAAAAACTACCCAATATTGTCCCTCGAAAGTAATCGATCCCAAGGGCCAATATCTCACCTCGCCCACCCATCATATAGACCAGTTTGTCTGCAAACAAATAACAAGGAAGGGTAATTATAAGAGAGAAAATAATCGTCAAAAAATGCACCGTACCAAATGACTTATATAATTTCTCTTGTTGATTCCCACCGATCCAAATACTAATTGCCGCCCCCATACCTGTTCCGATCAGGGTGCCAAAACCTTGAGCAAATTGGGCCAAAGGATAGGTTACACCGACTGCTGCCAACGCTGTATTGTTAATCAGATGACCAACAAAAATACCATCCAGAAAATTGTTCAGACCATACAGGACCATTGCAATCACGGCAGGCCACGACATCTGCCACATCACTCTACTTAACTTATCGCTTAAGATCAGTTGTCTCTGTTTTTCCATAATTCATCGTAAAAGTTAAGCCTGGATTTCTTCACTCTCGCTACGACGATCTGTAGCAGATTTGTCCTCCGCAACTCCAGCTTTCCAATACGAATAAGCATAAAGCTCCTCTCGTCCCCAACCGAGATCCTTACGCAAATAGTTGCGAATCTCCTTTACTGTCGAAAATTCTGCAGCTACATAAGCAAATTTATCCTGTGTAGGCAAGGATCTGATCTTCACCAAATCCGCCAAAAGGCTACCTTCCTGTGGCGTATCATTATGTAACCAAATAAAATCAATAGCAGCCTTAGTCTTCAATTGCTGTATATCTTCGCTACCATGTACTTCAATCATACAGATTCCCTTTGCCAAAGGTGGCAAATCTTCTAAGATTGCCCCCAGAACAGGAATTGCAGTTGCATCCCCAACAAGGAGATAGTTAGCTGCAACTTCATATAGAGACGTCTTACCTGCTTTCATCAGAATCCCAAGCACGTCGCCAGGTTTTGCAGCCATAGCCCAAGCTGAAGCTGGCCCCTCATCACCATGGGCAACGAAATCAATCCATACTTCATTTCTATCAAGGTTGATACCGCGATGTGTATAAGTTCGAACTGTTGGCCTAATCGCCTCATCCATCGGCTTCCACTGCCCTCGTTCATAATCAAATTCTGGAAAATAAATGCGATCTACATGCTTTGGCGGAATCAAGATCTTGTTATTGACTCCGACGGTCGTATTAGCGATTTGATCTACACCATCACCAGTCAAATAAACACGAATATAATGTGGCGTCAGGTATTCTTTTCTACTTACAGTCAGGGCGAGCTGTATTACTTTCATTTCAGTTTTTCGCATGATTTTCTAATTACGTACATATTTGATCAAAAGACCATTATTAAGAATCTTTCTAAACAAAGGTAATTATTCGACTTTTATCAAACCCGATTCATGCGCTATTAAAACTTCCGTAAGAAGGAATAAAAGGTCCGTAAAGTGTAAAAAAAACTATTCCACATTACAAGGTATTTTTTAGCTTACTCGGTGGGATTCCAAATTTACGTTTAAAGGCGTCCGAAAAATGGCGTTGATTTTTGTAACCAACCAAATCAGAAACTTCACCGATTGTTCGATCTTCATCTAAGATCAGTTTCTTGGCATGTTCCATTTTTGCGTCATGCCAAAAACCAAAAACAGTCGTACCAAATAGCTCCTTAAAACCTTTTTTCAATGTGAATTCATTGGTACCCACCAGATGCGCGAGATTGACTAGTGTACTATTGGTATCCATATTTTTTAGTAGAAACTCACGAACGGCATATATCTTATCGATATCGGCTTTTTTTAACGAAACTGCTACAAAATCCTCTTCCTGAAACTGTTCCAATTGAAGAAGCAAGAGCTCCATAATCTTTGCTTCCAGGAAAATTTTCTTAAAAATTCCCTTTCGTTGACAATTGATTACATCGTCGATAATTTCATACATATCGTGGGTAATCCGTCTATGCATATTGGTCAGCAATCCCGATTTACCACGGTCAATAGCATTCCGAAAATCTGCAAAGAATTTAGAATCTTCGGGCAGGAATCTTTTAAAAAATTCGGGCGATAAGTTTATTTCACATAACTGAAACTCCTGATTCCCCCACTCCATTTGACCACACATTGAATTTCCGTAAATAATATTATGCTGGTATGTCTCAAAATTTACACCTAAGGGCATCATTTCGCCACTCGCCTGACTATTGCCTTTTAAGGCAAAGTGCATTTCAACTGTTTCAAAATCACTTTCAAAACGAAACCGCATCCGTTTAAATAACTGTGCATGACCGTAACCAATATGAATACCATCGAAGAAAACCTCCTTATAAAAACCTTTTCCAAATGTAGTATCTAAATGTGTTACAGATTCATAAATTCCAGTGTCGACAGAAAAGTAGGTACTTGGGTAAGTCCGCTCCAATAATAAATTGGGTGAATCAATATCATATAATCTTAGTGCCATTTTTAATTCCTTTTAGGATTCAAATAGTCTTACGCACATTAGGCAATATACCTTAACAGAAATATTCCCTTCGACGGACATTTTATTCCTTTATGCAGACCCCATAACAATAGAATGCCTGCTATCTTTGACTAAAGTATAAAATTATTTAGAATCATTCTTAATTATTTGAAAAATAATTCACTATGGATACAAATAGAAATCAGGATATGGCAGACAACTTTCCACTCATCCAGGATAGCATTTATAATAACATCAAGATTGCCAATCCAAATGCAACGAAACATGACATTATTTTAGCCGCAGAAAAAGCGAAAGTCTTAGATTTCGCCTGGGAATTTCCAAAGGGGCTCGACACATGGATTGATGATAGCAGATATCCTTTATCCAGCATACAACAACAACAAATTCAACTGGCCCGTAAATTTTTAAGGGCATTGTCGTAATGACAATGCCCTCCTTATGCTATGCCGGGTAGCGTACTGGGGGAGCATAACTATTTATCACCTCAGTTTACAATAACCAGCCCTTTACGAGATCGTTATGTTTCTTGACCCATTCTTTTGCCGTAAATGCTTTGTCCTGGCTTCCCTGAATTTTTGACAACAAATCAGCCATTGTTGATTCATCGAAGTAGACTCTGGAGAAAAATCGGGCTAGCTCAGGCTGCTCAATGTTAAAGTTTCCCCGTGCAAAAATTTTAATTTGCTCGGCATCACCCAATGTCTTTTTGGGGTCATCCAAAAACTTCAATTTCATTTTAGCAAACATCCAATGCGGCTGCCAGCCAGCTACCACAATCCAACGTTTTGCTTTGATTGCATTTTGCAATTCCGTGATCATAGCTACGGTAGATGAGTTCACATGCTTATAATCGAGGCTATAATCTTTGATCACCTGATCCACGGCACGTGTTATTCCAGCCCCTTTTTCTATTCCAATGATCCGTTTATCAAACTCTTTTTCATGTTTTTTCAACTCTTCAATTCCATCAATTGTTACGTAATCCGGTACAACAAGTCCATTTCGCGCATGGTTATAACTCGTTCCAAGCTCTTCAATATTGGGGAATTTAGCCACTTTACTTCCATGGGTCAATGGCAGCCAGACATCCATATATAGATCTGTATCGCCATTGTTCATGGAGGCTAACATCATATCTGGCGTAGCCCGCTGGACAACAACATGATATCCCTTTTCTTCCATAATAACTTTTGCGACCTCTGTCATTGCGACCCCTTCGGCCCAGCCATCGACCATACCGATATGAATAATATTTTTATTCCGACCTGTGCTGCATGACGCAAGCAACAACACCATCAGACACAATACCATACTTTTTATTTTCCTCATACTATGCTTTCTTTTTTACAAAGCCCTGCGTGATTCGATCCAAAATAATAGCGAGAATCACAACGGACAAACCACTTTCAAAACCAAGACCAATATCCAAGTTATTAATACCCTCAAGCACTTTTTCTCCCAAGCCACCAGCAGCAATCATTCCGGCAATAACAACCATAGATAAAGACAGTAATATGGTCTGATTGATCCCTGCTAAGATTGTTTTTGTAGCCAAGGGCAGTTCTACTTTAAATAAGATCTGACTATTGGTCGCGCCAAATGAACGTGCAGCTTCAACGATATCTTTTGGAACCGCATCAATCCCTAAAGTCGTCAAACGGACGGCAGGTGGCATAGCGAAAATAATGGTCGCAAAAGCTCCTGGGACTTTACCAATACTAAAAAATAACACTGCCGGAATCAAATAGACAAAGGCCGGCATTGTCTGCATCAAGTCAAGCAAGGGACGAATGATCTTGGCCGCTAGTTTATTTTTTGCAGCCCACACACCCAAAGGAACTGATATAACCAAGGCTGTCAAGGTAGCGACCAATACCAGCGCCAAAGTCTCCATCGTTGCAATCCAAAATCCCATCAGATAGATCAATGTTAATCCCAACAATGTCGTCAGTGCGACCCCTTTCCCAGATTTCCACCAGGCTAATGCTGTAAATAATGCGATGATAATAAAAAAAGGTATCGTTGTTAACACCCATTCCAGCCCAATAATGGATGCATTCCCTGTATTTTTTATCAGGTTAAAAAATGGCTCTAAATGATCTGTCAGCCAATTGACGGCTACAGCGATGTATTGTCCTATATCGATTACTTTATTCATTTCTACTGATTATTTGCTTTCTCTTTTAATTCAATAATTTCCTCTTCATTATACTTTGTCGCTTCAATAATCAACGACGTCTGTGTTACGATCCCCAATAAACGATTATGTTCGTTCACCACAGCGATTGGGGACCGGATCTCCGATATCAAAGGCAACATTTCTTCAACGGTGACCTCCTTCGATACTGTTGGAACGTTGGCATGTATAATGGATTCTACGGTAGGTTCCCTACGCTTTGCCGATTGAATGACTTCACTCATATGAACAAAACCAAGAAAAGTATCATGCGCATCGACTACAGGGAGAATTTCAATTCCTGTCGCCCGCATTTTCCGCAGCGCCCCCTCAGGGCCATCTTTTTTGAAACGTACAACAGTAGGTTTCTCAAACATCAGTGAACCTGCCGAAATGATTGACTTGCGATCCACTTTTTCAACAAAGGCTTTAACATACTCACTTGCTGGATTTGTCAAGATATCTTCCGCAGTACCGATCTGTTCGATGACACCATCTTTCATAATAGCAATACGATCGCCCAATTTGATCGCTTCATCGAGATCATGGGTAATAAATACGATTGTTTTTTGTAGATTATCCTGCAACTCCAGTAACTGATCTTGCATTTCTGTTTTAATCAGGGGATCCAGAGCTGAAAATGCCTCATCCATCAGTAGTACTTCAGGATCATTTGCAAGTGCCCGAGCCAGTCCAACCCGCTGTTGCATACCACCCGATAACTGAGAAGGTAGCTGTTGCTCAAATCCACTCAGCCCGACGACATCAAGCGCTTGCTGCGCTTTAGATTCCCGTTTGTCCCGTTCTTCCCCTCTCAATTCTAAACCAAAAGCAGCATTGCTCAACACGGTATGATGTGGCAATAGACCAAACTTTTGAAAGACCATACTCATTTCCGTTCGACGGACTTCAAGAAGATCTTTATTATTTTTCCCTGTTATATCCTCACCATTGATATAAACCTTTCCTGATGTCGGTTCGTTCAATCGATTCAGACAACGGAGCAGGGTAGATTTCCCACTTCCCGAAAGCCCCATTATAACGAAAAATTCCCCCTCAAAGATTTCAAAATTAGCTTTGTTAATCCCAATAGTACAGCCCGTTTTCGCTAAAATATCCTTCTTCGAGAAACCCTCGTTCAGTAAATGCAAAGCTTGTTTCTTTTGCTTTCCGAAAACAAGTACCAAGTCTTCAACTTTTACTTTTACCTTGCTAGTTTTATCCATTCTTTAATTTTTTTAAACATAAATAAACCAAAAGGGCATAAGTGATCCACTAAGGCCATACGCCTACGCTATTTTCTTGCAAATAAAAAATATCCCTACAGTTGAGTTCGTTTGATCGAAATCCTACTCGTACAGTTCAATCAACTTATTAACTAACATACTTTACTCTCGGTTCGGTAAGAGCAATGATGAAAAAGAAACTAATCTTTTAAAGACGAAATGCTCCATTTATAAAGCATCTCCAAAATATACTTCAACAAGTATAACGAACAACCTAGGCTGTGCCAAAGGCACAAAGCCATAGCGGAATAAACTCACGCCATTCTGTCTTTTGACGATACAAAGGTACGAAAAATAAATTAAACGCATTTTTCACAACCCATATAGTTAAAATACAGTTAGTTAAAAAAACATATCGTAATATTAAAAATACGATCAGCGGGAGAAGCACTCGACCACTGATCGCATTTTTTAAGGTGTATTATTCTCCCCAGTTTGGATTTTGGGTAAGGTTAGGATTTAATTGTCGTTCTTGGACAGGTATTGGATATAAATAGTCTTTCTTTTCATCGAAAACTTTTTTGATATGCGCATTAATAATCACATTTCCTTTATTCCCATTTTCCAATAAGATTTCCGAGCCCAGTTTCAATAGCTGAATTCCCGAGGCACTCGGCTTGTTACCTTCATAAATCCAAACGTCATCTTTACCATCATTATCTAAATCAAACTTGCCTGTACCCGGAAAATACATCCCTTTAAATTGTCTCGTGACCAACTGGCCGCTTTTCCATCTTAAGATATCATCCCAACGGAAAGATTCCATCACCAATTCAATACGGCGTTCTCTTCTTATTTCCAATAGTACCCCCTTCATATCACCAACTACATTCGGATAGTCTTTCGCTAAAAATGCATCTGGATTTGATTTAGCCGCCTGCAGATTTAGATTTGGCATGCCTACACGATCGCGCAATAACTTAATTGATTTGTCCAAATCGGCCTGGCTCAATGTACCTAACTCTGCTTTCGCTTCAGCATAATTTAATAAAACCTCGGCATACCTAAAAATAGGCATATCATTTTCAGAACGATTGAAGTTATCATACTTTACATCTCCCACAAATTTGATCAATTGATATCCCGTCACTGAATTCCCAAAGTTCGGAGCAACAGCAGCGGCACCTCCAATACGCTTATAGCCCGGCGTACGAATCGTCTGGCTTAGACGTGGATCGCGATTTAGGACCTCCTCCTTAAACGTCATTGTTTGGTAATTGGATTTATCGGTAAACCTGGTTCCATCTTTCATCAAGTAAGAATCCACCAAGTTTTTATCCAATCCGGGTTTTCCGTAGGAAGCTGTAATCGTATAATAATTTACATTGTGCCAAATTTGCAAAGCATCCGAGAATTTCCGCGCTAAAATAACCTCTTGTGGCAAACTATTAACGCTATAAAACAATGCACCATAAGAGTCTGTTCCCGCGGCATTGTATATGCTGTATTGCGCTCCCTCCATAAGCTTGCTGGCTGCGTCGGCTGCCTTCTCCAACAGGCCGTTTGCATCGGGTAAATTAAATTCTGTATGATATTTACGAAATGTTCCTTCAAAAAGTGCGACCCGGGACTTTAAGGCCAATGCAGTCCATTTGGTCACTTTTTCATCACTTTTGGTAGCCGGTAGATTGGCAATCGCATAGTCCAGATCAGCGAGAATGTTTGATACAACCAAAGTTCTCGGATCCCTTGCCTTCTTAAGTTGTTCTTCGTCATTTTGATCAATGACCTTGTCATACCAGGGCACATCTCCAAAACGTTTCAGTTTATCGAAATAAAAATATGCCCTAAAAAAGCGCGCCTCGGCAGCATAAGGTGCAGCAGTTGTTTCTGAAACTGTATTAAAGCAATTCGCCAAAAAGTAATTGATATTACGAAGATTTGCCCAAGTCCATCCACCGCCACTTATCGGAACCTGTCTTTTTCCGGTCAATTCATCATCCAATGTTGTCTTAACGATATTATCGACCGATTCGTTATAAACTCCTTCGGCCGAAGGTAGTGCGGCATCGTAAAATGACTTTGTAAATAACGCCAAATCCTTTTCTGTTTTAAAGGAAGCCTCAGGAGTAACCGACGATTCAGGCAAACGTTCCAAATAATCTTTGCTACAAGCTATCATGCCACAGCTCAACAATGCATATATATATACTATCTTTTTCATACTATTAAAATGTTAAATCTAGACCAAATGAAAATGTTTTAGAGATTGGATATGATCTTCCGTTGACCTCTTGAGCCGACTGTTCGGGATCAATATATTTGGAACGGAGCTTAGTCGCCGTCCAAATATTTTCACCAGACACATAAATCCGCGCATTGGCCAATTTCACGCGCTTCAGCCAGGCCTGAGGAACCGTATAGCCTACGGTTAGATTTTTTAGCCGTATATAAGCTAAATCCTGTAAGTAACGATCCGATTTGACGTTCAAAGATCCACGATCATTCAAGGCAATATAGCCTCTTAACAGTGGATAATAGGCATTTGTATTTTCAGGCGTCCAAATATCCTGTTCAAAATCTTTCGGCACAAACGAATAATACGGTCTTGAGTATGGCCCCCAGAACTTATCTGCATTTGCTCCAGGCCACCAATGTTGTCGACCTATCCCCTGAAAGAAAGCTGAGATATCAAATCCTTGCCAATTTGCTCCTAAATTAAAACCAAATGTATAACGGGCTCTGTTGTTCCCAATGATCACTTGATCCCCAGGGTTCATCAATGTATTGTCTCCAGCATCAACCTTTCCATCCGGAACGCCATCCTTTCCACCAATGTCAACAAATTTCAAATCTCCAGGATGAAGTTTGGACCAGTCTCCCGGTGCTGCCAACCGTTGTTTATCCACATAATCCTGGTTAACTTTCCAATTGTCGATTTCCGTCTGGGACTGAAAAAAACCATCAGTTTTATACCCCCAAATTTCGCCCAAAGTCTGGCCGACATAATAGTTACTTAGCAACATTTCCTTATTGTCAAAACGTGTAATCTTCGCTTTAGAATCCGACAATCCCAGCCCAATATTATAGCCAAAAGGTTTTCCATCCAAGTCAAATTGATCACGCCAAGCCACAGAAATCTCCCAGCCTTTATTTCTTAGGTCTCCGGCGTTTGTCCGAGGCGACGCCGAACCAAAAACCGCTGGCAATGTTTTTCCTGGGATCAACATATCGAGCGTATTTCGAATAAAATAGTCAGCAGATACACTCAATCGAGTTCTAAAAAATTCGAGATCTGTTCCGAAATTTAATGTATTCGTTCTCTCCCAGGTTAAATCAGCCGAAATTGGAGTTGGTGCACTCAGGTATTGTGTTTTTGTACCATTGGTTATGTAATTAGACAATCCTGCATTCAACAATTGGATGTAACCATACTCAGCAGCTTCCTGTGCGTTACCCAACGCCCCATTAGGAGACTCTAAATTTAGCTTCATTCAAAACCGGCTTCAGATTAGCCATAAACGACTCTTCCGAAATCCGCCATCCGCCTGAGAAAGAGGGAAAAAAACCATATCGCTGACTGGATGGAAATTTAGACGTTCCATCGTAGCGACCATTCACCTCCAACAAGTACTTCCCTTTATAATTGTAATTCAACCTTCCAAAATAGCCTCGTAATGCCCAGGTATTTGCATTCCCGAGTAACTGCATTTGACCAGTCCCCAGCGCAAAATCATTCAGGTCCTCCGACAGCAAATTAGTATGTGTACCACCGATCCGTTTGTACGCTGTGGTTTCCTGGTTAAAGCCTACCGTGGCAGCAAGCTGATGATCTCCAAATTGCTTGCTATAATTGGCGAATAGGTTGAGTGAATGTTTTGGCCTATTGATGATCGTTTCGGTATAGGTATCATTTCCCAAGTAATTGATCACACCAGGAAAAACAGACCAAGGAGCGGCCGTTCTTCTATTCCAGTTATGGATCGGATTATAAGTAAAGGTATAATTACCCGTTAAGGTCAAGTTTGGCGCCAACTGAAATACTGTCTCAAACATATTGATAAACTCATATTTATCCTCGCCACCTTTTGACTTTCCATGCAACAAATCCGCATAAATACCATCACCAATATTATAATTGTTCAGTTCCGTCCTATAAGTCGCGGTACCATCGGGATTCATGGGCACGTAAGATGGTAAAGCGTGTACCGTTGTTGAAATAAAATTATTGTTATTATCTGGACTTGTCGCCCATCCTGGATAGGTGTAGTTTTGGTAATTCAGCTGGGTATTTGCACTTACCTTCAACCAAGGGGTCACCTGCGCATTTATGCGCGATCGAACATTATAAGCATCGAATTTATCTTGGTTAATTTTCATTAGCCCCCCTTTTTCATAAAGTCGCCCCGACACATAGTAATCAATTTTTTCACTACCGCCAGAGAAATTTAACGAATGTTCCATTGAGGTCTGTGTTTTTCGATACATCTCGTTCCACCAATCTGTATTGCCATAATATACATATTGATCTTTTCCATTTCTATTCTGAACCACTACGGAAGGCAGACTAGGATCTGTTTTTCGTTTCAATAGTTCAGCATAGTCATCTTCTGAATATCCCGTATAACTATTACCGGTGGCACGAATAAAAGCTTCATCATTTAGTTTCGCAGCATCATACCCGCTCGTCATAAAATCTGTCCGCACCGTCAGTCCAGACCAACCAAAATTATTACTGTAATTAATGTTCATTTTTCCGGCCTTTCCTTTTTTGGTTGTTACGAGCATAACACCAAATGCCCCCCGAGCGCCATAAATCGCTGCTGCCGAAGCATCCTTTAAAACGGATATCGATTCAATATCACGGGGATTGATCGTATTGATATTTCCTGGAACTCCATCTATGAGAATAAGAGGTTGTGCATTAGCTGAGTTTATCGAAGCGAAACCCCGGATATTAACGTTTCCTTCCCCTCCTGGCCTGCCATTGGTAAAAGTAATATTCAAATTTGGTATTGCTCCCTGCAAAGCTTGAGTTGCATTGGCAACTGGGCGATTTTCAAGTATCTTCGCATCAATCTGAGTAACAGCACCTGTTAAGTTTACCTTTTTTTGCTTACCATACCCGACAACAATTACTTCATCAAGGGATTGATCTGTCGAAACCAGCTGAATGGTTAAGGGTATTGCCTCTACTTTTACGTGCTGTGTTTCAAAACCGATCATCGACAAGCGCAATACATGCCCAGTTTTCCCTTCGATGACAAAAGCACCTTGTTGGTCAGTTTGCGTAGTTTTGCCAGTAGTTGAATTAAAAATCGACACACCCGAGATAGGTTCACCGGTTGCTGTTTTTACAATGCCTCGAATAGGCCCCTGAAATTTGGCGGAAATTTCAACATCCGGAATAGATGTCAGAAAGACAGGTCTGCTCTTGGCCCACGCGCCGAGAGACATCCCGATCATTACAGGAAGTAATACGTGTTTCGTTTTCATGAATTTGGTTTTGTTTTTCTTCGGTTACAAAGAAAGGTTATTTAATATTTGTAAATTATTAACAAAGCATTACTAAACAATTAAACGACAATTGGTTAAATCAATATTAAGATAATACAATTTTAACACGAAACAGAATGTCTTTTTTAATTTTTTAGTAAAACAAAACATCAATAACTTTAAAAAAACAAGACAAAATATTGATAATCAAATTTTTAAATAAAAATGAGCAAACAATATTTATAAAAAACCTTATACGAAATGAAATGTAACATATTTGAAACAAAACAACATGAAAAACAACGAATTGCAGCCAATACTAAGTCGACAGCATACCTAAACAATTAGGTTAATTATTTTCTTCGTATTAACATAAAACTTCGTCATAAAAAACCTTTATCCAATACATTTGTCTTCAATCGGTTTTAGTCAGGGCGAAAACATACAATTAAAAGCTAAAATTCAAACAGTTAGCATACCTAAAAACCTGTATTTACTACGGAATAAGATTGCTTATTAAAAAGATTAGAATCAAGACCATCACATTCAACTTAAATGGCCTATCAATAAGGAAAAAACGCAAAAGGCTCAACTTAACACACATCACAGAGAAGGAGAAAAAGCTACTTTGGTATTGATCAACCGCCAAAAATACCCAGGAATTTATAAGGGATCAATATTCGTCAGCCGGTCCCTAAGCCCATATTGCAGACATAGTCCCTTAACCTTTTCCGCAAATGCCTGTCGATAATAGCCAGGAAGTTTACCGTCCGCACCAAACAATCGTTGGTATTTTTCCACGAGTTGTGGATAGTGTTTTTCGACCGCACGCATAACCAACGTCCGATTATCACCAGGATCAGAACCATACAAGGCCAAGGTTGCTGGAAAAATATAATTTGCATCAATGGATCGAAAAGTCCCAAACATCTGATCAAGATGAGTTCCGGTATCCGAAATAAAGGGCAACAAAGGCATTAAACTTACGCCACTACACAATCCCATCTTACGTGCTTCACTCAATGTATTCAAACGAAGCTCAGGCGATGGTGCACCTGGTTCAAATATGCTGGCAATTTCCATATCGATGGTTGAAAAGGAAAAAGTAATAAAAGCGCGATGTGTCAATTTACCCTGCAGATCCAATGGAAGTATCGCTTCAGCATCGATCTGCTTCAACAAATCAAAATCCCGACTTACTAGATCCGATTTGGTAATAATATGCACCGGAAAACGATAATGTACTATAATTTCCAATAATTGCCGCGTCAGTAACTCCGTTTGCTCAAATTGCAAATAAGGATCCGTTGCAGACGACAATACAATTATTCCATATTGTTTTTTACGGGCACGGAGCGCTAGGGCTCGGTCCAACAAATCCACCGCATTGCGCTTTACACCTAGCTTTTCGGCCATATTAATACCATATTTACTACCTCTGATATAACAATATAAACAATTGAACGAGCATCCGCTATAAGGGTTAACGGTGTAATCGTCAAGAAACCAAGGATCTCTTTGTTTTGTTTTATTGAGAATAGATTTGACAATTACAGACTGCATAGGGTACGTTATAGTAATGAACGATTTTATAGAACAGATTTCAACAGACTAAGTTAACTCAAAATTCCGCCTAGGCGACAAAAAATGCTATGAAATTATTCTCTCAATCGATTTTTCAAAACGCCTTTTGACTACCTGTCCAATTCCGTCCCACTAATTTGATTGTCGCTTTCTATTGAAATTACGAACATTTTGGCTGTTTAGAAAGCGTTCTTAACCATGTAGACTAAGAATCCATCGGATCCGTCAAAAGTCTTTCACGACAAATAAATACAAATATTTCATTTTCAATGCATAATAAATGCATTTATTCATTACCTTTATGCTATTGAAACAAAACTCAACTCCAGCCATGTTTATCGGCGCTGTCAAATGGTTCGACAATAACAAAGGATTTGGTACTCTTGCGTTACCTTCCGGAGAAGAACTCTTTGTGCATATACGCAGGTTTAAAGTTCCTCCAGAACATGTTATTCAACCTGGAGAAGTTATTGTCGGAGACAAGAAACCTGACCCAAAAAGAAGCGGTTATCTCGCTCAGAACTGCAGGATTCTCAAAAGGCCCGAAGATTGGAAATTCGTCATCTCGCTCCTCGACAAAGAACACACCGTGCTCCTCCCCGATAGCCACGGTCGAGAACAAAAGCACAACTTAACCTCATTAACAGCAAGACAACTTCTAAGAATCCAGCCCAAAGAACATATATTGGCTATGCTTACCGCTAATTTTGATGTTCATTTCGATAGCTCAATTTTCATTCCTTATGCTGAATTGATAGACAAAAGCATTACCGGTGTTTTTGAGAAGGAGGCAGCCTGCGATCTACTTTCCAAGGTGTTCGAATACTTTGGAAAACATGTCTCGCATCAAATTCTATTTCGTGTATGGAAGGAAAGCATGTTTAGGTATATCGGCTATCCGGCAGAAGGCGACTACGAAATACCTGAACTTGTATTTAATCTGAATGCCACGGAGATCGATTGTGATGATCTTGCGAGAATCATCACTTATAGCTTTGGCAAATCTTTTTGCAGTGATTTTGTAAATGCTTTATTTGAAGACATAGAAACAATGGACAAAAAAGATATCGAACCTTTGTTACCGTATCTTGAGTTTTTGGAGAATGAGGATTCTATTGAGAAAATACAGACTCTTATGCAAGAGTAGCTGAATCGAATGCCTGCCTAAAAATCCCTGTTTGATTTTTTTGGGAATATCATCAATTAAGGCAGAAAGCACAGAAATTGATGATTGAAAAACCTGTAGAATAGACAGCAACAGCCTATTCTACAGGTTTAAATCGAAGTGCACTGAGACTGACCTTGTCACCATCACCTTCAAGAAATGAAACAGTAACGCTGTATCTTCCTGCGGCTTTAAATTTCATCCATCCCCAAGGGTACCAATTATACACAGAAGCGGCGGCTTGTTGATTCTGCACGATCTCTCCAGTCGAGTTTTCAATCTTCCACACCACTCTCCCCTGCCCTGTATAATTTAGATCAACTTGATAATAGCCTGGCTTAACAATGTCTATAGCATACGTTAGTTTACTTTGATCATTCCATTGCCCTACTTGAACGACATGTTTCCATTCACCGAATTTCTCCATCCAGGATTTCCCGGTTTTATGGCATCCTTCAACTTCGGCAAAGTCTACAGGAAGAATTGTCTCCATCGCCGGATCGACACCCAACATTTTATCAATAACAGGTGTCTCCTGCATAACGACCTCAATCACAGAAACCAGCGGATCCGACGCTACCGATGGGATATTGATCTCCAACCATTTTCCATCGGTCGTATAATTTAACTTTTTCTTCCCATCTGCGTTTAAAAGATTGATCGACGTTATCCCTTTTGTTAGGCCCGGAACAAACAACTTTCCATTAGTTGGCCAGTGATAGACCAATAATGAAATTTTACGTCCTTGTACAGTAGCATCCCCCCAAGGCAAGGCGTGCCCCCAAGGTGAAGCTTGCGCACCATAGACGGCCGCTGGATATTTTCGGATCCATGCACCAGCACCACGCAAAGCTAAGCTCGCTGGCTCTGGAATAGTCCCATCTGGTTTAGGCCCAACATTTAACATGTAAGTCCCGCCCCGGCTAATTGTAGACAATGTACGAGACAAGATTTCACGGGCACTCTTCCAATTATTGTCGTACCAAGCATACCCCCAAGAGTCGTTGGTTACATCTACTGCCTCCCAAAGACCTGGAACATTCTGCCGTGGTACTTCCATATCCCCCAAAGTAGAATAATCACCGAGTCCATGCCCAACACGTCCCGACACGTAAGCCCCAGGTTGATTTTTATGAACCAATTCGACAAGTTTTTGGGCGTATTTCTTATCCATCCCACCAGGCGTATCGAACCAGACCAATTCTATCGGCCCATACTGCGTCGTAATCTGGTTCACCTCAGGATAGCATTTCTCCCAAAAATAATCGTCAAATGTTTTCGGCTGACCAGCAGCATCTACCTTGGGACCTCCGTTTCCACCGGGATAAGTCCAATCCTGATTTTGCGAATAATAGAAGCCAAAACCGATGCCCCCTTCCTTACAGGCTTTCGCAAGCTCAATCATCGGATCACGTTTAAAATCGGTCGCCTCAACAATATTAAACGAATTCACTTTCGAATGAAACATCGAAAATCCATCGTGATGTTTGCTCGTAATCACGATATAGCGCATCCCCGCATCTTTTGCAAGCTGCACAATCGCCTTAGCGTCAAAATGATCTGGATGAAATGACGCCGCCGCGGCCATGTAGTCAGCGACGGGGATATTGGCCATGCTCTTGTTCATGAGCCATTCCCCTATGCCATAAAACGTTTTCCCCTTCCAGGTATTTGCCAGCTGCGAATAGATTCCCCAATGGATAAACATCGCATATTTGCCGTCACGGAACAGTTTCCCTCTATTTTGGGAAATGGAATTTTTTCCTCCTTGACCATCCCACATTTTTTCCATCTGTTGCGCCGAAACTTGCTTTGCAGACAATGTCGCCAGAGCGAGACCCAATACGATACCTTTCATACCCATATTTCCTTACACTTTAGGCAGATTATAGCCATTATGATAAACTTTCACTAAGTACCCATCCGCATCTTTATCATTGAAACTGCGCTTTTGTTTGTCCCAAAACAATTTCTTTTTAGAACGGTACGCAATATTTCCCATCTGTGAGAATATCGCAATATGAGCCCCCGCTTCTATCGGAGCATGAAGACCTTCTACTGATTTCTTTCTAACAGCTTCAACGAAATTAACCATATGCTTGTCCAGTCCATTGTCCTGTGAACGTTGGAAAGAGACAGCGTCCATTCGTCCTTTCTCGGGAATAACTTCCCAGCCTTCACGATTAACGACCAAGGTACCATTATTACCAATGAAAGCAACACCGTGAGTCTTCTGATAAGGGCCCAAATCTATACCTGTTGCCTGCTCCCATTGAACATTAAATCCATCAAACTCATACACCGTTGTTAGACTATCTGGTGTTTCAGCGGCGTCGTCGGGATAAGCAAATTTACCGCCAGCAGCCATTACCGAAACAGGATCTGACACTTTCATTCCGATGAGCGCATAATCCAACATATGTACACCCCAATCGGTCATCAGGCCACCAGCATAATCCCAATACCACCTGAAATTGAAGTGAAAACGATTGGGATTAAACGCACGTTTTGGGGCTGGCCCCAACCATTTATCATAATGTACTCCAGTAGGAACAGGAGCGTCTGCCTGAACCGGAATACTCTTCATCCAACCTTGATAAGCCCAAGCCTTAACAAGGCGTATCTTTCCCAATTTTCCGCTATGAACAAAATCCATCGCATCTCTAAAATGTTGTTGGCTTCGTTGCCACTGCCCTACCTGTACAACACGTTTATACTTTTTAGCAGCTGCAACCATAATTTCACATTCTCGAATGGAGTTGCCAATCGGTTTTTCGACATATACATCTTTTCCTGCCGCAACAGCATCAACCATTTGCATGCAATGCCAATGATCGGGCGTAGCGACAATAACAACATCAACGTCATTTGCTTTCAGAAGATCTTTATAATCGATGTAAGTCTTCACATCAATATTGCGTTTCTTTAATTCCTCAGCGCGATTCTTCAAAACATTTTCATCGACATCACATAATGCCGTACACTGCACGCCTGGTACTTTCAAGATAGCGTTCAGATTAGACCAACCCATACCGTTGGTACCGATCAGCCCCACACGGACCGTATCAGCTTGAAAACCGAATACTTTCGTCTGTGCAAAAAGTGCCGATGCCGCCAACAGACTCGTATTTCGAATAAATTCTTTCCTCTTCATTGTTTAGTTTGGTTTATATTGATATTGCATATTCAATACTAGGAAGACGATTATCTTGGGCATCCCCCTAGTGAGATCACTAATATAAGATTTAGTCTTTAGGATGAAGAATATTAATCCAACAAAATGGCTGAAATAAAGGACTTTGAATACCGTAGATAATTTCTATATTTGTTAAAAACTAGCATAAAACCATGGACCGAAGAACTTGTCTTTCTCCACCAGCAAAATAACATAGCGCAATGTCAAACGAATAATGACATCTGATCAGGAGCAAATTCGGATGATACAAGGATTAACTATTTATTTGGCTTTTAAATTTCCCTTTATGGGAAAGACATTTTTCTTATGAAAAAATCATATTTAGTACTTCATACCGCGGTACTGCTCGCAGGCTTCACCGGAGTTTTCGGCAAACTCATTACCCTCAATCAGATACCACTCGTGTGGTTTAGGGTTTTACTTTCAACACTTATTCTTTTCGTTGTCCTCAAATTATTCAAGATTGAGCGATTAAAATCGACAAAAGATATACTGAATATTGCAAGAGGTGGATTATTGCTCACCATCCATTGGATATTTTTCTATGGAAGTATCAAGTTTTCCAATATTTCCATTGGCGTAGTGTGCTATTGCCTGACCAGTTTTTTCACAGCCATTCTAGAACCTATCATCAATAAAAAAAGATTTAGTGCGGCGCAGCTGATGTTAAGCATGTTGACCTTGATCGGAATCAGTTTAATCTTTCATTTTGATAGCTCTTATCAAATGGGCATTATTTTGGGTGTAATTTCAACTATTTTCGCGGCCCTATATACCATCTACAATGAGCGATTGGTCAAACAATATGATAGTAAATTACTCAACTATTATCAAATGCTTAGTGGCACCATTGTATTGGGACTTGGACTGCCTATTTTCTATTATTTATTTCCCACCGAACGTTTTATACCAAGCTTTTCTGATGGGATCTATTTAATCTTGCTGTCTTTATTTTGTACGGTTGGTCTTTATGTTCTTTTTGCCGAATCACTCAAGAAGCTATCTGCATTTACGGTCAATTTGAGTTTCAATCTTGAGCCCATCTATTCGATTATCATTGCTTTTTTATTCTTCAACGAAGGCAAACAAGTCAATGCTTCCTTTTATGTGGGGCTCGCTTTTGTACTCGTTTCTGTTCTTCTTCAAACGCTGCGCTCTATCCGGAATAAAACTTAATAATTTCTTTTTCAATAGGCAAACATCGCATTGATTGCCTATAGAAATGTTGTTTTAACGTTAAATGTAACCACCGATGGCCTGGGCCGACGCTATCCGGCAACAACATCGGGTGGAAAAACTGGCATTATAAAGAAAAGAATCGTCTTTCATAACATTTTTTAGGTAGATGCTGCCTTTGGCAAACGCGCAATATGTTGTCCGGCTTTCATGCCTGAGAATATACAACCGCCCAAAAAAGTGCCTTCTAACGCTCGATAACCATGCATGCCACCACCACCAAATCCAGCTACCTCGCCCGCTGCATACAAACCCGCTATCACCTTGTTATCCTTTGTTAGTACTTGCGAATGGAGATTCGTTTTGAGACCGCCTAAGGTTTTACGCGTCAACACATGGAGACGTACCGCAATGAGCGGTCCATTTTCCGGCGCCAGGATTTTATGGAGGGCTGCCACTCGACCTAATTTATCACCAAGGTAGTTTCGTGTATTTCGAATATAATTTACTTGCGTGTCCTTTGAAAACTTATTATCGACCTCCCGGTCACGCGCTTCAATTTGCGATTTAATCGCTTCATAATCCAATAGATCCTCCCCTGTCAAACCATTCATACGAGCGACGAGATCCTTTAGATTGTCCGAAACAATAAAATCAGGTCCCTTTTCCTTAAAAGCCTCAACTGGTCCAGGTGCATTTTTCCCAAAAATGCGTTTCAAAAATAACCTATAATCCTTGTTGGTGATATCCGGATTCTGTTCTGAACCTGAAAGAGCAAACTCCTTTTTGATAATCTTCTGTGTCAGGATAAACCAGGAATAAGAAAAGCCTGTTTCTTGCAGGTGTCTGAGTGTACCCAAGGTATCAAATCCAGGTAAATAAGGAGCTGGAAGCCTATTACCGCGGGCATCAAACCACAATGAAGACGGCCCAGGCAAGATACGGATGCCGTGCATAGGCCATATTGGATTCCAATTTTCAATCCCTTCCGTATAATGCCACATGCGATCGCGGTTTATCATATGAGCCCCAACCTCTTCGGCAATTCCAATCATTTTTCCATCGACATAGGCGGGAACACCTGAAATCATTTGCACTGGTGCTTTCCCTAATCGTTCAGGCCAATTTTCGCGTACCAATTGATGATTTGCTCCAATCCCTCCCGAAGCAATAACGACCTGATCTGCATAATATTCAAACGCTGCAAGAATATTTCTGTTGGTAGCAACACCCCTTGCTTTGTTATCATCTTCCAAAACATCGCCCGCAATTCCGATGACCGCGCCATCTTGCGTTAGCAATTTTGTCACGCGATGTCGAAAGCAAAACCGCAGCAGACCTTTTTCCTGCGCAGCAAAAGCTTTATCCACAAAAGGTTTCACAACGCCAGTTCCAGTCCCCCAACTAACATGAAATCTAGGAACGGAATTACCATGCCCCGAGGCCGATCCGTCACCGCGCTCAGCCCAACCGACCATAAACATCAGCTTAATACCGAGCTTAGCGACGTAAGCAGCCTTCTCTTCCGTCGCAAATTTCAGGTAGGCCTCTGCCCATTGTCGCGGCCAATAATCCTCCTCGCGGTCAAATCCTGCAGTTCCCATCCAGTCCTGCCGAGCCAGTTCAAAAGAATCCTTGATACCCATGCGACGTTGTTGAGATGAATTGACAAGAAAAAGCCCACCAAAGGACCAATAGGCCTGACCACCAAGATTTTCAGCTGTCTCCTGATCCACAAGAAGCACTTTCTTACCAGCATTGGTAACCTCCATTGCTGCTGTAAGCCCTGCTAAACCCGCTCCGATAATAATCACATCAGGTTTAAATTGTTCAACTGTTTGCATAGATATTCTTTTACTGAACGGTTATCCCAATAAAAATGTAAGTGCTCACAAGACCTACCACACTATATAAATCTACTAGTTTGTGTAGGAATGTACAAGAAAAACTTAACAGAAATCTGCCGGCGCTTTTCAAAAAAAGGACCCAGCATTATATCATAAAAATAATAGAATAACCTAATTTAAATTATTTTAATAATAAAAAATAGCGTTATAACTTTGTGCCATCAATCATTCAGATAATAGTAGGCATCCTTTCGAACAGATTTATTTGGTAAAAAAAGGTGCATCAGAACGACAAATAAAATTTAACAAGAGACATAAAAAATAAAAAATGGAATACAGAAAATTAGGAAAAACAGATTTAGAATTATCAGCAATTACGTACGGAGCTTTTGCAATTGGCGGCAACATGTGGGGCGGAAATGAAAAGAAAGATTCTATTGATTCTGTGAAAGCATCGATCGACAACGGTGTCACTACATTAGATACAGCCCCGTTTTATGGCTTTGGTTTGAGTGAAGAAATGATCGGTGCGGCAATTCAAGGTTATGATCGGACCAAAATACAGGTATTGACCAAATTTGGTTTGGTATGGGACGGTAGTAACCAAGGAAAAGGTGAATTTTTCTTTGACGCAGAAGAAGCTGGTAAAACTATTCCAGTTTATAAATATGCATCAAAAGCTAGTGTAATTCAGGAAGTAGAGAATAGCCTAAAACGCTTACGCACCGACTATATCGATCTACTACAGATTCACTGGCCAGATAGTACAACTCCGATTTCCGAAACGATGGAAGCCTTGGATCTTCTTTTACAACAAGGTAAGATCCGTGCTGCCGGTGTCAGCAATTATAGCGTTGATCAAGTTTCAGAAGCACGAAAAACCCTCAATATAGCGAGTAATCAAGTTGGTTACAGCATGCTGAACCGAGGTATCGAACAGGACCTTGTTCCTTACGCAAAGGAAAATGATCTAGGTATCATTGTATATAGCCCTATGGAGCGTGGTTTGTTAACCGGTAAATATTTCAATACGGGTAAATTAAAAGAAAACGATCACCGCAATGGTTATTTCCAACAATTTGATCTGGCCAAGGTAAAGACCTTCTTGGATACCATCAGTCCAATTGCCGCAAACAAAGGTGTCACGCTTTCCCAATTGGTATTACGCTGGACTAGTTTACAGCCGGCGATCACTGTAGTCTTGGCAGGTGCCCGAAATGCAGAGCAGGCCATCGCAAATGCGCAAGCCATCGACATCACGCTTACCGCAGAAGAACTATCCTTTATCAATCTTGCATTAGCAAAAATTTAATATTCAACGATGAAAAAATTCAATCAGTTGACAGTACTCCTCATGGGGGTACTGTCACTCACAGCATTGCAAAGCAATGCGCAAAATAAAACATTATTGGTAGACCCAACAGATAGTACATGGCATCATGCTGCTTATGGTAAGAACGACGAGATCGGAGCTGCCAATTTAATATCACCAGAATTGGTGCTACAGTCATTAAAACTTGTCAAAAAGGGAAAAACTGTCCCTCTTGCTGTCCCTGTAAACAAACAGCTTCCAGCTTTCCGCCACCGTAGTTTTAACTTGTATAATATACAACCCGGAGAACAGGCTGGTGCAACACTTGGTCCCAATAAATTCACTTTCAACGACGAATTGGTAAATGCCTGGACCGGTGTCGGCACCCAATTGAACGGTATTGGACATATCGGAATCAACAATATCTACTACAATGGCAACAAAGCGCAGGATTTTGTTACGGTAGAAGGCGTTAAAAAACTTGGAATAGAAAAAGTCCCACCACTGGTAACCCGTGCTATTGTCTTGGATATGACAGCCTATTATGGAAAAGATATCGTTCCAGGTGGTACAGAATTTACCGTTGAAGCCATTCAATCGGTATTAAAAAAACAAGGGATCACGATCAAAAAAGGTGACATCGTCTTATTCAACACAGGTTGGTTAGAATTGATCGGCAACAACAACCAACAGTTCCTGGAAACTGAACCCGGTATCGGTATGGATGCAGCAAAATGGCTAGCAGATCAAGGTATCGTTGCTTTTGGTGGTGACACGTGGGCATCCGAAGTATATCCAAACCCCAATACCAACGAAGAATTTCCAATCAATCAGTTTTTATTGGCCAAACGTGGCATATACAATCTTGAATTAATCGACACACGCCCCTTGGTAAAAGAAAAAGTCTGGGAATTTCTATTTGTCCTTGGACAGCCCTTATATGTCGGATCCACACAGGTCAATGTCAATCCAGTAGCGATCTATTAATTGCTTTTAAGATCAGTTCGGTGCACCTCTTTATGGCACCAACTTAGAACTCATTGCTCCAATGGGTCCATTCAAAAGAAAGAATACTTAATAAAACCTTCTTAACTTCGCAGACACCAACAGTAATGAAAGCAAACTGAAGGTTCTTTGTGGCTAATAAGATCAGACACTGTCAGAAAAATTAAGCCTATTTGGAAGACCGAAATCATACCTATCTTCCAAATAGGCTTTCCATTATACCTGCTTCATCCTTAAAGACTACAGCTTATCAGCAAAGCAAAATATTATTGCCTTATTGTCGAAAAGTTATCGATGATCTGCATCAGGACCAAGGCTTCCTCAATCGGAGATGGATTTGGCCCAATGCCGCTGAAATACTCTACCGCACGCGAAATCATCGGCAATTGAATATTTTCGGGATGGTCAAATCTGAATTCCTGCTCTCCATCCCCTGTTTCGATAACAACTGAATTTCCAAAAATGGAAAAACAAATACGACCAAGGCTTCCAACAATTTCACAACTGTCTACCTGATTTTCTTTGGCAACATTAAAACACCAACTTCCATGAAAAACAAGCTGATTATTAAATAAAATGGTCCCTGTGGTTTGATCGGCAACAGCACTGTCCCTATCCTGAATTAAGCTAAAACCATCGTATGAAATCGGCATTCCAAAAAAGTAAAGCATCAAATCCAATTGATGAGGGGCTAAATCAAAAAAGTAGCCGCCGCCCGAAACAGCAGGATCAGTACGCCAATCTCCGCCACTTTTAGTTACCAGGTCGGGCGTTCTGCTTTGCCATAAACGGAGTTGCACCGTCCTTAGCTGGCCAATTTCACCGTTTTCAACAAGCTCTTTAACCTTTAGAAACAAAGGCAATTGTCTACGGTAATGCGCAACAACCAATTTCCCGTTACTGCTTTTTACTTCCGCCAATAATGATTCAGCCTCTATCGCATTTAACGTAACGGGCTTTTCAACGTAAACAGATTTCCCTTTACGCAGGGCAGATAGTGCATACGCGAGATGAGAGGACGGTGGCGTTGCGACATAAATTGCATTGAGATCGATATTATCAAGTAAATCGTCAGCGTCTGAAAACCATAGGGGTACCTGATGTCGCTTAGCATAATCAGCAGCTTTCGCCGCATCCCTTCGCATGACAGCCATTAGCTGACTATTATTTATCCGATTAAACGCAGGTCCACTTTTTTTTTCTGTGACATCACCACAGCCGATGATACCCCATACTATTTTAGGATTGTCCATAAGTATATTCAAATTATCACTAAAATTCTAACCAATCCTCCCTATATCTGGCCGTAATTACAGGACATACATGGAAGTACTGGTCTGAGTTCTTAGGGCTTTTCACGCCCCACAAATCGATTTTTACCCAATAGAAAACCGATCGCCCTTTCGATGTTTTTTCTTCGACTATCCGCAGTTTTTAAGTTAGAAATATAACGGATAATTTCCTTTTGCTTTGATGGAGACAATCCATCAAACACCTTTAGTGCATCCTTATTTAGCGCAAATGCTGCTTCGAGTTCTGGATGAGGCAAAATAGTCCGGTCTTCCGGATCAAAAGCGATTGTTATGGTTAAGGTCTCGCCGATTCGTTTCGGCGAGTTCGCCAATATAACCGTGTTAATGTACAGTCTCCATTCCCCCTGAAATCGCAGCAAGGTCTGAACATAATCTTTTTCATTAACTTTTCCCTTCACAGGAATATAACCTTTGTTCATTCCCGCATCCTTAAATAGGTTTTCCAGAATATCAGCAGGAACAAAAACAAAAGGATTGATACCGATAATTTCCAATTGTGCTTCAAAGGCAAACATGACACGATCAATTAGGTGATTAATTATACTTGAGAATAGCATCAATAAGTGCCAATTCATCCTCTGTAAAGTCCAGCTTGTCCAGGGCCTTGAGCGAATCAACCAGTTGCTCACTATTTCTGGCCCCTACCAAAACGGAGCTTACACGTTCATCTTTCAACAACCATGCAATTGCCATTTGAGCCAATGTTTGGCCTCTTTGTATCGCCAGATTATTCAACCGGTCTATCTTCTCCATCAATTCAGCAGTGATCATGTCACTTTTCAAAAAATGCTCTTTCGAAGCGCGCGAATCTGCCGGAATGCCACCTAAGTATTTATTGGTCAACAGTCCCTGTGCCAAAGGAGAGAAAGCGATCGCTCCGATTCCTTCTGCCTGCAGCACATCCAAAAGCCCCTCCTCAGGTGTCCGCACCAACATCGAATATTTAGGCTGATGAATAAGGCATGGTGTCCCCATTGCACGCAATAACGCAGCAGCTTTCTGAGCAAGATCAGGAGGATAATTGGACAAACCCATATAGCAGGCCTTTCCTTGATGAACAATATCTCGCAATGCGACCATCGTCTCTTCCAACGGTGTATTCGGATCCGGTCGATGATGGTAAAATATATCCACATAATCGAGCTTCATACGTTTTAAGCTCTGATGTAAACTGGCCATCAAATATTTACGACTTCCCCAGTCACCATACGGACCCGGCCACATGGTATATCCCGCTTTAGTGGAAATTAAAAGTTCATCACGATAGCCCACAAAATCGCTACGCAATATATGTCCAAAGTTCTCTTCTGCACTTCCCGGAGGCGGACCATAATTATTGGCAAGGTCAAAATGGGTAATCCCGTGATCAAAAGCGGTCATCAAGGTTTTGCGGAACACCGTTTGAATATCGGTTTCACCAAAATTTTGCCAAAGCCCCAATGAAATGGCTGGCAAGAGAATGCCACTCTTCCCACAGCGTCTGTAGGGCATATGCTGATATCGGTTTGGATTGAACGTCACGTTACAAAGTTTATACCTGCAAAATACAAAACTATTTCCAACAGTCCAGCCTATTTCCCGTTTTCGTGTTCTTTCGTGAACCTCTTTTTAACATCATTTCATTTAATAGCTGCTCATGTTTATAACACCATATCGATTGACAACAGACCATGATAACCTTCGGAGAACAGCTTTGATGAATAATTGTTTTTACCTATAAACGTATTTATATTGCATATAAAAAGCAATTTATCTAAGTTTGGTCTTATCCAAAAGTAAGGGGATTAATTAGATATAACATGATTGGCAGATTCTTCAGAAAATTCTATTTACATATTGTCATCTGGACCATATTACTGCTTTTGCCCTTTATTACGTACCTCTACCAGCCGGATAAAATCGCGGATTTCAAGCCTTATTCGGCATTATCGCATTTAGTAAATATTGTATTCCTGGCTACTCATTTTTACTTGCACTGCTACGTTGTTGCACCTACCTATTTTTTTGGTCGCAGAAAGATCTTTGTACTATTAATGGCACTTGGATTCGCCACCTATGTAGCACTGAACTACTGTATAGTCTATTTTAATCCAGATGGGGAGCTCGCTCATCTGAGCAAGGAAAATATTCTTTTCGTACGATTGGTCATCGGCCCGGGCATTATTTACTCACTCTGTATGATCACCTCTTCGATGATCTTTCTCTACGATGAGCAAGCCCGACAAAAGGAGCTCAACAAACAGATTGCGCTTGAAAAAACAACGGCAGAACTAACGATGTTAAAACTTCAGATCAGCCCACATTTCCTATTCAATACGCTCAATAATATCCGTTGGCTCATTCGTAAACAATCATCAGATTCCGAAGACACTATTGTTAAGTTGTCCGAAATGCTACGCTACATACTTTACGAAGTAGACGGCCCCAAAGTCGAACTTTTTAAAGAGATCGACCATATGCGCAATTTTATCGCCTTACAGACCCTTCGTCTTCCTATTCAAGGAAATGTAGCACTGGATATCGAAGACAGAGTCAAAAACAGAATGATCCCCCCATTACTCTTCATCCATTTTGTGGAAAATGCATTCAAGTATGGTGTGGATAGCAAAACTGAACCACAGATACAGTTTCAATTTCAGGATACTCCAGGTGGCATTATCTTTATATCCCGAAATAGCATTTTACAACATACGGAACCGCGTCCAAACGAAGGGATAGGACTGACCAATGTACGCAGACGATTACAATTACTGTATCCCAACCGACATGACCTCAGGATCGGAAAAACCGATGCTGGAGATTTCGAAGTGACTTTAAAACTGATGACCGATGAAGATTAAATGTATACTAATCGATGATGAACCCTTCGCGCTCAACATTTTAGAAGACGACTTATTGAATTTTGAGCAAATCGAAGTCGCCCGTAAATTTAATGCGACGGCCGAAGCTGAAGACTATTTAAAAGATCACGCTATCGATCTGATTTTTCTGGATATTGAAATGCCCGATCAATTGGGTACGCAGTTTATTCGCGAACTCACTCCACGCCCCTTAGTTATCTTCACCACGGCCTATCACCAATATGCTGTTGAAGGTTTCGAGCTAAATGCCGTAGATTATCTGCTTAAACCCATTTCAAAAGAACGACTCGCAGCCGCAGTCCGAAAAGTGGAAGAAAGTATGCTGCTCCGTGCAAAACAGCTACCCGAACAGGATCATATTATCGTCAATGTAGAATACAAAAAGACGAAAATTTTTCTCCATGAAATCAGCTACATCGAAGGCTTGAAAGACTATGTGAAAATATACCTGGTCGACCGTGAATCGCCACTTCTTACGCGCAGCAACCTCCGAGGGATGGAAAAAATATTACCTACAGTCGATTTTCTACGCATACATAATTCCTTTATTGTCAACAAAAATCGTATTGAACAGGTCGGTCAAAGCAAACTCACCTTACCCGAAACTGCCCTTCCTATCGGTAAAAAATATATTAAAAATATCGAACAGTTTATCTAATGCTAAAGGTACAAATTGAATCGATACAATTATCCGTTCGTCTACACATTCGCCGCTTCGGTCTACAGATGATTGCATAGCTAAAAAATCCTTTTCAAATTTGCGTACTATCGAACAGCCTAATCCGCATAGCCGATAGCATAGCAAAGAAAAAATGAAAAGATTTATAGCAATAGCACTAATGGCAACTGCGGTTGCTTCTGTACACGCTCAAGCCCCTGCAGGCGGTCGTCCTGCTTTCGCCATGTCCGAAGGTCAGCTCTCCGGCCAAATTGTGGACGACAACGGGAAACCGATCGCACAAGCTTCCGTGAATTTATTGAAGGTCATCAAGGATCAAGCTACAGGTAAAGAAAGGGAAATTCTCGTAAAAAGTACCAGTTCTTCAGAAAATGGAAAATTCAATTTCGCAGCCATTTCACCAAAAGAAAAATGGAAGTTAAAAATTAGCTCTGTAGGCTATGCACCGATTGATCTAGCTGTAGACTATACCGATGGAAAAACAACCAAAGATATCGGCGCGATCAAACTGGAAAATGACAACCGTAAGCTCGATGAAGTCACCGTGACTGGCCGCAAGGCATTACTCGAAATGGATATCGACAAAAAAGTCTTCAACGTAGAGAAAAATATCGTCGCGGCTGGCGGTACAGCAATCGATGTACTCCGCAATATGCCTTCTGTACAAGTAGATATCGACGGTAATGTAAAATTGAGAAATGCAGCGCCAACGATTTTTGTTGACGGAAAACCGACCACGCTTACACCGGATCAAATTCCGGCTGATGTCATTGACAAAATCGAGATCATCACAAATCCATCTGCCAAATACGACGCTTCTGGAAGTATGGCCGGTATCCTCAATATTATTCTGAAAAAAAATAAGAAAGCCGGATACAATGGTATGGTCACCTTAGGTGGCGACCGCTTTGGCGGGACCAACTTTATGGGTAGTTTAAATCTGCGTCAGAATAAATTCAACATCTCACTGACGGGAATGAATATGCGCATGCGGACCAACACCGAGGGCGACAGCCACCGTACCAGTACAATTAATGGCATAGAATCGACAGTAGATCAAGATATCGAGGGCAAAACAAAAGGTATGATTACCTTTGGCCGGCTTGGCGTAGATTACGACTTAAGTCCCAAAACAACGCTATCTGTCGCCGGAGTGTTGGTTCAGGGTAAATTTAAGCCTAATGAAAATTCAGCAATTTCCACCACTTCAGGGGGCAATACTTCAATGAGCGATCGCATTTCCGAATCTGAAAGAAGCTTTAAACCACGTGGCCTGCAAGCTGGTCTCGTCCAAAAATTCAAAACTGAAGGCGAAGAATTGTCTGTCGATTTCAATTACTTTGGCGGTAATAACACCTCAAATGGTCTATATACGACCAATTATCGCAATGCCAGCGATGAGGTCAGCGGAACGCAGATCCAAAAAAACAACGGCTCCGGCAACAATAAATTTATGACTGTGCAGGCAGATTATGTCAAACCGTTCAAAAATGGCATGAAACTCGAAACTGGCCTGCGTGCCCAGATCAATAAACTCAAAAACCTCAACACGAATTCCTTAAAAGCAGTGGATAAGGAGGATTTTGAAAATATCACCGCAGCTTCAGCAAACTATAATAATAAAAACAGCGTCTATGCAGCCTATGCCTCACTTGGAGGAAATCTCAAAGACTGGGTATCCTATAAAGTTGGATTACGCGCAGAAAGCTCAACGTACGACGGCGAACTTTTGAATACAAATGAAAAGTTTCACAACAAGTACCCCCTTAGCTTATTTCCTTCTTTGTTCCTGAGCAAAAAGCTAACCGAGAAAGACCAAATACAAATGAGCGTAACCCGTCGTGTCAACCGTCCGAACTTCTTTCAGCTCATCCCTTTTGTTGACTACACAGACAGCTTAAATATTACACGAGGTAATCCCGATCTTGTTCCTGAATTCACTACATCCGGCGAACTTTCCTACAGTCGCGCACATGGAAAAGGTACATTTTTGGCAACGGTATACTATAAACGTACAAACAATCTAATTACACGTTACCTAACACAGGAACTCAATCCGGTGACGAACAAAATGGATTTTATCAATACCTACATCAATGCCAACTCCAGCAAAAATTATGGTGCCGAATTCACGTATACCAATAATCTCAAAAAATGGTGGGATCTGACAGCAGACCTCAACTTCTACAATTCTAAAATTGAAGTTGATGAGAAAACACCGTCGGAAGGTATGTGGACAGTATTTGGAAAATTGAACAATACATTCAACTTACAGAAAAACTGGAACCTACAGCTTGCTTTTGAATATCAAGGCAAAACAAATATGCCAGTTACACAGGGCCAGACATTCGGCCCACCAATGAACCAGGCACAAAGCTCTTCCCAAGGCTATATCAAACCATTCTATGGCATAGATTTGGCTATTAAGAAAAGCTTCTTGAAAAATCAGGCTGCCTCAGCAACATTGGCTATTAATGACATCTTCAGATCACGTGGCAATACCATTGTTTCATCAGGTGAAGGATTCTCTCAAACCTACTATCGACTTTCTAATCCACAGTTGATCAAATTAAATCTTTCCTACCGTTTTGGAAAAATGGATATGAATATGTTTAAGAAAAACAAAAACCAGAATTCAATGGAAGGCTTACAAATGCAATAAAAAATAATTGTATCTTGAGGCGAGATTATTGCTTCAAGATACAATTAACACCTTATGTATAAGATATTATACCCTAAAACCGAGCTCATGAAAAAACATATTGTCAATTATGACAGTATGCAAAATTTTGACAACACTTCAGTTTTACGTTATTTTGTCTTCCCGCAAAAAGGCACAACAGTAGCAATCCTTAAGAATGTAAGCATCGAAACCGAAGGCAATACTATTACACTGTCAAAAAGCAAAAAAGAGAACCTCAAAGTCCTCTTTTTTGGTAAGTATTTACAGCCGCTGCAGATGAATTACAGAGACTCGATAGACGAGATTGCTATTAACTTTAACGAGACTGGTATAAACTATTTTTTCAGTAATCCCTATGCCTTTCAAATCATTGATGCAGAGAATATTCATCTAGACCGTAATAGGCTTTTTCAACATAATGAAGAAAATTCGCTGGCATACTTAGAAGATTACCTTTATCATAGATACAAACCAATTCAGTTACAGGCCGTGGAAGAGACCGTCAGGTCAATTAATAAAAATCCTTTACAGTCCATACAGACGCTTGCTGAGCAGGTCTTTCTAACAGAGAAAACACTGCATAGGCAATTTCAAAAATATATTGGCTGTAGTATCTCAAAATATAAAAGTATACTGCGCTTTAGAAATACGATTCAAACTCATTTTGCAAACAGTCAACAGAATCTGACCGCATTATGCCTTGAGCATAACTTCTTTGATTCGCCACACTTTTATAAAGAGATTAAAAAGTTAGCCCATTTTAATCCTAAAGATTTCTTTAATAAACTTCAAGCAAGTGGTGGTGAAAAGTATCCCTATATTTTTGTGTAGAATGTCCTTTTCGTACAATTTTCGCGTAAGGTTTTATTTGAACTTTACAGCATGGAAAAATTTAACAACTACCCCATGAAAAAAACGGAAATTTTTAAATCGATTATGGTTTTTATAACCTTTGTATTATTTATCTTAACCAAAACACCTTTGCTTACCGGAAGTAAACCGGCAAATGTAATAATTAGTATTTTAATCACTTCGACACTTTTGTACGTCTTTATGACCGCGATTAAAAATATAAAAAAATCGAATTCACGTTAATAATTGGGCGGTAAACCCCAATGCCGATACCTTATTAACCGTAAAAAAAAGCATATGTAGAAGAAGTCGAATCCATACTCTTTTCCTCCATACGCTTTTTTTCCTTCCGTACAGGAATAATTTAACGGTTCCTTTCGAAAATTTCGACAATTTCCAATAAATCATTAATCACATAATCGGGATTTGCAGATGTGAGTTGAGCCTTGTCATGTGCTCCTGTTGTTATGCCAATACTCAAGGCGCAACCTGCTTGTTGCCCCTCCTGTATATCGATAATAGAATCACCAATTTTAACCACCAAACCCGGATCGGCAATTTCAAATTTTTGCATTGCCAGCTCAATCATATCGGGATAGGGTCTGTTTCGAGGTACATCAGATGCAGTAACTAACGCATCTACATCTTTGCCAACTTTCCAATTAAGCTTCTCCAAAAGTGACTCAGCTGTCTTACGATCATAGCCCGTATTGAGTACACGCAAAATGTCCTTTTCTTTCAAAAAAGCAAAAAGTTCTTCGGCATTCGTATTTGGGTAAATTTCTTCTACATCATAGGCATGTTCCAACTGCTCCAAAAACAATGTAAACATCCGTTGTGCCAATGCATCGTTATCGACATCCAAACTATTTTTGAGTACGGTCTTAATCGCCTGTAGCTTCTCTTTACCCGCGGCATGGGCCAATACCTCAGTTAATGTCAGTTCGTATCCACCTACCGTATTTATAGCATTTCTAAGTGTCTTATAAACAATATTATTTTCGTTCACTGTCGTACCTGCCATATCAAATACGACCATCTTGATGGCTTCTTTCATTCTATTCAATCTAAAGTTTAGCAAAAATAAAAAATTGTTAAATAAAACTAAACAAAATCATATTAATTTATTGCTATGCTTTAGTTAAGAAAACTACTTTAATGCACCACAAAATAATAAGTCCAAACGATCAGCAAAATTTGAAATGGAATACGAAACCACAAATAGTTTGGACCAGCGCCATCAAAGGTAGCCGTCTCATAATTGATACGCTTTAAGTTTGCCCGAATATTTGTAGGTAATACCAGTAGAAAGAAGACAATTAAAAGGATTCCCGTTATGCGGCTCACCTGCGGGACAAATAGTCCAATTGCAGCCATGAATTCCATTAAACCAGTTCCATAGATCATTTCTTTTTTAAATGGAACAAAGTCGGGCAGCATCAACATCATTCCTTTGGTATAAAGTAGGTGTCCCAATGCAGTGAACAACAGCATCACCGCCAATCCAACTTTTCCCGCTAAAAGAATATCCATATCCCCCTTCAACAGCAATAGGACGAGATTGGAAATAATGCAAACGACAATTAAAACAAAAAATGGTTTCATCTTTTTTATAACAAAAATAGGAGCCCTTCCCTTGGTTATCAATGAACATTTGTTAATAAATTTCTTTCCTGATCCGACTTAACGACTGCGGCCTAATACCAATATAAGACGCCAGATATTTTAAGGGAATGCTGCGAATCAGTTCAGGCTGCTCACGCATCAAATTGATATACCTGGTTTTCGCCGAATCTTCGAGTAGCGTCAGTTCCCGTTTCATTTTTTTTAGAAAAATGTCCTCAGCCGCTTTCCGTCCAATTAGATTTCCAACCGTTGTTGTTTGATATACCATATGGAGATCCTCAAACGATATCCGCCATAAAATACAATCTGTTATTGCCTCGAGATGATACGAGGAAGGTTGCTGTGTCAAGAAGGAATCGTACCCACTTACAAAAGAGTTTTCAAAAGCAAATCCAAAAGTAAAATCATAGTCCAGTTTTGGGATATTGAAACGTACAATTCCTTTTTCAATAAAAGATAAATACTGTTCGGTTTTTCCGATTTCCAAAATCAGTGATTTTTTTGGAAACACCATCCTAACAAGCTTAGCGGAAAATAGTTCCCAGTCCGTATCATTCATGACAACGATCGATTCGAAATATTCTCTGATCTTGTTCATGATTCTTAATTTTTAGGAGCAAGATAAAAACTTCTGTTCAAATATAGCGTAATGATTATTTACTATTTAATCGATTATTTATTTCAATAAACATACGACCTATTTTACCAAAAAATATTAACTTAAATACTATAAACTTTAATCATGCATATACTTAACGAAAACGGTCCACACCGGTGGCCTGCCTTTAGAAAATTAGGTTTTCGATTTCCCTTTATTTTCATTTTGTCGTTTATTCTTGTTTTTAATAACGGCACTTATCCGTTATATGGATATATCAGCACCCCTCTTACCCATTTTATGCAAAGGTTGACTCCCTGGTTTGCAGAAAATATATTGGGCTATTCTTACGACCACAGTATCTTCATCAACGGAAGTGGGGACACCTCTTATGCCTGGGTATGCTTATTGATTCTATTCATACTGGCATTAGTTGGGGCAGCTTTATGGTCCATATTAGATCGAAAAAGAGCGAACTATAATTTTCTTTTTTACTGGTTAACCACAGCAATACGCTATTATGTTGCTTTTATGCTTATTAACTATGGCCTTATCAAACTCTTCTATATGCAAATGCAGCCACCGAGGTTAACGCAACTCCTGCAGCCATTGGGCGAGTATTCTCCTATGGGCCTCGCATGGACCTATATCGGTTATTCTCAAGGCTACAATATACTCATCGGCTCAATAGAAATATTATCGGGCCTATTGCTTTTCAGAAAGACGATGGTTTTCGGTGCGCTAATTACAGTTGCGACAAGTATCAATATTATGGCCGTCAACTATTTTTATGACGTCCCTGTCAAAATGCTCTCTACAGCACTCCTGCTACTTTCCATATTTCTACTGCTTCCCTACGTAAAAGCATTGTACGCAATTTTTATTTCAGGAAAACCTGTACAATTACTCCCTATTCAACAACCTCCATTCAACAAAAGCTGGAAAAGAAAAAGCTTATTTATCGCCAAATTGGCCCTGTTAATTCTCTTTATGGTACAACAGGTCATGGGTATATGCAGTACAAAAAAAATGATGGCTGAGTACCTAAAAAAATCATCTTTGTATGGAATTTACCGTATCGAAGAAGCGGGAACACCACGCAAAACAATCCCCGAAAATTGGCGACTTATTGTTTTTGAAATTGACAACAACAAGGTCTTAATACGCACCTCAGACTATAACCCACAAAAAGAGAGCGTTGTTATTGATGCGGTTGGAAAGAAAATCACCCTAAACAATTATCAATTTGATTATCAAATCAACCAAGATGGAAATATTCTTCTGACAAAAGCCTTTGATGACCATACAGAGCAAATTAAACTGATTAAACAAGACGTGCAAGCCTTCGAATTAATGCAACGCAAGTTTCATTGGGTACAGGAATATCCCTATAATCGTTAAATAAGAATCGTAAAAATTAAATAAAAACAAATCGTGCACAACCTCCCTATCCAGCTCAAATTAACCATGTTTTACGCCGGAAATGTCTTGGTATATGGTGAACATGTGAAACATCTCGGCTTTTTATACCAATCTTGGAACGTCAGAAATTACACCATTCAAGCTGCCGGAAATCAAGTTTTTGTTCTCACTTTATCACACTCAAAAGGTGGCATCCATCAAATTGACCAACAGAATCATCAGCTGAAGGGTTATCAAATTCATTTAATCTTTCCAGGACAAACAAGTTCTTTTTCTTTTATTGAGGAAACCTTGGCCCATCAGTTTAAAATTTCTAAACAAAATTTTGAAAAGCTTTGCCTTACCCTTCCGATTAATACAAAACTCCTGCGGGATCATCCTATACTTGACATCGCTCAGCATGAATTTGAAAAACTCCATAGTGAATTAACTAAAATCGGTTCAGAGCTTTGTCGTTTTCAGCCTCTATTTACAATCATAGGATCACGTACAGCAACTAGTTTGCAGGAAATCAACCGTATCATGTTGAATAGAACTGGTCGTGTCCCACAACATTACCTACCGACTACGATGGATCGGCTTCTAGAGTTGATCGAGCTAAATTACAAACAGGAACACCAGGTGGCCTATTATGCGAATTTGCTCAATATGACCACGTATAGTCTTCGGAAGCTGACAAATCAACATATGGGTATTCTACCACTTAAACTGATTCACAATCGCTTATTAAAGGAGGCGATGCATCTATTAAGCTTGGGGCCCAACCCAATCAAGGCTACTATGATTGAATTAGGCTTTCAGGAATTATCTACATTCGCTCATTTTTTCAAGAAACGAACGCAGATGTCGCCATCGGAATATCAAAAAAAATCATTCCCTGCTTACTTACCATAAAAACGGCTCCACCCTGATATAAGTGGGGCCTTTTTATACTCAAAATAGCTTACAGCCTATTTTTTCTTCAATGTGATATTATCCAAAAATGCGTTTTCCTTTCCGACATTGGTAAATCCGATCCGAACTATTTTTTTATTCGGATTGATCTCCTTGCCAGTAACAAAATCAACGGCCTGTTTTCCACCTCTCTTTCCTGAGTCAGCTATTAAAGTCTTTAAATTCGATAACTTTCCTGTTACGACAGCGACATCATCCACTTCCGCCTGAACTTTGCCTCCATTACTCCAATAGACAAGCTTGAAGTCTTGTTGAGGATTCAAATAAACATATTGCTCTATTTTTTGACCCGGCGAAAGTACCACCGCTTTACTCCCCATTTCTCCGCGCCCTTCTTCGATGACCGCTGCTCCTTCCCAAGGTGCAAGACCAGATTTACCCTCAAAATCTGGATTAGGCAATTCATTACCATTTTTTAAAGGCCAATTATACGCCCGAATATAATCGACCTCCATATTGACTCCGCCTTCAGATCCATAGGCTCCAAGAAATACGTTCAAAAAGTGGTTGGGTGAATAAATCTGATTTTTATTCGTATACTCCTTGATCAGGTCTCCATTGATATAATGTTTAATACTGGTAGGTGTCCACAATACCCCATGTGTTACCCATTGTCCGACATGTTCATATCCCTCCGCAATATGTGTAGCAAGATTACGTTGAAATACCCCTTTTTGATCGACATGCCCATGTATCACAAATTGAGCCGTAATATATTCGAAAACGTCGATTTCAAAAAGCTGTCCCTTGGGGCGAATGCCTTTAATTCCGTCGACTTCGGATCCTTCTTGAAGATAATAACGAATATCTGGTCCAGGTGAATCAAACCAAAAAGCTGTATTTGTTCCCTTTGGATTACCCTGGCGGTTGCGTCTCACCTTAACTTCAAAGTACCCACCTTTGCTGTTGTCCAATAGATTTTCATTGGACTTCCAATCGTAGGTTTGGATGGATGAAATCTTTTGGTTGCCACCCTCCGTAAAAATCCGCTTGGGAATGGTATCATTGACATACAGATTGATCGCTGATCCATTTAAAGTATAAGCGGGTTGTGGCAAACGATCATGCAACATTTCATCCTTGGATTTTGAATTCAGATAGTTCAAAGATGAAAAATAGTTGGTCGTCCATTTATTCCGATTAAGTAATTGATCGTTAAATTCATCCTGCCAATAGACTTCCATACCAACAGGAACTGCTCTTGAACTTGGATTCCTTTGCTCTTCATCGAGTTCAGTATCATCCAGCTGCCACCTCTTGCTCGTATACACTTTTCCATTCGCCAAGGATTTTCCTGTAGCAGATTCTATCCAGATATAATAGGTCGTTTCAGGCTCCACCTGCTGAATATAATAACGTTTGGCACCCTCTGCTAATATCGCATTGGCTGTTTGCGGTTTCTTATTCGTTTTTGCCCAAAAGACTTTCGCTTCGGACATGCTCGGTTGATTATCCTTCGTGTCTACACGGATCCAACTCCGGGTACCCAATAGTTGTAATGGCACAGTTGACCTTGTCGTTTGGGCTGATAACCCTAGCACTGACATTACCTGAATACCCGCAAGAAATAGATATTTTTTCACAATTTTCTTATTTTATAAACGAACAAACTATAGTCCATCTGCTTACGAACAGACTATAACCTTACGATAATAACGAGAATTATCAGCATTGACAACTCTGATCAAAACGCAACCGTTTGTTCAATTTAGCGATTCCAACAAATTGTGGGTCAATAACGGTTTATCCATCCTTACGGCAGATAAGATAGTTAAATTATGTATATTGCTTTAAGCGGTTTGGTTTGACAATTCCGTCAGATACATCGATTAATTTTTAATACAACATGAATACACTAGATAATTTTAATCAGCCTGCAGATCTTGCGCAACATTGGGTTGACGCCTGGAACCAACACGATCTGGATACAATTATGCGACACTATAGTGAAGACATTGACTTTCGCTCCCCCATTATTCAGAAAATGGGTGTGAATACGGCGGGAAATATAAACAACAAAGAAGAATTAAAAGCTTATTTTAAAAGCGCACTGGAAAAATATCCAGAACTTCATTTTGAGCTTTACCACATACTTACGGGCGTAAACTCCATGGTACTTTTCTATAAAAGCGTCAACGATTCGCTTTCCGCGGAATATATGGAATTAGATGTACATGGAAAAATATGCAAAGTTTCAGCGCACTATAAGGGACTATAGTGAAAAATCTCCACAGGACGATGACTTGTGGAGATTTTTAGGTTAATTTAAGGTGATACTGATTGCCTGCTGGCTCAAAATTGGTTTCTGAATGAGCCGACCATCTTGCTGTTTCACGATAAGAAACTCTTGCGTACCTTTCCGGGATACTTCAATATCAAACACTCGATCAAAGGCTTTTATTCGTCTAAGCCGCATATACTTCCACTCCTTTGGCAGACTGGGACTTATACTGAACTTTCGAAAACCAGTGGGTACAATATGAAATAATCCTTCCGTTATAACCCGGCAATACAAGGCACTTTCGGCACTTAAATGCCGTTGTCCACCTTCAGGCCAGGCCTCAACCGGATAGGGTACATGATCCCCCAAAAGACGCATCGAAGAGTAATACTTAAAATAAGGCAGCGCCCTTTCGCTTGCTCCCGTCATAAAAAATCCCTTAAAGGCATATAAGGTTGCCCGATCCCAAAATACCTTATCTCCGGATTGTGTGAGGATACCGTTGTTTGTCCAGAGATATTTTGATAATAAGGCGTCAATTGTTCCAGCACTCCGCTCGGTTATCCCCATGGTCATTGGCAAACATATCCAAGCCCTTAAGATGGTATTACCATCGTAATAACGGTAGGTGGAATAGCCTTGCACATCAGCACCAAAATAACGCACAATCGAACGACGGAGTTCTTCGGCCCGCTTTCTGTATTGCTGAGAAAGATCCTCCTTTCCCAATTCATGAGCAAGGTCTGCCGCACTCTGATAAGCGCCATAGGCAATACTGTTTGTCGACAGATTAATTTTACCTGCCGGTGCTCTCCCTTCCAGTTCATCACTGTCCGATCGATAAACTCCTTCACTTGTCTTCTGACGCTCCAGATACTCAAAACACCAGTGAATCAATGGCCATAATTCGACGGCAATATCTTTCTTGCCCAAGGCCAACGCATACCGGGATGCTCCATAGGCAATCATGGCCATGTCCCCCCTATCTTTAGCACCATTCCAATAACTATCGCCCTCCGCCACTATTGAGCTCGGAATTGGTTTATAATCCGAATTCATAAAACGGGCAAAATGACGAAAGGAGTTTATGGCACTTTCGTTGCCGTTGCGATTGCCCAAGAAAGGAAAGAAAGGATTGGCATATTCTGCCTGATCATTTGCCCAAATAGCAGCGTAGTAGCTTAAACCTCCGGGACCGTGCATCAATCCGCCCTTCGTATCATAAATACTTTCAGTTGCACGAATCTTAGCAAAAGCAAATGCTGTATTGATCGTATCATTGGGTGTTTCCAGCATGAGATCGTCGGCTAAACTTTTCACGAAATCCTCTCTTTTCTGCAATTCATAAGATGGAGAATACTGATAAACAGGCGTTGATATTTTCTTTCCCTCATACACAATATCAAACAGGTAACTTTGCTTTGGTTCGAGATTTGGCACTAGCGTATCCCGTAATAAGGCCTGTACAACATACGGCCCATATACACTTTTCGTCGGGTCAGACTCGAATTTCGAATACTTGTTCATCAGATCGATTCGTACGGATTTACTCCCTGTATTCACCAGCTTAATGCGTTCAATCAAAACAGGTTTATCGACGGATGGGAATAACGTCCGCTCTACTTCCAGTGGTGAGTTCGTCGTCGAATAAACAGCTAATTTTCCGTCAAGTACAAAACGTAGCGGATACTCATCGACCGCTACGCCATCTACTTTTATCAATAAAGACTTATTATCCTGAAAGGGTACGGTTAAACTTGCATGTGTATTGTTGGGAATTGTTCTTAACATCGGAAATACAACCTTCTTGTCCAATAAAAGCCGACCGTCGCGAACACCATAGTAAACGACAGCAGCCGATTGTAAACCTGCCATCTCCATATGATCTTCGTGATTCTCCCCCTGCTTAACCTTCCATTCAATCCTATTATCCTTTAATAGTGACCATTTTTTTGAATTTTGAGCTACCGTCGAATTGCACTGCAGTATTAAGCCAACGGCAACGATGCCCCAATAATATAATTTAATTTTCATGACGATCTATAATTGCGTAGCTACCGTATATTGCATATCGCGGTCAATCTTCACCTCGATATAGCTGTAAGTAAAACCATTTTTCTGACCAATACGACTTTTCTTCTTGATGCCATTACAGTAAAGATAAGGGTGACTTCCCGGAAAACCAGCCTGCCAGTACTGTATTGCTTCTCCGCCACTGTATGACAGGGTAGTCTCCGATAAGCCACGTTGCGCTACCGTAAACATTGCCCCACCAATCTTGACATTCGACACCTTCACCCGACCAATTTTCTGAGGAAGGTGGGAGCAAGTTTCTAAAGAATTACCTTTTATACCAGGGTTGATCCCCATCATATCCTGCACAACATTACTGATCAGCACAAAGGAAACTTCGGGGTAATCACCATTGGTGCCTGTTAACGTAGCCATGGCATGCACCGTATTAATTTTGGATATAATATATTTCAGCCATTTCCAACCTCGTTCGTTCTGACCATATTTGAAAAACAATTCTGGAACATATGTGATTGATTCAATATTTTCGGGCAGCCCTTCTTTTGAGCCAAGTTGAGCATCGATATAATCCAAATATTTCAGATGCCTATGTGATCGCTGGTCGGTAATTTCTTTTAAGGGCAGAAACCAAGAATTTTCTTTTCCCCAACCAGACACCGGGAGATTATTTTTATCGTAGCCTCGGTTATACAGTCCCTTGTTGCCTTTTATGCCCCATACTGTGTTGAAATAGTTCCACAAGGTTTGGGCTTTTTTAGCGTAGTTCCTAGCCTGGTTTTTCTTGCCACCCCATGCAGAAAGTTTAGCGAAGGCCAAATAGGCTTGATACTGACTACCAATACCGTCACCGGCTTCAATTAAGGTTTGGTCACGATGTTCATTGTAGGTGGCCGTGCCTTTGAAAATATTACCCGAACCATCGCTTTCGGGCACACCATTTGGCGCTTTAACATCATGCAATGCCACAAAATCACTCACCGCTTTTGTGTTGAATAACAACAAAGCCGGATCGTTAAGATAGCGTTGATCTTTGGTCCAGTCATAGAGCTGAGCACTCTTTTCAACCAACTCAAACACTGCCGGTATCTCGCGGACAAAGTCATCGTCATTTCTGTAGTCCAACGTATAAGGGCTACCATCAAAATTGATCGCCCACAAAGGAAACCACTTTCGTTCCTTTGTAGCACTTGCCGCGAAGGAACGAAGCATCGTAAAATTCTCTTCTTCCAAACCCAACAGATGCGCTCCTACCGCTTGATGACAAAAATCACGCGAATAGAAGGCCGTTCGCAAAGGATATCCCGCCCAATAGGCCGGTTGATACAAAGCGCTGTCTGCGGATTGATTTTTCTTGTAAACATTCACCGGCCCCCGCGTTCCCGTAACAACAAAAGATCGCGCTTTTTGCTTAGCCCAGTCGAAGACCTCTTGGAGTTCCTTTTGGTCCGTATCGATTGAAATATCTTGCTTCTGAGCAAACACACTGACAGAAAGCACAGTCTGTACCGCAAATAATAAAAAGGTTTTCATAAGGAGTAGCAATTTAATAAACCAAGGATCTGCATTGGGCAGACCCTTGGAGGTTGGTTGATTAGTCGTAACTTGGATTTTGTTTCAACAATGCATTTCGTTGAATCTCACTGCGTGGAATTGGAAGTAAGTAATGCTGCGGAAAGAACTTCCGTTCCTGAAGCACCTCAATTTTATAACTTTTCTTCTTCGTTTGGTCATCCCGCACAATCGTAATTTTTCGCGCCGGTTTGTTTTCAGTCTGTTCAGCTATTTTCCAACGTCTTACATCAAAAAAACGATGATCTTCAAAGGCTAGTTCTATGCGTCGTTCCTGCTGTATTTTTCCCAAAAGCGCGGCACCCGTGCTCGTAATTGCAGGAAGTACACCTACCTTCCCACCACGTGCACGTTCTCTAATCTTATTGATGTACGTGCGAGCCACCTCTTCATTGCCCAATTGATACTGCGTTTCCGCATAATTTAGATATATCTCGCCTAGACGCATATAAATCCACGGTTGAGCACTTTTATCATTCCAGGGATTACGCAAACTTTCATCCATAAATTTACGGATCGTATAGTGGGTCTTCGATGCATTCCAATCATCAATACCGAATTCGCTATCCTTACCACTATTCGCCCGGTTTCCTGTTGAGGATATATAAAACTCAATCTCTCTACCCCTAAACTGCTGACCATCACATACAATGGAGGCATAGAATCTAGGTTCACGATTTTCCCAAGGTTTGCCATCCACATAGGCCTGTGCAGAAGGCATAGCCCCATCTTCCATCTCATAGGCATCGACCATGTCCTGAAGCACGCAGGTCCTTGACCAACCTGTAAAACCATTCGGAGAATCGGTCCAGTCAAAAGAATGTCCAAATTCAGTATTGAACTGCTTCATGAAGATGATCTCCTTACTTTTGTTGCTCGTAAAAAGCTGTTTGTAATTTGGATCGAGCTGGTATTGGTTGAGGTCCAAGACAGCCTTTGCCGCATCAGCAGCTTTTTGCCATTTCGCCTTATCATTGGATGGATTCCAATATGGACTTGCAGCATACAATGTTACCCGTGACTTCAGTGCCAATGCTGCACCTTTAGTTGCCCTACCAAAATCCTTTCCTTCGTAACTGAGAGGGAGCAACCCAGCCGCTTTATCCAATTCTTTCACAATAAAGTCTACACATTCATCGTAGGAATTACGTGGCACCATCATATCGCTGTTCAGATCGAAAGTTTTTGTGATCAATGGAACACCACCAAAACGCGAGACAAGATCCGCATAAAAGAATGCGCGAAGAAAGATCATCTCACCATTCAACCGATCAACTTGCCCCTTGTCGGCTTTCAACTTATCAATATTATCAAAGAAAATATTGCAGTTCTTAATCGCTTCATAATAAGCATTCCATGTGGAATAGTCCCCGAACTGGTCTGCCGTCACTTCTCCCCGGTTGTATAAATAAGGATTTCCCGAATTGAAATTGTGATAAGCCTCGTCCGAAATATACCTCAAACCAAGATTTCCAAAACCGTCCCGTATTTCTGTATAACGCTTATTTACATAGGTTTCGGTCAATTTCAGATCCGAGAATATAGCATCTCCAGTAAAAGAATCCAACGGTTTAACATCCAAATAATTTGAACAGGATGTCAAACAGCTTGCAAAAAAGATCGTTATATATAATTTTATCTTTGTATTCATCTGTCAATAAATTTTCATTAAAAACTCAAATTCACCCCTGCACTATAAATCCGCTGCTGTGGATAGTACATACCACCTGCATTTGTTCCTTCAGGATCCTGTATCTTGATCTGATCGATTGAAAACAAATTAAATCCACTAATGAATACCCGTAAGTTTTTCATTTTGATTTTTTCCAGCACTTTAGGCGACAATGAATACGCCAACTCCACATTTTTCAGTCTTAAAAAAGAGGCATTCTTTAACCAGAATGTCGAATTCATGCTATTGAATGTATCGTCACGGTCGAAGGCTCTTGGATAAAGAGCATTGGGTGTCTCCGTTTCAGAAATCCATCTGTTCTCAAAATAAGTTACATCTCTGTTGTAACTTCCTGGTTTAATAACCTGTTTTGCACGTCCCTGTCCTGACCAAAGGATATTTAAATCAAAATTTTTCCATTTGGCCCCCATGGTGATACCATAGGTAATTTCAGGGATCGGACTTTCATAGATACGTACCATATCATTGCTGGTAATTTTTCCATCACCATCCACATCCATATACTTGATATCCCCTGGCATTGTATTCAGCAAATGTGGTGACGCATCAATCTCCGCCTGGTTCTGATAAATACCATCTGTCTTATACACCAACCAGGAGTCTATGCTGTGATCAGTCCTACGCTGCCATTCCGGCGTATTTTGTGCTTCGTCAAAAAAATGAATCTTATTACGTACAAAAGTGAAATTTCCACCCACTGAGTAGCTAAAGTCATTAACTCTATTGCGGTAAAGCAAACTACTTTCCACCCCTCTGTTTGAAATTTCACCAATATTTTGATCAGGTAGCGTTAATCCTGTATAGCGTGGTACAGAAGCTTGTTTGGGTGTTAAGATGTCCGTACGCATCGAATAAAAATACTGCAAGTCAAAACTCAAGGTATTCTTGAAGAAAACAGACTCAAAGCCTACGTTTTTCGTATCCACTTTTTCCCAGGTAATATTTGGATTAGCCAATCTTCCGACAGTAAAACCCTTTGTTCTTTTTGGGTCAAGACCAAACATGGCACCATCTCCAAGAACATAGGTACTGATATATTGAAAAGGGTCCACACGGTCGTTTCCTAGCTTGCCCCAGGAAGCCTTGATTTTCAACTCATTGACAAAAGGCACATTTTCCTTGAAAAAATTCTCCTGAGAAATCCGCCAGCCTGCCGATACCCCCGGGAACCACCCCCAACGTGCATTGCTCATAAAGTTTTGTGAGCCATCTCTTCGCACTGTAATATCAGCCAGATACTTATCCTTAAAACCATAACTTACACGACCAAAATAATTCTGACGTGCCGAGATCGTTGCTTTTCCGTCATTATTTTTTTGATTGTCACTTCCCGCAAATAGGTAATCTACGGCATCGCTTAAAAAGTCTCTCCGATACGCCGAAAACCAATCACCTCTGTTCTTGCTCTGCTCATAAGCAATGAAAGCATTGACACTATGTGAGCCAAATTTCTTGTCGTATCCGATTTTAAAATTCCAGGTCTCAGTGCGTATATCATCGTTTCTTTCAGTGAGGTTGATATTTGCATCGCCCGTTGTTTCACGGATATTATCGTAATTCTTTGTTGCAGGATTATAACGATAAGCATCCCACATATCATTGAGCTTCTTTTCATGTCTATATTGTGAATCGAATGCTGCGTAACCAGAAAAACTTAATCCATCTAATAACCAAGGTGTTTTGAGATCAAAACCTGCTTTTGTATTGACAAAATTATCCTTTACACGCTGATAGCCGGTCTTACCCGAAGCTAGAATCGTTAAATTGTTGCCCCACGAAAGGCCGGGACCAGGTAAGCCATTTGGATAGTAGTCTGGCAAAAAAGGATAAGCATGGAAAGCTTCCCAAAAGAAGGTTCCCATATCGTAGTTTGAATTATTCCGATTTTCCTGTCTGGTGGCTACCTCAACTAATACCGAAAGGTCTTTGGTTACCTTAGCATCCAAGTTGGTGCGAAATTGAACTGTCCTAAAATTTAGATCCGTATTTCTAAACCCTGGTTTCTGATAGAGGTATCCTCCCGAAACATAATAACGCACTTTTTCGTCTCCACCGCGAAGTGACAGAGAATGTTGCGTCTGTGGAGAAGATTTAAATACGGACTTCATCCAGTCAGTATTGGCATACAACAGGGGATCAATTGTACCATCCAGATACTTTCCTTTGATATCTTTATACTTTTCAGCACGCCCAAAATGTGCATTGATTTCATCATCATACACCATAAACTGGTAAGAATCCATCAGCTTTGGTGTCCTTGTATGTTCGGAAAAACCGTAACTACCATCGTAGGTGATGGTCGGTTTATCACCGTTACCCCGTTTCGTCGTGACCAAAATAACGCCATTTGCTGCTTGGGCACCATATATGGCAGCCGACGCATCTTTTAAGACCGAAATTGTCTCTATATCACTTGGATTAAGCCGCTCTATTCCACCGCGATTGGCCACTCCATCAATGACATACAAAGGACTGTTGTTCCCCAAAGATCCCTTGCCACGGACATAGATCTGCGATTGATCATTTCCAGGTTCACCAGAGCGATTATTAGCTACTACACCCGGCATTCTTCCTGCTAGGGAATTGGACAGATTCGGTGCAGGAGATCGCTGCAGCTCGCTCCCCGAAACCTGGCTCACCGACCCTGTCAATGTTGCTTTCTTCTGTGTTCCGTACCCAATGACCACAACCTCTTCAAGCTGCGCGAGATCTTCCTGGAGAACGACATCAATAGCCTGTCGCTGATAGGCAATCTCTTGAGAAAGGTATCCCAAATAAGAAAATTGTAAAATACTATTTTCTTTTTCAACGACCAGCGAGAATTGACCATCGCTATTTGACTGCGTCATTTTATCCGTACCTTTTATGCGTACAGATACCCCTGCCAAAGGCTTTCCTTGCTGATCTTTGATTACACCCGAAGCTATTCTATCCTGAACCTTTGCTGTCGAACGTATAATAATACGGTTTTCGCTGACCATATCCATTTCCAAGGATTCCTTGGCTAAAATTGGCAACAAAAGATCAGTCCATTTTTTATTGCGGACGTCAACATGCTTGATTTCAATCGCTTTGATCGTGTTATCGTTGTAGATAAAATTGATCTTGGTCTGCTCTTCAATTGAAGTCAATAGATTTTTGAGTCGGATCTCTTCAAACCGTAAAGAAACTGTTTTCTGCGCTTTCGATTCTTTTGCAAATCCGGTGGCGACACATGCAAATAAGAAAATGATTAAAAATTTGGCCATTAACAACCATTTTAGATAATACGAGATAGGCACATGATAAAGAACATGTGATTTTTTTTTCATAATTTTGGTATTTAAGAAATAATCGATTGGCATCCTACTTTCCTAGGGTCCGATGCCATTGGTTAAAACATTTGGGTATTGCTCACTATGAGGGATACCCTTTTTTATATTACTTTACATAAAGTGTATCATTTTGGGTATAATAATTTAGTTTAGTACCTGTGCGCTTGATGACATTCAAGACTTCTTCACAGGTTGTTTCGTCAAATATGCCGGTGATGGGCTCTTTTGCGAGCCGCTCATTTTCGACGACAATAGGTTTACCGAACCAACGCTCCATTTTCTTTGCAACCATATCAAAACCTTCGCCATTGAAAACCAATCTATTTTTCATCCAGAGTGTTTCAGTAACTTCGGCATCAACGAGGTCAAGCTTTGCAAAGGTCACTTTTGGTTGCTGAACAACAGACTTACTCCGATGATCATTCGTTGATACAGGTTGATTGATCACAGACACTTTATTACCCGGCAGGAGTTCATACAGCTTCTCCTGCTGATTATCCATGACCTTTAGACGCACTTTCCCTTCGATCAGGGAGGTTGTCGTGGTGTTCTCATCGGGAAGCGCCCTGAGGTTAAATTTTGTACCTAAGACCTGTACCTCCGCATACGCCGTTTTGATTTTCAACGGTAAATTGGGGTTCTTGGCTATAGCGAAATAACCTTCACCAACCAATTCCAGCACACGGTCAGTCTTACCAAATCCAGCCTTCAACCGCAATACACTTTCATTGTTCAGCCATACTTCCGAGCCATCGCTCAATTTGATCGATTTACGTTCCCCTTTGCCAGTAACAATGGTCTGCCATTCCGCATCTCCAGCTACCTTTTTATCATTTTTGATAAACCAAAAGGACCATACCCCAAAAACGATAAATAGGCTGGCGGCCATGGATAGTAACTTAACTTTACGGCGACCTATAAACGGACGGACGGTTACATCCTCGACAGCGTTAAGCTCTATTGGTCTTGACTTTTCATAGCTTATTTCAGCTTCTAGATCTTCTTCTTCCTCATGCTTCTCCGCTAAATAGGCCAATAACTCCCTTTTATTTTTGTCGACACGTAGCAAGTCATCCAGCGCGATTCTCTCCTCGGATGTGAGCTCTCCTGCTAGCAACTTAGCCGCTAAAAATAAAAAGTATTGTTCCTCAGATGAAAACATGTGCATTCGGTCTATTTGGAGTAGAGACACCCGAAGAAACCAAAATCCCCAATAGAAAAATTATTTTTTTTCTTTAATACAGGACCACAGCTTTTCTAAAGCAATTTGAATATGTCGGTCTACCGTTTTCTTGGATATGCCCATCATTTCCGCAGTTTCCAAATACGTTTTCCTTTCCTCTTTCACCAGTTTAAAAGCCTCTTTCGTTTTCGGCGGAAGCCCCTCGACAGCCTGTTGAATACGTTGTATACTCTCTGTTGATATTAAAATTTGCTCCGGGGTATTTTTATCGATCAACGTATCCTGATATTCCGTTCCGTCAGTGAGTATGACCTGGCGGAGGCGCAGGAGGTTAAGGCATTTGTTTTTTATCGCTCGAAGCAAATAGCCCTCGACATTTGCGATGTTCATGAGATCTGGCCCCAGGTACCAAATTTTCCATAGGACTTCGGAAACCACATCTTCGGCTAGCTGCTTATCCTTGATAAAAGAAATCGCATTGGACTTCAAAACTCCATAATTGGCCACGAAATAAGCCTTAAACGAGCTTTCATCTCGATCAATGGCAATATTCCTCTTATTTTCCGCAGATAAAGGTTTCAAATACATTGGTTACGTTGCAATTCGCAGCACAAGTTAAACAAATTCATTCCAAGAATGCAAAAAAAAATCGAAAGCTCAGTGCCAAGGTTTTCTCATGAGGTCAAGGCAATACATTGACCAGTCGTGTATAAACTATGGATCAGACAACTCAATTTTTTTCCACAAAGGTGTTCTGCAGCATGGGGCAAGGCAAGAAAAAAGCCGCTTGGAAAATCCAAAACGGCTTGATATATAGCGTAAAAAAGTTTCGACATAGACTATTCATGCAACACCAAAATCGCTTTAACCGATCGGTTCAGAACTTCATTCACTGTACTACTTGCAAATAAACGATAAATCATATTATGGTTGCGTTTGACCAAACATAGAATATCGGTCTGATTGTTTTCCACAAAATCAACGATCGCATACGATGGGCGTGTATCATCCTCATCCACATAGTTAAAGTTGATAGTTACGTTAGGAAGCAACTGACGCATTTTTTTCTCCCCATTACGCACCAGCTTTTCGTCCAAATCCCTTTCTGAAACATGTAGAATTTCCAACTTCTTGGGGTCCGAAAGTTTTAAAATACGATTGAGCGCTTTGACATCACGCACAGACAATTTTGTGGTTTTGTAATCCGTTGCCAATGTGATGACCGGAATAGCGGACAGATTACTTTCAGGAGGTACAATCAAGGTCGGAATACGCAATTTTGTCACAGCCATACTTGCATTACTACCGACAATTTCCTTAATGCCCGTCGCCCCAGTGATTCCCATTACCAAAAAAGAAACATCGGTATATTCAACATACTTTGTGACTACATTACGCAGATAACCTACTTCGACAACAGATCTCACTTTAAGGCCATTGTATTTATTTTCCTGAACCACCTGATCAGTCCATTCTTGCAAAGCAGCTCGTTTTCTAGCGTAATAATCTTCTATAAAGATCGCGTTATAAGTACTGTTGTTGATCCCTTCTGTCGGGTGTATGGCGTGTACAACAGCAATTTCCATATGCAAACGAGAAGCCAAAGACAAGGCATAACGCAAAGCATGACTTGCATTGATTGAAAAATCAGAGGCAACGAGAATTTGTTTCATTTTTTAAGTTTTAATATTAAACTGCCAATAGCCATGTGTACAAAGTCAGTGGATGACAAAAACATTCAGATAACAATCAACTAAATAAAAAGATGGAAGAATACAAATAGTATTAAAGCCAAGCCAATCGACACAGGTAAAGTAAGTACCCAAGCAAGACCGATACTTTTGAGTGTTCCTTTGTTTAAATTGCTCTTTCCTCCAGAAGCTACCATTGAACCAGCAATACCACTTGAGAGCACATGCGTTGTGCTAACGGGCAAACCCAATACGGTACTGATACCAATTGTCGAAGCTGCGACAATCTCGCTTGAGGCCCCCTGAGCATAACTCAAATGTTCATTTCCTATTTTTTCACCTATTGTTATTACAATACGTTTCCAACCGATCATTGTTCCCAAACCTAGTGCTACCGAAATCGTTAAGATCACCCAAATCGGTGCAAAGTCCGTAAGATGTTTCAATTCACCCAACTTACGATTGAGCTCCAAACGATTTTCAGCATTGATATTGATCCGTTTATTGCTCTCCAATGTAGCAATCGATTTGACCAAACCTTCAACCTCTTTTCTGAATTTAAACGTCCCAGCTTTATCCGTTAGACTTTTATCCATCAAATGCAACTTGACTTGCTCAATCTCTTCATGGACATGTGCAAACATCGTTCCTTGAACAACATTACTGGAAGCAATTGTCTGCAACACGATTTCCGTTTGATCGAGCGTTTTAATGACAGCCGCATCTGGTACGGAATGGTTTATTGCAAAACGGGCAGGAAGAAATGCAATTAAGATCAACATAAACAGCCCTACTCCTTTTTGTCCATCATTGCTACCGTGAAAAAAACTGACCAATGTACAGGTCAGTATAAGAATACCCCGTACTAAAAATGGGGGTCTGTCATCTTCTCCTTGTGGGATGTGAAAAAGTGCTTTATAACGGACAACATGCTTCAAAAAGAGCATCAATATCACCGCTAGACCAAAGCCAATCAAAGGTGACAGAATCAAAGAAAGACCAATTTCCTCAGCCTTATGCCAATTGACACCGCTGCCACCGTAATACCAGGTGAAACCTATACCAGCCCCGATAAGGGCACCAATCAAGGTATGTGAACTCGAACAAGGAATACCAAAATACCAAGTCCCCAAATTCCAGATAATAGCAGCCAATAATACAGAAAGGACCAGACAAGCGCCTACGGAAACCGGGAGTGCCATTAAGGTATCCAGAGGCACCAATTTAAGGATTCCCATAGCCACGGCTATTCCGCCTGCGAAAACACCGAGAAAATTCCAAAAACCAGACCAAGGAATGGCTACAATTGGTTTAAGTGCTTTGGTATAAATGACCGTTGCAACAGCATTCGCGGTATCATGAAAGCCATTGACAAATTCAAAGGCCACAACGGCAAATAAACAAAGGGCAAAAACAATAAGGAGTCCAGTACTAAGATCGGTTTCCCCTAAGAGAGGAATCATGTTGCAGAAAATGTGCATAGTATTCTTTCATAAGATTTATGGTTGTCCTTGCTGAGTTTTTCTTACTTGCTGAGTTTTCCTTAAGGAAAACTACCGCAGGAACAATCGCTTCATTCAGCTCAAAAATAATTTTCAGATGTTAACTTTTGATAAAGGATATATTACGTTATACAACAAGAAAGAAAAACTTAAAACACTGTTAACGAATCTTATTCCGTCGCTATTTTATTTCCCACAAACTTTCTTAATTTTCAGGGCGCTAATACGGACTTTATAGGGACCTCATTCGGACTTCATTCGGATGAAAGCGAATAAAGACCGAATAAGTTCCGTAGAAATAACGATTATAAAACGGATCAAAAGTAAATTTGATCGCTAGTTTCTACCCACAAAATATAGCCCCCCCATATAAAATCAACTGTGAAGTAAGAGCCGTATTAGACCTTTCGCAAACTTTTTTCAGAAATGGATATGGCGTATCCGCGAAATGCCAAGCAGACGATTCAAGGGAATTTTGATCCGCCATTTACAGCAAAAACAGGACGATTTACCGATTCAAACCTACAGTCCACCGAAAAGCACAAGCTTTTTAAATTTAAACTCGTTACTTTAGACAAAAATAAATTTAACACCGAATTAATTATGCCTAAATCCTCCTCATTAAACTGTTCCCTGACGAACTATGCTCCCTTACATCGGATTACACTTCGTACGCTACCTTTTCTCGTCGCTATGTATTGCCTACTCTTCGCGCAACATGCAAAAACTCAATCTTTAGACTGGTCTACAAAAGATATTGTATTTAAAAGTGAGGGTATTAAGTTAACAGGAACCATACTTCAGCCTCGCCGTGCCCATGCGGCCATTGTCCTTATCCATGGTTCTGGACAAGAGAAAAGGATGATGGAGTTTGCCTCATATTTGGCTCAAAACGGTATTGCTGTATTTACTTATGACAAGCGCGGAGTTGGTAAATCTGAGGGAACCTACGCTGGCCCTGAGGTCGGTACAAATAATATCGACTCTGCCAACCTCCACCTGCTGGCCAAAGATGCACAAGCAGCGGTAAAAGCATTCCATCAGCAACTCGGGAAGGCGAACATTCCAATGGGACTACTCGGATTCAGCCAAGCGGGATGGATCATTCCCTTAGCGACTAACCAAAATCCTTTGATCGACTTTTTTGTCTTGTACAGTGGAGCAGTTATCCCTGCCCGTGAGCAGCTGCGCTTCCAGTTCTTTACGAATGGAAAAAAAGATTTTTGGGATAAACATACGGAAGCCGATGCCCGACAACATGTGGCGAATGATCCGGATCGCTATCAATTTACAAATACCGATCCCATGACACCACTTAAAACGATAACAACTCCAGGGCTCTGGCTTTTTGGATCCAAAGATATCCAAATACCTGTAGGTTTATCCATTGAACGTCTCAATGCACTTAAAGCACAAGGAAAGCCTTTCGAATATTGCCTATTTCCTTTATTAGATCACAATACAAGCCTTTCGGCATCTAGTGAACCTAGCACTATTGCATTGAACTGGATCAAAAGTAGAAGTAAAAAAAAGGCACAAAGAACATCTTGATAAGGTTTCATGAACATAAGATTAAGCATTAAAAAAGGCCTAAATAAAAAACTTAGGCCTTTCTTCAATCAATTCAAATGTTTAACTCGCTGGATTAATGCAAATCCGCACGAAGCACTTTATTTTTGTTCAATGCTCTATTGGAATAGATGATATACAAGGTGCCGATAATGGTTGGCGTAATCCAAACCAGCGTTGAACCAAGCTGAATCCCGGCAACTAAAAAGGCAGTCACCGACGCAATCAATGCGCCTACCATACGACCCAAATGACTGACCAGCCAGCCATTTTTCTTTTCTTTGAAACTTTTAAACAGCTGAAAATCCCGAATACTCATAAATGCACCAAAACCACCAAAAAAGACATATAAAGCAGAATTTGCCACCTGCTGTACCAATCCAATTAAACCAAGACACAACATACCAACCGATGCAAGCAGCATCGTAGCCGAAATAAGTTTGTCTTTCCAATCGGCCTGTTGTTTAATCTTACTGCGTAAAGTCAACGCGCGATTACCCGCCAGAATGAGATAGATGGTAAAGATACCGATCAAAAATAAAAATGTGTTTTCGTGGCCCGGCATTCTCGCAATAACGAGTGAAATTAAAGAACTAATCACCATCGCATAGGAAAATATGATCCCCGTCTTCTTATGCCCTGCTCCTCCCTTTTTTACAGCCACACTGATCAGCCCGGTAATCAATCCTATCCCACCAAAAAATGCGTGAATGTAGATCAATGTCTTAATTGTTTCTTCCATAGTTCTTCTTTAATAATTGTTTATAGCTAATAATGGTATTGAAGCAAAAAGGCGAATGGTTATGCCTGGTTTAAAATAGATAGACAGGAAACAGCGCTATGATGCCGTTTGCGACAATAGCCCAAATGTAAAAAATATCCTTTTAATTATCCAAATGTTTAAATAAAAATCACTCTTTTTCCTCACGGACGAGAAAATCATAAGAGTACCAGAATTTCAGGTCCCCATAGGAATTAAGATTTCCTAGGCTATAGCTAATGGGATAATCAAAGCTATTCTGTTGCAGTTCAAGTTCATTTTTATAATCAATGACAAGTTTTTTAATAGCGTCCAAACCTGTTGCGCGTCTAATAAAACTAGTTTGACGTCCACCACGCAAATAAACCAGCACATCGGAACGATTTAACACCGTTTCGTCGGTTTTCGTCAGAAATTGATTGTACAGCAATTTTTCCAATACGTTTTTAAGATCACCACGTGGAAAATCACTTTCTCCCATCATAATCGAGTGGGTACCATAGTTGACTGACGAAACATAGTAGGGATTATATCCTGATTTTTTTAACTTCCCTAGTGCATCCTTACTAAAAGCCTGTTCATAGTCTTTCAGATCCGCATAGAGACTAAATGTAATATGTTCTCGACGCAATAACAGGCTATTAGTTCTTTTTATCGTGGTAGAATCATGGTGACGGACCAATTTTAGTACACTATCTACGTCAGGGCTATTATTAAGATGGTAGCGTATCGCTCTATAATCGAAAAATGCCCCTACAGACGATTGCCTCAAAACAGCCGGTTCCCCCTTGCTTTTCTTAGCGAAAGCTCGCACAGCATCAAATCCAGGAATGATACGGATTGGAGCTAAAGTTGGTTGTGTAGAAGAAATTGTGCTCTTGAAAGGTTTATAATTGCGAAGGGAAGTTAGTTTTAGTTGCGGAGTAGTATCTTTTAATCCCCAAACTGTCCCCAAATAGAAGTTTTTATCTGTAGTGCCATCCACGTAGATCTGGCTAACCGAAAACCCGACGGAACGCCCTACAAATTGATACCTTTTAGCCATTGTTCCATCACCGATCTCCCTAGCGTCAAAATCACTATCTTCTTTGTCACAACTGGACAAAAAACAAATGCTTAATAACAACAGGAAAAGATATTTCATAATTTAAAAAATTAATCGTCAGCTCTGGTGCAGCACTTCGATCTCATCTACCCGTCGGACAATGGCCTTTAGATTCTTCTCAAAGATAGACAAAATTCCTAATCCAATATACATAAAAATAAGAATAACAACACGATACAAAGCTAAAGGAACATAACTAACGATCCATTCCGAAGAAACCAACCCGATGATCAAAACCATAATCGGTATTGTTAAACCAAGATAATTGCGATAAACGCAGTATTTGTTCCCTCGAGGCCGATGCCGCAATAGGTATACTGGAATATAAAAAACTAGTGTACCAATCATCCCTAATTTTAATCCCGTCCAAAAAGCATCTGCATCGAGCGGCACAAAATAATAGAACAATGTGAAGTACAGGATATAAATTGCACTATGCCAATGCTTGACGAACTGTAAAAAATCAGCAGGAAATTTATTGATCTGTTTTCTTTGCAGATTCAATTCATAACTAGCTGCAATGCTTCCAAACCCTGCCTCTCCAAAACCGGCATAAGCGAGATCAATGGCTCGATTGAAATACATGCCGGCATCTGAAGACATCAGTTCCTCTACCTTACAGGCGAAGTGATCCAAAATTTCAATTTGAACATCAACATAATGATATCCTTTAGAACGGATAAAATCCATCAGAATACCTAACTCCGCTTTGGTCAATTTCTTTTCTGTCATGATACAATTGGTTTCGTGTTCAAAATAACCTGCAACTTCTCCACAAAGGTCAACGCATCTTTCATTTTACTTATCTGCGCTTTTTTTCCTTTCACTGTCAGGGAGTAATACTTTCTTGCTCTTCCATCGACAACTTCTATTGCTGTATCCAGGAGCCCTTCCGCTTCTAGCTTATGTAGTGCAGGATAAAGCGCTCCCTCAGTGAGGATAAACTCCCCATCTGTTAAGAGTTTTACCTGCTGAGTCATTTCATAGCCATACATTCTTTCCGTTCCAGACAATAGCTTCAGAATAATCGTTTGTAAAGTACCTTTTAATAGCTTCGTATCTTTCATTCGTTCATTTTAAAAAAGTAATTAAATATACCTAATTTTCTTACATATACAAAGACATAAAAAAAACTATGATACAGCAGGTTGCATTTTAACTTCCATCATCAGGTTTGGCCTTTGCACGGCCTTTTGACTGCACCGCTTCTACCCTGCTTTTGCCTTGCTTTTGGAATTCACCTAGCAAATCCCTATGAATCGCCCAGTCTTAACCTAGTTCACTAGGTAAACACAAGGTTTCAGCTAAGTGTTTACTAGGAACAAGAGCGAACAAAGGTAATGACAGGAGCGAATAAAGGCATAAGCAGGTCGGGAGCGAAAAAGCCGCTAGAACTGGGAACTCCAAACGGCTTTGCACTAACAATTATATATAGAATGATATGATTATCCTGCTTTTAATAGATCAACAATAAGACGATCTCTATTTTCATTCAATGAGGGGTAAAACTGATTTAGATCAACCAATATGATTGGCATCCCCCTATTTTCGGGTTTATACAAGACATTATCCACCAAGTCCCGACAGAAAACCAACGATTCATTATCCGTAAACACTTCTCTTGACCTTTTGAGGAAACTATCAAAAAAACGTCTGGGATTATTGATGATTTTAAGATGCTCTTGGTTTGGAAAAACTGTACTGGAGAGATCTAGCCCTCGAGAAAATATGACGTCCTTTAATTCTGCATGACCAAAATTTACCAAGGGAGTCTTTAATGGTTTGGCTTTTTTGAGAATAAAAAGATTGGTGGAATATAAATCTTCTGTAAAAGGAATTCCATAAAACCATGAAGAACTGATCTTTCCTTTAAATACCACATGAATCAAATTCGTCCCGTCGAAAGTTGTTTTGTCAAATGTATTGTAAAGGAAGGACGATTTTTCAATTTTTAGATTTCCAATGATGGCTTTCGAAAAATCATTCGCTTCGAATGTACTTTCCATCCAAAGCCCAGATTCCTGAAAAACAACAGACTGAAAGTTACAGTCTACAAAGGTACAGCGGATGAACTTACAATCACGAAACATGGAGTTCATGAAGCTTTTCCCTTTTATCTTGCAATCGATAAAAGAACAGTTTTTTAAGACTTTGTGATTGAATTCAAAACTTTCAATCTCACTTTGCTGGAATATTTTATTAGTCAGTGCCATGCTAAAAATGATTAATAGGCTAAAATTTCATAGTAGTTGCATTTCAAATGGATATTTAACGGCCAAAATCTCCATTTATACAATGATGACAACGGGAAAGACAAAACGTCCTAAAGGAATTTTGACTTTTTTTATTTTTTTTTATCCCAGCCTAAAACAGCCAAGACATAAAACATGTCGTTGCAAACTAACGATAGGAATATGTCAGCCAGCCATTCTTCAACTGACCAATAGGCACAAAAAAGCCGCAAGGACGGGGAGTCCTTTACGGCTTACTACCTATGAAAAACATTTACCTTAAGTGTAAGGCACTATCTACTATGACAATTAAAATTAAAATGTCGCACATAAATCTGCAGCACAATAAATTAACAAATTAAGATCGGCTCATTTCTTACTTCAAAAAAGCACCAAGAACTTCAAAAAAGCACCAAGATATGTTTCGGCATTTCTTGGAACCAAATATAAAGTGCTCAGTCAGCGATTCAAGCCACCGTTTACAATTCGCCAAAAATGATTTACGATTCGTTCATTGTATTATTTTAATCGGCTGGTTAATTAGCCCTTTACTGCTATAAGAAAAAAAAGTATATTGGTGGACGCAATTAAAACTGTTTATGAAATTGATAAAAAATATCTTGGTAGTGCTTGTACCGCTTACCTTATTCAGCGGCATAACCTTTTCCCAAAGCAAAGAGGAGCTTAAAAAAAAATATGAAAACAGCAGTATAGATGAAGAGCTCAAGAAGAAAATGGCTACGGAATATGTCTTTCCCGATAGCCTCATCTTACCCCCTTTACACTATACCAATTCCTATTATGTATTGGACTCTGCAGTCAATGATTTCCATTCTATTTCCATTGATGTTATTGTACAGGATGACATTCCCGACCATTATTCATTTTATATTTCACCTTTTAATATATCCCTAAACAATATGCCTTTATATTGTGGTATTCAATCTTCCGGTGGCGGTATCAGTGTTAAGACGGGTAAAGAAGAGGATATCAAATTTAATGGCATCTTTTCGCGTTGGTTTGAAAGGACAAAAAAAGCCTTAAAAACCAAGGGGTACTATGCCAGTTCGGATGCGGAGGGTGATTTTATCAGTGTCCGGAATGTTGTAGGCTGGCATAAAGGTTCTTATCGCATCACATTAAAAAAAGAAGGCTATATCGCGGGTAAGGCTATCCCAGATACTATTAAGCCTAAAGAAACCTATTTCAGCTGGGGAGATTATGAACATTCCTGGGTCACCATGTATGTCGAAGATTTAAGCACAAAAAAAGTGGTTAATGTAGGATCCCTAGCTTTCCCGGGTAAAAAGATTCAGATGAAAGGGCATATTACATCGTTCTTAGAGCAATACAAGTATTTCATCGATTTTGCCCAAAGGTCGAGGGATCTTGAGGGACTGAATGTCATCCGATACGACAAATTACCTAAAGTAACCATTGTTCAAAAAAATCTACGCATTAATGGTAAATTGATCAAGCTTGAAAAAGTACCAACCTACCACAACCGTACACACAATCCCGAACAAAGTAAAGTTGCCGGTGAAATCCCTATTCTATCCAAGGATAGTTATAACCCTACGACCGGTGAACTGACACTCGAAACGGGCGTGTTTGTAAAATGGCCAGAGAAAAAAGATGTTAATTAAAGGGAATGCTTTTAATTCAGTCCAAAATTGACAATAAAGGAGTTTTCTTCTTTCGGGATCTTATCGGACTTATTTTTAAAAGGATCTCCGATCGAAGCAGCAGCATATAATGCCTGTGGTCGTCCTTTTTTATCGAATAATATAAACGGACGATCCAAATGGGCCAGCACTGTTTTGTGTTGTCCGGTTACCTTCAATTCGCGTTGTGATACCAAAGGGTGACGGGCAGCATGCCAGTGCAGGCCATCCACTGAGGTAATCAGTGCCAAAGCACCAAACTGCGCGACCAATTTACCTGAATGCGCATAGTACTTGACAACTGCATAAAATTGCTTTCGCTGTTTATCATACCATAAAAATGGGTCTTCACAGGCCATGTCCGGCTCCGTGAATACTTGTGAAAGGAGTTTAAATGGCTTATCCGGTCTATCGCTTACCGCGATCCACATCGTCATATTGCCCACGTTGGGTTTTCGCGACTTAAAGATCATATAATATCGTCCGTCGGGTCCTTCTGTCACCGATGGATTTGTCGTCACCTCAAAAGTTTGTATCCCATCTGGCTCAATCAGCGGTTCTTTTACTTCCTGAAAATTACCCAGCGCAAAGTCGCTCAATTTATTAGCGACAAGTACACCGATCTTCTGCGTACAATTGTATTTAAGCCAATGTCCCCAGTCTGAATTGGGATCGACATTTTTGGCTCTAAAGGTCGAATCGAAGGCATTACTCATGTAATAGAGGTAATATTTCTGACCAAATCTGCGTATTTGTGGATTGTGCATGGTATAGCGGTTCCATTTATGTTGATCTCCATTTCCTTTTAAAATGGTCTTCACATAATGGAAAGGCCCAGTTGGCTTGTCGGCGGTTGCATAGGCGATTTCCGAATATTTTAACCAACCACTGAAACCATCAAAAATTCCATTCGCAGGATCATCATCCAATGTCCGTTTGCCATGTGGCCAACGCGCGTAAAACATATGGTATTTACCGTCCTCCCCCTGAATTACACTATTGCACCAGTGATAATATTGGCCGTCGATAAAAACTTGACTGGTATCAATTGTCTGTTGGAGCTTTGCTCCAAGATTAAGATTATCCTGTGCTTTAGCAATATAACCAGTTCCGGCACATAATACCCGCAATAGCAAGGTTAAAAAGAAAGTTAGTCTTTTCATCACATAATTTCGGCTAAATGCATTGTAGCATCTGTTTTATAACTGAAGGCAAATTAGCAAGACTTTACAACAAACTAGTCATCTCTATTGATTATTTATGAATCAGTATTAACATGATTTCGTCAACAACGGCTAAAAAACTATTAAAGACTTAATTTTACTTATCTTACCTCAGTTTACATCATCAAAACCTTTTGGCCATTTTAGGGACGAAAAGGTTTCGATCGTCTTTATTAGAAAGCGAAAACTATGCAAAAACCAATCGGTAAACCCATAAAACAGCGAACGATAACAGCAAACAAAAATAGGTTCACAAAGATTTTCATAACTGTTCTTTTCGGTACAGGTTCTCTTTCTGGGCTTGTTTACGGACAACAGACCACAAAAATCATCGCCAATCCTTTGCCATTGGAATATCGTTTTATGCCCGAAAGTCCCAGTAGACGGGAAGCAGCAGATCCCGTCATCGAGCTTTTCAACGGCCAGTATTATTTATTTGCGTCGAAATCCGGAGGATATTGGCACTCCTCAGATTTAAAGGATTGGCTGTATATCCCTTGCAAAAGTATTGGTAGTATTGAAGCTTATGCACCTACTGTATTAAATTACAACGGTACGCTTTACTTTTTGGCTTCCGGTGGAAAACCCCAAATTTATAAAACAACCAATCCTGATCAGGATCAGTGGGAACCCGTACCGACCAAATTTACCATCGGCATGACGGATCCAGCCTTCTTCAAGGACGATACTGGTAAAGTTTATCTGTATTGGGGATGTTCAAACGTTGATCCCATCATTGGAGTGGAAGTAGATCCTAACGATGGTTTCAAACCCATTGGCGCCCCACAAGTATTGATTCAACATCATGAAAAACAATATGGCTGGGAAGTGCAGGGCGAACATAACGAACTGGGAACCCCCGGTTGGAACGAAGGGGCAACAATGATTAAACACAAAGGGATATACTACCTCCAATACGCATCTCCTGGCACGCAATTCAGAAGTTATGCCGATGGTGTGTACACCGCCAATTCACCCTTGGGACCGTTTCGCTATGAAGCCAATAGCCCTTTTTCTTATAAACCCGGCGGGTTTATTGCAGGCGCAGGTCATGGACATACTTTTCAGGACAAGCTGGGCAACTTTTGGCATGTCGCAACCATGAAAATTTCGGTGCGAGACTGGTTTGAACGACGTATTGGTCTTTTTCCTGCATTTTTTGACAAGAAAGGCCAGCTTTATGCACAGACAGTGTATACTGATCTCCCCTTTCAGCTCCCCAGTACCAAAGTTGACCTCGAGAAGAAGGATCTTTCTCTACCGTACAATCTTTTGTCTCGAAATAAGCCCATTATGGTATCCAGTGAACTGGATAAATTCCCAAAAACATACGCCAACGACGAACGAGTAGAAAGCTGGTGGTCGGCAGCTTCAGGAGCTATCGGTGAGTATATACAGATTGACCTTGAAAAGAACATGTCCATCAGTGCCCTGCAAGTAAATTTCGCTGATCAAGATTTCCAGCTTAAAGCGCCCCAATCTTATTGCTATCAATATTTGATCGAATACTCCAGCGATGGCAAAAAATGGTCCCCGCTGATAGATCAAAGCAAAAACACAAAAGACCACCCCCATGAATTATTTAGCCTAGATCGCAAAGTCAACGCACGGTATGTCCGCCTGACCAATAAGAAAGAGATTCCTGGTAAGTTTTCGCTTTATGATTTTCGAATTTTTGGTCATGGCCTGGGGCAAAAACCCGGGGGAATCAACAGCTTGACAGGGCAACGTAATACGGAAGATCGTCGCCAGATTACACTGCATTGGCCAGCATCGCCAAACACCAAAGGTTATATTCTCCGTTGGGGTATTAAATCCGACAAATTATACAATGCGATCGTTGTCTACGATAACAACTTTGATGGCCGTAGTTTCAACAGCGATCAGGGCTACTATTTTTCGGTAGAAGCTTTTAATGAAAATGGTCGTTCGGAACGGAGCAAAAAATTGCTCCATATTGAATAGCATCTAAAACGGCCTATCCCGTTGGATAAACGGAGAAACACAATCCGGGAAATTACATTGGGTGAACTCTTGTCAATCAAGTGTAAAGTCAAACACGAAACAGCATATAAGCCAAGTCTAAAAAAAGGAGTCTTCTCATCGTTGTGATGAGAAGACTCCTTAAAAATGTGAAATCTCAATCCGAGACGTCCACCGAACAACTTACTTAATCACAAACCAAGTTTGACTTTTTGCTGGTATATTGACCTCAAAGATCGCTTCTGAGGCTGCATTCAATGGTATTGTCCTACTGTTCTGATCTTGCTCAACCACTTGCACATTTCCTTGCAGTCCTGTATAGTATAAGTTGACCTTAATTTTTCGTGTTATCGCTTCGTCCAATGGGTTATAGATCATTAGTAATCCCTTTTCTTTTCCCGCCGGATTCACGTGCAAAATAGCATCATAATCCATCCCGTCGGGACGTCTCACATGGATGATATCACTGTCTAAAACTTCACGGTGTTTCTTGTAAAAATTCACCCATTTGGTTACTACATTTTTCGTCTCTGGGGAGTCATAAAGCTGTGGTCCACGATAACAAGCCTGTACACCTGCGCCAAATAGATTGGCCAAGCGTTGTTCATAATGAGGCAGGTGATCCTTCAAAGGCTCTATCGTTGCCTCTTTGCCGCCACCTTGGTATTCTACCAAAGGAACAAACATCCAACCCATCGATGGTGCTTTCGCCCAGGTACCATCGAAGATATTCTGTCTTTCAACAATTTCCTGTTGCGCCCTTGGTAAAGACCAATTCGCTTCACGGTAGCCCATCCCTACTTTGTTGCCGCCATTCAAGAAATACATATCCGGAATATTCAGGTAGATTCCCTTTTCACGGCACCATTTATAAAAGTCAGTGATCCGTTTGAACTGATTCCATTGCGAGTCTTTTTCATTATGATGTCCGGGATGGTCGGTGGCATAACACCAATCCCCTGGATAAGAGCCATCATGCTCAAATACACCCAGTCCCGATTGATCAAATAACGAATAAAGTTTTTTAAAGTAAGCCTGTCCCCATTCACTTTCAATACAGGGTGAACTTCCAAAGCGTGGGTGCATCCCTTCGGGTAATACAACATCATTTTTAGCATCAATATGCCGACTGGCAAGAAGCGAATACCCCCCAAGTTCAATCCCTTTGCTATGTGCATAGTCAGCGAGCTCTTTCATGCGCTTAATATTCTCTGGAGAATCATCTTCGGCATTGAATCCAGACCAAAAGGTCATGATCACCATTTCAAAACCAACTTCCGCAGCCTGATCAATTGCCTTTTTAACCGACTCATTATCCGAGCTCCGTACATGCATCAATATCGGATTTTCAGTTGCCCATGGTGCCATGGAACGCATCATTTTTCGGTATCCAAGGCTCTTACGTTCACGTTCCCAACTATCGTTCAACAGTTCCCAAACGCGATAACTCGCAAACTCAGCACCAGAAGATATGGTCTGCTCAGGTCCCATTTTAGGTGCAACTTCCAACAGACAAGGCGTCTCCCTGTCATAGTGTACCTGTGTCGTATATAGCGGGTCTTTTTTCCATTCCACACTCGACGAATAAATGTACTCTTCGCTCATCCCGCCAAAGTTATAATCTGTTTCCAACGTGATGTTTGGCAACAACCAGCGATTGCGTTGATCTACCGAACTTTCGGGTTCAAAAACCGCAAGCTGCTCACTTTTGAATTTATTGACAACGATGTCTCTGCCAGACTGGTTCTGCACCGTAATCCACTTGCTAAAGATTGGCATATCGTCATAAAGGTCGTAATGCACCTGTACTGTGACGTCTTTCATATAGGCAAGTTTACTGGACAAATCACCGGCAAATTGAGATGGGAAATCACCGTATGCCCAAAAGCCTTCAACTTTCGAGCGACCTTCCTTTGTAGAAGCCTTGCCATCTTTGTTCCCGCCGTTTGGATCCATTTTTCCGACACGGACCAATTGTATCTTGTCACCTGACTTTAGCGAAAGATGACCAACAGTATGCCATTGTTGTCCATCCAAAGAGGCTTGTGCCAATAATTCCTTATCTGCAATTTCATATCTCAACCATAGCTGATCTGCTTTACCAACTTCGAAGGTTCCGTTATCGCGTTTGCCATCAAAAAAGACTACTTTACCTTCGCTCGCTCGCCAATAAAGTCTGGGGCTACTATTCGTTAGTGTTAGTCCAAAACCCAATCCCCAATCATTGGATTGATCAGTACCTTTATTCATCTTGACGACGAGTACCTTTGCTTCTTGAGGAACCGCTCTTTCAGCAAATACTGCCGCATTCTCCAGTGCCATAATCTCGCCTACTTTTCCTTCATTGACAAAGGAATTACGCGCATGTGATTTTGACACCATCAACTTCCATTCGGACGCTAAACGCTGAAATTTATCTTCCAACAGCAATGCTCTGTTTTGGTCACTTTTGCTCTTTGCGGCAAGAGCATCGATCGCCTGTTGATCCAATTTATAGTTAAATGTCAACTCTTTGCCCGGCACTGGCCAGGGCATATCTTTAGGCATCCAGTTTGGTCTCTTTTTCCAGCCAAAACGGGGTTTTGTATCTTCAATTTTATAGTCATGGAACTTAAAAGCTATGGGATTAGCCTTTAAACTCGGTATCCACTCTTTTAGTAAGTAATTATGTACTTTCTGTCCTTCCAATCCACCGACATCAAAGGTAAACCCATCGATTGTTACACTGGCTTCAGGTCGAATCGACCTTAGAAATGCTGTATTTCCAGTCAATTCGTCCAAACCAATACTGGCTACATTTGGAAAAGTCGTAAATGTGCGGCTGACCAAGCCATTGGAAAACACCAAATGACCTTCTTTCGTTTTGAAAAGTCCCGCTTTTGCTCGGGGAGTTCCAATTAACCAGTCTCCAGACAGGCTGTTGCTTTCTTTGTTAAACAGCGGCAGCTGCTGACTATAGCTCTGCGTTGCCTGCCCCAAGCATCCCAATAGACACAGGATATAGAGTTGTTTTTTTAAATAATTCATCTTTTTATTTTGCCAATACTTGTACCGTAGCTACTTTCAACCCCTTACTCGATGCGTTGATTCGAATTGCACCCTGCTCTCCTTTTTTTGCTTTTACGATGACCAATGCCATTCCATTATAGGCTTTACGCGAATGACTTTGGAACGAGGTAAAATCAATTGCATTTCCATTATCGGTAGATACAATTTCACCCGCACCTTCGACCGAAAAGTCAATCAGTGCATCCGATTGAGGCACCAGGGTTCCTTTTTTATCAGTCACTTTTACCGATACAAAAACAAGCTCAGAGCGTCCACCATCTATTGTAGCACGATCTGCTTCCATCTGGAGCTTTTCAGCTTTTCCAGCGGTTTGGATTTCTGCTTTGGACCATTCCTTACCGTCTTTATAAGCAATTACCTTAACCGTTCCCGGTTCGTAACGCACGCTATCCCATTGCAATCGGAAATCCTGTCCTGCAATCTTCTTCTTACGTCCTTGACTTTTTCCATTGACAAAAAGTTCTGCTTCTGTGCCAGAGGTATACACATGCACCGGTGTAATCTCCCCTTTTCTGCTTGTCCAAGTCCAATGTGGCAGGATATGCGTCACTGGCAAGTCTGGTCGCCAATGAGATTGATATAAGTAAAACCGATCTTTTGGAAAACCTGCAAGGTCTATAATACCGAAATAGCTACTCCTCGAAGGTGGATTTTTCTTTTTCAATTCTTCCAATGCAGCTTCCAATTCAGCACGTTTTGGGGGATCCGTTCTAAAATTCAACAAATTGGTTTCCGCCGAGTTATAAGGTGTCGGTTCGCCCAAATAATCAAAACCTGTCCAAACATACTCTCCCAACAAGTTTGGATACTGCGCCAATATCCGGAACTGTGTATCCGGTGAACAGCCCCAGCCTGGAGCGGCACGATCGTAGGAAGTGACCTGCCAGCCATCGTAATCGGTTCCAAAAAAATATTCTCCGCGGGAAGAAACACAGGAAGAAGTTTCACTGCCCAAAGTCGGCATTTGCTGATACCGCGCATCTTTATCCCAACGCCCCTGTTGACTAAAGAAGTAATTCACACCCATGATATCCAAAGCGGTTGCAGCGCCCGATTCACGGCCGCCATCCGGGTCATTATAACCATTGGAAACTGGTCGTGTTGGATCTGCCCGACGAATAATATCGGCCAAATGCCGAGTCATGTTGACATCCTGCTGTTCAAGCACCTCATTACCAATGGACCATATAAATACCGAAGGATGGTTCCGGTCGCGATGTACCATGGCCAATAGATCGCGCTCATGCCACTCATCGTATAATTTATTATAATCTTTTGCGCGCTTACCTGTACGCCAAGCGTCAAAAGCTTCGTCCCAAATCAAAATCCCCATTTTATCAGCCAGTTCCAATAATTCTGGTGCTGGTGGATTATGAGATGTGCGCAGGGAATTCATACCCATGGCCTGTAACATGTTGAGCTGACGCTCCAACGCACTTTTATTGAAGGCAGCCCCCAATGATCCCAAATCATGATGGTTACATACTCCTTTTATGTCTACACGACGGCCGTTTAACTTGAAGCCTTCATTTGCTGTAAATGCGATTGTCCGCACCCCAAAAGGACTATAATAGGTATCACAAAGTTGACCGTCGACGATTACCTCAATCTTTTCTACATAACGATTTGGTGATAGAATATCCCAACGTTTCGGCTGATTGATACGTGTTTCAAGATTCAGTTTGCCACTTGCATTGGCATGAAGGTCTACAGATCCACTGGCGGTGGCCACCTGTTTTCCAGGTTTATCTTGAGCATCCAACTCGAAATAAGTCGCCTTGACCTCAGCATGTACTGGAAAAAAACGGAAGTTATCCAATGTTACTTCATTCTTGACCGTTGCATATTGATCCTTAACAACAGGTGTGGTGATTGAGGTTCCCCAATGTGCCACATGCACAGCGGAAGTACGTACCATCCATACATGGCGATAGATTCCTGCTCCGCTATACCATCTTGATTCCCAATTTTCCGTATCCAAACGTACTGCCAAAACGTTCTCACCATCTTTTTTTAGATAGGGCGTTAAATCCATACGAAAGGAACTATAACCATAAGGCCAAGTTCCTACATAACGGCCATTTAACCATATTTTAGCATTCGCCATGGCTCCATCAAAATCCAGATAAACACGCTCTCCGGCTTGAAGGTTCTCGACTTTAAAATGTTTCCTATACCAACCTATTCCTTTATAGGGCAGCTTTCCGGATTCACTGGCCAATTCAATACGGAATGGTCCCTCAATAGCCCAATCATGCGGTAGATCCAAGCTACGCCAAGTATCATCATTGCACTCGCTCTTATACAAATCATTAGGTTCAGCCAATTGATTACCATCAGCCTGCAAACCAAAGCGGGAAAACTTCCAGTCCCGATCAAAAAGCTCCACACGCGCGTTTCCCATGCGTGTTATTTCCTGCTGTTGTCCAAATAAGGAAAAGGATAACATCGCGAGGATCATTCCGAAAATTACTTTCATTTATTTTTGTTTATTCGTTGATTATTTTACAGTAAGGTCTATACAAACCTACTTCTTTTTTTGCCTTAATAGGGTCGATACGCGGTTCCTTGCATTGTAATTTCGGTCTCGACGCCTACAGATTTTCCCGGCTGACCGCCACCAACATATATTTTGACAGCGCCACCTTTTTGTATCAACTCGCCTTTTTCGCTCACCAGAGCCAAATCTTCTGGTGTCAGAGTGAACGTTATTTTCTGCGAATGCCCCTTTTTGAAAAATACGCGCTGAAAGCCCTTTAAAGCACAATTAGGTACTTTATAGTTTCCTTCTTTCGGATGAACAACATATAATTGAACAACCTCATCACCGTCACGCTCGCCGCTATTTGTAACTTGTACGGTGACCTGAACATCAGTTCCTGTTTCGACGATTCTAGGCGTCTGTAATTGCTTATATTCAAAGTTCGTATAGCTCAGTCCATAACCAAATGGATAACGGACCTCACCTGTAAAATAACGATAAGTCCGGTTTGCCATGGAGTAATCCTCAAAATCAGGTAAGTCCGCATCACGTTTATATGTTGTCAAAGGCATACGTCCGGCAGGATTATAACGACCAAACAGCACATCCGTAATAGCATCTCCGGCTGCCTGCCCGCCGTACCATGCCTGCAATAGGGCATCTACATGCTGTGATTCCCAATCGAAGCTCATCACTGATCCCGACATATTGACCAATACAAGTGGTTTCCCTGTTTTTTTCAGTTCTTTTAAAAGTGCCGTCTGCACTTCAGGAGAAGCCATCGTCGATCGGTCGCCATTCACAAAAGCACCATACCCCGCTGCACCAGCATCGCCAGCTTCACCTTCGTAGTCTGCAGTTATACCACCAACGAAAACAATAACATCTGCCGCTGCAACCTTTTTAACAATTTCTTCAAATGAAGGACCACCATCAATTTTTTTCATAATTTCGGTTCCCGGAAGATAGTCTATCGCGATTTGCTTTCCATAACGCTTTTGTAAGCTGCTCAGTGGTGTAACAATTTCCGAAGGTGTACCAAAATAATTTGCTAACTGCGCATGTCCATTATCGGCATTAGGGCCAATCAAAGCAATTCTTTTTATTTTATTGGGATTAAGAGGTAACAAGTTATGCTCATTTTTCAAGAGCACCATCGACTCCTGCGCCATTTTATATGCATGTGCCTTATGCGATTTACTTTCGATAACTTCGCGACCAATCTTTGCATAAGGTACCAGTGCTTGTGGATCGAACATCCCCAATTGAAACCAGATCTGCAGAAGTCGGGCTAGTGAAACATCAATATCCTTTTCGGATAATGCGCCTTGTTTTACCCCCTGTTCTAACAATTGATAGAGATTACCACATTCGAGATCTGTTCCGGCCAAAACCGCCGCACTGACAGCCGCTGTATTATCCGGATGTGTCTTATGTCCACTTGCAAAATCATTGATACCGCCACAGTCCGAAGTTACATAACCTTTAAAGCCCCACTGATGGCGTAAAATAGTATTAAGCAACACATTATTGCCACAGCAGGGCATTCCGTCTAATCGATTATAAGCACACATGATTCCGTGTACTTTTGCTTTCATTACCAACTGCCGAAATGCAGGAAGATAAGTATCCCAAAGATCATAAGCGGAGACTTCTGCATTAAAAGAATGTCGATTATGTTCGGGACCGCTATGCACAGCATAATGCTTAGCTGCCGCAACCGCTTTCAAATACTGCGGATTATCACCTTCCAATCCGCGCACGATAGCCGTTCCGATCTGCCCTGTCAAATAAGGATCTTCACCATAAGTCTCCTGGCCCCTCCCCCAGCGTGGATCACGAAAAATATTGATATTTGGAGTCCAATAGGTCAGTCCGCGATAGCGTTTACCTGTTTTTCCAGCTTTGAGATCTTCATTGAATAATGCGCGACCTTCTGTCGCCGTATAATCCCCCATCTGTTTGACTGCAGCCGTGTTGAAAGTAGCTGCCATGCCTATAGCCTGCGGATATACAGTTACTTTTTCTTCTGTCCGTGCAACACCATGCAGCGCTTCATTCCACCAATCGTATGCCGGAATGCCCAACCGTGGAATGCCCTTAAACTCGTGCTTCATCATCTGCACTTTTTCCGATAGGCTCATTCGCGCAATCAGATCCTGAATACGTTCCTCGCGACTTTTTTTTACATCAAGAAAAGCGTAACTTTTGCTTTGTGCCATTGTCGCTTGCTTTCCCCCAGCAATAAGCAACAAAAAAAGGACATTCAGTCTCAAAAAACAACGGTTAAATTTCATTTTTATAGTTTTATTTTCTCAGGTATACCTTTCTAATTTCTCAAACAGCAACAGTTCCCCTCTGCATATCTAGACCGCAACTATCAAGTGAATACGATCTCCTTTTTTCGTTGCTATACGTAAGCGATCGCCCTCCAAAGGCTGCATTATTTTTCCGTTTTTGCGCCAAGAAATTTTACGTCCGGGCCAAGGGTTGTCAAGAATCAAGTTCCGCCCTTGCTCACTTAAGATCTCGACGTAGGCGACAACTCCATTTTCAAGTTTTGATGACACAAGGAAGGCGCCGTCCACACGTAGGTTGCCAAATTGCCCATGCTGTTGTTTGGGCCATACAGGAAATAATTTTAGCACCTGCTGATGGACGCCACATAACATCTGATTAATGGTTGTCGGCACAGTACTACAATTTTCTATACCATGCGGGTTGTTCAGTTGCAACCCATTGGGATAAGTATGTTGACTATATCGATGCAAATGATACAATATACTATCAGCACTGTAACCCACCCGAACTGCCGCGGGGAAAAAACTATTAGTACCATTGTTATCTGTCCAACGCTCCATTTTTTCGATCGTATTACGCGCAATGGTAATCCAACGCGGATCACTTTCCAGATCAATCTGCATGGACGGAAAAATATGCTGTATGCCCAATGTATTATCATTCCACCATGCTGGGCCCTTTTCTGTATAACGAAATACAGGTTGACCATCTCTTTCCTGAACCGGAAAAGTAGCAAGATTCTCCCTGACCCGCATCCAATTCGCCGCCAGCTGGCGGTCCAAATCCAAATAGGCACTCAGATCGGTAGCCAGCTGCAGTGTTTGCCTTACCAGTCCAAGGCTTAGAATTGGATTGCTATCCCCCACTGTTCCTTCGTGAATTGCATCGTTAAAAATCACATAACGACCATTTTCATCTTTCTTTACATAGTTGCTCCAAAACACAGCTGCACCACGCACATAAGGATATATTCTTTCCGCATACTTACGATCGTAAGTCGTATAAAACGCTGTAGCCATATTGGTTACCATAGGACACATTGCTTTTCTGACCAAAGAATAAGCCTTTATGCTCTACCTGTCCCCCTTGGATATATCCACCGAATACGCTTTCCATGATTGCATTCTGACGAGTTGTTTCCATCCCTTTCGGACCTATTCCCACCGGATATAGCAATCCATCCGAAATCCCGGTTATTTCTTTTGAGTAGAACTTACCCCGTTCCATAAAGTCGAGCAGCGGTTGCTCATACGAACCAGCAGTACCAAGATGGTTGGAAGAATAAAGTCCATAGTAAGGGGCCATATAGTTATAATTCAAATGGTAATCACCATTCCAATTGGGAATCTCGCGGGTAATCCAGGTTCCAAAGATGGGCGGGGCAAATTGTGGATCGCGGCTACAGGATCCCATCACATAGTGAGACAGGTAATACTGTTTTTCGATCACTTTATCAGGAATTTCAACATAAGACTCGGACCAAAAATCTGCCCACCACTTTTTATGTTCGCGTTCGAGCTGCTTTACATTTTTTTGATCTAAACCATCCAGGGTCTTAAGCACCTTTTCCACACAATTCTTACTTTTGAAATTGGAAGACAAGGCACATACATAGGTTAGCGACTCGCCTGCATGTAAGTTGAAAGCAGGTTGCTGCTGTGTGATTATTTTTCCAGCAGCTGCAGCCTTTGTCGGAATATCGACCAGCTCCTCAAAGCCCCTGCAGATCAATTTTGTTCCATTTCCTCTCGTCTCCTGCTGAGTGACAGCAGGGAAAAGTGACTCAGCTGGTGGATTGTTTTTAAATTGGTCTTCGGCAGGGAGAAGCAAATTTATCTGCCCCTTGATTTGTTGTTTTCCCTTATTTTTAAGCCGTAAAATCAAACAGTCATCTTTCGTTGAAACAAAGGATCTGATCTCCAGCAACGTATCTCCTGCCTGAAAGGTTGATGTTGCAATTGCTGTATAAAGATCCACATTAACCTCATAACTCGCCTTCTTTAACATTGGAACGGCAACTTCTACCTTACCCAATACAGCAGGGTAAGATTCGTTAAATCCAGATTTTAACCGCCAAAAATCATTTCTTGCCAGGTAATAGGTCTGCTTATCGGGCGTACCTGCAATTGCCACTCCAGTACTGCCATTACCCAACAATGGGGCATCCACGGCAACTTGGGATGGTATCCGTACTGCTGGTCGATCGAAATTGGCTACATATTGCGATACAACAGCTTTACTTTTTTGCAATAGTCCTTGTTGTACAGCGTTTTGCTGAGCCTGACCTGGCGCGTAAAAACTAAAACCAAGGAAACAGGTTAAAAAAACGAGCTTAAGATTTGGCGATTTCATGATAATGCTTTAGTTAAAAGACGACTCACTCCCACCGTTCCCTAGAACAATTGTAAGAAAATCATTAGGCAAGCTTTCTCGAAGGAATAGCAGGTAATTCGACTTATCTTAATAACCAACTTTATAATCTTTTTTAAACGCCTCACCTCGCCAAGCTTTCTTTGTTGTCCAGTCTTCCAATTTACTTGTCCAGAATGGATCATTTGCCGGCAATCCCAAAGGTAAAAAACTGAGGGTAGTCATATATAAACTTCCAGTCGAAGTATAGGTATCCGCAACTTCCGGCTGTGCGCCGCAGAATCCCAGCAATAACCATCCATTTGGATCAAAGTTTGAACAGGAATCGAACATTCGACGATGCATAGCCGTCATCGCGCTTCTAATCTGTCCCGGAGACAGTCCTTCCGGATACCTACCCATAAGCGCCACCTGTGCCAAAGCCTGGAAAGCACCCGTTCGATAAGTTATCGAACGACCAAATGGCGGAAAACTTCCATCGGCACCAATCATCCGTTCCTGAAAAGTGGCATAGCGTTGCATACGTTTTAGCACTACATCATATTCCTTGCTACCCGTCTTCTTTACATCCATGAGCGTACGATAGATATCGACCAGCATCGGCTGAATGACAAAGCTATTATAATAATCCATGGCAAAATGAGGTCCATCACTGTACCAGCCATCGCCCAGATACCACTCCTCCATTTTCTTCAGTGCTATATCGATACGCATGGGATCAGCATCTTCACCTATCCGTAACAAAAAGGCTTCTGTCAATGCCGAAAATAACAACCAATTGTTATAGTAGGCGGCGCGATTGCGCAGACTTTTAAAATTATGGATAATCCTTGATTTTGTAGTTGCGTCCAAAGGTTCCCAAAGTGCTTGAGGCGCTCTTAAAAAGCCTTCTGCCATAAATGCCGCATCGACAATGGGTTGTTGCTCCTTGCTGAAATCCAAGCAATCGGGATTCGTTGGATTCACGGCATTGGCAATTCCTTTTAGCAATGCCAAACGCAATTCTTTACGCTGTTTCCCCTCTTGCGTATTGTCATCAGGAAGCGACAACCAAGGCGCAACACCGGCCATGGTACGCCCCACAGCTTCCAGGTAGGTAACCTGCTCAGCCTTTAACATATACCCTGGAGCCTTTTCCAGCGGCATATTCTTTTTCAGTGTTCCCGAAGCGAGGTTATGGATCACCGGAGATACAATTTTGTAAAGTAGTCCTGTCCAATATTCACGATCTTGATTTCCTTGTTCAATTGTTGCAGGAAGAGTAGTAGTCTGCTGAGCGACTACGTGTTGAGCTATCACGGCATAAAACACGGAGGTTATGCAGGCAAGCAATCTAACATATTTCATTCGTCTGGGTTTGATCTAAGCGATTGGTTATCAATTCTGTTTAGATTTACATCATGTTTACAGTACATAAATCTAAACAAAATACTAGACTCCTCCCAAAGCAATCACTTGAAAATTATTGATTAACGGGCAAGCCAAACTTTTATTGACATGCAGTCGAACCGCATCTGATACTGGAAATTTAATGTCCTTTGCCGAAGCCCCTCCTGCCAATATAATACGCTTATACCCAATTTTCTTTCCTTGAAAAACTTCAACCCATTTCCCATCAACACGACATTCAATACTGTAATCATCCACCCGTTGACCAAGTGGAATGTATTCTTGCAAGATAAAACCATCAATTTTTGTTTTCTTACCTAAGTCGATCGTTATACTTGCTTTATCATCGCCATCATCTGTTGCGAAATAACTGTCATAATTTCCATCATTCACCTGCGAAGCACCATACTTTTTCGAATTGCCACGATGGCCGTCGTCTGTTGCCCTTTTTTTGAATGCAGGATTGCTATTGTGCAATTGATCCACCCAGGATTTAAACGCGATCAGGGTTTTCTCTGTTTCTTCATCCATTAATCCCCGTGCATTGGGAGAAACATTCATTAATGGAGTCGAACCGTAACCAACAGAAGTCAAATAATACTCTTTCATCTTTTCTAGACTCACGGCAGGTTGACCAATATGAAACCAGTTTCCCTGCAGGATAATGGAAGCCTCATTCGGATACCAGCGCATCACACCGTCGATTAATTGGCGGTAATTTTGATCTGGCTTGATTCCACCATGATTTCCTGGCCATGCGATACAGCGATCCGGAATAGTTTTGACCAAAACACCAGAATCATAGACCACTGCATGGGGCTGTTTCGCCACGATCATTCGTCCAATTTTAGGATAATCCATTTTTAGGTTATCTGCATTAAATCCATCGAACCAATATTCATCAATTGGGCCATACTTGGTACTTAACTCCTCAATTTGGTCATAATAATAATCACCATAGGATTGATGTTTTGGCGAGCCATATTTGTTAAAATGATGATCGATAATAGAGACATATAATCCAAAATAGAGGTTATTCTTTCGGCAGGAATTAGCCAGATCACGCACAACATCTCCCTTTCCTTTCTGCCAAGCCGAAGAAGCAACCCCATGGTCTGTGGTCGACGTCTGCCAATTTGCAAACCCATCGTGGTGTTTTGTCGTTAGCACCATCCCTTTAAAACCGCCTTCTTTAGCCACTTTAGCCCATTGGTCTGTATTGAATTGTACCGGATTAAAACGGTTTGGATCTTCATCTCCAGTCCCCATATGGTTGTCACTCGGATAAAATGTCTTCATGCCGAAATGAACAAACATAATATATTCGGCTTTGTGCCATCGCAATTGTGCGGGATTTGGAATAGGTAAAAATGGCGCTGGAGCTTGCTGCCCGATTACAGTGCCAGCCAATAGAACCGCCACAATAGAAGTTTTCAGTTTTTTTATCATAAAATAAAATCTTTAGTCATTTTATACAATAAGACGATTAACACCCCACATCGCCCTAGTATTTATTGTGTTCCAAAAGCTCTACCAAGCCCCCATTGTTTATTAGGTTCACTTCCCATAAACAGTACCAAGGTCCCGCCTCGCATGATTTCACGGTGGTCTATAAAACAGTTGTTATAAGGGACGCCATTAAGTTCAGCTTTTTGGATGTAGCAATTTTCAGGCGAATTATTTTCTGTTTTGATTACAAACTGTGTCCCAGAATGATAGTTGGGATCAAGTTTAAAGGTGACTGTATTAAATACGGGGCTTGTGATTTCGTAGCGTGTGTCGCCCGGACAAACGGGATGTATGCCAGAGGCTGCCAAAACATACCATGCGGACATCTGCCCCACATCTTCATTACCGATTAAACCATAAACTGAATTGTGGTACGCACGCGAACAAATTTCGCGCGTCCATTTTTGCGTAAGCCAGGGAGCTCCTACCCGATTATATAAAAATGGTACATGATGTACTGGTTCATTGGCATGGTTGTAATAATTATTCCACATCATGTCTTGTGGAGCAAGTTCAAAAAAATTATTAAGATCCGCGATGGCTTTTTCTTTTCCACCCAAAAGGCCTACAAGCCCATCCACATCATGAGGGACAAACCATCCTTGCTGATAAGGGTTGCTCTCAACACAGCCGTAATTTTGAGTTAAGCGCCCCGTCTCTGGCCATTTACTCCATGTACCATCTTTTTCTTTCGGTCGAAACCAGCCAACTGTTGGATCAAATAGGTTTCTGTAGCTTTGCGCACGACGTGCATATAAATGCTCATCGGCCGTTTTATTTAATCGTGCCGCCAATTGCGACAGACACCATTCTGTATAAGCATATTCCAATGTCGTCGAAATTCCACCGGTAGTTCCCTTTTCACCATTTCCAAATTTTTCAACCGTTTGCCGCGCATATTTATAAGCCTTTTCTACATCAAAGTTGGCTATCCCTTTCCTATAAGCGTCGGTAATAACCGATACAGCAGGGTTTCCGATCATACAGCCACTGTAAGCGTTCAAAAATTCCCAACGTTCCAAATAATCGTGTTTACTTTCTTCTGCCAATGTGACCAAAGAATTGATCATATCGTTTACGATAGTCGGATTAATAATCGTTTGCAATGGAAACTGACTTCGAAAAACATCCCAGCCGCTAAATACCGTTCTTTTGGTAAAATCTTTCGTTTGATGAATATGCTCGTCACCGCCAACATATTTTCCATCTACATCCGAGAAATCTCGCGGATCGATCATCGAATGGTACAGAGCCGTGTAAAAAATGGTCTTCTCATCCTCTGTCCCACCAAGGACACCTATTTTTCCCAAAGCATCATCCCATCGTTTCTGCGTTTGCTGCAATACATTATTAAAGTTCCAATCTTTGATTTCTGTTTGAAGATTATTTTTTGCCCCCTCCATACTGACAAATGAAATTCCGGCTTTCATCAATACCTGTTCATTTGCCTGCGTGGGGAATTCGGTATAAAAACCTAAGTGCTTCCCTTCCATGATACCGATATTTTTGGTAACGACAGATTTGGCCACCATGTCTTGGTAGCTTGCACTTGTGACATCCTGTAATTTACGTTTTTGCCCTTCTGGAATGGCACAACTCCATACCCCTGTTTCAATAAAAGGCTTACTAAATTGGGCATAAAAATAGACGGTATAATTTGCCTTTCCATCCCCATTTCCCCAACCGCCACCTTCGGGTGTGCACTTCATCCATCCTTGAATGGTATGGTTGTCCACTACTTTCACATATTGTTCCGTAGATGTCCCGCCTACACGCCGAGCTAAGTCAATCTGAATCCGTGACTTTTGGTGCTTAGGAAAAGTAAACCGGAGCATTCCACTATGTGGTACAGCAGTCATTTCGGCCTTTATATTATAATCTGAAAGCAGTACCTCATAGTAACCTGCACGGGCTCTTTCATCTTTTTTAGCGAAACGGGAACGGTAGCCATTTTCTGGATGTTCGAGGCTACCCGCGGAAGTTTTCAGTTCTCCCGTTGTTGGCATCACCAAAAAATTACCTAAATCACCGTACCAGCCTATACCGCTCATTTGCGTAAAAGCAAATCCCTCGATGGAGGTATGTTCGTAGTTGTATCCAGAACCATTGTCTCCCCCAGTAATCGTGTTAGGACTAACCTGTGTTAGGCCAAATGGAGTCGCCGCCCCCGGAAAAGTTTTACCAAAGCCATGTCCCCCCGTTTCCGCTTTTTCACCACTTGTGACCGCGCCGATAAACGGATTGATATAGTTAGACTGCGCATAGCAATTAAAAATCACGAAAAATAAAACAACACTGAATTGAATACGGTATATCATAAAAGTGGTTTATATTATTCAACCTGCGTAATCTGATTAAAACAACCGGTTGCATTTTTATTTAAAAAAAAACAGAAAATCGCTAATTCCCTTACATTCGCTAAATTAAAAAGCGATTAAGCAATTGATTCTGTTCGACCAAAAGTTTGCCATAGGCTGTAAAACTGGAACAAGATAATAAATATCGACATAAAAAACAGCTGATCTTGTGCTATATTGACTATTGATGCTAACTTATCCAAACCCTACTTCTATAAATGACATCGTTGCCAATTCTTCGAGACAAGCTCATAAGCGATTCGTCCTCCTTTCAGCTTTTGCCCACCGTGCGCCTACAGATTCCCTACTCATTCCCTTACGATAGGTAGGGAATCTATAAAGAAAATGAAGAGCTTTTGCGAAAATGGGGCGAACATGAGACGAATTTATGACGAGCATGGTCCGAACAAATAATGAAGCTTAGCTATAACTTATTTATTAGACCTTAAAGCTACCCTTTTCTTAAACTCATCGAGCGTCTCATCGCTCAATCGTCCTTTCATTAGCCAAGCAGAATCGCCGTAAATACCCGCTTTTGTATAGTCAAACGGTTTGAATGCAATCTTGCGGATAGCTTTTTTAGATGAAAATGAAAAATCGGCAGAAAGCGGATTTTTAAAAAGTGGATCAGCACATATGGAATGTGGCTCTTTTAATTTTTTCCAATCCTGAAATGTGTATTTACCAACAAACTGAGGTACCCCATTGAGATGCCAATACAGATTTGAATCAATGTCCAAAGATCCTTTTTCCCAAGCTCCGGCCAAGGTCTCCCCCCTGTCTTGCAGAATTATATTGTGTTTAAAACTAAAAGACTGATGTGGTTCCGCACGCGTATACTGCGCTTGATAATAATGGCCAAAAGCAAAAATATTATTTTCAATCTTATTTTCTCGGCCGTAGTGTTGATGAAAACCGCCACTTTTACATCGATAGACCAGGTTATTGCTCATTTCTACGCCTGTCGAACCTTCATCTGTGTAAAGTCCCCATCCCCCATAGTCGTAGGACAAAACATCATGAATGACATTATGTGTTATCTTGGTCCCTTTAGACTCTCCAAGCGTATACACCGCTCCCATATCAGATAGTTCCCCCCAACCAATATGATGAATATGGTTGTAGGAGACGACATTTCTCACAGCCGGACTTATTAACCTCGCTTTATGAAATTCAGGTTCGCCTTTTTCGTTCACATGGTGTGTCCAGCTATTTGGATCATCATTATATCCCCAAGTCCAACCGACTGAGACCCCAGAATAATACAAGTCGGCGATTTCATTATGTGTTATCTGATTGTCACTGCTATGAAAAATAGCAACTCCAATTCCACAGGGCAGTTCACGACCTGCCTGCATAATAATGTTGTTATGAATTACATTGAAACTACTGACTTTTCGGTTGCCCGGCCGGAAAAAGGGTTCTCCAATTTTGATTCCTCCCGCCCCTAAATCAGTCAGATAACAGTGCTCCACTCGATTATAATGGCATTCCCGCCCCAACCAAACAGCATATGCCCCAGTATGGAGCACTTCACAGTTTATCAAGGAAATATTTTCAGAAAAATCAAAAGACAATGCGGCTTTGGTCAATGCTGCTGCTTGCATGGGATCCTCTCCCATTGGAGGTACTTGGTATTTGGTCGCTTGAAAAGAAATATTTTCAAATGTTATATGTTTGATCGGGTCATTTTCTTTCCCCTTAAACACGACTAATTGTTCCAACGTAGGTATCAGTGTCTCAGCCATGTCCATATTCTCCCCAGCCAATGGCATGTAATAGAGGTACCCTGTATTCCTATCCAAATACCATTCACCTGGCGCATCCAATGCTGCCTTGTAGTCATACATGACATAACGACTACCGGCCTGTATCGGATTCCAGGGGTGCATTCCTTTACCGCTCATATAAATAAATGCGGAATCCAGACTTGTATATTCAGCCTTCTTTATTGTGACATCCCATTTGTGATAGAATCTAAATTTAAAATCTGCAAAATCCGCGGGTTTTAACTGCCTCATTTCATTCCAATCTTCCCTTTTAAAATCAATGCGTTGTACGGCATAATTTGCAAAACGTACTCCTCTTACAAAATTGGTTTCGACAGAATTTTTCACCGTATACCAATCAACATTAGGGGTACGAGCCAAAATAGCGCGTTTACCATTCACAAAGAGTTGCTCTACAGTCAGACCATAGCGGACGACTTCCGGTATGCGTATCCGATACAACTTATCATCATATTTTTGCCAGCCTTTTATCGCTATCCCCCCAATAAAACGAGGCTTATTTTCAGCATCATAACCTCGAATAACAATAGGACGACGAGACGGCTGCTCGATTTCAAAAGGTCGGTCCATATAATAATTTCCGGCCAACACATTGACGAATAAAGTATCATTTTCACTCCGGCTTTCTAGCCTACCCTCTATCGCTTTATTCAACGAGTAATAGGGTGTAGCCTTCGTCCCATCACTTGTGTCACTCCCTTTGGGGGATAGCCATACAATTTCATTGGCAAACAATACAACAGGTATAAATAATATGGAGATTGTTACTAGTATGATCTTTTTCATATCAGATTTTATCATAGAATGGACTCTTATCGATAAAGTCCACAAAGGTTTTCTTTAACATAAGTCCTTATAGCATTCGAAAATTTCTTCGAATAGGTTCTGTTTATTTTCGTGTCTTGTTTTGTCTTGACAATATGCGCTATTAGAAGTTCCAACGAACTTAGTTTTTCCTTATCATTAAAATAAATATTTCCCACTCCAAAACCAATGGCAAGTAACTGCTTGAGTTCATCTGTATTTAGCTCGACAGACAGCGACTCTAACTCATCTGACAATAAATTGGCAACGCTCTCTTTTCGAACCTTACTATTTTTCGAGGAAAAGTTACTATTATGAGCTCTACAATACATCAAAGATTCAGGAATATTGACAAAATCTTCTGTTTTTAAAAGTTTTACCGACAATGCGTAATCCTCAGTCAGAGGATAGTTGTCTCTGTACTTTGTATTCTTGATAACCTCACTCCGAAACATGACAGAGCTGTGCGCAACAGGATTTCCGAATAAAGAAATAAATTCTATTTCATCTGGCATACAAGAATATTGTTTTAATCCAATCAGTTTTCCATTTTGATCGATGACGTAATGATCAGATCCCACAGCGGCAACATGTTCTCCCGAAGCGCTTTCAAAAAAGGAAACCTGTTTTTTCAAACGATCTGGATGCATGATATCATCGGCATCCATCCGTGCAATATATTTTCCTTTTGAAAGCTCTATTCCACTATTCAAACTCTTAGTGATCCCTCTATTTGATGTATTCGAAACAATAATCAGCCGCTGATCAGTTTGTTTTTTTAGGATTGCTTTTGTTGCATCTGATGATCCGTCATCAATAGCAATTAATTCAAAATCGGGATAGGTCTGAGAAAAGATGCTTTCCAAGCAATCCGGCAGAAATCTTTCTGCATTAAAACAAGGTAGGACAATTGACACCAACGGCCGGGAAGCAGTTTCGTTTAGAATTTCAATCGTACTTCTAGTCGTCCTTAGATTTTCCAATAAACAGATGGAATGCTTTATCATGCCGTCTATGGAGAATTTACAGCCTGGATAGCTGTAGTTGATCGTATTGGAACTAGCCGGATCATTGATTGCACTTACTGTGTTAGCCCAAAACGAAATAGAACCTTTCGACGGATACCTATGCCAGATTATGAAATTGCTGGCATTTACATTGGCTGAGGTATAATTCTCATGATCTAAGCCTTCATGGTATTCAGGTTCTATACATTGTTGTGTTTCAGAGGCTATTTTGGAGCAATCAGACTGCTCGCATTTTAGTTCCATGCAAACATTATAATCTGAAATAGTATCATAATATGATTTCTTGGCAAAGGTCACTATCGCTTGAACTATCCAATCATTCTCCCCCACATAGAACTTGCCCAAAAGCTTACTTCGATTCGTAGACATCATGTGCTGAACTTCCACCTGTAAGGTTTCCATTGCCAACTTAGCTTTTTTTCTCATAAAATAGTCTAATGGTTATATCTAAAAATAAAACTCTTTTTCTCTAGCTAAATAACCATAGACTATAGTCTAATAACAACCAATATCTTACCAAAGATCGATGCTATTTTACCACATAACCCCACAAAATTATTTCATTTCCTCCTTCAATTAATGGCTAAACTCAAACCATTCAAGATTCAGTAACTCCTTTGGTTTGGCTTCATCTTCTTTCCCACGAACCACAAGATAAATTGCATGAGTACCCGTTATGTTCGCTACAGCAGTGGTATGGATTGCATATTGTGTCTCCCCCTGCTGCGATGCAATAGCTACCGTTCCCAATAATTTACCGCTGATACTATCGATGCGAATTTCAATTTTTGCATCTTGTGTATTTCCCCAGGTTTTACAGGTAAATTGTTTCAGGTCCTTATGGGTAAAATCAAAATATCGCCAAACAGCATAATCACCATCACGGAAACCTTTTAAAAATTCTACTGGAATGTCATTAGCTGGACGACGGACATGAACAGCTACATTTCCCTGCATCAAACAGGCCCTTGCTGCGTCCATCCGGCTAGTAGGATCAATAAGCCCACCGGCCCCTTGTGTCGTCATTTCAACTTCCGCAATCGTGCCATCTTTTGCAAAGAAAATCGGCTCCAAACATGCTTTGCGCATGGTCTGACTTCCATGTGTTGGACGATGGTAAAAGACATACCACTGTCCATTAATTTCTTCTATACAACCGTGATTATTAACGAGGTTCCTACCACTGCCCCAATTATCAATAATGACCCCTCTATAGGTATAAGGTCCAAGCGGAGAAGTTGAGGTAGCATAACTTAATGTAGCGCAGTTGCTCTCACCATGCCTCGCATGGCTTGCAAAAACATAATAATAAATCCCATTGCGTTTTCTTACTGAACTTCCTTCGTTAAATTTATGTGTTTCGTAAGTCAATAAACTATCCTTTGCCGTACCTACAATCTCTTTCATATCTTTCCCTAGCTTCGCTCCTTTCGCATAACCCTGTCCCCAAAAGATATAAGCCTGACCATCATCATCAACAAAAACAGAAGGATCAATTCCCCGCATATCTTTCATGATTTGGCCATCTTTAAAAGGTCCGTAAGGACTATCCGAAACCGCAACTCCCTCATCCTCTCCTCCGCCGGCAAGACAATAGTACAAATAGTATTTCCCATCATGTTCTATACAATCTGGTGCATACAAAATTTGATTGGTATAGTTAGCTTGTTTTCCTATCCCCACTGTAGCAAATGAAGTCTGTTCGTTATTCCATTCCACCAGATTGTCGGTAGAAAGGACATTGTAAGCTGTCGAACAATAGGCATTCCCAAGATCATCCTTTGAACCGTATAAATAGATTTTACCATTGGGCATCTTTCGGACTTCCGGATCGGCAATATATACTCCCGGTGGTGCAATCGGATTCAACATTCTTTTTGTCGTTTGAATCGTCCTAGACCTAGGTACACTTGATATGCTATTGCAGCTCGTGAAACCATAGGAAATTATTCCGATCAGAATACCAGCAGTCCATCTACGGTAGTTCCTCGTCCTCCAAATCATTTCCCGTTTCCTTTCACCATCCAATATTCACTTCTGATTTCCTGTGCTGATAGCTTTTTATTATATATTTTAAGTTCATCGAGCACGGCATGTTTCAGTTTGATCTCTGCCAATGGAAATACTAAGGTCTGTATTTTCTTGAATTTTACCTCTTTGTCGTTTTTATCCTTATAAGGCTTGACTACATCAAAGGGTTTCATATCTTTAACCAGTTCGCCATTGCAATAAAATTGTGTACCTACCCCATCGGCAATTACCGTAACAAAGGACCATTCGTCTACCGGCAGCTTACAGTCGAAATCATAATGATATCCATCTCGATCAAATCCCAAGCCCTGTTCATTGGCTGATATTGTCGCGTTCTTAGACACAAAAAGATTTCCCTTCAATTCCTTTTCTGGCTTGATCCAAAACGAGACAGTATATTGTTCACCGATCTCATCAATCGGCATTTTAAGTACGCTCGTCTCGCTGTTAAAATGCAATCCTTTACCTGTTACACCTGCGACATAATCAACATGTGTACCTTCTGCTTTTTTCCATTCATTATTGACTTTATTGTTGGATTGGGACTCAAAATCAAAGTAACCAAATAATGGTAATGCTGTTTTATAATACCCTCTTAGATTTAGTCCCGGTGCCTCCCGAACATCCTGACGTTTCTGGTTAAAGGTGTAAAGGCTAAGGTGCTGGTCTTCTGCCGTCCACATTTTCTCGGCAAGAACCTGAATCCCCGGAAACACGCGATTGTGTACATCTTTTTGTGACACCCCATTTCCGACCACATCATTCCATACCGCAAAACTTCCGCCTCGGAGGATGGGATCACCTTTTTCAAAAGTGACTTTCCCTATATTTCTTGGGCTCCAATTATTATATAGGTAATCGGTATTTAAATAGTCATAATAGTAACCTGCGGCAGGTACAATGTACAGATAACCATCTGGTGTACTAATCTGAGCATAGCCTAACTTTTTCATTTCTAAAGGATCCGCGTAACCATTATACCACATATTTAAGGTAACATCTTTCACGCGTACAGGTGTTTTCCCCTGCGCATGAGTTAACGAGCCCCAAGCACGTACTTTTTTCCCATTGTCCTGAACAGTCTTAAACACAAAATCGGTAAACTTACGAAAGGGTTCGGCTTCCTTTTTATCGTACTCATCTGTCCCAACATGCACTTCCTCTCCAATAAAAACAGGCTGAGCTCCTTGTGTATATTCGTCGAAAATATTTTTAACAACTTCGTAAGTTTTTGGATTGTCTAAATCTAAATGATCCATACCAAACTTCTTACTTCCAACTTCGGGAATAGCATGTGAGATCGCCAAAGAATGTGCTGGCACATCAATCTCAGGGATAATCGTAACACCGTAACGTAATGCTTTCTTTTGGAGGTTTATAAATTCCGCTTTGGTATAATGTCCATCCTTGGAAGTAAGGTTGGGATAGCGCTCATTTTCTAAACGAAAGGCCGCGTAGGTACTATCCCAATCGAAGTTAAAGAACTTATGAAAACCATTATCTGTAAGATGAATATGGAAATCTGATAATTTATAATAGGAAAGAATCTCCACATAGTCATTCAAGAAATCTATGGTAAAAAACTTTCTGGCCACATCGATAACAAATCCCCGAACCTCATAGGTTGGATAATCCCTAGAATCACCTTTTGGAATGCGTAAAGCTGTTCGGTCGCGGTCCAACAACTGGAGTAACGTTCTCGTTGCAAATACCTTTCCTTTATAATGCTTCGCCTTGATTGTAAAGACATCATCAATATGAAGTGCATAACCTTCTTCACCCAATTCTTCAGCTCCAGAAGCCGCAATAAAAATATCCCCTTTTTTGGGTGTTCCTGTCTTAACGATCAACTGAAGCCCAAACATCTTACGAATATCATCTTGAAGCAATTCGGCTACCTGTCTAGCATCCTTATCTTTATCCGATACAATGATCGCTGTCGCTTTATTTAAAGTATAATACCCTTCTTGTCCATGCCACTCCCGGAGCGATGGAATCACAAAAGGCACTTCACCGGTACCCGTTCCTTGATAACGTCCCTTGACATCAATATCTTTCACCGGTATTTCGGCATAGGCTGCATCGGACAGTCTGGTAACCTTGAATAATAAATTCACTTTCTTATCCACCAAAGGCGACGAAATGTTTCCTTTCAGATCGATTATTACTTTATTATCTGAACCGATTAAATTGACTTTATAGCCCTCGATCTCCGGAATGCCAATCGTTGGTTTATTGCCATTGATATGCAGGAAAGCAGGTGTTAATTTCGCAACCGTTGCACTATCCAACTGTTCTTGTCCATATCCAGACAAAACGCAAAAAAGGATGCTCAACAGCATCCCCGATTTTAATTTTATTATTAGATCTCTATTCATAAATCAATGTTATTTTTTCTTCCTTCTTCCCAGTGTATTCAAATGGACCTGGAGTTGGATTTGTGTGTTTTCGGGGTTTACCGAAAAAGTCCCGGTCAATCTGCAAATGCTGTCCATTACGATCATCAAATGGTAAGTTTGAGATCACAGTAGGCTGCAATGATCTTGAAGTGACCAAAACCCTCTTTTGCTGCAGCCATTTTGTCCGGAATGGGAAATCCAAATAGACCCGCCCCTGTTTTTCGACTAGATTGGCAGCAGTAACTTCATTGGTATCGATCAATGCATTTTTTTCAACCGCACCTTTACTGGTATATGCTTTCATGCGTTGCTCGGCATCAGCATGCACTTCGCCCATGCGCGCATTGTTTTTATAGGTTGAAATTCCTACACTGCCTTTTAGGTAAACATTTCCATTGAGCAATACGGGTAGATAGGCATTACTATAGTCACTGATATCAGCTCCTTTCACAAAAATATTGTTGACAAACTGTACGTCACCACCGGGATTATCCTTTAATGCAGCAATTCCAGTCGCATGAGGTTTCAGATACGGCGTCAATCGACTATCATAAGCAACTACATCTATTTTTCCTGCAAAGAGATTATGAGCAAAAGCAGCCCCTTGTGCGTTCATTAACAGACTCTTTTTGGAAAGCATGATATTATTGGTTACTAATGCGGGTCCATGTGTTACTTCCAGGAATACATCAAGATCATTCTGATAAAGCAAATTGTTCATAATTTGTGCACCTTGGGCCATCCAGTCCAGCCAGATTCCTTTGTCTGTACGAAAGATACGGTTATTTCTGATACTGACATCAACAGCGCCATGAAACTTAATTCCTGCCATCTCTGCTCCCGTAAACAAACGTTCGATGTGTATATCATGAATTGTATTTTTTTCGATCGTACTAAAAGAGCAGCCCATACTCCCCACAATTCCTGCCTGTTCACAATAGGCTATCTTATTATTCCCTACATAATGACCACCTACACTATCTTTATTCCAACCAAAAGCCAAGGCTCGTTTTATGGTCCCAACGTAACCTTCAGCTGATTCGGTATCCTTATTGTCGAATGCATCCCCGTATTTCCCTAAGGCTATCCCCACACATTTCGAGTACTGTATGGTATTGTTGACAATACGCCATCCCTTACTCCAATGTGTTCCCAGAAGTCCTTCCTGTTCGGCCGTTGGGGGTGCCCAATTGGTCGCCGCCTGTTCCATCACAAATCCATCCACAGTGATATAATTGACAAATGGGCGATCGGGATAGAAGACCCGAGGCCGTACATTGATTTCTACCTGTTCCTGATTCGGATCAACCTGTGGGAACCGCGCCCATATAGACGTCTTTTCGCCATCAACCGAAGCCCACCATCCTCCTTTTTGGGAATGATCGGCCAATAACTGCTCCTTGGAAGATGCTTCCATCAGCCAATGACCATGGAGATAGACAGCACCACGGTGATATTTCCGTTCTTTGGGTGTCGGCCAAAACCAGTCGCCACGAATTTCCTCCGCATAGGGATTGAAGGTACCAAAGAAAGAATTAGGCAGCTCCAACTGCCAAATATCGTCATGCAATAGCTTCCAGCCCTTTACTTCTTCCGACCCTTTGATAACGACCTTTTCACCTTTTGCGGCGCGATAGGTAATGGGCTGTTGTGCCGAGAGGCCACCGCGCGGTGGAATGATACTTTCGCGGTATACCCCCTTGTGAACGATAATGATATCACCCGGCATCGCAAGCTTAGCCGCCGCCATAATGGTACGCAGTGGTCTCGTCTGCGTACCGGTCTGCCCATCATCTCCCACCACAGCAACATGATATTCTGTTGGCTTTGCTTTGGTTTGTGCTGACAGAGTCATTGTCCCTAAAAGGAAAACACATGTTAAGAAAGAGGTCACTTTCATTTTATTCAGTTTAGTGCTATTTAAGCTTAATATCCTTTAGCTCTTCTCAATGTTGTTAAGAGTTTCTTATCCGAGCCATCTTTATTTAAACGATACAAATTCCAGCGATCTTTATCCAATTCCTCCAGTCTGAAGCTTTGTGTAGGATCAACCAATTGTTTTTTCACCCAGCTTGGGAAAGCACTCGCTGCACGGGCATTTTCCCAGGTACGAATCACCTTGAAAATAGCGTCTTTCTGTGGACAGCTCTCTACCTGTTTTTGATTCAGCTTTAGGCTATAGGTCGATCCGGTACCTACGGACATTGCCTGGATATGTTCGTACTCTTCTACAGTGGACTTTTCGGTAATCGGAAAATTTCCGCCCATTCCTACGGGGAAGAAATTGGCCTGACAGACATCTCTTAAATCTTTCCCTTGACTTGTTGCGCTACCCCACTCCCGTGTCTCGGCATCATATAGATTTTTACCGCCACCTACATTCCATATACTTTGGTAATGCCATGAGCCTTCAGACAAAGTTGCACCTGTAAAACGAATGTCAGCTAGCCTATGCTGTTTCGCCCGATCAAACATTTTACGGAAAAAACGTTTTGCCGAATAATAGCCATGCCCATTGTTAAACAAGAATTCCTGTCCATCAAAATCGTAATATCCCAAACCATTTATGGCACAGACATCGGCATAGTAAGCCGCAATTTCATCCTGCAACTGCATATTCGGAATTAAGCCATCATAACCGTAGTTGATGGTTACCTGCAATTTATAGAGTGTATCTAAAGCCTGATGAGCTGTCGCCTTGCTATCCCAGTAACCACGTTTTACATTCAGCAGACGATACGGCTTCGTATCACTCACCCCGAGATAATGAATCAGTTCCTTACCAATTTTAATTATATTTAAACTCTTGACGTGCCCTTCCCAGCTGCCGATTTCCTCCAAATGCGTCGGGTCATCAACATAAATTAGTGTATCCGTTGAATTGATTGCCTTAGCTAGCAAACGTTTTTGCTGATACCAAATACTGTCACTCGGAACGGGACTCGCATCTTTTGTACCCGGAGCCAAGGCATTTGTGATCGGTGTACGACCAATAACCAAATTGTGCTTGGCTGCCAACGCCGCATATTCCTTATGAGAAAGCGCTTTCCCATCGGAGAACTTCAGGGGTTTACGTTCGAAGTTTTTACCGTCAATATAACCCGCATTACCGCGATCAGGCCGTAAAAATCCTTGATCGTATAAACTGATTGCCTTGAATCCAAGTCGGTCTGCATAAGCGATCATATTGTCGTATAGATTTCCTTCTGTCAGCACATCCGGTACAAAAGCCGCTGGATCTTTAATCCATTTTCCATTAACGGTTGGATGTGGTAAACCTTCTTTCAGGACAATATCCTGTACCACATCTAGCAAGGCCGTACTATCTGGGCTACCCCAAAATGCAATGGAAGAGCCGATGTAGTCAACTCCAGGTAAGGGTTGAACCTGCAGATGGTTGGGTTTATTAGAAGGCATATTGGGAATTAACGAATAATAAACTTCCCGCGGGCTTCTGCGATCCCGAGATTGATAAGTAATTGAAATTCGTCCATTTTTATCGACCTCAGCTGCATTCCCATACATAATCCTGTAGTAGGGTTCTTTGTGCGCATAAAAAGCGACATCGCTGATACCGTTGCCCCCCAATGTGAAAACCTGTCCTTCATGCAGATCATTTGGTAAGGGAAAACGTGACGCATCTGGTGAGTGGATAATATATTGGAAAGGAGCCGCGTCACCTTGAATATCTGCGGTACCGCCCAACGTATTGTCGTTTAACGCCAGCATGCCTATTGCATAATTGACAGCTTCACTTGTATCACGGCTCACACCAATGATCTCACCCAATAAATTCGTGATGTTTGTATGATACGAACCCCACTGTATGGCTTCAATTTCCTTCGAATTTGTCAGTGAAAGGAGCTTCATCTTAAAGTACTTTGCCTGCGGCAAGATACTGATGCGTGCTGTAGAACCGTTGGGATAGCGCAAGGTCATGATTTTATCCGTAGCGGAATAATTTGCTTGTTCTGGATAGCTGTATACCCTTTTCTTTGCATTATACAGAACCATCAAAGGAGAAGGTTTATCTGCCGGGCTAAATTCCCGGTTCGATTTCTTTGTAATATTCTGCATGCTCGTGATATAACCTTTTTGGTCAATAACGATCTTAAAATAATTGGTTTTTAATGTTGTTTGGCTATACCCCATTGTTGACAAAGCTGTCAACCCAAGAAATAACAAGCTAGTTTTTAAAAATTTCATTTGTTTTAGATTTTAACATAGTATACCTTTTGCATCCGCACTATAGCGCAACTACAATTGTATCGCCGGCTTTAATATTGACCTTTTTATTCCAGTCCCAAAAAGCATTCTCACCTAAAGGTCGAGCTGCTTCAGCGGCATCCTCCGCCAGTATGCTCACATTTGCATCATAAGCGGTTGGATTATGAAGTGTTACAGCGAGTCCCTGACTGGTTTTCTTGACAGTTTTAACTAGAATATGATCAAAAGCATAGGCTGTTGCTTTGTCCTTGCGGACATAAACGCCCGGTATTTCCAAGGCCATCAGTGCTCCATTTGTTTCGTTCCAGCCTGTTTTACCGCCATCCCCACGTGAGCCTCGACTATCAGCATCGCAATAAGTCAAACGCTCAGTGATCTTACCATTGGGTTGAATGCCTTCGGCATGTGCGTGGATCACATCGCGTATCAGATCAGCATACAAGCTTGTACCGGTTTCCCTAAAGAGTTTAAATAAAACATCACCAGACTGTGTACAGAATCCTGGCGCCCCGTGTTTATTTTGTGTACTCGCCCAAACTGCCCCCGTTAGATTAGCCCCCAATTTTGCTAAGGCTGTATTTTCGGGCAGCTGATAAGGAAAAGACACTGTCCATGAAGCTGTATAATTGGCTAAGTTTTTTGCTTGCTCGAGGTACTTACGATCGCCAGTTTGTTCAAAAAGAGTCATCAGCGAAGTCGTTAACGCTATTGCGGTCTCTGAGTCTGCATTTTGCAAAATATCACCACAGGCACCTGAAGTAAAACCTACTAGTGCAAACTCGTCATAATACTTTTTGGCGGCCTCTTTTGCCACAGCAAGGTAATGATCATGATGAAAATAAGAAGCTGCTAAAGTCAGCCCTGCAACGGCCATGGCCCCACCTGTCGTGTTATAAGCCGCAATTTTACCCGATTCAATCGCTAGGTAATTCCCCCAAGTTCCCTCATCTTGCCAGGTTTTCACGAAGGCATCTGCAAGTTGTTTGACTTCATTTTCCCATGCGCTATCAATCAGAGCAGACTTACCCTGCTTTTTCAACAACATAAACTGCTTGACCATCCAATACAGCACATCGGCATTTTTACGGGTCAAACCGATCCCTGGATTTAGCTTTGCTCCATCACGATAAATGACCCGACCGTCTGCGCCAAGCACATCGTAATAATAGCTACTTGCTCCACGGCCTCGCGGTAAAGCAAAATTGAAGGTATGGCTTACCCTGTCAAAATGCACTTTATCTGCCATAGCAAGCATAGGATACGTATTGATCAATCCGCCAACCCAGCCATAGGACATCCAATCGGCATTTTCGGGACAGTAAAACCCAATATTGTCTTTTGTATAATAACGTTCATCAATATTTTTTGCCATACGTGTAAAAACCTCACTCATGGGCATCAGATTGCGGGGCGCAGTTTCCTTGACATGAAGTTTTCGTTCTTGCATAAAGTGTGCATAGAGTTGCGGCACATCCATTGCTGGAAACACAATTCTTGTCACACGGATCTGTAATTCATCACCTGGAACGACACTTATCCCACGATCAGGACTTTCACTAAAGCCAATAAATTCAGGTTTCCGAGACCGTACACCAGGAGCACTGACGACAAAACTGGCCAAGCTCCGATCTCTACTTTCTTCGATAATGAGTGCATGATCTTTCACCTCATTTTTCCAGGTTATTCCCTGATCGGTAAACAGGAAAACACCCTGCTGTTGCTTTCTGTCCAAATAAGCCATCAGGGGTGTGCTGGTATTGCTGATATTAACTTCCAGCTGGGAGTTGGCCCCAAACTCAGGTGAAAGCTGTGGAATCGGATTGGAGGTAAGCGCTAGATCTTTTCGATAATAATCCGTTTTGTCCAACCCCGTTGCATATTCCCGGTTAACGATCCGTTGACGATTGCCATTATAAACAACCGCGGGAATCATCACAAAATTGTCGCTCGACCAATTATAAGCATCAAAGGCGACTGCTACCCCAGCATCCTTCATCGCTCTTTTTGCCTTAAAGGTAAATCGGTAGGTCACCTCATTAGTTCCCTTTTTTTGCAAAACCTCCTGCTTGACATCCCAATTATCCGAACGCCCTCCTATTGTCGAACTGTGTACCAATTTTGCTCCTTCATATTGGCAATCCAGCAATCTGAACAGTACATTTTTATCCCGCTTTTGAGGGAGCCAGTCTTGCGAAAAACTATTTAGCGCTAATGCACAGAGTAGAAAACTTCCTACTATCTTTTTCATCCGTATATTATTTTTACTTTTCTTTCAATCTTAACAGAAGAGTTGGACCGTATGCACGGCCCAACTTTCACCACTTTAACACTAAATTACACTATGAATAAACCAAATTATTATTTTAAAGGATCAAAAGTTCCACCCCACTCCGAATTCTGTTCAATTTTTGAATTTCTATCCATCACCTCTTTATGAATCGGATAAAACCAATGTTGTAAATCCACTTTAAATTGATATTGGTTATCACCATCTAAATTTTCGACGTAATCGAAACGGAAAAGTTTGCGTACTTCAGGATCATACATATCTTTAGTCCAATCAAAGCCAACAAGACTAGCTTCGTTTTTTATAACCGCATTCAATCCGGAACGATATTTCAGGCTATTCAAAATATCATACCGCTTCCATCGACGTAAGTCAGCAAAACGCATACCTTCATAAGCAAATTCGATAAAACGTTCATCCATATAAGCTTGACGGATACTTGTCTGTGAACTCGCTGTGATACCATAGTTTCCAGTACCAATCTCGATACCTGCACGTTTACGGATATCATACAGGACACTTAGGGCCTCCGCTGATTTGCCTGTTTCATTAGCACATTCACCATAATTCATCAATACCTCCGCAAAACGGATTTCAATCCAGTCGGTTTTTCCATCATAAACGGTAGGAATGGTTAATGATTTATCCAGCCCCTTTAATTGAAAATAACCCGAAGAGCTACCACCGACACCTTTCCCCAGTTCATTAAAGATCAATGTTGTATACTTGTATCCCGTAGGTGATGATGGCTCCGCTACTTTTTTCCAGGCATTCCAATATTTCATACCACCGGTCAAAACATCATTTGCAGGATAGGCTGTTCCCGGACTAAAGATGGTTGCATAGAAACGTGGATCACGTCCGACGTAAAAATCGGTCATAAACTGCTCATTATAGGCTGGGTCATTGGCCAGTCTATTCAAATCAAGGTTTAACTTGGAGCCATCTGCTTTGGGATAGGCCATCAACAACGGTAAAATCGCCTGATTATAATTCGCATTGTCTTTTGTCAATGGTTCTGGACGAATGGCATTTTGTGCTAATTTGTGATCAGGCATATAATATTGATTTAGCATAATTACTTCCTTGTTACGTTCATTATACCAAATATCCTCATATTTACCTTCATACAAGCCCTTCCCCATACTTTTCAAGAAATCTACGGCATCTTTATTGGCTTTATAAGCAGCATCCCAACGCTTTTGATCGTTAGTAGGATTAAATAGAGGGCTGGCGTAACGCAAAAGAACACGTCCTTTAAAAGCCATCGCTGTCCCCTTATCGATACGTCCATAGTCAGTTCCTGTCCAGGTATCTGGTAAAGACGCAATCGCATCGTCGAGGTCCTTCAAAATCTGCGTCATACATTCCGTTGTTGAATTACGGCTTACGAATAACGAGGGAACATTGGTTACATCCTGAAAATGTAGGATTAAAGGGACACCACCCACGTTCCACACCTTACCCCAGTAATCCCAGGCCCGCCAAAACAGGGCTTGTCCGACCATCTGCTTCTTTTCAGCATCAGAAAGAACGGTTATTTTTTCCATTTTATCTAGAAAAAAGTTTATTCGGTCTATATTGGCGTAATCCAATTTTTGCCCCTGATTATCGACCGTAATCAGCCCCCGCGCAAAGTCTCCCATACTTGTTGGGCCATTCATGCCTTCGTCAGTACCGTTGGCCGAAGTAGGCCACCCTGGCATCATTTTCCCATAAACGTCGGTCAAGTAGGAATTAATCATGGTTTTATCCTTCCAGACGTTATCGGGATTGATTGCACCTGTATTTTGATAGTCTAAACTACAGCTGGTCAAAAATACCAGGCAGAGTCCATATATTAGTTTTCTAGATTTCATTGTTCAAAAGATTTAAAATTTAACATCGATACCAAAGTTGTACGAGCGCAGCACAGGGAACGCATTTCCACCACCAATCTCTGGATCATAATATTTATTGAACGGACTGAGGACAAAGAGATTGGTACCTGTAGCAAAAATCCGTACGTTGTCGAAGACTTTATTATAAAATTTTCCTTTCGGTAAATCATAACTTACAGTCAGGTATTTCATTCGCATAAAGCTGCCATTTTTTAACCAAAAAGAGCTGGTTGTTCGATATGTAGCCGGATTATTGGCGCTCACCCGCTTTGGCAAAGTCGCATTCGGATTCTCCGGTGTCCAGCTATCCGAATACCATTGGTCCCACATCCGGTTCCATTCAACCCCTCCGTTGAGGTCCGCCATAGATTTTTTCTCACCAAGACGTCCCGACAACATCATGTCAATATGTAGGCCTTTCCAACTTCCGCCCAGATTTAAACCGTATACAATAGGGTAATTATTGGGTTTTAACATCACACGGTCCCAATCATCTATATTTCCGTCGGGTTTACCATTAGGGCCACTTAAATCCTTATAAACCATCATCCCTAAGGCAGGTGACAAGCCATTATGCTTATAATTTGGATTGGCCGCAACAAAAGCGTCTACATCAGCTTGGGTACGCAAAATTCGATCGAATTCCCAACCCTTAATTGTGCTTAGCGTTTTTCCTACCGGAATATCAATCCATTGCGCATTTTGTGCATAATCTTGTTCAATTACCTTATTCCAGCCATAAGACATAGTTAAGTCAGCATGATAAGAATAGGTTGGATTATCCTTATGATAGCCCAATGTCAGGTCAAAACCCTGCGCCTTAACTTTTGCATAATTTTCGGCTGGCATAGACAAACTAAACGTCGATGGTAAAGTCGTTTGACGATTCCTCAGAATATCATAGGAATTGCGATACCAATAATCCATTGAAACATTCCAATTTTTAAGGAAATTCATATCGACCCCCGCATTGTAACTTAATGCTTTTTCCCATGTTAAATTGGGATTAACCACGCTACCATAGCTAAGTCCTACTGACTGTGAAGGGCTCGTACCGAAATAGGCCGAGCTTCCAGCCTGATAGGATTCCTGCCACTGCCATCCACCGACCGCATCATTACCTGTTAAACCGACAGAACCCCTGAATTTCATAAATTGAATCAACGATTTATTGAAGAACTTCTCTTCGGAAATCACCCAGCCCACTGATCCAGCAGGAAAAAATCCCCAACGCTTATCCGGTGCAAAATTCATGGAACCATCTTCACGAAAATTAAAATTAAACAGATACTTATCTGCGTAAGCATAATTAAACTGCCCGATATAAGACATCCGACCACTGACCCAATCGGTATCTCCATTGGCCCATCCATCAGCACGTGCGCTGCTGGCAGCCCAGAACTGATCAGTTAGATAAACCGGAAAAGTCTCTCTTCCTCCGGTAATACCCGATCCGGCTCCTTCATACCACTCTGTTACCAAGGCTCCCGAAACACGGTGCACATTATTAAACACATGATCATAGTTTAACTGCACATTGAATTGTTTATCGTCACTCCATGTCGATTTACGCTCAATATAGTCCTTTCCAACCCATGTCGATTTTTTTACATTTATAATATCATTATCATCTGTAGAAATAATACGACCATTGGTTCCACTTCGTTTCATCACCATCATATTATAATTGGTGTAGAATATTTTACGAAGATCATTTGTCCAACTCCGATTGTACGTAACTTTTGCTTTCAAGCCCTCCAAAAACGGTGCTTTATAGGTCGCACTCACAATCATTTGCGGCTTCAACATGGCCTGCTTATTATAGCCACTGGCACCGCTCACACGGGCCCCGACATTCCCAATCCAACCGTAATCCACATATTGTCCGTGATCCGTATATACGGGCTGATCCGGTTGCCAAATCCGCAATTTACCATAGGTATCGGATGGATCTGCATTATCCGCAACATTCCCCGTAAACGTATTATAAAGTGCTATTCCGGTAAACAATTCCAAATCCTTTGTGATGTCGGCTGTTACATTCATCCGCAGGTTATATTTATCATAGGTCATGGGATCCAGAAACCCCTTTTGCTTAACGTAAGAACCAGCTCCAAAATAACGTACTTTATCGTTCCCCCCATTTACACTCAGGTTGTGTGTTTGGGTTGATGGATTGCGCCATACTGTCTCCAGCTGATCATACCCCCAACCATTGTTGATCGTTTTATAATGATCCAACTCTTCCTGTGACCACGCCCAGCCTGCGGGATCAGCTGCCCCATTGATCCGTTTGTATAGCTCACCCGCCTGTATCGCACTGGTCAAATTAACATTCCTCGTGCGTGTATCGATACTATAACCTGTTGAATAATCAAATACCGGTTTGCCTTGTACTCCTTTTTTAGTTGTGACAATAATGACCCCACCAGCCGAACGCGAACCGTAGATGGCCGCAGACGCAGCGTCTTTCAACACCGAAATTTCATCAATTTCATTTGGACTGAGGTTATTAAAATCTCCACCACCGCGAACCACACCATCGATGACATAGGTCACATTCTGATCATTGAGTGAAGACCTGGTACGAATACTGATACTTGGTTGCGTACCAGGTACTGAATTGACGGTACTCACATTCACACCGGACAATCGACCTATCAGTAAGTTACCAGCTGATGTCGTCGGAATAGCATTCATGCGCTCATCTACTTTCATCGTAGACACAGCACCTGTCAATAAGGACTTCTTCTGCGTGGTATAGCCGACAACGACCACTTCATCCAGGTCACTCACACCAGCCTCCATAACAACATCAGCCATGCTGCCTTTAGACACAGGACGTTCTAAAGTCTTATAACCGACAGAAGAAAAAAGCAATACCCCAGATGAAGACACTTTGATCTGATAACGACCATCTTTATCCGTTTTTTGTTGATTCCGCTTCCCTTTCTCGGTCACAGAGACACCAGACATCGCATTTCCGTCCTTATCTACTACACGCCCTGTCACTACAATCTCTTCTTGATCAATGGTTAGATCATTTAACATTATTGGATCCCCAGCCAATAATATAGCTTTCGCCTCTGCCGCAATAGGGTTGCTGGCTATGGCCAAAGCACAAAAAAGCACCAAGTTTTTGGTATTTTTAGTCGCATTTTGAAATTTTGCCAATTTAACGTTGTTCATAATTTTCTGTATTCATGGTTTCACTGGTTATTAAGCACATCGACTACCGCGCATCGTTGGTGATGAACAGTTTTCTAGTTGCTATTTTAAAGATGACAAGGGTAAATCTCAGGATAATAAAAAGCGAGAACCACCAATAATTTGCTCTTTTGTAATGTTTTTTTGCATTAAATATTTTACAAGCAAGATTTTCAAATTTTATACTTTCATATTTTTTTTTCTTACCTTTAACTAATTATGCAACCGGTTGCTATTATACATTAATTTTCACCATCATTATCCTAATACTATGATGCAGCATATTTATGAAAACTTTACTTTCCCACCAGATCAATCATTTACGGTCCGTAGTGAAGAACTGGAGATCAAAAAATACACTTCCTTAAAGTCGCATCTTAACTTTGAGATTGCTTTATTGGAAAACTGCATGGGAAAACGGTTTATAGGAGACCATATTGAAGATTTTGAAGGTGACGAATTGGTTTTATTGGGTAGCTACCTACCGCATTGCTGGCAATATTACAATACCATTGATAGAGATAAACCGGCTAAAGCCTCCATCGTTCACTTTTATCCTGATTTTCTAGGGAAAGATCTGCTAACCAAACCCGAAGCGATCCTGCTCAATCAATTGTTTATCAATGCTGCAAAAGGTGTCTTGTTTTCTGGTCCCATTGTTAGAGAGGCGAAAGAAATCCTTAACCAGATGTTGTCTACTTCAGGGTTGTCTCGCGCTGTATTGATGTTACAACTTTTGGATAAATTGGCCTTATCAAGTTCATATAGGACTTTATCCTCACCATCGTTCAATATTATCGAAAATTCAAATGATGCCAATCGGATCAACCGGGTTTTCGACTACATATTCAAACATTTTAGAGAGGATATTACACTACAGGATGTCGCTTCAATTGTACCCATGTCTTCATCTGCCTTTTGCCGATTCTTCAAAATGCAAACCAATAGAACCTTGGTGGATTTTATCAAGGAAATACGTATTGGTCATGCAGCCAAATTATTGTTGGAAGGAAAATACAATATCACAGAGACCTGTTTCAAAAGCGGTTACAATAACATTTCCAATTTCAACAAGCATTTTAAAGACGTAAAAGGCAGTTCGCCCCGTGACTTTCTAAAGCAGTATCGGACCCCCGAGGCTAGTTGTGTTTAAACTCATAAAAAAGCTTCGTTTCGGCCCATTTTTGTCCTGCTTCCGTTCCGCGCACGCCTTGTTGGTAGGCATTCATACGTACATTCCATTCTGCACATTTTGGACTGTAAGCCTCGGCTTCTTTACCCATTTTATCGAGATCGGCTCCTATCGGAACCCTAACCGTCATAACAATTAATTTATCAAACCGATACAATGCAATTTGCTGATAACCTGCTTTTTTAAACCCAGCCTCAACCTCAGGCCATACCCGATCGTGATAGGCCAGGTATTCCTTTAGTTTTTCTGGATTGTCTACAATATTGACCACAAATACATGCTCTTCATAATCTGGTAAATGGGAGGGTGCTTTCTCCCCTTTACACATCACAAATAGCACCGAACTACATAGTATTAGCAGGCGAACAAGCAATTTCATCTTTATTTTCGTTTAATTTTTCACTAAATGAAGTATATGCTAATGAATCATCCCATCGCTATGCCTAATCATTGACTGATGAAATTATTGATGGATGACGTCAATTAAAATAAATATAGATCATGATCATAACGATCGCCAATCCTGCCCAGGTCAGCCAAACTGATCGAGATTGACCAGACTCGCGACTAGGCGTTCGGTCAAACAGGGTCGGTATTTCCGAATGCTCCTTGGATTTAGTCAAGAAAGACACGGCGACAACGACCACGCTCAAGGCTACAAAAATATAAAAAGAAAGCATTAAAAAATGAGGCCAGTACCCTTGATAAGGATAATTCATTACATGGCAAATACCCAGTATCAAACAGATCAAACCGCCACCATATAGCACAACCTCTGCGGCCGTACTATTGATTCCGCGCCAGATGACTCCCCACAGAAAGACCACCGCCAATGGTGGAGCAAGAATCGAAACTAAACCCTGTGTGAGATCAAAAAATCCTTTTCCGGAATAAGAAAACAGCATCGCGATCGCAATACCTGCCAATGCGACTAAGACAGTCACCCATTTCCCCATCCGCCTTTGCTGATTACTATCCAGTACTTTAAACTGCTGGACAACGTCCAATGTAAACACCGTACAGAATGAGTTTAAACTCGATGATACGGTATCCACGAGCGACGCAATCAATGCCGCAATACTTAATCCCAGTAGACCGTGAGGCATCAATTGTTTGATCATGGTAATATAGGCATTGTCTGGTGCGGTATCTTTGAACAATACAAAGCACATGATGCCGGGCAGAATAAATATAATCGGCATAATAATCTTAAGTGCCCCAATAAATAAGGCACCATATTGTCCTTCTTTTAAATCTTTCGCTGCCAGCACCTTCTGTACGATCGTCTGATCGGCACACCAATAATATATGGCCACTACAGGGTATCCCAAAACAATACCTACCCACGAATATTCGGGATTGGAAGCCGGCAAAAATAACTTCCAGTACGACGCTGGTGTCTGACTGATCAACGTTTCGAGCTGGCCGATCTTTTGAAAGCCCAAGAAGGTCAGTATAATCGACGATATAATAATGATTACAGACTGGAAAACCCCGGTACGAACCACAGCCTTCAATCCTCCAATTGCCGTAAAACTGGTTGCGATGGCACCGATTATTAAGATCGCTGTAAACAACTGACAACCAAATATCCCTGATATAAGCAACCCTCCAGCATACAAGGCACTCCCCAGCCAAACAACCAAAATGGAAATAAGGCTATACACGATCAGGAAATTGTATGATCTTTTACCGAAGCGAATCAATAGAAACTGGGGAATCGTACTAATCTTGGCTTTCAGATAGTAAGGCAAGAACACCATAGCCAACAGCATCAAAAAGATCCAAGCCAACAATTCGAAGTTGCTGGCGACTATCCCATGAGAAAAACCAATACTTGCAAATCCGATCAACATCGTGGGTCCAGCATTGGCACCAAAAATGGAAAAACCAATCTGCCACCATTTCAGAGAACGCCCACCAAGAAATATGTCCTGCTGATTTTTCTCTCTCCTGGAAAAACGAAACCCCACATACAAAAGAACCAACGCGTATGCTATTAAAACCAAATAGTCAATGTAATTAAATGTTAAGTTCATGATCAGGTTTGTTTTTTCTGTATTACATACTAACCAGCGGATTATATCCAGGAACATCTGCTTTCATCCAGACCTGTTCCCTTATTATTTTATTTTCTTTCAAACAATACTCCCAATTGATCCGAACAGGTAATCCTTCTGATTCAGGTAAATGAAAATGTCCTTTTTCCAATGATGGTTTAATCAAGAAATACTTTTCTAAACCATACATCAAGGAATATAGGTACTCGATCATCCCCCTTTCACTGGCCGTAGTCATTAAAAAGCTCGAATATAAAGAATAACCACCAGAAGAAAGCTGCAAATTGCGACTGGTACATAAATCTCGTACTTCCATCCATTCCTTTATTCCCCCGAATTGTGTCGGAACAGGCTGTAAGTGTTTTACTCCACAGTTGGCCAACATGGGAAATATCTTGGATGTGCGCTCGGATTCACCATAAGCAACTGGAACGGTTGTCCGCTTACAAAGCTCTTCAATCTGATCATATGCCGCAGAATGTATCGGTTCCTCGAGCCAGGCTAATTCTTTTTCACCAATGGCATCCAGAAATCTAAACACTTGTTCGCAAGACCAGATCTGATTGACATCCACAGCGATCTGCATATCTTTCCCCGCCAGTTTGCGTACATGTTTCACACGTTCAATATCGGTAGCTATATTTGTCCCAAAATCTTTTCCGATCTTCATCTTATAGCAGTCCACTCCAGCATTCAAAAAGAGTGCGACTTCCTTTTCCAATTCTTGCAGCGTATAATTGGTGCCGCCGCCACTTCCATAAATCTTCACGGTGTTGCGATTTCCGCCAATATAACGGTACAAAGGCAGTCCACTTCGTTTAGCAGCCAGATCGTGTAAGGCCATATCGACCTGCCCTAGTAGCGCCGACGCCGCCCCCTTGAAGCCTTCATTTCGAATGGACCAATACAGCTTAGGAAAAAATTCCTGATAAGACATGCCTTCGCAATGAAATAATATCGGAAATAGGCAGGTCTCCAAAATATTGGTATAACTATTATACACGGGTGCTTCACCGACAAACCCCTCGGCATCTTCAATACGGATGATCGATAGACCAAAGCTCGGAAAAGGTCCCATGGTTGCGTCCTGGAAAGGAGTTATTGTTGCGACGGGTGCCAACACCCGGATACTGATTTTTTGGATATTAAAGGTTTCCAGATCTATACTATTCATCTATTATCATTAACGTTTGGAGGATTTCGTTATAAATATCTTTTGGCAATATGCCTTGGTTGATTGCGTTGAGAGAACGATGCAGTTCGCGCTGATTGGCGGCGCCTATGACCATTTTAAAGGGAGCATCAATATTCAATAAAAATTGTAAAGCTAATACATCCAGCGATAGGTTATATCGTTCCGCAATAGCCTGTATTCGTTTTGCCTGTTCAACCGTCAGCACATCCAACCACTCGGGCACTAGCAGGGAAAAATCTTGAAATTTACGTCCCAATAGCCCCATATTTAGCGGGCTCGCGGCATAGTATTCCATTCCCTTCTGCTCACAGATTGGGATAGAGCTATGAAGTGCCGCTATGTTACATGCGTTTAATGTATTGTATTCCATAAGCACATCGAATTGTCCTTCGATCAGGTATGGCATAAACCAGCTTGGAGGGTTCCCTCCTATTCCAATCTTTTTGGCCAGCCCTTGCTCCTTAAAACACTGCATATCCGAGACTACTCGCCCCACAATATCAGCCGTCAAGACAGCAGGCTCATGCAGAAACAGTACATCTACTTGCGCCAACCCTAATGTCTTTAAACTCTCCTCCACACTTCGCTGCATACCAGCAGTGGAATAATCATACCGTGCTTCGGTTGCCACATAGCTTTTTAATCGTCCTACTTTCGTACTAATGGCCGGTTTTGTACCATTCCATTGCAATAAAGCCTGTCCCACAAAGTATTCCGCATCGCCGTAAGCTGCGGCCGTATCTAATGCACAGATTCCATAGGATAAAGCCTCATGTATAGCTTGAATGGACTCCTCGGGTTCTACGGCTCCCCAAACACCACCCAAGCCTGCAGTGCCCAATATTATTTTATCTATTCCCGGATTGTGCATTTTATTTCAGTCAAAATTTATAGCATCTAAATTACTAAGAAGCAACCATATAATCTTTAAGATTAATGGTCAATACCTTGAGTGCTTTTGTGATATGATACTCCACGCCTTTAAGCGAAATCCCCAGCTGTTGGGCGATATCTTTACCACTGATATATTGCTGTCGACTCAGTTGGAACACCGCCCTTGTCTTTAAGGGCATTGCATCGAGCGTCTGCTGTGTTATTTCCCTGATTTCCTGGAGGAAAACCCGTTCTTCATTGATATCGTTTAAGCTGTCTATACGAAGCTGCAATTCCCACTCATCCCAGTTATCCAGGGGTTCTATCAATTGTCGATGGATCCGCTGATGTTTCAAATAATCCAGCGCCTTATTTTTTATAACTCGTAAAAGAAAACACTTGGGAGACAACAGTGTCTCCTCTTGCATCCGTTCCCAAGTTGCCAATAATGCATCGGCGGTGATATCTTCCGCTACCGCATCTATATGAACAAAAGACTTTGCGAATAGAAAAGACCGCTGGTGATATTCTTTAAATAATTGATCAAAATGATGTACTATCTGCTTCATTACATAACTAAGGCCACAGGAAAAATCAAATCCCATTTATTTTTATGTAAAGTTTCAAATATGCCGGCGACACAACTAGGTCAAATTTGACCATTATCGGTGTTTTATTTGCAGATGTTTCATTTTTGTCGTTCTAATTATTATACGATTCCAAATACGATGTTAGCATTAAAAATGAGCGTAGTGAAACAAAAACAACTGCGAACAATGAAGTCCACAGCTATTTTGAATCGTTAAGGTTGTAAGCTTTTACTTGATTTTATCCAGGATCAATACTGCTCCCGCATCAGGTTCAAGTGTCAGATTGAACGCATTGTTTTTTAATGTAAATTCCGTTCTATCGACTGTATTTTTAGCCAACCCCTGCTCACCTTGACTCCACAACTGCGCTTTGAAACGATTAACTGTTCCGAGAAAGGAAAGATCAATTTTGAGATCCTGTTTTACCTTTGCTCCAAGCATCGCAACGTACCAGCGATTACCCAAGCGACGTGCGATAATACCGCATTCACCAATAGCCGATTTGAGTACTTTAGTTTCATCCCATGTGACAGGAAGGCTCCGATAGAATGTCACCGCGTTTTCAGATTCATCGATCAGCGTTTCGTGCTCTCCTCCGGCTCCACCCGCCTTATGTGGCGCATCTGCTGGACGATCATACCAATAGATAAACTGCCATGGACTATATAACATCACCGCTTTGGCCATTTGGGCCGCCTTCCCGCCCATTTTGGTATTTACGCGAACAGCATGGTAACAGTTGGTATAATCACCAGCTCCCGCGATAGCACGAGTAAACATCGTGATCAGACTTTGCTCGGTGCTCGGTGATTCTTCATCGCCACGGATACCTTCTTGCGTAATGAGATTGGGAAAAGTCCGTGAATACCCAGTAGGTCGGTATTCATCGTGTACATCTACCATTAACTTATATTTTGCGGCCTTACGGATCGCTTCGTGCAACCAAGCTGTAGCCTGTTGACTACCGACGTTGACAAAACCAAATTTAAGTCCTTTGATACCCCATTTCTGGTAAATCGGTAGGATCTGATCCAATTGTTTTTCCAAGGCCTTTTTATTGACATAAAGTAAAATGCCTATATTTTTCTTACGCGCATAATCAATTATCGATTGTAAATCCAATGGACCTTTGGAACGTGCTGGGTCGACATCTACACGAGACGCATCTGATGCCGTAGACTCTTCTGGGCCATACCACCCCGCGTCAAACTCGACATAATCAATCTGGTTACGTGCGGCAAAGTCAACAGCAGCAATCCCGCCTGCTGTCGTTAATGTTACTTCGCGCAATACCTTACCGGGTTTTATCCAAGAGCTATTTGCTATCTCATTGGGCTTATTTAAATTGAGGATGAAATAGTTATTCTCAACCAATTCTCCCGCTGTCTTTCCAACCATCACATAGCGCCACGGACTTTCATAGGCTGCTTTATCAAGGTCTACCGGTCCAGACAATGCAGATTGAACAATATAACCTTTCGGGTCAGCCTTATAAGTAAACTTCATGCGTGCAAAATCAACCAATGCAGCCTCCCCTATCGCCATAAATAATTGCGGTGCCGGATTAACGACCAAAGGTCTTTCAAACTCACCCTTCAGCTGGCTTAATGTCGTTTTTGTATAAGCACTTTGTGCCGCTCCCGCAATCCAGGTTGTAGCATCGCTATGAAACTGGAAAGCCGTAGATTCTGATTTGATGGTTGATCCAGAAAAGTCACTTTTATCAAATCCATATTTTAATGCGATTCCCTCATCGTAAAGCCTCACATAGAGCCGCATTTTTTTGTAGTTTCCACTGGACTTTACTTGTAGCTCCAACAGATTATAGTTGTCCTTGATGTTGTTACGTTCACCAAAAAGAGGTTTCCATTTCTGACGCACGGCCTTTCTGTCGCTCTTTATCACCTGCCAGCTACCTTGGATTATATTTTCGGTCCAGTCAAAATCCAAGATCTTGATATCCGTCATCATTTGGGAAGCTGAAGATAATTGTATCGTATTGTTACCCAAAGCGATATTAACCTCTGCCGATAGAACCTTATTTGGACTTTCCAATCTTAATTTTTGACCTTGTACAATTATAGCACAGGATATAAGTAAGGTTATTAAAATCGATTTAAACATAAATTAGGGTTGAATATATTGATGTATGTTTCTTATAATAAAAGACTTCTTCATGTTAAGACGTATGAAACCTATCATACCCTAGTAAATGGTAGGAAAATAAAATAATCCAGCTCAAATCAGTTTCAGAAATAATAGGTCTTTTGAAATGCCTTATAACAGCTATTATTTCACTATTTTAAAAGGCAATTCCCCAACATAGACTTTAAAATCTTTAAACCAGCCAGGTGCATCCTTTTCCATTCTCGGTAATACACGGATTCCGGCGATGGACTTTACCGCCCCAAGATCAATGACAATCTGATGTGGGTAAGCATCCGCTTTCCTTGTCTTCCAATAGGTAGACTCCTGCAGATCAAAAACTTTATCAGCCGTATAGTTTCCATCTTTTATTTCCTCACTATCGGCATAGAGGACTTTCCAATTTTCTCGCGAGATATCATGGCCATCTGCCCCAGTCAGATTAAGTTCGGCAATTGCCAAAGCACTTTTTTCTTGCTGACCGGAAAGCAATTCAAGACAGACATAACGTCCTTTGGCCGATTGTGGAAAACGGATCATTTTCCAGCCATTTCCCGATTCCGCCTGACCACTATAGATCGCCTGCGCTCCACTAAGATCCAACCGCTCATCATTCTTGCGATGTAAATTTGATTCCAAAAGATGAAGCTGATCCAAGATCGGTTGATCCAGTCCTTGTATAATAGGTGATTTTGTACCTTTCAAATCGAATACGATAATTTCATTCTTCCCTTTTTTCAGCCAACAACCCGGCATGTACAAAGTCTGCTGCGGGCCTATTTCCCAAAACCGGCCAATCGAATGCCCATTCACCCATACCATGCCTTTTCCCCAATGTTCCATATCAATAAACACATCACCAGCCTTTTCAAGTGTAAAACTCCCTTTATAATAAGCTGGAGACTGAACACTGCCGGTTTTATTTTTAGTATAGTTCTTTTTCTTTACAAAATCATAATCAGGAGGGAATGAATAAACATTCCAATTTTTAATCTCCTGGCGCCCCTTGACTGTAATTAATTCTACTTTTTCGGTAACACCTTTCCGATCATAAATTGCGTCTCCAAAATTAACACGTCCCATTGCCTCAACCAGAATATCCAGTCGGGAGGTCTTTTCTGTTCTTGGAAGTTTTACGGTATTTTCTCCCTTACGACGATCGAGAGTCCCAATCAGCTGGCCATCCAAAAATACCTGCGCCCAGTCATGTACTTCATTTATTTCAAGTGAAGATTCTCCCGTAATGACAGGCAACGATGACCGGTACAAGATTGTTCCCCACCCCTGATCAAAAAACTCCATGGGTTTAATATCATTGGACACATGAGGACGAGGCAGATTGTCAAAAAGTAACGCTGACTCAACTAATTTAAATGCAGGAATACGGATAGTAGGAATCTGATCAGGAACAGCTGGAAGTTCTTTTTTGTCATCGGAATAACGACCTAGCAGCGTGCGAAGTTCAGTATATTTTGGTGTTACCCAACCAGCCTCACTTATCGGAGCATCGTAATCATAGGAGGTACACATGGGTGAATAGGCCGGACTGTTCGCTCCACCCCAATGTCCGAAAGTTGTCCCACCATGGGTCATATACAAACTAAACGAAATATGGTTATCCAACATTTCTTCAATACCTTGAATCATCGTTTTTGCATTTCGAGTTTCATGCTTACGGCCCCAATTATCAAACCATCCGCTCCAAAATTCACTGCACATCAGCGGTTGGGTTGGAGCGGCCTTTTCTAATGCAACAAACTGTTCTTTAATATTTGCACCTGTACCAAAATTGACAGTCCATAGCAAGCCATCCAATGCATTGTTTTGAAAAGTAGATGACCAGTCACATTGAAATAAAGGAACGGAAGAAAAACCAGCATCTTTAACAATGTCCCTAATGGAAGCGATATAGGCTTTATCAGTATTAAAAGCACCATATTCATTTTCCACCTGTACCAAAATGATATTTCCACCACGATCGATCTGCAGATCCGCCAATTCCTCGCCAATCTTATGCAAGAAAATGGAAGTACGTTGAAGAAAATAAGGATCTTGAGTCCTCAACTTGATATCCTTTTTCTTCAGTAACCACCACGGTAATCCACCCATCTCCCACTCGGCACACACATAGGGACCAGGACGCAAGATAATATACATGCCATGCTTTTGCGCCAAGCGGCAAAAGGCAGCAATATCATTTTGTCCCGAAAAATCAAATTGATCGGGCCGTTGCTCATGTATGTTCCAAAATGCATACAAGCAAATCGTATTCATACCTAAAGCCTTACACATTTCGATGCGATGCTCCCAATAAGCTCGCGGAATACGGGTATAATGCAATTCGGCTGCCTTAATCAAAAAGGGCTTTCCATCCAATAGAAAAGTTTTGTTTCCCAGTTGAAAATTGTGGGGTGCGACAGTAGCGTTTTTAGGTTGGGCGAAAGCCATATACTGTAGTCCCAAGATCATTTGAAGCATGAAAACAAAAAATGTCTTCCGTTTGCGCATGGAATGTTTTTTAGATTTTATAGGGTTCATTGTCTATTTAAAGATTATTTTTAAGAATATCTTGTTGCTATTTTATGGATTTATTCGCCATTAAAGTAAATGTACAAATCTGATGCTATACGATTATTCCGGTTTACGGTCGATGCCCCATTGTTTATTAGGCTCATCATCCAATTCCAAAACCAACGCTCCCCCCTTTGTCAGTACTTCATGATCAAACCAGGCACTGGTCCAATTCTTACCATTTAGTTTCGCCGACTTGATATAGGGAGCCTTCGCCGTTTTACGAACGGTTTTAATTTCGAAAGTCTTACCTGGATAATAATCTGGATTTAGGTGAATCGTTATACGTTCAAATATCGGTGCTGTAATCTGCCAGGTAGGCTGTTGAGCAGCTCCACCTTGGAAATCAAAAAGTCCCATGGCCATTAAAGCGCCAACCGAGCCAAATTGCCCCTGGTCTTCATCGCCATGATAGCCATCTTGTGGACTTACCGATGTGAACAAGGTCTCTTTAATCGCATGCACCCATTTCTGTGTCAGCCAAGGTCTATTGGCATAACTGAACAACCAGGGCATGCCTACTGCAGGCTGATTCTCAAAATCTATCCAAGCTGTTCCATGCAAACCATGTGGAACAACATAATTGGACGCTGCGCCCTTAACAAATTGATCATTCAAACGATCACTGAATGCCTGGTCACCCCCACTAAGTCGAATGAGTTCCCAGGGGTCCTGCGGCACGTAATAGGAATAGATCATACTGTTAGATTCGCAAAAACCTTTGGTCGCAAATTCCTTATTTGTACCTATTGGTTCAAAATCCTTTAACCAGGTACCATCGATCTGACGTGGTCGAATCAGTCTAAAACTACTATCCCATAGATTTTTGTAATTCTCTCCGCGTTTCAGGAATTCTTTTGCCTCTTGTTTTTTAGCCAAGGATAACGCCATCTGCCCAAGACACCAATCCTGGTAGGCATATTCCATCGTCATGGATGCGCCATCTTTGTGCATCCCATCACCTGCAATATCTTCCGGTACATAACCGTTTTTAAGATAATAGGTCATTCCCCCTCCTAAAGGATTGTTCCGATTATGTTCATAACCTGCATGGTCGCGTATACCGCCTAAAAAAGCATTCTTTTTCAAACCTTCCCAGGCTAGATTGATATCCCAATTGCGTATTTTGTAATGATAGGCCGACACAAAAAATGGTGCTGCAGGATCTCCAATCATTACAAAAGTATAATTACCGCCTGATGGCCCTCTGGGGATCAACCCTCCATTTTGATACATATCCAACATCGTGTTACAGAATCCGTCAACAATCTCCGGATAGGCTAGTCCCCAAAGTTGAGACAAAGACCAATGCGCTCCCCATAGTCCATCGAAATTATAATGTGCATAGGGCTTACCATGTATGTTCAACCTCGTTTGTTTTATCCGCGATGTTAAACCTGTATTATCGCAATAGGAGCCATCGACATCGCTTATTGTACGACGTCCCAATAAGGCATGCCATAGGTCAGTGTAAAAACGTTGCTTGGCTTGCAGATCTTGCGTCTTTATTTCTATTCTATTCAATAAACCATTCCATTCACGCCGCGATTCGGCAACTACTTGATCAAAATCCCAATGTGGCACCTCAGTTTTCATATTTAACCTTGCTCCATTTTCATTCGTATAAGAGAGTGCGACCTTCATTAACAGGGGCTTTTCAGAGGGCGCAAAATTCAACCAGGCGCCAATACTACTTCCAGCAATTGAATCTTTGGGGATGTTGATTTTAACTTTATTTTGCCATTTGCCCAAATAATCGATTTTATCGGAAAATTGGGCCACAAAATAGACTGTAAATGGTTTAGGTCTACGCATGGTACTGGCCATGGTTACTGTTCCTGCTATCTCGTAATCATTTACCTTATGTAATTCTGCCGTTTGAATTTTGTCCATTAAAGTAGCTCCAAGGTCAAAGTAGACACCACGTATCGAGTCTTTTGGAAAAAGATACCGATGCATCCCAACACGGGTGGATGAAGTGAGTTCTGCCTGAATTCCGTAGGTCTTAAGCTTTACAGCATAATAGCCCGCTTTTGCAATTTCATCTTGATGACTGAATTGAGACTGGTAAACATCCATGCCCAATTCACCTTTTGGCGTGCCCGTAAAAGGAAGTACAGCTAGCCCATAAAGCTGCCAGCCATGAATATGACTAAAACATCTGATTTTGTTATCATCGTATAAATACCCGTTGTTCCAGTCCCCACCTGTGCGGGTATCTGGCGATAAGTTTACTAAGCCAAAGGGACGGGTTGCCGTGTTGAAAAAAAACCAACGACTTGTCTGCGTACCTGCAAGCGGTTGCACGTAATCTACCGTTTCCAAAGCTTGCTGTGCATTGGCCTGCAGTCCATAAACAATAAGGCTTAAAAGAAAAAAAATATACTTCATCTTATTACTGGATTATTTTATTTAAATACCGTATGTTATCCTTGATATTGTGAAGGTAAAACACCAAATTCTTTTTTGAACTCTTTCGCAAAATATTTACTATCCATAAAACCTACCATCAAGGCTATTTCCGAAATCGTATATGCCCTTTGTTCAAGTAAAAATGCAGCTCTTTTTAGTCGAACTTTTTTAGAAAATTCATTGATTGTCATTCCTGTTAATGCCCTAACTTTGCGGTAGAGGGCTGACTGACTCATCGCCATTTTCTCGGCAAGATGTTCAACATCAAATTGTCCAGTAGCTAGACCGGTTTCAATGGTCGAAATAAATTTGGTCAGGAATTCTTCATCCACTGCATTGACTACAATATGGCGTGGTCCAACCACAAACTCCTGTCTGTACTTTAATTGGCTTAAATAACGTGATTCCAATAAATTGCTAATTTGCAACAGCAGAATTTCACGATTATATGGCTTAGTGATATAAGCATCTGCACGGCTTTTAAGTCCAGTAATTTGGTCACCCTCTGATGTCATCGCCGTCAACAATATCACGGGAATGTGACTCGTTAATTCATCTTTTTTCAAGAGTTCGCAAAGCTCGATTCCGTTTTGCTTTGGCATCATGATATCACTCACCACCAAATCAGGAATTATACTACGCGCCTTTTCCAACCCTTCCAAACCATCTTCTGCCGTTGATACTTCATAACTTTCTTTCAACAGACTGCATAACAAAGACAATAAGGAGGGATTGTCTTCAACGATCAATATTTTAGCTCTATTGTCCATCAGCTGCTCTTCAAGCCCGAGCCCAATCTCCGGGGTTGGATTTACCACATGTGGTGATACGTTTGTATCTGGTGTCGATTCACCTACTTGATCACAGGGAATGCTAACCGTAAAGGCAGTCATCCCATCCCTACTTTTCACGCCTATCTCACCATGATGCAGTAATACAATATGACGACTCAAGGCCAGGCCAATTCCATATCCAGTTTCCTGATCTTTTTTTTCAATTTGAAAATAGTTTTCAAAGATCTTTTCAAAATGATCAGGATTTATACCCTTGCCTTTATTCCTAACAGTGACAAGCAATCGGTTAGCTTTTTGCTCCAATTCAAACGTTATTTTCTCGCCTGGGCTCGTATATTTCAGTGCATTGCTCAATAGATTGAACAATACTTTTTCAAATTGGAAGGGATCCAAGCCAACCACAACATCATTCGCTAAGTTATTATAATAAAACAATAGACCCCGATCTTTGGCTATTTGTTCAAATGGCCTTACAATTGGCTCTAAATATGCTGCGAGCGACACATTGGTTTTATTGAGCGTCAAATGTTTCGACTCAGCTTTTCGGAAGTCCATCAATTCGTTGACCAAACGCAATAAACGTGTAGCATTATCTTTTGCCATTGCTAGATTATCGGCTAGATTTCGGTTGCCTTTAGCCAGTAAGATAGCATTTTCAATAGGAACCATGATCATCGTCAGGTGAGATCTGATCTCATGCGAGATATTGGTAAAGAAGTTCAATTTAAACTGTTGCAGCTCCTGTTCTTTCTGTCGTAATTGTTGCACATATATATAACGAATTACCATAAAGACAATACTCCCCAAAACAAGTGCGTAACATAAATAAGCCCACCATGTTCGCCAAATTGGTGGTAAAACCTCAAAATCAATTGAATTGACAGCACTCCAAACACCAGCGTTGTTTTGTCCCTTTACGAGAAGCCGATATTTACCTGCGGGCAGGTTCGTAAATGTTGCCTGTCCATCATCGACATTCGTCCAATCTTCCCCTATTCCCTCCAACTTATAAGCATATCGATTTTGGTTTGATCTAATAAAATTTATAAGAGAAAACTCAATCGTGAAAATATTCTGTTGCGCTGTAAATGTTATATTTTTCTTGTTTTTACCTCTGGGTTCTTCTAGAATACCATTCGCCAATCGAATCCCTGTGAATACTATCTTTCCCGCTGTTGAATTTTCGATTAATTTTTCTGGTTCAAAATAGGCCAATCCATCTAAGCTGCCGAGATACATTTTTCCGTCTAGTATATGAATTGCAGAATAATTGAATTCTTCACTTTGAATACCTTCAATGTCCCTAAAGCTTCGCAACCCATGGCGATTAGTATTCAGCCTATTCAGTCCTGACGGCGTCGAAATCCATAAATTTCGCTGTTTATCCTCACACAATCCAACGACACTATTATTTGACAATCCGTTTTCTTTGTTCAATCGATAGATTTTTTTCCCAGAAAGATTGTAACCAATTAGTCCATCATAAGGACTTCCCAACCATACTATTCCGGAATGATCTTCCAAAAGACAGGTAAATCCAGTGCTATCTTCTAAAATCTTCTCGAGATGGTCACGAATTGGTTCATAACTGTAGAGCTTCTTTTCGGTCAGTATCCATATTTTTTGATTTGCACTTTCTTTAATAGATATAATGGTTTCATTTCTAAAAGCTGTTTCAATCTTTTTAGGTGTCACATCAATCGGTTCCGAACCACCCATCTTATAAATTCGATTATAACCAAGTCCACCGATCCAAAAAAGCCCATTCCGGCCTTCATATATAGCCATGATCGCCGAACGCTTCGTTTTATAGCTATCTAAACCCAGATTGTAAGTTAGTGGCACATCAGTTCCCCTTTTGATGAATTTTAGTCCGCCTCCACTTGTTCCAATCCATACATTACGCTGTGAATCAATAAAAATAGTCTTAACGAAATTATTGAACTCAAGCGATTTATTTGCAAAATGATAGTGGGTCACTTGATGTGTTATCGTATTTAGTTTACTCACACCCCCACCTTCCGAGCCTATCCACAAATTCCCATAAGGATCACTGTTGATGGCCCGAATGACCTGATGCCGTGCTAATAATGCGGGATACTCGCGCAATAAATCGTGAAATACTGTCCTGCCGACATTAAATATATTCACACCGCCATAGTAGGTCCCGATCCAAAGTAGTCCTTGTCTATCTTCATAAAGCGAATAAACTGAATTTTGACTCAGCGTACTTTTGTTCTGCGGGACATGTTCAAAATTTCGAAATTCTTTACTATTGACATTCAGGAGACTTAATCCTCCTTGTGTTCCAACGGCGAGTTGATGCGCTCCGTATCGGATAACTTTTCTTACAGAATTATGAATCAAGGATTTGACATTTCCGGACTCTTTTTGAAAATTGACCAACTGATTGTTTAAGGGATTGAAACAAAATAGCCCTTTCGACTCGGTTCCAAACCAAATATTACCCAAATCATCTTCCACAATTGATCTTACCGTACTAAGGTCATTATCCAACGAGGAAGGTTTATCAGCAAACTCCAATTTATTCCCTAAGTAGTTTATTTTACTTAATCCTTTTTCAGAGCTAACCCAAATAGCCCCCTTAGTATCCTGGTAAAGGGCCCAAATATCTTTACCTACAAGATGAGCAGATCGATGAAATTTTGAGAATGGTTGAATCGGATTTTTTAGGTGAGACAAATTAAGTATATAGAGTCCGTTATCTGTTCCTATCCAAAGATTAGCTTTATCATCTTCCATTAGACGAAGAACATCGGGGCGCCCGTCTTTACTATTGTTTTGACTAAAACGAATATGAAAAAAACAGTCCCGTTCTTTATCATAAAGATCCAGACCATGATTTGTACCGATCCATAGCCTCCCTTTACGGTCTATTGTGATGGCATTGATATAATCTCCTGAAATACTTGAAGGGTTCGCATTTTGAGTATAAATTTTGAATCGAAGACCATCGTATCGGTTTAAACCATGACGCGTAGCGAACCACATAAAGCCTTCCTGATCCTGTATTACATCCAGAACTCCACTTTGGGATAATCCATCCCTTACATTTAACGAATTAAAATGCATAGGTTGTGCCCCTAAATGGTATAAAGAAAAAAACATGAATGTGAGCAACACCAATGCCACTTTAATACTCTTCATTGCTGTATAATTGGAATCGTCATTAAAAATAACGTTAAATCCCAATAGGTAGCGATCAAAAAGTAAAATTCTCCCATCATTGACGGTATTTTCTACCTTCTTATTCAATCATTATCTCCAATTTTACGCCAATAAAAAATCGATATAACGTTCGATACAATTAGTAAAAATTATGAATAAGTGTTCCTTATTATTTACACTTCTGTTTTCTTGTGCTGTCTTTTCCGGTAGCAAGGCCCAAGAAGTTCGGATGGATTCAACATTTTCCTTATTAAAGAAGGTCGCCGATTGGCAGTGGCATGAGTTGGAAACGGTAGGTTGGAAAAATCACCGAAAAGATTGGACGAGTGGCGCCATGTATACTGGTATGTTTGCCTGGGCACAATACGCCAATAATGTCATCTACTACGATAAACTAAAGGAGGTGGGTGAAATGAACAAATGGCAAATCGGTAAGTATCGCCATTTTGCAGATGATTACTGCGTAGGCCAGCTTTATACCCAATTATATGAAATTTTTAGGGATGAGCGGTATATCCAGGATTTTAGATCCCTGGCCGACACCCTGGTTTCTATTCCCCATAATGAATCCTTAGCATGGAAAAACAACATCTATACCCGGGAATGGGCATGGTGTGACGCCTTGTTTATGGGGCCCCCGGGACTGGGCTATCTGACCGAGGCAACCGGCAATCCGAATTACCTTAACAAATCTATAGCATTATGGTGGAAGTCCACGGCCTTCCTCTACGATAAAGATGAAAGACTCTTTTATCGAGACAGTCGCTACTTCAATAAGCGAGAAAAAAATGGCGCGAAAGTCTTTTGGAGCCGAGGAAATGGTTGGGTTATTGCAGGTTTAGCTCGTTTGATTTCGGCTACCCCCAAACATCATCCAGCCTATGAGCAGCTCAAAAGACTCTTCATCGAAATGGCAGATAAGCTAGCGGCTATACAATATAAGGACGGTAGCTGGCACGCGAGTCTGCTTGATCCTGAAAGCTTTCCAATGAAGGAAACAAGTGGTACAGGCTTTATTGGCTATGCCTTGACGTGGGGAATCAATGAAGGGCTATTGTCTTTTCCGAAATATCAGCCTGTAGTGACCAAAGCTTGGGATGCCATGCGTTCTTCCGTCCACTCGGACGGCAAGTTAGGTTATGTTCAACCCCAAGGTGCCGCACCAGACCAGGTTAGTTACGATGGAACAGATGTTTATGGTGTCGGTGCTTTTTTGTTATTCGGAACCGAAATGTTGAAAATGCTTGCCCAGTTTGACAACAACGGTACAACACATGTTGTCTATAATCCAACCCCTAAGACGGTGACAAGGCAGGTTGAAATTAACCTGCGAAAAGAAAAAGGTACAAAGATCCGATTAAATGAGTATGGTGTACAGGATTTATTCACCGGTGAGAAAATCAAGTATTCAACTACAGAAAGCTCACGCAACATTGTGTTCAAGTTTGACACTGAGCTAGCTCCTGGAAGTAAACGTTATTTTGCATTAAAACCAAAAAGATGATAACCCTTAAAAAATTAACAAGTCTCTGCTTCTTGGCAATTGTCCTTATGACAAATGCCAATGCCCAAAAGAAAACCAAAATCAAGGAACAGCTCCCTTCGGGTTTACAGGACCGTCAGTATTGGTCCAATTTGCTTTATAAGATGGCCTCACCGGTGATTCTTCATTTAGCCAACGGAACCCTTAAACAGCACATGCCTGTGGAAGTGCCGCCTGGTAATAAGCCTGATTTTTACAAGAAAGTCACCTATCTGGAAGCTGTCGGACGTACAATGGCCGGGGTCGCCCCCTGGTTGGCACTACCTGATGACAGTAGCGATGAGTCGAAATTGCGCAAAAAGCTCCGCGATGCACTATTAATCGGTATCCGTAATGCGGTAGATCCACAAAACCCAGATTACCTCAATTTTAGAACCGAAAGCCAACCCATTGTTGACGCAGCTTATATGGCGCAAGCTTTTCTCCGCGCACCAAAAGCACTCTGGGAACCTTTGGATGATATAACCAAACAACGTATCAGAGAGGAGTTCAAAGCACTTCGCACGCGTACAGGAGCGTACAACAATTGGTTGTTATTTGCAGGTATCAATGAAGCTTTCCTTTCCACCATTGGCGAACAAGCCGATCCTGTTCGCGTCGAGTTTGCCAAACGAAAAATCTTGGAATGGTACCAAGGAGATGGTTGGTATAGCGATGGTCCAAGCTTTAGTATGGATTATTATAATTCCTATGTTATCCATCCCATGCTCGTAGACTTTTTCCAAATATTAACGAAGTCCAAAAAAGTAAGACAAGAGGATTATGATCTTGCGGTGAAACGTATGGTCAGGTACGCAGAATTTTCGGAAAGATTCATCGCACCAGATGGCAGCTACCCGCCCTTCGGAAGATCCATTACCTATCGTACCGCCGCATTCCAAGCTTTAGGTCAAGTTGCTCTTATGCACAAGTTACCTGAGTACATAGATCCGGCACAAGTACGATGTGGGGTCTCGGCCGTAATGCACCGTATGTACGATCAACAAAATAATTTTGATAGCGATGGATGGCTTGTCCTGGGCTTCTGTGGATCGCAACCGGACATTGCGGATAGCTACACTTCTACAGGAAGTTTGTATATGGCAACTTTAGGTTTTCTCCCTTTAGGCTTACCTGCAGACGATCCTTTTTGGGCCAATCCTCCTGCAGATTGGACAGCAAAGAAAGCCTGGTCAGGACAAGCATTCAAAAAGGATTACCATGTTGAATACTAATCTGGAGTACTAACACTGGGTTCTGTTCGGAACAGCTAGGAACCTGCTTCGGATCACCACCAGATGTTGACCAGATTCCGATCAACTATTGACCTGTCCCTGACCAGACCTTTTCTGGTCAGGGACAGGTCAATATTGATATCATATTAAGTCAATCGGCGAACATGGTACGAACAGCGTCCGAATACGATCCAAACAGCCAGCATGTATAACTAAGCTGATGGATTGTTTGAGATTCAATACACTTTGATCTTTTGCATACCATTTTTGCGAAACTCAATTGGCCCAGGATAATGATGTTTATTTTTCCTTGTATTTCCGAAGTAGTCTATGTTGAATGATTTTAGGGCTTCGGCTGCACTAGCAATTCTTTGCTGGGGAATAGCAGCGTTCCCAAGTTCCTGAGCAAAGACCGGCATTCTATTTTTATTCGTTTTCCAATCTGATGAAACATTCATATATAGATACCACCCATCTGCCTCTTCGACTACTTTGATATTTGTATCCGAAACGGGATCAACCTGAGGTTCTACCTCCGATTTTGCAGGAGCTGCTCCTGCCAAAAATAAGTTTCCTTTCATCTTGACGGTTAATGGACATTCATCGTACACAGTAAGATCTGCCCGAGTAAATAGATTGTTATAATATGAAACATCGCCGCAAGGACAATCATGAAGCCCCGCAATTTCTGTGCTGTGAGGAGTTAAATACGGTGTTTTGCGTTCATCTACTTTTCCTGTTGGCCAGATCTTCCATGCGATCAGATTATTGATAAAAGCGATTCCCTGTGAAAGCTTCACTTGTGCTAATTCTTCGGATAGAAATAAATTATTATCGACCAAGACGGGGCCATGATTTACCTCCAGAGAGAAATCCTGTACCTTGTTGTCATGCAATAAATTATTTGTGATCCGCGTTCCCTGAGTCATCCAATCCAGCCATATCCCCCCTTCGGTACGATAAATATGATTGTGACGAATCACAACATCCACAGGTGCATGTAGTTTTAATCCAGCAACTTCATAGCCCCAAAATTGTTGATTTAAGCCGATATCACTAATGATATTGTCCGCAATGACGCTATAAATAGCCCCTAAACTTCCCGCAATACCTGCCTGCCCGCAAAATGAAATCCGATTGTTCCTGACAATATGACTACCGATATGGTCACGATTCCAATTATTTTCCAGTGCACGTTCGGTCGTTTTGACAAAAGCTTCTGCAGACTCCGATTTGTTATCCCATGCGTCCCCATATTTTCCCAAGGTTATCCCGACGCACTTTGAATGACTTATGGTATTATCTTCTATTAACCAACCTTTACTCCAATGTGTACCGAGTAAACCAATCTGTTCAGCAGTTGGTGGCGCCCAAGGTGTAGCGGCATGGCTCATCATAAATCCCTTTACATGAATGTAATTGATATAAGGCTTTTCAGGGTAAAAAACAGCCTGACGTACATTAATCTCAACCGTATTTTCATTGGGATTGGCCGCTATAAAATTCGCCCAAATCCGGATTTCTTTTTCATCTACTTTTGCAAACCAAAGCGCTTTATCAGCTTTCGCCAGCAGCATATTTTCTAAAGTTTCGGACTCTCGGAGCGGAATATTGTTCAAGTAGACTTCTCCTGTATGACACCATTTTCCCCGCTCAAGCCAATCACCATGAATTGTGTCTGCGTATGGATTAAATGTGCCAAAGAAAGCATTCGGAATGCTCACCATCCAAGTATTTCGATCGATATGCTTCCATCCCTTGATCACCTCCGAACCTTTGATCTCCACTCGCTCACCAGCAGCAGCCTGATACCGAATCATTTTTTGAGCTGATTCGCCACCACGTGGCGGTGATACACACTCACGATAAATCCCTTCGTGCACAGTAATGACATCGCCTGGTTGCGCTATTTTAGAAGCAGCCTGAATCGATTTTAAGGGGGACGATTGAGCTCCGTTATTGATATCACTCCCTTCCTGGCTTACATGTATTTCCTTATAAGAAGACTGTTTCTGCCCATATAACGATCTCTGCGATATAACACAGCACAGCATTATTCCAACTATCTTATGATAATATTTCATTAATTTCTAACATTAAAATTAAACCCTTCTTCACATCTCAAATACCCGTTCTTTACGCAAGAACTGCATGCCTAATTTTTCGTCAGCATCGCTTTACTTATTGGTGAACCTAAACCAATTAAAGTCAGCAAAACCGTCTACCCCTTCCGATGTTTTGCTATAATTGAATAATGCAAAACGGTTTGCTGTCCAAGGTAAGCCTAGTTGCATCGTTAAATCATTTCCAATGACATAAAAATTATCACCGTCAGTACTATAATAAAATTTCGCTATGCCTCCCCTGTCAGTGACGCGTGCCCGCACCCATAGTTTATCACCAACGAAATTTTCTTTGCTTTCAATAATCTTGTCATCATTGCTCATGATAATTTTCCGTTTGCCATTGACCTGCTCCACAGCCACAAAAGCATATGGGAATTCAAAGATGCCAAAGCCAGCCACGTTGCCATTTTTCAATCCTTTCACATCGATTTCTACAGTACCTTCTGAACTTGGTCCCTGCACCCGCTGTGTTAAGGTATTACGGGCAGTCTTTAAAGAATCCGCACGAGAAGCATGTAAGCGCATATATCCCTTACGTTCTTGAAGCGACCATTTGCTATTGTCAGGGTTATGATTCCATTGCCATTGCAATCCTAACTTTGTCCCATTAAACTCATCAGTCGTAGCCGGAGTTTTTATTGGATAAGTCTTTCCGACATTGGGCTTTTTGTAGGTAATCACGTCCTTGTTACCGGTTCCCAGCATAGGCCATCCATCCTCCCATTTTACAGGTAAAAGATGAGGGACCCGACCTATTGCTCCACGATCCTGCATAATAATAAACCACCAGTCCCCATTTTTCAGCTGTACCATACCACCCTGATGTAGACCGTTGTCAGGATAAGAACTGTTATCATTGAGAATCAATTTATGCTCATAGGGCCCATAGATATTGTCTGAGCGCAAGCAGATCTGCCAGCCCTGTGTTCCACCTGCCGGACAAGTGATATAGTACTTGCCGTTAATCTTGTACATATGCGCTCCTTCCATTCCAAAATGTCCGCCGAGTTCGTTCGCATTCTTGAAGCTGCCCTGCCAAATTTTGACTTTATCACTCTTGACCGATTTAACATCCGCATTCAACTCTGTTAAATATAATGTACCTTGACCATGTACGACATAGACTTTACCATTGTCATCAAAGAACAAACCCGAGTCATACAGGTACTCGGGGAAAATTGTCCGCTTCCAAGGCCCCTCAGGCTTGTCTGCTTCGCAGATAGAAAAATTTCCTTTTTCACGTCCCCAACCATATGGCGTACAGAATCCAGCATAAAATTTCCCATTATGATGCTTCAATGTGGCCGCCCATGAACCATTCAAATACAATGTACCGCCTTCCATATTGTAGCGCGGATCTTCGGTATAGTGATCCAAAGCATAGCCTACCATTTCCCAGTTGACCAAATCCTTCGACTTCACTATTGGAGCTCCTGGCACATAGTGCATACTTGTCGAGATCATATAAAAATCATCCCCTACACGAATCACATCAGGATCGGGCCAATCGCCCCAAAACAACGGATTAGTGAATGTACCATTGCCATTGTCAGGACTCCAAACCTGCTGTGCCGACGCTTGTCCAAAGAGTGACAGTGTCAAAGCCAAAGCAAGCCCCAACTTTGTGGATGACTTACCATAGCGCTTCGTTATAATCGTATTCATATTTATTTTTAATTCCTTGTTATTAATTATTGAAATAGGGTCACTTCAGCCAATCCCGCCCGTCCTTCGGAGACCTCCAAAATACTGACCCGTATGAATTTTAACACCTTATCCAATTTGACCGGTTTAAAATCCCATCCCGTACATTCTTTTTCATACAATTCTTCCCATGTCGTTCCATCTAACGACCCTTCAACTTTATAGCGATATTTCGAGCTATCTTTTTGCAAACGTACACGAGTACCGACCACCTTGGTTGCTTGGTCCAATTCAAAGGTGACAATCTGAGGGAATTTATCCTGATCCGCAATCCACCACGAATAGTCGTCGCCGTCGGTCACCTGAGTGACCGGAAAATCAGGATGTGCTGACGTTGCTGTTACCTTTTTGAATTTTACTTTTGGTCGGGCCAACAGTTCTTTATCCCATTTCGTGGGTTTAATAACCGCATGATCTTCTTCATATCCGCGAAAGACCGCGTGATCACCATCAGGGATTTCGTTGGATACAGGCCGGATCGATCTGACATCTTTACTTCCACTTTCCAAGCCTGCAGCTGATGCGCTGATATGAATTGTCCCACTTTTTTTGCTGGTACGCACAAAAGCAAATCCAATACCGCCTTCTACGACCTGTGGGTTCACTGCGATACGCGCCGAACCATCCCCGATTAAGTGTCCTTCACCTGTCACCTGAATACGGATCGCTGTCTGTGCATCATGCAGCAGATTCCCCTGTTTGTCACAGATTTTAAAATATACCGGAATCATATCTGAGCCATCCGCAACTGGCTGAATGCCATATTCCGGTAGCAGGACTTCAATATGATGCGCGGCACCGGCTGTTTGCACCGCATGTTGCGCCACCACTTTTCCTTTTACATAGGCTAATGCCTTCAATTCTCCGGCTTCATAGCCACCTGCATCGAAAACAAAACTTGGACTTCCGCCTTTTTCCACGATGTACGGGTAGGCCTTGGCTCGTTCATCACGGGTTTGCCGTCCGATAAGTTTTCCATTCCGATAGAGTTCGACAGCTTCACAATTTGAGTACACCGTAATCTCCGTACTTGATGTTTTCAGTTTTTCTGGCGAATTATAGGAGGCTATAAATACCATGGGGCCTTTGAAAATCCCCTTTTGAACCAGCTGATAAGGACGCATACTTTGCATCATGTAAAAAGCAAACTTAGGATATCGGTTTACATCAACCACACCGGAATACATAGTCTCTTCTTCGGCACCACGAGTATAATCGTTATAACTCCACATAAAGTGCCCACCCATACGTGGGTTGGCATCCAACATACACCAATCGAAATAGCCATTTCCATTCAGTTGATGTAATCGGCTACGCCCCTGCCGCATTTGTTCATATTCATTTTCAGTCATACTCACCCTTGGCTTTTCCCCTACACCATCACCCCATTCCCTTGTCAATAAGGGTTTGACTGCGATTTGGTCCTCCAGATAATTACTCATCACATTGCCATCTTTGGGGTATTTGGAAACCTGTTTGTAGAAAACATCATAATAAGGTTCTGTTTCTTCGTGACTAAAATAATCACCGGCAGTATAAAACTGATCACCAGGGTATTCAGCATGTGCAGCTTCCGCAATGCGCTTCACCACCGACAGGGGGTAACTGGTTTCATTTAATGCGGTCTCCCAAAGAACAACAGAAGGTCGATTTCGGTCACGGCGGATCATACTACGCGTGATGGCTTCCAAACGATCTGCAAATTCGGGAGCCTTATTAAAATATTGCCATCCCGGTACACATTCGACAACCAAGAGCCCATGGCGGTCGCAAGCTTCCAAAAATGCAGGGTCGTGTGGATAATGTGCTGCCCGAACGGCATTATATCCACCGCGTTTCATATCGATCACTTCCCGTTCCTGGACAGAATTAGATGCTGCATCACCGACATAAGGATAAGCTTGATGCCGATTGGCTCCAACCATATAAAGATGTTCGCCATTAATAAAGAACCCACCATCTTTGGTATACCGAATCTGGCGGATACCTATTTGCTCAGTACGGCGATCCACTTCGACTCCATCGGCTAGGTACACCCGATTTTCCAAGTTATAGCAGATCGGACGATAGGGATGCCACAATTGCGGGTTTTTGATATCTATCTGCTGGTCTATCCGCCGACGTTCTTGCGGTTTCAGCTCAAATGGTAGTTGCTGCTGGCCCACAACTTTTCCCTTGGTATCTTTCAGTACGGTCAAGAGATACCCCTTCTTGGCCACTTTATCATCATTTTTTAGCTCAGTATTTACAGCAACAGTAGCGTTGCTCTTATCCACCTTCGGGTAATGCACAAAAACACCCGAATTTTGGGTCGCATCAGGCTCCAGTTCATCGGTAATGCGCAAGGGGTCGGAAACAATCAATTTGGCATCCCGATAGATTCCGCTATAATAATAGAAGTCAAGTCTATCCTGCGGCTTACCCGGAGGTGTCAATGGATCGTACTCAGCTGACACCCGAACTGCAATCACATTGCTTGTATGATCAAAATGAAGCTGATCCGTGATATCCAATGTAAAGCCAACATATCCACCATGGTGCTTACCAACGCTTTTACCATTGACAAACACCTCACAGCTGTTCATCACCCCTTCAAACTGCACAAAGACCTTCTTGCCACGATACTGATCCGATAGTTTGAAATAGCGCCGATACCAGCCTATCCCATCGTAAATAGCATCTCCACCATTATGTTTCTTTTCGAGCTGCATTACATGCGGCAACACGACGGGGATCCATTTGGAGTCATCCAGACCAATCCCCTCTCCACCTTTAAGGTCGCCGCGATAGAACGCCCAATTCGTGTTCAGTTGATATTCGATACGGCTTGCAGGCTTTTTCCCGAAACTCTGCAAACAAAGTCCCAGTAATAGAAAAAGCGCGACAGCTAATTTTTTAAAAAGCTCATTCATTCCTCACAAGTATTGATTATTTATTTTTTCTTACCTCAGCAGTATTAGGATAAGGTAGAATCTCCAATGCGTGTAAAAGTGCTCCGTTTTCCGTTTGTCTCAGCCCAAAAGTGAGTACATTTTTCTTCGAACCAAAGTTCAGCCAACATTCCGGAAGAAAAAATTCACGTTGAGGTCCTGCCTCCCAATGACGTCCGATATTATGTCCATTGAGCCACATATAACCGTTGCCCGAAGCATTAACCTTAGCCATCCAGGGTACCCATAGGTCTTTCGGAAGTTTGTCCAGATTAAATTCAACACGGTACCAGGTAACAAGACCGTCCTGTTTACCTTTGGGCTGTACTTGATTCCCCTTGCGTGGAATTTCATTCTTTGTATCCAGAGACACTGTCGTCCAGCTTGTATCATCAAAATCGGGTAAATTCCAGCCTTGCTGTATGCCGGCAAGATCCGTCGAAAACTCCCATTCCAAGGGATGCGTAAGTGCTGTTTCACTGAGCGAAAGTCCCGCTTGATGAATACCTGCCAGCTCTTCCATCGGTACATAACCATGTGCGTGACCAAGGTTTTCATAAGCCACAACAATCTCATTTTCTCCAGCTTTCAATAGGCCGGCAACATCAAAACGGTTGTCGTATTCGTCCGCGCGAATACGCTCAAAAGCATTGCGTGTTGTCCAACTTTGGGCATCCGCACGGTCCGGAAAAAGCCGCTTGGCGGGCTTTCCATTAACAAGTACCGATACAATATCCCGTGTGTACATATTGAAGAGCAAATAATGTTCACGTTCCGCTTGTTTTGCCGTCAGGACCACACGGCTGCGATAACTGCTGTATCTAAAATCGTTGATATCCATATCAGAAAGACTGACCAACTGTGGCATCGTGTTCCAATCGGCCTGCCCGATAGCGTCCTCAGCCTTACGGGCTGTACTGACACGGATTCCTGTCGGCACTTTGGAAGGTCGTTCAATGGCATCAGCCTTCTTTGGCCACCAATCACCCTTATTTGCCGATTGCCCCTTTGCCACAACCAATATCTTTGATTCCAAACCTGCAAGATCATAATCTACTTCAATTTTCTCCATGTGCTGAATCTGATTGACCAGCTGATCATCAGTTTTAATCAGTACTTTTTCTCCATTTTGATTGACATTGTAGATCGGATCTTTTACAAGATTGACACTGTTTGGCAATAGGGTCACTTTTCCCTTGATTGCTTGTTTCGGATCCGTATTATGCAGAAATATAAACTTTGTACCATCGCTGGCCACCCTCACTCCGCCAAATAATGATTTTGGGGCGCCTTGCAGCTCACAGGGGCCTCCTTCCGTGCGGACCAGTTTGGATTCAAACTGTTGAATGAACGCACCGATTTCTTTAGCAGCAAGGTATTTCGGTCCAATGGCGCCATTTTCATGGATGGCAGCGTTATAGTCATAACTTGTGGTCATGCCCCGTGCTCCCCAACCATCAAAATGTGTACCGCCAAAAAACATATAGTAATTGATGCCTGTTCCGCCACCCAGCATAGTCATTAGACCGATAGCCTTGAAATGTCGGTCGTCGGAATAATGCTCTTCACTTAATCTCCCCGTGACCAGCGAAAACCATCCACCTTGTAACTCGGTCACAAACCCGGGAGCGTCAGGTTGCTTTTTGCGCAGATCCATCATCCGGTAAGCGCAGCTTGGTGCATCTGATGGCCCGCTCACATAGTAATTATCACAATCAAAGACCTGTGATAATTCGGGATCTTTGCTTCCCCTGGTTTCATTGGTCAGACAGGTGAAGACCGGAATATCCATCCCACTTTTATGCACCGATTCATTGAGGGCCTTCAGCACTTTATCTTTTCCGGGACTCCAATGCGCATCGTATTCATTTTCAATCTGGATCATGATAATCCCTTTTTTACCCTTTTCCTTACGGGTGATCTGTTCAGGTACCAACTCTTTGCATACTGCATTAAACCAATGCTGGGACCAGGCAATATGCTGTTCGTCGTTGCCTCGCAACCAAAAACCTTCCAGATTATCGGGGCGGTATTTGGCTAGCCATCTTGGGTAACCACCGCCAGAAAATTCAGCGCAAATAAAAGGGCCGGGACGAACAATAGTATAAAAACCAAACTCTTCCTGCGCCATTTTTAGCCACCTTTTGAGGTCGGAAAAATCAAATTTGGATTGATCCTGCATATCTCTTGGAATATGGCGTTCATGCCAATTCCAGGGTACATACGTTTCTACCGTATTGAAACCTGCTTCCTTTATTTTTTTAAAACGATCACGCCACAATTCTTCGGGACAACGAAAGTAATGGAAAGCCGCACTATAGATATAAACGTCTTTTCCCTCAATGGTCATACAGGATCCATCGTAACGGATCCGCTCCGGCTGGGCAAATTTTTTGGCCGGACGCATCTGGTCACCATTTTGTCCAAATGCCATCGAAGCATAAAAAATAATCGAGCAGAAAGTCAAACGCAACACCAATAAGAGCGTGTCCTTTCTACTAAAAGTTAACTTGAAAATATTCATATTTGATTTAATACTAAGGGCTTGTTACGGCTTATTTTTACTTTTTTTATCTGATCCTTATAGCGAAGTGTAATTGCGACATCTTGATCAGCCGCTAATGTGACGGAGGTTAATGTCCCCTTACTCCATTTCAGATCAACAGTTAATCCCTGACGGGCACGCAAACCTTTGATTTCACCATCCGACCAAAATGACGGCAATGCAGGCAATATATGAATCTCTTTATTATGGCTTTGAATGAGCATCTCGGCAATTCCGGCAGTACCGCCAAAGTTTCCGTCAATCTGAAAAGGTGGATGTGTATTGAATAGGTTGTTTAATGTTGTCTTAGCGAGCAATGCCTGTACATTTTTACCCGCTTCTTCGCCATCGAGCAGTCGCGCATAAAAGTTAATCATCCAAGCCCTGCTCCATCCTGTGTAGGAGCCATTGCGGTTACTTTCGTTTTCATTATAAAACCGACGACGGGCAATCGTTTTTCGCGCAGCTTCAAACAGCTCCTTCTTATCCGAAGTAATCGACTTCCCCGGATAAAGTCCAAAAAGATGGGACATATGACGGTGCCCTGGTTCGACCTCTTCGTAATCTTCAATCCACTCCTGGATTGTCTGATATCGTGGGCTGATTCGGATTGGGGGCAATTTAGCTAACACATGTTTCAGTTTTTTAGTAAAATCCGTTTCTTCTCCAACCATCGTCCCTGCAGTTAGGCAGGCCTCAAATAACTCACGAATAATCTCGATATCCATGGTAGCACCGTAGGTCAATTGAAATTCTTTTCCATCGGCCATGCGATACCTATTCTCGGGAGAATTGGATGGCGCTGTAACAAGGTAACCCTTATGATCTTCCACGAGATAACCCAAAATAAATTCAGCAGCTTCTCTCATGGAGGGATAAGCCTCCTGTTTTAGGTAGTTCTTATCGTTGGTAAATAAATAGTGATCCCATTGATGAAGCACCAGCCATGCTGCGGCAATAGGAAATGTTCCCCAGCCGACACCATCTGCAATTGCTGTACGCCCAAATGGGTCCGTTAGGTGGTTCATCGTCCAGCCTGAGGAGTTGTAGGTTTTACGGGCTGTTACCCGTCCCGGTTCACGCAAAGCTGTTATCAGATTTGAGAATGGGACAACAGTCTCTGAGAGGTTACATACTTCGGCCGGCCAATAGTTCATTTGGATGTTGATATTCGTATGAAAATCGGAACTCCAAGCTGCATTCATGTCCTTATTCCATATCCCTTGTAAATTGGCCGGGAGCACACCTGGACTACGCGAAGACCCCATCAACAAATAGCGTCCATACTGAAAATAAAGACTGATCAAAGAGAGATCCTGACCGCCCTCTTTTATTTTTTTTAGTCGTTGGTCCGTTGGCAAATCCGAAGGTTGTCCAATATTAAAGACCACACGGTCAAAAAATTGACGATGATCGGCAATATGTCTGGAAAGAATCTGTTCATAATGCTGCTTTTGAGCCTGATCCAATAATGCTCGACAACGTGCCAAAGGATCAATACGATGATCAAAGTCCAATTTTGACACATCATAATCTGTGGCTGCCGTAAAGTAAAAAAGGACTTCATCCGCATCCTTGACAAAAAAAGAATTTGCATTGGTTGTCATGCTTCCGCCTTTGTGACTCCCCTGGACTAGTCCTGCAAATTTCATATGTGCGCCTACCTCACCACCATCTTCCATTGGCAGATCCACCACCTGCCCCTGAATTTTCAGCTCATGGTCAGATAAAGGTGTAGCAACCGCATCCTGTTCACGTGAATAGGAAAACCGGAAGGTCAGCTTTCCAGGCTTGTCTGCCGATAAACGAATCACAATCATATTATCGGGCGCTGAGGCAAATACTTCCCTCGTGTACTTTACGCCATTGATACAATAGCTCGTTGTTGCAACCCCGGTCTGTAAATCAAGATCGCGACGGTAGTTCGTGACCTGTTCCCGCCAAAAGCCTTCCGTTCCAAAATCAATGCGAAAATTCCCGAATGATTGATAGGATCGTATACGTAGGGGGCTGCTTTTGAGTTCCTTTTCAGACAGCGCAGCTGCTTTTTCGATCTCCCCAGCAACAAGTAAACGTTGAATTTCGGGAATTTTGTCCGCAGCAGCGGCATTGGCATCCACCTTGGAACCACCCCACAGGCTTTCTTCATTGATCTGGATATTTTCCTTATTCCAATCCCCATAAACCATCGCACCCAAACGTCCATTACCTACAGGAAGGGCGTCCTCCCAAACTTTAGCCGGTTCACGGTACCATAAAACGTGATCCTGATGCTGTGCTTTTAGCTGCATGCCAGAGAGCATCACTATGCAGCCCCATAAATATACTTTCATTTACAAATTATTAGTAGTACTGATCCGCAGCTAAACAACTTGTTTTCACTGACCGGTTTATTTCATTGATTATTGTTAGGCTTTTTATACCTAAATCTTGCTCAAAATTGATAATAAGCAATTTAACAAAGTTTTACATCTTTTTAGGGATGTAAAACTTGTTTAAAATTTAATTATATCCAGGGGTTTGTGTCAGGTTTTTATTTAAATCGATCTGTTGTTGACTTACAGGTAAGTACTTATTGAATGGTTGGAATTGTCTAGTTTCCACTGATATTGGATCCCCAATTTGAGTCAACCGTTTATCCTCATTGGGCTCATCTGCTTTAATAACGCCCATCCAACTACCTTCTGCCTTTCCATTCAGTACATTTTTAGCGATATCCCAACGAATAATGTCCGCTCGTCTCAAACCTTCAAAAGCTAATTCTACACGACGTTCACGACGTACCAACTCTCTTAATTTTTCTTTCGAAGCATATTTGACACGGTTAACTTTAGGCATACCAGCACGTTCGCGAATCATATCTAAACTTTGGTACATTTCTTCGTCCAGTCTACCCAATTCTATCTTTGCTTCCGCAATGGTCAATAGAACCTCGGCGTAGCGACTAACAATTAAATTCATACTTGTATTCCAAGGATCATCATATTGCGAGATCGGAGCGGTGTATTTTTTGAAAGAAAATCCCGTTTTTGATGCATTATTAGCGCCGTTAAAATAATCGGGGTTGCTCACTTCTTTTCCATCCTCTTGGATATTTTTCGCCAGCGGATCAAAGACACGTCCATTCCAATCCTGCCCAGGATAAAGAATAGACATTTTCAATCGTGGGTCTCTATTGAGAAAAGGATATTTACTATCGTAGGTACCCGATATTTTTGCTTCTTCAACAGTGCTTCCGTCTTTCATTTCATAAGCATCAACCAAAGCTTTAATAGGTACTATAGACGACCAGCCTCCATCACCATTGGGGAACAGCGCTGCAATAAGCCAGTTCTCCAAGTCATTCGCTTTATATTGTACATCAAGGATAACCTCTTTGTTGTTCACGTTAGCGAGTTGGAAGGTTCCGTCATAAGTCGGAAACAACTGGTAAACTTGAGATGCCTTGATCGCAGTAGCGTCAGCCAAAGCAGCCTCATAGTTACCCAAATAAAGATTAAAACGCATACGGATGGCCAAAGCAGCTCCTTTCGTAATGTGTCCTACTTCGGCAGAACTATATTTTTCTGGAAGGACTGCGGCAACAGCTTTTAATTCCTCCAAAATAAATTTTTCAACTTCCGCCTTTGGTGTACGTGTCAATCGTGCCTCTTCAATAGTCGCAAATGTTTTTGTCGTAAGCGGTACATCACCATAATTGTTTGTCAACAAGAAATATCGATAAGCCCGAAGAAAACGAACTTCAGCCTTGTAACGCTCCTTCAAATTTGCATCCTTAAAATTAATCGCATCAATGTGTTCCAAAAAATCATTGCAACGGTTGATCGTCGTGTAATCGTACAAATCAGAACCAGGATCGGCGGAACTCATTCCACCATTTCCGATCACTTGCCATCCCTCGTGCTTGTGAAAACTATAAGCGTTGTCGGACGCACAATCGCGATACAAAATTTCTTCTGATTCCCAGCCCCGATAACAACCTACTAAGGCAAGTTTGGCATCGGCCTCTGTTTTCCAAAAAGTCTCTGGTGTCAATGCATCTCCGGGAAATTTGTCCAAGAAATCCGAGCATGACTGTAAACTAGCTGTCGCCAGCATAATTAATAAATATATCTTTTTCATTTGTATAACTCTCTAAATTAAAATGTAATGTTCAATCCGACAGTATTTACCTTAACCTGAGGATAGTAAGAACCAGAGCCAGCAGGCATTTCCGGATCGTAACCTTTCAAAAATTTGGTTATGGTCAATAAGTTCTGTCCACTATAAAATAATTTGACTTTTGACGCTCCGATTCGGTTTGCCCAAACATCAGGAAAAGTATAGCCAACTTGGAGGTTTTTCAAACGTACATATTGCGCATTCTGTACCCAGTAATCTGAAACAATGCGATTTGGGCTACTTATTCCATTATTATTCTGAATACGCGGGATTGTGCTTGTTGGATTATCTGGTGTCCAACGGTCAAGCCAAAAACGTAATGGACTTCCGGTATCACCGCTGAACTCGCCTATCCCAGACGATTCAACATAACCGTATACACCGGATGCGCCTTGGAAAAATGCCTGAATATCAAAACCATGGTATGCTGCGCTGAGGTTTAATCCAAAAGTATATTTCGGATCAGTGGAACCTAATATTGTACGGTCATCGGCAGTTACAGTCTTATCTCCGTTGCGGTCCACGTAGCGCAGGTCACCAGGCAATACCTTATTGCTTGCCATTTTATATTGTGCCCAGCTTTGAATATCTTCCGTACTCTGAAAAAGTCCCGCTGTCTGATAACCATAGAATGAATTAATCGGTGCTCCGACTTGTTTAATTTTCCAACTTCCATCTAAGAGATAAGAATCTCCGCCAAGATCAAGAATACGGTTTTTGTTATAAGAGAAATTTGCTGTTGCACTAAAATCAACCGCACCTAGACGTTTTCGGTAACTCGCAATAGCCTCAAATCCTTTATTTTGCATACGACCAACATTATCGACATATCCCTTCAAGCCATAGGTTGCAGGAGCCAAAACCTCCATAAGGATATCCGTTGTTAAACGATCGTAATAATCTAATGTGAGTGTTAGATTGTTTCCGATACCAAGATCCAATCCAAGATCCCAAGTACGCGTCTTCTCCCAAGTGATACTACGTTTATTTGCTTTCTTTAGCGTCGCCCCCGGATAGATCACATTATTAAATGGATAAGCATAGTCTTTACCTAAGCCAATAACGGGAATAGAAGGATAGTATTCCAAAGCGCTCTGATTTCCTAGGCGCCCCCAAGATCCCCGAAGTTTAATATTGCTAAAGGCAGGTTTTGCAAACTCCATAAAGGATTCCTCTGAAAGCCGCCACCCTGCTGAAAACGATGGAAATGTACCCCAACGGTAACCTTCAGAAAAACGGCTTGAAGCATCGCGGCGAACATTGGCCTCAAAGAGATAGATTCCCTTGTAATCATAATTGACACGACCAAAGTACGAAAGCATATTCAGGTGTTTTGTATCACCTTTATTTGTTTGTCCATTCGTGTCACCGGCGTCAATATCTGTCAGATCATTATTTGGAAAATTCTGACGGTACATCTCACCGTATTTATAATCGTATTGCTCAGCATGATAACCCGCAAGTGCCCCCACGTGGTGATTTGAAAACGTACGGTCAAAATTCAGGGTAATATCCCCCGTGTACATTGTTGATATAGTCGTTTTCTCGAAAAGTTTATTTGGCCCTTGATATTTTGAGGGATTGTACCAGATATCTTTTCTAAATTCATGCGAATCGTCCGTCGAAGGTCTATATGATCCTTGCGCTTTCAAGGAAAGACCATCGATAAATTTATATTGAACACTTCCAATGGCATTGAATCGGCGTTGCACTTCATCTGTTGTCGCTCCTTGTTCCATCCAAGCAATTGGATTTCCATCACTAATGGTACCATAGTTGCCGTTTGCGTCTTTATATGGAATCCATGGTGCCATTTGGTTGGCTAGACGAAAGTACTGGCCCATACCACCAACATAGGGATTGGTCGGCTCTTGGAGTTTGCGATTCGATAGGTACATTGACAAACCGATATCCAGGTTTTTCACTGGGGTCATATCCAAATTGGTACGGGCATTAAATTGCTTTTTTGAGGTCAGCTTAATAATACCGTCCTGCCCCTGATAGCCTACGCTTCCCATATAGCGAACTTTCTCAGCACCACCTGAAATATTGAGATTATGCTGGTGCTGAAAGCCCGATCCAGTCAAAAGCAAATCGTGCCAATTTGTATTCGGATATTTATAAGGGTCGCTGCCATCTTTAAAAGCTTTGATATCCTCTGCCGTAAAACGCTCCTTCTTTCCATCTAATCGCAGTCCTTCATTATACAATTCTGCATATTCCCATGAGTTCAGGCGCTCGGCCATATTCGTGGCATTTTGTTTTCCGAAGAAATTGCTATAGTTTATTGTGGTTTTTCCTTCTTTTCCTCTTTTTGTCGTCACCAAGATTACGCCATTCGCTGCCTTAGAACCATAGATGGATGCCGAAGCAGCATCTTTTAATACAGATATCGATTCAACATCATTTGGATCGACATTTTCCATGGATGATTCAATACCATCCACTAACACCATCGGGTTCGAGTTATTAAGTGTCCCTACTCCACGCACGCGAATTGTTCCATTATCTTTTCCAGGCTGGCCACTACCTTGCGTAATGGTCATTCCCGGTACCAAGCCTTGAAGTCCCGCCGAAAGCGAACTGATCGGTCTATTTTCCAATTGTTTTGGAGAAATTGTTGCTACAGCACCGGTAAGGTTAACTTTTCGCTGCGTTCCGTAACCAACGACAACGACCTCTTGTAAATCACCTATTTTCTCCGATAAAATCACTTGATACACATTCCGATTGTCAATGGTCGTTACATATTGGCCATAACCGATTAAATCAAACTGAATTCGATCGCCATCTTTGGCTTGGATTTCAAATTCCCCGTTTTCATCGGTAGCGGTAGCCGTTCCGTTGATAACCTTTACAGTTACCCCCGATAATTTAGTTCCTTTATCATCGGTAACAGTCCCTTTGATCGATCGTTTTTGCACTTTAACATCTTCATTAAGAGATTTCGATGGAATATGCTTTGATTTCTCAACGATGATTCTGTTATCTCGAATAACATAACTCAATCCATTTTCGTGTAATATCTGATCCAATGCCTGGGTCAAAGAGACGTTGCTTAATTTAATTGAAATCTTATTTCCACTCGACTTTAAATCATCTTCCAAGTATAGAAAATGGTAACCGGACTGTTTGCTGATTGAATTGAAAATCTCTTTCAATGAAGTTCTTTTGGTTTCGAGGCTCACCCGTTGTCCAAAAACATTAGCGTTCACTTGACTACTCATCAACAGCATAGTAAGCACCGTAACCTTAGTCTTGTTGAAATACTTTAAAGCCTCGTCATATCGATTAAAATATGGCCTATATTTTTTATTCATTTGATTTAGTTTTTGATAATAATTTAGTTAGCTTTTCATTGATCTAAAGGCTTATCTAGTAACAATATTTATTATTATGAAGAGAATTATTTTCAGATCAATATTTGGATAGTATTGTATTAGTTGATAATTTCCACCTCCTTTCCATTTACTTTAAATTCAACCCCGCTTAAAAGCGTGAGGTCTTTCAAAAAATCCGTTAGTAATACGTTATTGGGAAATGTTCCTCCTATTTTTTTATGTCCTATAGGAGACTTTGATACGACTGAAATATTGTACCATCGAGAAACTGTTTTCATCACGTCAACAAGTTCCATATTATCAAACACGAAATATCCATCTTTCCAAGACAGTAACTTTTCTGAATCAAATATTCGCAGTTGAATTTCCTTACGATTTTTATTGGCAATAACCTGAAAACCTGGAGTCAATTTAATGTGTTGAGCATCCATGCAAAAATCCACATGCCCCTCCACCAGGGAGGTTTTCACGATAGGCTCATCTCCAAAGGCCTGTACATTAAATTTTGTACCTGTTACCTTTACCTCAGTTCCGGAAGCGATGACTTTAAACGGACGTTTCTTGCTAGCAAAAACTTCAAAATATCCTTCACCAGCTAAATCAACAATTCGCATTGCTTGTTGATTAAATGACATTGGAAGTTTTAATGTTGTTCCCGCATTTAACCAGACATTTGTTCCATCTTCCAATAGGAGTTTACATTGCCGCTGCGCAGGTACTTTGATCGTTAGAAGATCAGTGATTTTTAAATTCGTTGAACTTTTATAATTCCATTTTTGTTTAATATCACTTATGGAAGCCGCTGCACCAAGTTCGTGTTTTTCACCATTTGGCATGATGAGCAGCACCTCTTCACTGGCATATTGTTTTGCGCTAACGAGCTGGTAGTAGCTGCTTGGAGGCCTTTGTAAAAAATAGAGATATAGAACAATAGAAACACAGATCAGACAGGCCGCAGCGATCCCTATCCATTGAACATTGATTTTACTAACCTTTGTAGGTTTGTATCTCGCTACAATGCTAGCCCTGATCCGACTTTCCATCGCATCCCGATGGGCATTGTCCTTCCAGTCCCATGGTTTCCCCAAGGGATATTTAATAATGAGATGTTCTATTTTCTTTATCTCAGGTGCAGACAGCTTCCCTGCTGCATAATCGGCAAGTATTTTCTTGATTTGCTCCTCGTTATCCATGTTCTCTTCTATCAGATTTTTAGGTCTATATAAAAAAGAGCCTTGAGATTGCTTTAGGGCGTAGAAAAAAAATTAAAAAAGTAAATCTGTAATCAAAATTGCGACAAGCAATGGCTGATACTCTTTATCAACCTTTACCCGAAGCACTTTCAACGCATTGTTAATCTGCTTCTTAACAGTTTTATCCGAAATATTTAATTTTTTCGCAATTTCCAAGTGAGATAGGTCATGATTACGGCTGAGAATAAAGATCTCTTTCATTTTTGCCGGAAGTTTATTCACTTCCAGCTCAATCATATTATTTAGTTCCTTAAATACAATCCACTCTTCCAATAACGGAGAAGCTTCATTATATTGACTGGCATAAAAATCGCGGTAATTATCATTAATAAGTTTCCGTCTCAATTTTTTAAATGCCAAATTTCGACTCATGATAAAAAGAAAAGATTTAACCGATTTGATTTCGGGAATCTTCTCTTTCATTTCAAGAAGATCCAGAAATGTTTGCTGCACCACATCCGCAGCTTCATCTTCATCCAAAAGAATGCGCATCATTTGTTTGAACAGACTTTCCCAATAATCGTGATAGAGTGCTGAGATATCAAATTCAACAGTTGAATTAGCGTTATCAAAGATGGTAGATCGTCGCATACAGCGGATGAAATTTTTATCGGTTACAGCACAATCTTAACAAACAAAATTTTCATTTCAAAATCAATTTTCATATTCCTGAAGATCTTAGCCCTATCCTTCGTTGATGCATCTTCCAAAAGCACAACTCAATACCCTCTATATTATTTTCCCAAATTCAGCATCTCTCCTTTCATCCGCGTATTGTATCGTACAATTACTTCTGGCTTATCATCGCCATTACTGTCACAAGAAAATGCTACTGCGGAACCACCTTTTGGCAGCATGGCAGTCCCTTGTACAGTCAGATCAGCAATGAAACCATAATTTTTGTCTGTCAATAGTGCTTTTCCTTTATGGTCCAATAGGATATATTGGTCCTTTTCTAATTTCCCTAAGATTTTAACAATCCCTTTATCGGTTTTAAAAGATGGATTTTCGATGATACCGTCACCTTCTACTTTTATCCGTAAGGCAAATGAGCTCTCTTCCGGAGACTCCCAAGACCAGTCTGCTCCACCAGGTTGTCCCGGCTGCATCGAAGATAGGTCGCAATGGAACCTTTTAGACACATATAAAGGATACAACATGAATTTGGTCTCATCTATCTTTTCCAAATGCCATTCGGTCTTTGGATCCTTCAACCTGAGCTTTTGTTCGGCTGTAAATACATCGGCAAGCCGCAATTGATCCCAATTTTTCATACTTTCCAGAAGCTGATCGATCTGTCCATGTTGCTGTAAAGTCTTCATATCAATACTCATGGCATATCCAGAATCAAAACCTGCAGATTCGGAGAGTGCCCATTCGAGATCTTCTAGGGAAGTAGCTTCAAATTTACGATCTGCCAAACGCACCAAAAACCAGCCAAGCATGCGCGGAAACAGATTCCGCTGAAAGTAAGCCTGATTCTTGATCCGATTTTCCACCTGTCCTGCACGCATCTCCTCACCCCAGGGCTCGCCCCAGTTCATCCGGGTGTGAATATGCCATAGATAATGATCGAGACGACTAGCATCATTGATGATATCCGTCTTATTCGCAAGGCCTTGATAAAAATCAGAAACGAATTTGCCCGTTGCATAGTAATCCTGTCCTGTATACATACAGCCTTCAAGACCATCAAATGAGATCTGTTTCACCCCTGTTTTATTAAAAATGGTCGCTAATCTGTTGGCGTACTCGTCCTGAAGTGTTAAATCCGGGAATAAAGTCTTATAGGGATAGTCCCACAATTTATAAACGACTTTGCCGACATCATGACTTGCCTTATGGGTACCGAAAGCACCACGTACGCAATTTGTCAATACCCATTGTTCACCTTTCTTTTCGGCCTTAGCATAGGTGATCAATTCGTCTTCGATCTGGAGTGTATTGAGTGTCAAAGGCAGCGAAAATAACTCACTATGCTGAACTATAATCTGCTGTTGGCTATCATCCAATGCAGCCGTAAGCTTTAATTCGCCTTGTTTAAGCAAATGCTTACTTGGGACTGGTGTCACATAAGGATCGTTGGTTGTCGTAAAATTAGAAAGTGTGTGTATACCGATATGGATTCCCTGCTGTGCAGCCCTATCGACTAATTTCTTCATACCTGCATCGGATTCTGTGCTCAATTCTTTGCGCCATTCAAAATGCCCCCAGTTCAGGAAGGGATCAGGATGGTAGAGATTTTTAAATCCCGCACGTTTTGTTTTTTCCAGTGCAAAATCCAGATTGGCCGTAGAGAAATTGGTGATCAGATAGGAGCCCATAGCATTACGGGATACCTTAGCCCATTCACCTGCAATCATTGGATGGGGCAAGCCCTGCTCCACTTCAACTTTTCCTATCCGTGACAATATCTGACTTTTTTTATCTCCGAAAAGTGCAACTTTGGCCCCTGCAATTAAGCCATCGGCGCCTTCAACAGGCAAAGTCACCATATGATTTAGGCCCTTGACATTTTGCACTTCCTTGGCACTTCGATTCCTGGCAGATAGCTGAAACACAGCTCCGTTCCCAGCATCTACTGCTGCAAAATGACCAAAAGAAATACTGGCCACTGAAAGATTGCTATTCTGTCCTTGGTAGCCAAATTTTGTACTGTATGCCCCAACACAATCTTCTGGAATACCTGCTACAGTTTTAACATGTAATGCCTGCATACCGAAGGCAAGATCCTCCCCTTGGGCCACACCAACCACTTCTCCCACCACTTCATGAAGCTTGATCTTAACCGGCCCAAACACCAACAACTTATAGGCAGGCGATAACTTGAGGACTTCATATGTTATGGCTTCCTTTTGTTGGCCCACCTTCAGTTCCACAGCTTGTCCATCTTCCATCGTGAGCGAAAAGCGATCACCATTGACCTTTAGTGCTTTCGGTTGTATAATTTTATTGTCTTTATAGACAGATACGATCGGGTATTTACCAGCCTCCAAAAGCTCTTTACCAGCTACCTTAATGGAGGTATAGAATCCCTTTTGGTCAACATTAATCTGTGTTAGCGTCGTTTTTAGCTCTTGCGCCATTGCAGGATTGCCAAATCCTGTCATCATCAGGCCAGCTATCAACGTAACATTTTTCAGCGTATCTAATTTATTCATATGTAAGTAATCATCTTTGTGTTTATTTCAATTGGACGAGGCTCCTATAGCAGTCGATTATTTGTTCGGTATCAGTTCAACATCGAACCTATAATTCACTGTTCCACCAAACCACATGCTAAAGTTTGTTCCCCAAACATTGTTATACAGACAAAAGTGCAGGCCTCCATGTAAATCAGGTTGGTCTGTGGAATAGTTCAACAAATCACGTTTGCCGATTGCCACCAGTAGGGCATCTTTGCTACGGATACGAATTTTACCAGCATCCGTTACAATATCCACGTAGTGATCTAATCCATGCATCTGTCTATTCCCGCCTTCAACAACATCCAGTACGCGGACAGGCTGGCCTACTTTCTCAACGAGCATGTCCACTACTCGTTCTGGATAGAAGCTTAACCAATAGGCTTCCGGGAGACGGTTGGCAGGTTTATCCACCAAAGTATAATTCAGTTCGATATGCTTTGTTTTCTCATTGAAATGATAACTGCTATAGATTTGTTTAGGAAGAGCCTGCTGTTCAACTTTCCCCACCCCAGTTAAGGTCAATTGGCCATATAACTCATTTTTGGCTTTATTATAGACTGATTTTTGAAGAGTAGCCACTAAGCTGCGGCTTTCCGCCATATCTGGAGTCAGTCCCGGTTTTCCAAAATCCCGGATTGCCCAATCCACTTTTTGAGTGATATAAGAATCCCTGAAACGTTCAAAATCTCCTGTCGAAAAACTCTGATAGCTGAGCTCTCCCATTTTCATCCGAAAACCTTTTTTATTGAGTTGGAACGATCCGTCTTTTGAAAATTGCTGTGACGCATCCACGCCTTCAAAAGTAGGTTTAGGGACTAATGCCAATTGCCGTAAAACATTTTCGGCCTCTGCACGCAGGTCTTTAGGCAGATATTGCAACGATTGATTGATATGGGCTTCCTTTTCGGCCCATGATGCTTGCATCTTTTTAAACGCTGGTAAATTCAAGGCGGCTTGAAAATCAGTAAAACGATAAGTATCCCAATGTTGAAGATGTGTCTTTACATCCAATCCCCAGGTATGTTCTGCGACCAACCCCAATTTAATCGCGAATCGAATAGCAGCATCGCTATTTGGATTGATACGTCCATCTTTCACCCAGGTTTCATAACATCTGGCCAATGCCCTAAACCGGGCCATCATCAGGGGAGAACTACCGAAACCATGTATCCAGGTATCACCAATCTCTTGTGTCACCATTGGCAGTTTATCCTTCATGGGGCGCACAACCGCAGCTATATCACTGAGTGTCGAAGCTTGCAGTGTAGCATTGGGATAGCGTTTCTGAATAGAGGCATAGATTTCTTTGACCTGTTGTAGGGTATGTGGTCCGTGGTTATCCCCGGTGAAAGCAATGACCATAGCGGTCTTTCCATCAGGCAATAGCATATCACTACCGTAATCCTTTTGGTACATCAAGGTCACCTCACTTCCGTCAGGGCTTTTCCAGCGACACAACGCCGGGACGTTAGGAACTTTACTTGCGGGATTCACACCGACCTGCAAAAAATCTATTCCATTCTTTCGAAGCAAGGGAACAATCCCTCTGGTATGTCCGGGAACATCGGTCATCTTTGCGGCGCTTGTTTGTTTACCATACTTCTGATCCAGCTTCCTGGACAATTGCAACATTGTACCAAACAGGGCTTTGTTGAGGGATTCAGATTCTACGGTGTAGGGAATTGCATTCCATACGATATCTCCGCGACGAATTGCAGCCTCCAATTTTGCTTTATTTTCCGGACTTGCCTGTTCCAGATAGGTCGCAATCAACCAAGAACCTGTGGTCCAGACATACCGCTCTTTGGCTCCGGAATTCCGAAGTTCTTCAGCAACAGCAATGGCTTTGGGAATAAATTCGTTCATATAACGCTGCTCTACCACAGAACTCAGTTCGGTAAATCCGATATCGAGATGTGTCTTGAAGATCAGGTGTACCTTTTGTACAGCATCATTCGGTGTCTGTCCAACGGCAAAAAAGGTCGTGAGCACAAGGAGACAGGAACAATAAAATTTTCTGCATTTCATGGATAATAGTCGGTTTATCTTTTACCAAATTTCGATTATTTCTTATGAAGACGACCGAACATCGCCTATCCCTAGTCAGGAAATAAGAATAATAGAAAAAAGCAGTCTTTTACCATATTAATTTTAAGGTTTGAACTAGGGATATATGGTATTCAAACGACTTATTATATAGGCTTTAACATCAGAAACATTCCTTGTATAAATCAACATGAAACGTATTAAAATTTTATTCTTTCTATCGGCTTTTTTTTGTCTTTTAAGTGCCAACGCAGTATCTCGTCCGCTGTACAGATTCAGCACGAAATACATGAGCTTAACCATCGACGACCGCGGTTACATTGTTAACATTATCGGAAAAGCCAATAAAAAAGATTACGCGGTAAAGGGACATGCATCCCCACTCCTTACGCTGGACAAAAATGGTAAAATTTTGTTACCCCAGACCGCGGATTATGAGTCCACAAAAGGAATACTAACGTTGAATTATGCCGATTCCTATAGGGCAGCAGTAAAAATTGACCAGCGCGGCGATTACCTAAAATTTCAATTTCAGTCACTGAACACAGGAGCTGAAATTGACAATATCATATGGGGCCCCTATCAGACCAATATTCATAAAACAATCGGCGAAATTATTTCTGTCGCACGGGACGATGAATACGCCGTCGGGATTATGGCGTTGGATGACAACACAACGAGTGGGCCTCCAGTTGCTGGAGATATGGGCCAAGGTTCTTATATCATCCATAGTCCCGACCCTGTTAAATTTCCGATTCCATCTTCATTGAAAGCAGGGCAACGATTTCGCATCGGCGGCGATGGAATTAATGACGTAGCGTTTTACTCACATCCCGAAGAATACTATCGATTTATGAACGGCAATGGTGCTGAATATATACCGGAATATGGAATTTCGCTCACCTTACATGCGCGTAATAGACGTAAAAGACAAACCATATTCTTCCCTCACTTCAATGATTTTCCATCGATAAAAGCACCTCGGCATATGGATGTTGAACCCATTCCCGTTGATTTCAGCACATCCGGAATTGCGTTCTACGCATGTCCTGATACAAAAGGATTGGATGTCATCGAGCAGATTGTACGCAAGGAAGGGCTCCCTTATGTGACACGCAATGGAAAATGGATTCGTCGGCCAGAGAATTTCAAAGTTGACCTCGCCTGGTTCGGCAAGCATGACAGCTTAGTATCCTATGCCAATCAACTCAATTTGAAGGCGGTACAGGATGAAGGTTTAGGCGAGTATTATGTTAATCCAGTGGACCGCTGGGCTGGTAAAAAAGTGATCTTAGACGGCAAAAAACAGCCTATTACTGCACTAACAGTACAAACCAATCCGCAAGGGATCGCCTATGGTCTGCATACGCTAACGGAATTTATCCAATCCCATAGCAGCGACGTGCATCCTTATGCCAATGACAGCCTTTGCACCGTACTAAAGACCATATTGGCCGCAAATATTGGCCCTAATGATAGCTCAATTATAGTCAAAGACACCTCCTACCTCAATGAGCATGGTGGTTGGGATGATAATGGTACCAACGTACTAAAAATCGGTAAAGAGCTACTGAAATATAAAGGAGTAACACGAAAAGCGCCTTTTATGCTGACCGGAGTAGAGCGTGGAGCCTTCAAAACCATTGCCACAGCACACCAACAGGGTGATACCGTCGCTAAATTACAAGTGAATTGCTATTCAGGATTTATCCCCGACATGCGACTGCAAGACAAGTATGCTTACTTTTACGCAAAACTGCTTCGCGATGGGGGCATGAACTATATCGACTTTGATGGTTTTGAGAGCTTTGTCTACACCGGACATGGGCAATATGCCTTCAAACTGTTTATGCGCAAATTGTTCGATGATTTTAAATCTTTGGGAGGAGACTACCTTCAGGTAATGGGCTCCTGTGTGTTTGAAGGTAACTGGCATTACATGACCACCTGCAATATTGGTGGTGGCGACCACATGTTCAATCCCCGTACCAATAAATGGGGCATTGAAGGAAAAGACATCCGGTATTCGTGGGCTTCCAATTATTTTCCGCCAACTTTCGGCATTCAAAACCTTAAACCTGACTGGACTGTGCAAATGGTCGAAAACCTACAGGCTAAAGCCATTGCTTGGGATGCGACTTATATGTTTGGGATCAGCGAAGATATTGTTGAAAAAAATCCCCATAAGAAAGAGATTTTCATCACATTCCGGGCATGGGAAAACGCACGTGAAGCAAACGTTTTCTCTCAAAAGCTTAAACTAGAAATGCAGAAAGAAGAAAACCAATACCATTTGGAGCAGATTGGTACCAAGGCATGGAAACTCTATTTGGTAGACAGCTCAGGAAAATTCCATTTAAAGAGCCATTTAAAAAAATAATACGCATTAATTTCCGGCAGATTCACCAATCTATCAAAATCCTTATCGGCCGGTTACAGCTGATGCCACTGCACTCAAATAAACACAAAAAACGCCCGCCGCACATTGAAGTGGGCGGGCGATCATTTTAAACTACCTACCTAATATGATCATCTTTTTATTTTCCTTTCACTGTCCAGCCGTAATCAATGTATTCCCATTTAAACTGGTCGCCGTTGATATCAACCTTTAAATATCCTTCCTGAGTACCGTTGAAGGCTCCGCCCCACCAACTCGCACAGATCGCTCCTGCAGTAATGAACTGTACACCTTTCACCTTGATTTCTTCATAGAGATGCTGGTGTCCTTGCAAAACAAGCTTCAGATTGTGACCTGTAAATAGATCCAAAATCGCTTTTTGGTTGGTAAATGTATCTGCATCCGTATAGTGTCCATCCAATACAGGATAATACAAAGACAAGAACGGTACGTGTGCAACAACAACAATCGGTTGCGTTTTTGGGGTTTCATCAAGCACCTGTTTCAGCCAGGCCTGCTGCTCATCACTCACACAATACTTGCCATTGCATATTTCCGTAGAATTTAACACAATAAAACGCCAGCCCTTATGTACAAAGCTGTGGTAGCTCTTTCCAAAAACCGATTCGAAAAGTCCAGCTCCATCTTTTCCGTCATAATGCCAGAAACGATCGTGATTGCCAATGGCATAATACCACTTCAATTTGGAAGCATCCACTTGATCCTTATACTTTTGAAACATGCTCTTCGCTAAAGGCAACTGTTCTGCCTTATAAGCGTCTACATCCACATTGTCGCCACCGTTTAGGACGAAGTCTACTTTTTTGCTTTTGGCATTTTGAATTGCTTTATCAAGACCTTCAAAACAATGTGTTTCTGCACTGGTGTTAAGGTGTAAATCGGTAAAAAACGCGAATGAAAATTTCTGTTGAGCATGTACTAAGACTGTTGTAACGAACAGACTTATCGTTAAAAAAAATGATTTCATGTATATTGTATGTTATTTATATGTTACTTCCAACCAAATACCTGTTTAAGATTTGGATTGAGAATGATCTGTTTTGCAGGAACCGGACGATAATAATACATCGGTTCTACAAATCTACGGACATTGACATCTGTTACCATTGTTCCACCATTGACACCATTTTTAAGATAAACACTAGCATTACCACCAAAATTTCCAATGGTATAGTAGACAAGTGGTACGCCAAGTGAATTCTTTTCTCGATCGGTAGGAATGGTCTGTCCATCAGGAATCAATTTGATATCGGCAACGCCATCCCCTGTCATGTCGTAATTACCTACTCCGGGGAAATACATGCCTTCTGGAATACGTTCAAGCAGTTTACCTGCATTCCAGCGCATAAGGTCATCATAACGTGAATTCTCAAAAGCAAACTCCACACGTCGCTCGCGTCTGATTTCAAAAATCACACCCCGGAATGCTCCCTTCACATTCGGGTAATCTGCGGCCAATTTAGGATCAGGGTTCGCATTTGCTACATCCATTTTTAGATCGGGCATCCCTACTCTTCTTCGCAACAGATTAACAGACTTGTCGAGATCAGCTTGTGTCAACGTTCCTAGTTCAGCCTTTGCTTCAGCATACATCAATAGAACCTCAGCGTAACGGTGCACTGGAAAATCAACTCCGTTCATAATAATTTGATCGGATGAATTGACATAGCCTTTCAACTGGTGATAGCCCGAAAAGTTTTTGTTCAGCTTTTGCACATAATTTGATTTATCAGGCTGTCTCAGCCATTGCGGATATACCAACGTTTGCATCAGACGAGGATCACGATTTTCAAATTCCTGAACATACAGTTTCTTATCATAATTAGGAACGTCCGTAAAACGTGAACCATCTTTCATCAAATAAGTCTGTATCAAATCCCGTGAAGGTGACTGTTCATAATCACCAAAAACATAACCGTTAAGCGCCTGTCCCCTATTTTTGTTTTGATCAAAAGCATTCAATAAGATCACTTCTTTATTTTGGGAAAGATCTTGTGATTCAAATAATGCAGCATAGTCTTCGTTCGGCTTTCCGGTAGAATATATACTATATTTATTGGTAGCGATGATTTGTGAAGTTGCTTTCTCTACAATGTCAAAGTAATTCTTCGCCGTTTTGTCCAAATTTAACTCATTGTGATACAACCGATAGGTTCCTTCATGCAATGCAATCTTAGCCTGCATCAACAATACAGCATCTCGACCTGGTGTTCCAAGCGCGACTTGTTCTTTAACATTTTTTGTTGCGAAGTCCAAATCTGCCATGATGCTATCGACAACTAATGTACGAGGCGATTGCCCATCACGTAGAGCTTCGTCACTTGGGGTTAATGTTTTGCTGTACCACGGCACATCCGAATACTGCTTTACCATACCATGGTAAAAAATAGCGCGATAGTAACGTGCCAAACCTGCATAATGGTTTTTAACATCTCCTGCTACATTCGCACGCTGATAGTTTTCTAAGAAGTAGTTTATTGTGCGTAAACGTCCCCAAGACCAATCCCCTCCAGCTGTTTCTGACGTTGGCTCTGTTTTGCTGGTCATCATTGTCTTAAGCGTTACGGCGGCTGTTGTCGCCGCATTATCTGAACTCTGATCTCCCACATAAGTCCAACGATCGTTCATACTCAACATCCCATTGATATACAGCGAAAGATCTTCTTCGGTATTAAAGAAAACCTCAGGTGTGATCGAAGTTTGGGGAAAGCGATCCAGAAAATCTTTCTGGCAAGCCGCCATGGTTAATATAAAACCACCGCTTATAAGTCCTAATATTATTTTTGATTTGACATTCATCTCTGTGTACTGCTAATTGTTAAAAATCTAAGTTTAAACCAACGGAAAACTTACGTTGGAATGGATAAGCCCAGGCACTACCATCGGTTCCATTGTTGATCGCTTCGGGATCCACATATTTTTTGATCTGTGAGAATTCAAATAGATTCTCTCCCGAAAAGAAAATACGCAAACGTTGAATTTTCCATTTTTCCAGCAACTCATGCGGCAAGGTATACCCCAAAGTGACGTTCTTCAAACGCAGATAAGAGCCATTCAACATATACTGTGTATTGGGAATAGCCAATCCTTTTCCGTCATTGACATCGGCCAACCAAGATTGCAATACCGGATAGCGTGCATCATGATTAGCATCCGCCAAGCCAGCATTCAAGTACGCCTGGGAGTGTTTTGCTCGTTCTTCTGGTGTATCACTGGTTTCTCTATAAAAATCCAAATGCCATGGGTATATATTTGCATAAGGTTGCTGATAAGGACCCCAGAACAAATAATGCCGTGGATAGAAATCTCGTTTCAATACACCCTGTAGAAATACCGAAGCGTCAAATCCACCCCAATTCATGTTGAGGTTAAAACCGATACGGTAGCGATCAGCAGAATTACCAATCACCTGAAGATCTTTCAAATTCGTTTCGGTCAACCCTCTTTCAATTTTACCATTTCCGTCGATATCCTTAAATTTTGGCCAACCATTCACAATATTTAAAGCTCCCCAAGGTACTATGCCTGATTCATCCAGTGCTTTGATTTCATCGGCACTTTTAAACAGTCCATCACCCTGCAAGCCATAGATTGTACCGAACTCATATCCATTGAAATATGTCGACAGCAGACGTTCATCGTTTTTGAATTTTGTAATCTTAGCACGGGAATCAGACAAAACAACCTTCGCATCAAAAGAAAAAGGCTTATTGGCTAATTCAAATTGATCCTTATAAGTCACTGAAAGCTCCCAACCCTTTGTACGCAAATCAGCTGCATTCTGCCTTGGTACGCTTGTCCCCAGTACACCTGGAAGCTCCCGTCCGGCGGTCAACATACCGGTTGTATTACGGATGTAATTATCGTAGCCTACAAAAAACTTATCATTGAAGAGCCCCAAATCAGCTCCAAAGTTTAAAGTAGACACATTTTCCCAGGTATATGAGTTTGGATCAATTGTCAGCGGAGGCGCCCCATTCACGACATATTGTTGATTTCCATTAATAAGGTAGCCTGAAAGGCTGGTTCCCATCGTCTGGATATAAGAGAAGTCGCCTACATTTTGATTTCCCAAACTACCGTATGACGCTCTTAACTTTAGATTGGATACTTTCGGTTTTAATGATTCGAAAAAGGATTCATTGCTAACGATCCAAGCCCCTGAAACGGACGGAAAAAATCCCCAGCGACTTGCTTTAGGAAAACGGGAAGAACCGTCGTAACGTCCTGTACCTTCCAAGATATAACGCTCATTAAAAGTATAATTCAATCGTCCAAAATAGCTTCGCGTCGCATAGGAACTATAACCAGCATTGAGTGTCATTTCTCCCGTAGTCAATCCCAAATAAGGTAAAGTAGAAGAAATTAGATTATTTCGGTTGACATAAGTGGATGAATAAATATACTCTTCTTGGTTATACCCCACCATTGCACCAAAATTATGTTTGCCAATTGTTTTGTTGTAATTCGCATATAGATTAAATACCGTATTTTTCATATCGGCTCGGGATTCATTCACATAGCCGGTTCCTCCCTCTTCACGGATATCATTCGGACCAAAACCAATCTTGAATTTTTTAGCATAACCATTGCCTTTGTAGTATTCTCTTTTAACACTTGCATCGCCAGATATTTTTAGATCGCCATTTAAAAATGTGCCTGTCGCATTGAACGTATTTTGGAAACCAAACGTGTCACCATTGCTTTTTCCACCGTCAGATAGACGAGCAGCCAATCGTCCTGCATCCGTATTTGCCCAAGTGCCATCCGGATTTTTCGCAACCTGAATAGGCGTTAAATAATAGATATCGGTTAAACTTGCCGCCGGACTTTCACGATGTGTATTATATAAGCTAGTGTTATTATCCAATTGCAACCATTTGAATGGAGCAATATTAATTCTTCCCCGTAGTCCTTTACGTGTCCAATAGTCGGCTGCCAATTTACTTAAACCATTTTCCTTCGTATAGTCGCCGGACAAATAATATTTAAAAGGAAGTTCATTCACCTTCGCTCCACCTGAAAAAGTCAAATTGTAGGACTGCGAATGTGCTGCGTTGTTTAGAAAGTACTTATTCCAATTGTTGTTTCCCATATAAGCCCAACGCTTTGGATCTTTAGGATCTATACGTACATCTTCCAAACTGGGATTATCAGAACGTTCCTTTGCCCATTGGTAGTGTTCATCGCTATAATTGACGTAGTCCCAAGGGGTATTATTTGTCGATAATTCCAAAAGTTTAGAGAAGATATACGGATCAGTGACGGGATCAGGCATTTCAGTTGGTTTTCCCCAAGCCGAATTTGTATTAAAAGAAACGGATTGTTTTCCTAGTTTTCCCGATTTAGTGGTAATCAAAATTACACCATAGGTCGCTCTAGCACCATAAATTGCTGATGAAGCTGCATCACGTAAGACCGTGTAAGATTCAATATCAGTGGGATTTAGGCGAATTAAATCGTTAGCATCAGTAGCTGGAATACCATCAATTACAAACAAAGGTGATCCACCATTAATGGAAGTTGTTCCACGAATATTAATATTTGGGATTCCCCCAGGTGTACCATTACCGTAGGTAATATTTAAGCCAGGGCTTACCCCTTGTAGACCTTGCATCACATTAGAAATAGGCCTAGATTCCAAGACTTTGCCCGATATCTGATCTACTGCACCTGTAAGGTTCTTCTTTTGCTTTGTACCAAACCCAACCACAACAACCTCGTCCAAATTAGCCAAATCCTCCTCTAACTGTACATTCAGTTCTTTCTGCCCTTCATAGATTAGCTCTATGCTTTTGTAACCGACCGAAGTAAATAGCAACACCTGATTTTTTTTGAGTTTATTCAACTCGTAGGTCCCTTTATTTGAAGTAGACATTACCGAATTCGGTGCACCTTTAATGGAAACTGTCACCCCTCGAATGGGCTCTCCTTTTCGGTCCGTCACCTTACCATGCGTTTCAAGTTCCTGCGCTTGGACCACACCCGCAAGACAAACAGCTCCAACTACCAGCCCGAGCCGATACCTGAAATTGCGATTCCTCCCTAAGGATTGAAATTGTTGTTTTTTCATAAATATTTGTTATTATTAATTGAAGAGCAAAATAAATGTACTAATATTAAATTAATATTAATCAAAGGTTATATATTGGTTTAAATTTAGTTTTTTACAGGTTATATTTGATAGGTCCCACCTCGGGTCTACCGTCCTTCATTGAATAGACGACTGAAGGACTGGCATCCCTAATCCGTTTTGTCTATTTTTTTCAATATGTTATGTGATACATAAAAGCGTCCCACGACACTATTCAAAAAAATAGATGAACTATGCTGCATTCGTTTCCCAAAAAAGCTGCCCGGTTATGTGTTGAAGACCGATTTATGATGATTTTAATAGTAGAATTTATAGCCCGGAATACAGGCTTTCAGGACGACAAAAGGTTAAGTAAAAATATCAGGACTTTGTTGTTAAAATTACTTGGAGGTATTCTAGGATCGCGGAGAAGGTGAAAAACAATAAAAAAACACCCGAAAGCATGGGGTACTCCGGGTGTTTTAGCCATATTATTAACCTATTTTATGAAAAGTGCCCTTGAATGGGCAACACTAAAATAGAAAATAACTTTGTATAAACAAAATAAAATTTAAAAAAATCATTTTTTATAAATCACTAAACCGGTTAAACATGGAAATTTAGCAGCACGGCTAAAGGATTTCAAGTCCCCTTTTTGTCTAGGAACAAGTTAAAATCAAATTAATATTATCTTAATATATTATAGGGAGATTACAGGGGGTTAACAGGGGTATAACAGGGGGTTAGTAGGGGATTTACCCCTACTAACCCCTTGTTAATACGCTGTAAAAAGATTGTTATTTCCCTATTAATTGGGGATATGAAGGGAACTTGATGCATCCCTTCGCTATCCTTGTGAGATTTTGTTAATTTTAAATCGATCAAGTAACTGTTAGCTATGACCGAACGTGAAATTCTGAGACAACATATCGACAAGACCGTCCAGTTGAACGACGAACAATTCGACTACTTCTTTTCTTTTTTTAAACCGGTCTCCTTTAAAAAGAAACAACAGATTATCAGCATAGGAGATCTGGTCGAACAAGAGTATTTTGTGCTAAATGGTTGTTTAAAGACCTTTTTTACCAACGATGAACAAAAGATGCATATCTTACAGTTTGCCACACAGACCTGGTGGGCTTCTGATTATAATGCATTGCATAATCAGAGCAGGGCTACAGTCAATTTAGATTGTGTAAGCGAGGCAGACACGCTCTGCTTATCGAATGCGGACAGGGAAAAAGTATGTAAGGAAATTCACGAAGTTGAAACCTTTTTCAGATGGCGTTCTAATAAAGGATACATTGGGCTGCAAAAAAGAATAATGTCACTGCTGAACAACAATGCGCGGAGCCGCTACGAGGAACTCATGCAGCAATACCCTGAACTCTATAATCTCGTTCCCAAACATTTGATCGCAGCATATCTGGGCGTTTCCCGCGAAACACTAAGCAGGCTATACCAAGCCAAATAATGTGATCTAGATCACAAAAGCAAAACCATTCTCCAAATTGTGATGTATATCACATAGGGCTCCGGCAATTTATCCCCTACTTTGTACTATCGTTTTAAACATATAATTTTTTAACAGACTTGGTTATTTAATATGAAAAAAGACAAATTAAAAGTATTGGTTGTATTGACATCACATGACCAATTGGGCAATACAGGAGAAAAAACAGGTTTTTGGGTGGAGGAATTTGCAGCGCCTTATTATGTTTTACAAGATGCAGGAGTGGACGTCACCATCGCATCTCCAAAAGGAGGGCAACCACCAATCGATCCTAAAAGTGCGCTCCCAGATTTTCAAACAGAAGCAACCAAACGTTTTGATGCAGATAAGGAGCTCCAAACAAAATTGGCAAATAGCTTAGCTTTGGATACGATCAATGAACAGGACTACGATGCGATTTTCTATCCTGGGGGCCATGGTCCTTTGTGGGATTTAACCAACGATAAGACATCCGTTGCATTGATCGAGTCATTTTGGGCCCACAACAAACCTGTCGCCGCCGTATGCCATGCGCCAGCTGTATTTCGCTATGTCAAGGATAGTAATGGTCAGCCACTGGTCAAAGGTAAAAAAGTTACCGGATTTTCAAATAGCGAGGAAGAAGCGGTTCAACTAACGGCTGTTGTTCCCTTTTTAGTGGAAGATGAACTCGTAAAATTGGGTGCACAGTACAGCAAAGGGGAAGATTGGCATAGTTATGTAGTCAAAGATGGCCATCTCATTACCGGGCAAAACCCTGCGTCTTCGGAAGAAACTGCTAAAGCTTTGTTTACTCTATTGAGCAATTCCTAGCAATAAACTAATCAAAAAATAAGTAAGGACTGTTGTCATCGAAATAGTCCTTGCTTATTTTTTGACAAAGCATCAACATCCTCTTCCAATTGAAATCTATGATCCTTGCAACTCTTCAGGATAAGAACTATTTGCAAAATGACTTTAATCTTTGTCTTCAAGTTCAAACAATTCTTCAACACTACGCTCAAGCACATGGGAGATTTTTAACGAAAGTACAGTGGAAGGAATATATTTTTCGGCTTCCAGCGCATTGATGGTTTGCCTGCTTACACCCACCAAATTTGCGAGCTGTTCCTGTGAGTAGTTTTTTATTAATCGATGGATTCTTATCTTATTCTTCATGTTCCGATCTCCTATTCATCTTCCAGATATTTACCTTAAAAATCGTAATATAGGCAAGCAATAATAAATGTGCAAATAGAAACGAAAAACTAATAAACGTTTTTCCATAAACAAATATCATAACAAGCGTACTCAACACAATCATGACGATTACTGACCATGACCAACTATACAAGCGTATTGAATTGATCATTTCATCTTCCACTTTACGTCGTGTAAAAGCAAAACATGATAATCCGAGCAGCATTGTCAACATGATCAGGGTCAACAAAACATCGACTTCCATAATTTCAAAGAATCCAATTGGACTCAATGGCGTATCATTGATGAAAACAAAGGTTTTAATAAATATTCCTCCCGGATCAGATCTATCCCGAAACGAATCCAAAAAGTACAGTCCTAGACTGATTACAACAAACAAGAAGCCAATCCAGCGAAAATAACGGGGCAATAAAGGGATTTTTTTCATAATACAATAAGTTTATCAGTTTATTCAAATGTAAAAAATATCATACATTATGACAAATATATTTTACATAAAGACAAATATATTTTACATTAAATTTACGATAACGCTAATGATAACAGTTCCTTTAAAGAAATAGGATTTCAAAAAAAAGCCAGCTGCATGCAGCTGGCTTTGGCCGTTTATATTTTTTGTGAGCAATATTTAAAAACCGGCTCCATTTATCTGTACATTCTCCCCTCCTTTTTTGAGGTTGGCTGCATCTTGTTGGATTTTAAAATATTGTGCCGCTGGGCAGGCCATCTGCGTCATCCGTCCCGCATGCATAGGTACTTCGATCACTTGCTTTGCATCATAGCGGAGTAAAGTGCTGTAGGACCAAATCGCTTCCAATACTTTCGTTTTTGTTGCCTGCACAGGTTTTCCTTCATTGGCCACCTGATCAATGGCGTTCACTCGTTTAAACTCCCCCAATCCACCCAAGGTATATCCTGCACTTTCAAACGTAGCTTCATATTTCTTGCCGTTACCCTGTATAGCAAATTTTAATATGCCTGGACCAACAATTTCCAATGTCATCAGCACCTTTTCGCCAGGATACCAATAATATTCGTCTTGTGCCGGTGCATTTTGATAAAGACTTGCTTGACCAGAGCTGTGTGCTGCCCTTCGCAAAAAAGGTCGGAAAGCCCGCCTGTCTTCGGTCACATTTCCTTTTTCATCTTTTATAACTTCCCAGGTAAGGCCAATATCCGTTTCTTGTCCCCCCATGTTACCGCCCATATAAACAGAGGGGTTATCCAGGTATTGCTTGGGTTTGCCCGGGTTCAATCGCGCCGGATCAAATTCCATCTTTGGTAAGGTAACTTCGGCCTTAATGCCGACCCAGACATCTGTACTGGAAACGACTTTTCGATAGTAGGCTCCTTGAAAACAAGCTTTTGAAGAAGCCGGACGCACCTCATTTTTGAGATACTCATTCCCATCAACACCTACAACCGGAAATTCTGGTTTAACAAATTCATTTTTTGCACTGCAGGCGGTCAAGCTTAGTAAAAAAAGTAAGCGTATGTGTTTCATTATTTCTTCGGATCAATGGGTACAAAAATTAATGGGGTCGGTAGGCAGGAAGCTCCCGGAGGAGAATAGGTGAATTCAATTTCCTGTATTTCCTTCTTCGGGTCGGGCCAATAAGTTTCGATTAGAATTGCCTCTGGATAACCTTTTGTAATCAGCGCATTTTTGGGATATTGCATCACGGTCTTTTGACCATCTTTACCCACAAGTTCCATGGTCAGCCCCATGCCACCACACCATTGGTTGTCTCCGGAACGGCTGTTCCAGCTAACCAAAGCTAATCCTTTTCCGTCTGTACTCTTCCATTTGATCTTTGTTTTATACAGCACACCATAGTTTCCGGCATTCTTGGCAAATTCTTTTTTCGCACCAATCGTTCCCGTGATCCATGGATCGTCCTGCCCGTCGGCCACAATCAGCTGCACTGCTCCTTTTTTGGTATCGAGCGTATCCGTCGGATTAATCTGATAATTAGAAATCGGAAAAATACCGCGACCAGCGTTTGCGTGACTATGAGGAATCAAGGTCTTGATCCGCGGAAACACTTTTGGCCCAGACTCATCTGGAGCAAATTGAATGACAGCGATCTGCGCCGGCTGGTCAACCACAAACTCATAAAACCCATGGACAAGTTCATCGTATTGTACCAGCTGTTTTTCCAGTTTTTCATCGATAGCCATTACTTCTCCTGGTTTAAGCACTTTCACCTGATTGTTTACAGCAGATAAAAAGTAGTCCTCAAGCCCCTTCTTTCCAATTTCAAAATAGTTTGAACTCGGTTTTTGTGAAGCATACTTCAGCATGCGAAAATGCATATTTTCATGGCCTAGATTTTTAATGACCGCTGAAATCTTACGCGGCATTTTTTGTGGTTCTTTAACACCATTGACGTTATAGACATACAACCTAACAGCCCCAGGGTCAACCGTCTCCTGTAATGCAATAGCCTCAGGAACACGAATATACTCGGGATCATCAGATATGATATACTGCGGTCCCGGTAATACGGTCTTTGTGTAAGGCAACTTAGGAAAGTCCGTTTTTAGAAAATCCTCCAACAGGACGATATCGCCTTTATTTGCGCTGACAATCTTTTTGGACACGCTACTTAAATCATTTTTTTGTGCAAATCCAACTTTACACGAAACTAAACCTAACATCAACAATAAGCTTGTTTTGATGTGCTTGTTCATAATTTTATTTTTTTACGAATGAATACAATGTTCCTCCACTGCAACACAAGCTGCATGAAGGAACGATTATTTTAATTTGAATCGGCATAAATTGTAAACTCCTGCGCAACGAGATAACCAAAGGTTGTCAACATATACACCTGAAGCCTTTGTCCATTTTCTGAGGTTCCCATACAGATGTCGCTGGTTGCATTACCGTTGGTACCGCCAGTAAACAGTTCCGACTCATAAACACGCAATTGGTTATAGGTAGGTGAACTCAGTGTGGTACCAATGCGGGCTCGATCGCTAATATCATAGACATACATCTGCCCGATCTCATTGCTTCCAAACAATTTGACCTGAGCCAAAATATCTGCATTGTTAAAACGCTGAAAGGCGATACCACCATTCATGGCAGTACCGGTAATTGCCGGGAATGCTGCTAGCCGCCCCCATGTACTTCCCGAAACATAAGCAAGTTCGGCGTTAGTGCTCGCGATCAGTTCGGCGTTAGCGCCGACCCCTAAAGGAAGATATTCCGGTAGAAAGCCTAATGATGCCGCACCATCCTTATATTCCAGGACATCGGCAGCGGTAGATTTTATCTGGCCATTTTCGACTGTCCAACGCAGGAGGTAACGACTGGTTGCAACCGAAGCAAGTAACTGACCGTTTCCGTCCATATCCCCTACCCAGTTAAGTTTACGACCGATATTGCCATCGCCGGCAGCTACCGCAGCAGGTTTGCTATAAGGTAGATCCAATAACTTGACAGGACTGGTATCAAAAACATCTTTGTATTTGTATAACACAAAGCTCTGTCCATTCGGCGTATAAGTTCCTAGCATAAATCGTCCTTTTTCATCGCTCACACCTTGGAAGATCAAGCGACCTGCCGGGAAAGGATTTGTTAGGTTATGGGAATAAGCTCCTGTGAAACGGTTGTACACCTTAAATACAGATGGTGAAGTCCGGCTCACAATCACCAAGTAATCGCCACTCACAAAACAGGACGTTTCACTATTTGCAGTGAAGCCCAAGTCTGCCGCTTTCTTCAGGAACAAGCGCCGGCTAATGCCCACCCCTTTTTCAAGTTTGACAGGTTCTTTAACAACCAATTTGAGCTGCCGCTTGATATTTCCGGCTCCAGAAATCGTCAGGGGTACTTCTGCACCGTTTGCCAAATTGACCTGACCACCGCTTGCTATTGAACCACTTGAATGCTTGTTGATGACGTAACTCAGGCTAGTTTGCGAAAGATCCATGCCCGGCACCACATAAAACGTCACCGTATTCCCGTTTAGGATCCCCTCAACCTCATTGACCTTTTGTTCGCTGTCTTTAAATGTAATTTTGACTCCCGAAATATCCGTATTGCCTTTCTTCTCGGCAATGACCACATAATCCTTTGCGTCACCGTTTCCCGCGGTGACAGTAATTTTCTTGGGTGCCGTCAAGTCTGTAAATCCATTTAAACCCGGCGTCACCTGGGCATCAGCTGGAACGGAAGCACGCAACATCAGTCGCGAAAGATCTACTTCATTGTCCGAATCGATCGGATAATAATAATCTACGTGCAAATACACCGTATCATTGCTGATCGTACTCAAGAAGAGGCGATCTTGCCCTTTCCCATCAATCGTAGCGTAAAAATCCATCAATTGATTTTTCACATTCCGCTCCAGATAATTAGGTTTTTGACATCCTCCCAAAAGGATTGCACAGGCCCATAAACTATAAAATTTTATTTTGTCCATTGTTAGTCTTTATTATTTTTACCAACCTTTAATTTGAGTCAACGCACCGTTCAACTGCACTTCATTTTCAGGTATGGGCAGATAATATAATTTTGTACTGAAACTTCTGTTGGTTGCGTCTGCTGAGACAACTTCATACGTTAATCCTGTTGCGTTCGGACTGATCTTATGCCCTGTAAACTTCACATTATCCAACAGGAGGTGAGCTTTTCGCCAACGGCGCAAATCCCAAAAACGGTGTCCCTCGAAAGCGAGTTCAACTTTACGCTCATGCTCTACAGCGGCCATTGCCTGATTATTATTGGCAAGGCTAAGAGCATTAAGTCCACGTTTCTGGCGGAGCTGATTGATGTAGGTTGTTGCTGAGGCAAAATCGCCCAATTGCGCTTTCGCTTCCGCCATAATCAACAAGACCTCGGCATAGCGCATTTCGATCCAGCTTTGTGTACTCTTATTTTGAACGAATGTCGTGTTTGTAGGATCAAGCATTTTGCGTACATAGTATCCCGTAACGGTACGTTTGGGGTCGCCACTCGCGCCAAATGTTGTAAATCCTTCTATCGCATCGGTCGTCGACGTATTCAATGTTCTTCCTTTCCAGGTTGCACCATTGTACAAGATCGTCGCATAGAAACGAGGTTCACGATTTGTATAGGGAGCCGCTGCCTGCGCAGCATTCTGCCAGGAGAATTTGGATCCGTCGGCCATTTCAAATTCATTGACCAGTTCCGCGGTTGGTACACCATAAACCAATGTATTACCCGGAGCATCCCGAGGTGGAGCATAGCCCAGGTCGTATTGATGCGTTACATCAGGTGCTGCAAAATCTACCCGAAAGATTGCTTCCTTTGTATTTTTATTGGTAAAAATGCCTGCAAAATTATCGTCCAAGGCATAGAGTCCCCCATTAGCCATATCGATGACTTTTTGCGCTGCATCGGCTGATTTTTTAAAATACTCCGCGCTCCTCGCCTGTGAAATACCCGTCAAAGGATCCTGATTGAACTGCTTGAGATCATATTTAGCAATAGAGCCTGCATACAGTCCTACACGCGCCATCAAGGTATAAGCCGCGCCCTGGGTAGCCCTGCCGGCAAGATTGTTGAGCGGAAGATGATCCACTGCAAATTGGAGATCCTCCAGGATAAAATCATAAACGGCTTCCTCACTGGAGCGTTCGTGATCTTTTTCAGTATACTGATCCATACTCTTGAATAGAATCACGCTTCCATGGATCTTTGCCAGCCAGAAATAGGCATATGCCCGCACGAACCTGCCCTCAGCCTCATAAACCTGTTTTTGAGCATCGGAAAGAGTGGACTTCGTGTTAATCCCACTGATCATTTCGTTGATACGACGGATACGTTCATATCCGCTCGCCCAATAATTCAGACCCACGCTCGCGGAAGAAAACTGGTTTGAGTTGGATACAAGAATATTGACTGTACCATTCCCTGCCGTATTTGAGGTAAATTTCATTCCATCGGCTAAGGCATCCATTGCATTGTCATAGCCTAAATTGGGAAATTGACCAAACTGGAATTTTTTAAATTCAGCATAGATGCCCGATACATATAGTTCGGCCGAATTGGGGTCAGCCCATACTTTCTCTTCTGCGATCCGGTCCTGTGGAATTAGATCGACAGAGCAACCTTGCAACGCCATAAACAACAGGCCTAAAAATGAAAGTTGCCGACAGCTGGTATATAGAGTTGATTTCATCTGAAATAGTAATTTTTAGGAGATTAAAAAGTAACGCTTAAGCCAAATTCAAAAATCCGTTGCTGCGGATAAAATCCATTATTGACATTTGGCATTTCGGGATCGAGGTATTTCAGGTAATCCCATGTGAAAAGGTTTGAGCCCGAAGCAAACACACGTACATGTTCAATCTTCGCGGCATTCAGCAATCCTTTCGGGAATGTGTAGCCCAACTGCACGGATTTAAGTCGCAGATAATCGCCTTTTCTGATCCATCCTGAATTGGCATTTGCATTGTTCGTCGACATTCCTGTTGCTTTATAGGCACTCATACGTGGAAATTCGGCGTTCGGATTGTCTTCACGCCAGGAGTTTTCAACCAAGAAATAAGGGGAGTTTCCATAGTTGTAAAAAGGACGCGTAAAAGGTGTATTATCCTCTACCCCTGAAGTTCCTGACGATCCTTCGTACGCTCCTGCGAGGGCAACATCAACTCGTGCGGCACCTTGCAACAATGCCGAAAAGTCGAAGCCTTTATAAGCCATATCGAAATTCAAACCAAATGTTAATTCAGGTACGTTGGAGCGTCCAATATAGGTCATATCGTCCGTTCGGGTAATCCGCCCGTCGCCATTCAAATCTTTAAATTTGAAAAAACCAGGAGCCATAAATCCCGAACTTGGTGAAGGTGTGTTACGGGCTTCCTCCCAGGTCTGCACCATCCCTTCTTTGACAAAGCCGATTTTTGTTCCGATCGGTTTGCCGATGAGACTCTGCCAAGAAGGAATCCCATTGGCTTCATCGAGTTTCAGATACCTGTTTTTCGCCCAGTTGATATTCCCGGTCAGACCCAATTTAAATTCGCCAAAATGGTCGTTATAACGCAATTGCGCATCGAACCCACGGTTATCAACTTCGCCTATATTGGCCAAAATCGGAAAATATCCACCTATCGACGCTGGATAAAGGTTTCCTACCTGTCCCAGAATACCGGAAGTATAACGGTAGAACCATTCGAAATCAAAACCAAACTTGCCATTTAAAAACCTTGATTCAAAACCCACGTTTGATGTGGTGGACTCTTCCCATTTCAACAAAGGATTTTGAGGTGCATTGGTATATAAAGCTTTGACCGGTTTGCCGTCTATGACAATGACTGGTGTTGTATTTTGCGAAAGGGTATTAATGTAAGGGAAACTACCCACCTGCGCACGATCATTGCCAGTACGCCCAATAGATCCTTTTAATTTAAGGAAATCTGCAAAAGGGACAGCTTCCTTAAAGAAGGACTCATTTGAGACAACCCAGCCCAATCCAATGGCCGGAAAAGATTTCCAGCGGTTTTCCTTGGCAAAGTTAGCGGAGGCATCCCAACGCGACACCAACTCCACTAAATAACGATCGCGGAAAGCATAATTCAGTCGCGTCACAAATCCCGCCCGTGCAGATTCCGCATCACTGGAACCTGTAGACTTGATAATATCTTCCTGGGAAGCCGAACCATAGTTTATTTCCTGAATAATACTGATCGGAAAATTACTTGCGCCGGCACCAAATTGATTACCATGAGTTTTTGCATATTCATATAAACCTAACACACCGATGCTATGATCACCAAAAGTCCGGTTGTAATTTAAACTCGCTTGCCATGTGCTTCGGTAGCTAGCCGCAAAGCTCTGACGAAGGGATGTTTTGGTGATCCCGGGCAATGTGGTCATGGCTACGAAATCGCCTGCAACCTGGTCCCGCTGTCTTCCCATCGTCGGATACGGTGTCAGCCAAGATTTGGATTCATCCGAATTATAGTCGTACGCACCCTGAACTTTTGCCAGCAAACCTGTTACTCCTGGAATTTTAAAATCGATGTTTGCCGTTCCCTGAAAGATATTGCTTTTGAGCTTCTGATAGCCCGAATTTGCTACCGAAGCAATTGGATTGACCCAGCCTGCTCCGGCCTGATACGCTACTGGGAGTCCATTTGGAGCATACATTGGCAGATTTGGCAGCATCCGAACAGCCTGGTAAAATGGATTCATATAGGCCGAGTTGTCGGGTGAAATACCCGGTAAATTGGTATTCTGATTACGCAAACCAATGTTCAAACCCACCGTCAGGTATTCATTAAGCTCACTTTTAAGGTTTGTACGGATGTTGTAGCGTTTGAAATTGGTATTATCGATCACCCCATCCTGGTTCATGTGGCTGACCGATGCAAAATACTGCGTTTTGCTCGCTCCACCAGAAATTGTCGCGGCATGATGTTGCGAATAGCTATTATTATCTGCCAATAGTCCAATCCAATCGGTGTTGCCAAACAAGGGATTGGTATTGGTTCCATTTGAGACCGCATCGATAAGTTCCTGCGTGTAGATGTATGGTGCTTCAGTTTGCTTCGTATTTCGAAGAAAATCATTGTCCAATTCTGTCCCTTTATTGTACCAGTTCATATAATCCGGTCCATTGAGGAATTTTGGAAAGCGGGTATTTTGGCCAATGCTATATCCAAAGTCATAGGTTACTTTGGTCTGCTCCTTTCGTCCATTTTTTGTTTTAACCAATATAATACCATTGGCAGCCTGTACACCATAAGCCGCTGTGGAGACGGCGTCCTTTAAAAAGGAAATGGTTTCAATCTCACTTGGATCCAGATAAGCTAAGGTAGAAAGTGGGCGCTCGATATCATCGACAATCACCAAAGGACTTCGATTACCACCATAAGTCCCCACTCCGCGCAGATATAATGTCGCATTGTCTGCTCCAGGGCGTCCTGATTGTTGCAATGCTGTCAATCCGGGAACACGCCCTACAAGTGCATTGGTCAAGTTCATCGACGGGGCTTTCTTGAGCTGGTCACCTCCAATCTGTACGACAGATCCAACGACATTGTTCTTTTTTTGCGTACCATAAGCCACAACAACAACCTCATCAATCTGACGTTCATCGGGCTGCAAAACAAAACTCTGTGTGCCGGCAACTGTAATCTTTCGCGACTGCGACAAATAGCCGATATAACTTACCTGAAGTTCGGCTGGCAATCGGTCCACCTGCAGCGTAAAACCTCCCTTTTGATCCGTCCGCGTTGTTGCAGAAGTTCCCACTACTTTAACCGTTGCCCCAGCAATAGGCTGTTCATCGTGATTGCGTACGGTACCGTTTACAATGGATTGGGCAAAGCTTATTGCGGATTGCATAAAAACAATAAGTAATCCCAAAGCCTTAAAAAGATACCTGCGTTTTACATGTGTTGGTTTCATAATTTAGGAATGAAAAAATAGTGTTATGTTAAAAAATAGTATTTATGGTCACTCGGTTACCTCACATGAACAGACGTTTTCCATTGGATAAAACACGCAACGTTCTGACACGGACAAGGCAACGTATTTTGGTTTACAATTATTAGGTATATTATTTATACAACACTAAATAAGAAATAAAATTTTAAATATTCAAATTATTTCTAATTTTTTTTATTAATTCAAATAGACTAAAGAAGAAAAAACATAAACATAATTTAGGATGATGAGATATTTACTATATTTACCCAAAAGTTAACGTAACCAAGTTATGGGCATAAAATTTTTGAGTGATTTACATGATGCGAGCTATAGCGGTGTAGCGTATAAAAACATTTTACTTAAAAAGGAAATTTTAACCTTTTTTGCGACCAAAGGCCCCTCGACCATTCCTGAGTTGAGCAAGGAATTCAACATTAGCATTCCCAAGATCAACGAATGCATCAATGAACTCATCGAAGATGCATTGGTACAGGACAATGGAAAATCGACTTCGGGAATTGGTAGAAAACCAAATTCCTACGGTCTACTTCCGAATGCCGCATTTTTTGTCGGCGTGCAGGTGAGCCATGATCATCTCAGTATTGTGGTCATGAATATGAAAAAAGACATTATTGCCAGTCAAGAGGAAATTCCACATCGTTTGGAGAATAATCAGGAATCACTCCAGAATATATGCCGGGAGATCAATCAGTTTATTGCCACCCATCAGATTCAGAAAGACAAAATATTGGGGGTAGGTATCAATCTTTCTGGCCGTATCAACTATCGAACAGGTTATTCCTACAGTTATTTTAATTTTTATGAAGATCCTTTATCGAAATATTTCGAACAGGAGCTGCAATTACGTACCTATCTTGAAAACGATAGTAAGGCGCTTGCCTATGGGGAATTCTCCAGCGGAATTTTAAAAGACGAGAAAGATGCACTTTTTGTCAATGTGGACAATGGTATCGGATTGGGCATTTTGATCAACGGAAAGATCTATTATGGGAAATCGGGTTTCTCGGGTGAATTTGGACATATTCCAATTTTTGACAACGATATTATCTGTCGCTGCGGAAAAAAGGGATGCCTCGAAACGGAAGCATCTGGTTTTGCACTTAGAAACCGTGTAATAGCAGCACTGCAAAATGGTGCAACGAGCATACTGACAAAAAAATTTAATGATCTGGAAGATATTCGGCTGGGCGATATTATCCATGCTGCAAAAAAAGATGACAATCTCGCTATTGAGTTAATCAATGAACTTGGGGAAAAATTAGGTCGTGGACTTGCTACATTGATCAATATTTTCAATCCAGAAATCATCATCGTCGGTGGAATTTTAGCCAAAAGTGAGGAATACCTGATGTTACCGCTGAAGAATGCTGTCAATAAGTTTTCATTGTCTATTGTTAACAAGGATACCAAACTTGCTTATTCAAATAATGGAGAAAAACTTGCAGCCTTTGGAGCCTGCCTTCTCATTCGGGACCGTCTGCTTTCTATTATCGATTAAGACATAAGACGTGGATTTCACGGAAATCCACGCGCTACTTTATCTTTCCACAATTTCCTTCACAACCTCTCCATATCGATCTTTCACCTGCTCTTTCCGTTGTGCAAGGTGTATCCACTTCTTAAACGTTCCGATAAATACAATCGCCATCAATGACATCGCAGCTACGGCCAAGCCCGCCAGTAGGTACTGTCCTTTAGGCACATATCCTTGTACCACCTGAAGATAGCCGGCCCAAAATGTAATCACGGCCATAAAGACACCGGGAACGGCTGCAAACAAGACATATTTTCGTCTATTCATCCGGATGAGCATCGTTGTACATACAATTAGACCACAGGCTGCCAAGAGCTGATTGCTAATACCAAATAATGGCCAAATGCTACTTACGTTACCGGTATAAACCAAATATCCCCAAGAGAACGTAAACAGGGCGCTGCAAATCCATACACCTGGTTTCCAGTTTTTATCGCTAAATTTAGGGAAAACAGTTCCTAGCATTTCCTGTAGAAAAAAACGTCCCACACGGGTACCTGCATCAATCGCTGTAAGAATAAAGACCGCTTCAAACATGATAGCGAAATTATACCAATAGGCCATTATATCGTTCATAAAGGGAACCTTATCGAAGATATGAGCCATCCCTACAGCCAACGACACTGCGCCGCCCGTCCGACCGTGCAGATCTACACCTATTCTGTCTATAAAATGCGGTAAATCCACAGCTGAAAGATGGGGGTGCTGCGCTAGAAACTGTGCATATTCGGCTACCGGCGTATTAATTGCAAAATAATCACCGGGCATCAACGTACAAGCTGCAATCAATGCCATCAAGGCAACAAAGCCTTCAACAAGCATGGCGCCATATCCCACAAACAAGATCTCGCGTTCATTACCGATCATTTTGGGTGTCGTCCCGGTTGCGATAATAGCGTGGAACCCTGATATGGCTCCGCAGGCAATCACAATAAAGATAAAGGGCAAGACAGGTCCTGAAATTACGGGTCCGCCACCATGGATAAATGAGGTCAGGGCGGGCATCTGAATTGTTGGTGCAACAAAAAATATCCCTACCGTCAGCATAATAATTGTACCTATTTTGAGATAGGTCGAAAGGTAATCTCTCGGAACCAATAATAGCCAGATGGGCAATACTGAAGCGAAGAAACCATATACAGCAATACCGATAGAGATCGTCTTCACATCCCAGTTGAAAAGTGCGTGAAAAGTCGGAAGCTGCATCAGGTGATGACCAGCTATAATACCTGCAATAAGCAAGATACCGCCAATGATACTCGCCAAGGTCACCGAGCCCTCCCGATAGCGCATCATCAAGCCCATGAAAATAGCAATGGGCATTGTCAGTACAATCGTAAATAAAGACCATGGTGCCTCGTGCATGGCACTAATACAGGCCAGCGATAATCCGGCCAACGTTAGGATCAAGATGAAAAGTACGGCAATACCAGCAATAGCACCAATGGGTTTACTAACTTCCTTCGAGGCAATGGTTGCCAAACTTTCTCCTTTATGTCGTACAGAAGCGAAAAGCACGACCATATCGTGCACACCGCCACCTAATACACAACCAATTAATATCCACATGGCGCCCGGCAGATAACCAAACTGTGCCGCGAGTACTGGGCCAACCAATGGCCCTGCCGCCGCGATAGCCGCAAAGTGATGACCAAACAACACTTTTTTATCGGTTTTCACATAATCATGTCCATCAGCAAACTCCACCGCTGGTGTCTGGCGACTTCCATTCAACCTGAGCAGCTTATTTGCTAGAAATAAGCCATAAAAACGATACGCGATCGCAAAGATCAATATCGCTGCGAAAACTAAGGTCAACGCATTTATTCCATTGAGAGCATCCATAGCAATTAAGTTACACGATTATTTTTGCTTTTTCAAACACCTCATATACCTTCCATAAGGCACGAGGCACATGAAAGCATCCCTTCCATTTTCCGCCTTTGAGATCGAGTAATACCTCACCTCTTCGATTGAGGTAGCCAAACCATTCGCCATGTTCGGGGTCCCTAAAATGTGTCCAGGTATATTCATGAACTCTTTCAAACCAACGTTTAGCCTCTTCATTACCCGTCAGTACCCAGGCTTTCGCCATACAGACCAGTGTTTCACAGTGCACCCACCATAACTTCTGGTCCCATTCCAACTGCTGGGTTGGTTTACCCTGCGCATCCATAAAGTAGAATATACCTCCATATTTCTCATCCCATCCATGCTCCAACATACGAAGACCAATACGCATGGCTTTTTCAATCAACGCTGGTCGCTGCAGTCTTTCTCCCAGATCCATCATAAACCACATGGCTTCTATCGCATGTCCCGGATTGAGCAATCTTCCTTCAAAACTATCCAGCAATGAACCATTGGGACTTACATTTTCAAATACAAGCCCCTGCTCCTCTTTATAAAACACATCCATTACCTCGAACACGATATCCTCAATCAATTCCTGCACCAAATTAGGTTCCAATAAATGCTCCAGTTCGATGGAGAGATTGCTCAAGATCATAGGTAAAGCAAAATTCTTTGATGGACGTACCCCTGGAACAGCCTTATCGTATATCCCCTTCGTATGTGTTCGACGTTTCAATATATTATGAAAGGTATCTTGAGCAATTTCCGCGTAACGCTGCTCCTGAGTTGCTGTATACAGGGCACCAAATCCCATAGCAGCAAAGCAATCGGAAAAAATATTATAGGGCTGCACAAGTGCCTTCCCTTGCCGATCAAGTGAAAAATACCAGTTCCCCTCTTCGTCACGTCCATGTTTTTCCATAAAGCTGGCACCATGAACTGCAATATCCAACCAGGATGACCGTGTTTCAATTTTGTTGTAAATACTCGAAAAGAGCCAAACTTGCCGCCCCTGCAGCCACATAAACTTATCCGTGTCAAAAACTCCACCTCTTCTATCCAGACAGGTAAAATAGCCACCATACTCCCTATCGAGCGAATGCTCCGTCCAGAAAGGAAGAATATGATTAAATAATTCGTCTTTATAAATTGTACTGTAATGATTCATATATAAATGAATTTGCTCTTTAAAGGCCATTTAAAATCTCTGGCCTACTTTTATCAATAATGCTATTTCTTGTTCTCTGACTTCTTCGAGATTGCTTTTGTCGTCATTTCGCGTGCTGTAAACACGCGATCCCTATCACCAATTGTGGTTCAGTGCATATTCTCGGTACCGATTGTAAAGGTGTCCCGCCTGTAAATAAGCGGATTGCGGACTCATAAAGTGAGAAAATTCGAAAGTAATAGCCTTATCATAACCAGCCTTCGCTGCAGCTTCAAGTTTTAGCCTTAGTTTATCAAACTTGATCGGAAGAAATTTGATCGGCATATCCCGGTCGAAAGATTCGGCATTCGTCCAACAGGCCATACCATATTTATCAGCCAATTTCTTATTGACCTCAAAGAAATCGGGAAGCTCATCGTAATCAATGTGTCCATCCTGAAAGGCCACTGCGTCGACAGCTCCTTGTATACCTTCAAAAATTTCGCCCCATTCCCTTTCATGTTCCAATACCGAAACTGCATCGGCTTTACTAAGCTCTGGAGAAGCAGCAAGCACGGCTTTTTTCCCATCAATCCAGGGCGATATGAATGTCGGCAAGCCCCCACTGACGGCTTTGCACTGTAAACCAAGTGTACGAAAAGCATGAACAGCCCCTTTCGTTTTACGGCTGATTTCCGTACTGATATACCATCCACCGAAGCTTTTATAATGCCCATATTTAGCCCAGACCTCTTCAATTACATGTTGATTGGCATCGATTTCGTGACTCAGATCTCCTGTCTCCCAATAAATACCGCTGTCATAAAGTCCAAAATAGAATTTCATCTCATACTTATCTGCAAGCTGCAGATAAAGCGCTACAAGATCCAACGATGGTTTAAAACAGCCATATTTGTCCATCAGATAAGCCGATGGATAGGTTATAAATTTACGATAGCCACTGCGAATCATAATAACAGTGTCTATACCAATTGCCTTCATATATGCAAAATCCCGATCCCACTCTTCCGGGCCCCAATTTTGGTGCGGAATATCGTGGGAAATCTCGTCAATAAATGTCCCTGTAATTCTCATAAATATTTCTTTTCTTTTAATAATTGTACCCATTTTATGTAGGCACTTGGTATCAGATGGATACCATCAGCAGAATAAACTGCGTTAAGTTTTCCCTCATTGTCCTGAAAAAGTGGACAGAGGTCGACAAATGGAATATTTTCATCTGCTGCAAGCTGTCTTAGTTTTTCATTTAAGATTGGAACCAGCACATTTCTATCTTTTGTATAGGGCTCTTTTGTGAGTTCTTCATTGATTGGTAAAGCACTCTGAAGATAGATAAGGGTCTTTGGTGAGATCTTTTTTATTCGTTTAATGATACGCTTGTAGTTATTGACCGACACTTCCTGCGGAAGCTTTCTGAATTGGTCATTAATGCCATCCATCAGAAAAATTGCCCGCGGACGTCCGCGCAACACCTCATCGATACGCGCAAGAATCCCAAACGAATTATCTCCGCCTATCCCCCTGTTCAGTACAGGATATCTTAAATCTGCAAGCAATTCCTGCCATTCTGCCCGTTCAGTAATACTGTTTCCCAAAAACACGATTGCTCCTTTAATGGTTGGACTTTGTTCGAAATAGGCCATTCGTTGTTGATAATACCAGTTGGCGTAACTGCTATCTATTTTAATCTCCTGAGCTGAGAGGGGCTGGGAAAATACCGATAGATATATTCCAATTAGGAAGCAACCTTGGAAAATACGATACACCTTAAAAAATTCCAATGATCTCATAATAGTTTTTGCTGTTTTAAATAATTGGCCCAGATCAAATAGCTGGCCTGCTTCAGATGTAAACCATCAATTGTTAGCTCAGCTTTTAGTTCCCCATTACCGTCCGCCAATATCGGCTGTAAGTCTACAAAACGAACTTGATGTGCCTTACACAATTCTTTCAACGCATTGTTCAGTAGCACGATCTTGTCATTCCGAACCTCTTCATAGATTTTTGGCAGTAAAGCTTCATTCACAGGCAGAATTCCCTGCACAAAAAGCGCTGTATTTGGCGACTGCTTTTTAACCTGCTTTATTATCCTTTCTATATTCGTTGAAATAATGGAAAGCGGTATTCCTCTTTTCATGTCGTTCACCCCACAGAGCAGAAATATTTTTCGTGGTCTGGACGCTAATATCTCGTCTAGTCGTGCTAAAATACCGTAAGTCACATCACCGCTAATCCCCCGATTGATCACATGCTTCCGCTGGAGGATTTCTTGCCATTTTCCACCTTCGGTAATGCTATTACCAAGGAAAACGATTTCGTCCTTCTGGTTGGGCATCACTTTAAAAAACTCAAGCCTTGCGCGATAATGCTGATTATCAAACGTAGAATCAATGCCCTTTGATTGCGCTAAAGTCAATGCCGGTAAAAAAAAAGGCAACCATAAGGCCTTCCAGTTCCTATAAGAAAGTATGTTCATATGCATTAATTATTTTCGTCGGTATGCTCTTTTTCGGGTTTTCGCAATGGCACCCACCAGGAAACCAAAAAGGCCGGAATAGTAGAAATCAACACCCAGATAAAAAATTCTTGATAGCCCAAATGATCACTCAGCCAGCCGCTGATCATCGAAGGAATCATAAATCCCAGATTAACAAGTCCACTTCCGAAAGCGTAGTGTGCCATCTTATATTTACCTGGGGCAATATTTTGCATGATAAAAAGAATAATTCCGATAAAGCCAAAACCATATCCAAAGTACTCGATGGCGACAGCAGTAGCGATGAGATAAAGGTTTGTCGGCAATGTGATCGCAAGAAAGGCATAAGCTACAAATGGAATATTAAAGAAGGCACAAAGGATCATAAGTGTCCTGCGGTCTAAGCCCTTTTTGGATACAAAATGCCCGGCGACAATCGACCCCAACACAAAAGCTATGGCACCAAATACACCATAAAGCAATCCAATTTCCGAAGTACTCAGGCCAAGCCCACCTTCGGTACGTTGTGCTTTAAAAAATAACGGAGTGATCTTAATGGCCTGCCCTTCAGCAAAACGATAAAAGACAATAAAAAGTAAACTAAACCAAATATTCTTTTTCTGAAAAAATGTTATGATAACGTCTTTAAGCGTATCCATCCCCTCCTTTAAAGAAGTGGATTGGGGAGCTTCGTGGTGAGCAGGTAAAGCACGTATACTGTACAATCCAATCACCAACATAATAAATCCATAAGCAAACATCACCACCATCCACGCGGATTTAATGCCGATTTCCTGCTCCAATCGCCCCGCCAAATAAACGAGTACGCCTCCAGAAAACACTTTGGCCACATTATAGAAGGCACCCTGCCAGCCGACATATTTTGCCTGTTGTTTTGCATTCAGTTCATTCAAATATACCCCGTCGGCTGCGGTATCATGTGTGGAACCACTAAATGCAATCAGGGTCAATAAGGCAATGGAGAAGCTAAAGAAATGATCCAACTGCAGCGTAAGACCAAGCAGACCAAAGAGTAGTCCCGTGAGCAGCTGCGTGGTATAGACAAAAAATTTCTTGGTCTTATACAGCTCCAAAAAAGGACCCCATAAGGGTTTTATTGTCCAGGGCAGCATAATCAAAGAGGTCCAAAAAGCAATCTTTGCGTCCGATACCCCCAAATTTTTATACATAATGGAGCTCGCACCCGAAAGGGCAACAAAAGGTAGCCCCATGGCAAACCATGTTGTGGAGATCCAAAAAATAGGCGGAAGTGCCTTACGCCCTTTGCGAAGCTCCATCGTTTGTTCTAATAATTCATTCATTTTATGACTTCCAATAAAGTTTTAACCGGCTGCTCACGATCGTCAACAGCGCCACGATTCCAGTGAATAATACACCTCGCATCACTCCCCCAAAAACACCCTGTGCCCCCATCTGATCAAGAGCGCTCTGTAGTCCCGTAAGCGCCAAAAGTGGGATCAACACTAGATTTCCTGCGGTATAGGCGACCATCGGATTTTTACCAACCAGTGCTATACCTCGAAACAGCGATTTTCCAAAAGCAAGTTTCTCGATACAACACAACATTGTTAGCGCATAACAGGCTAAGCCCGTAGAGACAAAATAATAGCTGTATGTGGAATAATCCTTTTTTATTCCACCCTCATACGCTTCGAAGATCAGTCCTAAAAAAAGCAGATAGCTTCCGAGCACAGCCATTTTTGCCTGTAGTGTCAGTACTTCGCCCTTCCGAAAAACATCTGAACAGAAGCATAGTGAAAAGATCAACATCAGGGTAAGTCCGATATTGATATCGAGATCACGCATATAGAGATTGAAGACATTCAGCCCAATGAGAATGGCACAGAGCGAACCTTGTAACGCTAGTTGAGACCGCCGCATCTTGGGTTTGTCGGCCAACGACCTATCAGCAATAATCCACTCGCCGACAACTGTAGCCGGAAGGATAATAAAGAGGTATTTGAGGTAATAAAATTGATAAAGCCAAGTCGCAGGGCTGAGTTTGTAGATAAATTCGTTGATACTACCGACTTCTTTCGCGCCCAAAAAAACGCCCATAATAAATGGTAAAATCGCCATACGTAACCACATGGATTTCGCCGTCAGCCACCACCACAGTGTTCCAAACAAAGCCATATTGGCCAGTACCAGAATAATAATATCTGTCTTCTGGAGGGTAAATCTATCCGTTTGTGCATACAGCAGATACAGCATCCCTACAGATAGCAACAGGGCCGCTACGTGAACAAGTCTCGCGGTCCGCATCGGCAAATAGGACGTTAAATCGGCATAGAGTGCAAAGAGCAGGACAAACCCCACAATTGACAAGAGATACTGCGACGCAGCAGGCTCACCACTCATAACCCAAGCGCGCATATAAAAAGAAAATAAGGCGAAAAAGAATAAGGCAACAAAACGCTTAAAAATTGTACCCACAATACGCCAAGCGTTTAGGTTAGCCACTTTTTTCCGCATAGCCAATGGGATGGCCGCCCCCATCGTAAAAAGGAAAATCGGAAAAACCAGATCTACCCAGGTTATACCCGCTATACTGGGATCAAATACATGTTTAGGCGGTGGCACCTGTGCATGGTACATCCAAGCAGGAAGGTTTCCAAATGAAATGCTCGATGAAAGCACCATTAAAAGGATGGCAATTCCTCGCAGCACATCTAAACTATCGTTTCGCTGCTGTGGCGTCGCTGTGGAATTTGGTAAAATTGGTATCATCTCGTTTTTCTATGCGTTAGGAAATCAATTTTTTGTTGTTATAAATTGGCCGGTAAAATCCACTGGCCGTTCAAACGGCTTTAGGATATCATCCAACACAACCGCCACTTGAGCCCTTGTTAACACTTGATTTTCTTTTGCTGCAATGACGGACCAGATTTTATCTTTATCCAAAGTGGGATCGACTTGGAGCAATAGAGCCGCAAAAAATCCTGCGGTCACATCGGCACCCGAGCCAGCGACTTTATAGGCCGCTGGATAATAACTACGCATACCATCGATCAGATCCACTTCGCTTATATGGTGTTCGGGATAGAACCATGTCTGATTGGCCCATTTGTATGGCACACCTCTGCCTTTAAGAATACCTGTTGCTCCAATACGTTGGATTACCTGAAAAAGGCTATCTTTTGGATCAACATCTATAAAGGGCATGAGATAGGCATGATTATCCAAAAGTACTTGTTGCACTTGTCGCAACGAAAGTTCTTTGGGGCTTACACCTTGTTTTGCGGACAGCGCTGCAAGTACTCCGGCAGCTTGACCAACACCCAATACCACTGGCTGAAGGCGGGTGGCTCCAGCCACAATATTGCTCACACTGATGCTTTTTTCAGCAACGATAAAATCCGTTACTTTCTCAGGAATCAAACTTCCAAGGGGCACATTATAAGAAGGTACCCGAATCTTAACAAAATCGATTTTGGGTGCATTCGGGTTCTTCAGGTGATGATGATCGATGGTATAGTCCCCTACTATCCCACCAGTGCGGTATAAGGGCAGCTCCTGCTCATAAGGACGCTGCACATAGGGCAATATCAACTGTACCAAGCCCTTAGCGCGTCTAGACTCGCGATGATAAGCAATAAAGGGAAGTTTATCGGCTGTATCATATTCATCATCGGCAAGCCCCAAGTTTTTAAAACCAAGCTGATTTTGAAGATGATATACAAAACGTAAGGTATGATCTTTCGCCTTTTGCAACTCCAAAGCCCTCGCCTTTGGCGACATTTCGATAATATTCAGGTAGATATCATTTCCATCTTTAGGCCAGTTTATCATGTATTTTCCATTCGGCAATTTCCCATAGGTAATCATTTGATCACAATTGATGATAGGCGTATCACTGTGTGAAGCAGGATCTTTAACATCACAGGCATGTTCAAATTCTTTAGGATCATAACCCTGAGGTTTCTTTAGCAATCTTTTTGGATCAGCACCATAGTCTTTCAGAATAGCGACATAAGTAAGGTCTTGAATTATTGAATTGGCCTTTTCGGGGGCAAATTCTTCTTTCGTATCGTAGCGGCTATCCATACCGATGCTGTAAGCAACACCCGCACGCGGCAAGAGATCACCCAATTCGGTCGCATCGACTAAAATAGAAGCGTTTACGGTTTTCTTTTTTCCTTCCTGTTCAATGGCAACGGTCCAGCCTTTAGCCTGTTTTTTCAGGTCTAAAAGGGTACTTTTATACCAAACGTCAATATTTTTTTCGGCTCCAACCATCTTTTTTAGCAAACGGTTACCGACCGAAGGTTCAAATAGCGTATTGCTTACCCAGCCTGTTTCCACGGCCTTTGGACCACCATAATAGGCATAAAGCTCTGCCCTAAATTCGCCCCATATTCCCGAAGGCATACGATGGTTACCGTCAATAGCGGAGACCCCAGCGGCAGTGAGCATACCACCCAACCAGCTTGTCTCTTCCACCACAAGGACCTTACTTCCCAAACGGGCAGCCTGCAAAGCCGCAGAAACACCGCTTGCGCCTCCCCCAACAATCAAGACATCGTATGAAGCAACAGCCTGCCCCTGCGAGGAGAGCGTGACAGAAACCAATAAAATAGAAAAAAAAGATTTAAACCAATTCATATGAAGTTAATTGCAGTAAATAATTTGAAAAATACGCACCAAATACCGACGTAAGAACCAGAGATACACGGTTTTGTTGTCGGACTAAAGGATCAGTATAAGGTGAATAAAACATAGGTTATCGATTAATGGATCAGACGATTAAAATAAGCGAAATGAACCGGAATGGTTTTAGCCCAATAGCCAGAGGTATGAGCGCCGGGCTGAGCAATATAAGTGGCTTTGATCTTGAGTACATCACAGCTATCCCGAAGGGACTTATTGGCCCCATATAGGTAATCTTCAGTACCACAATCAAAAATAAATGTCTTTTCAGTCCCTACGATCTTATGAACATTATGAATGGCACTAAAACGATCGAATAATGGATTTTGATCGCTGTATTGCCCTAAATGTTGTGCTAGACTTGTCTTCTTGAAAGCCGAATGTCTCAGATTGACAACTCCCGAACTGCTACCGGCACTCTTAAAAAAAGATGGATAGTTAAAAAAGAGCCAAAGTGCACCATGCCCCCCCATGCTCACACCCGTAATAAATGAGTTGTCCCGATCCGTATGATATTTATCCTGTATGTAAGGCATTAATTCCCCTGTCAAAAATCGACCAAATTGTGCTCTGCCTTTTTGTGGACTGTCTAAAAACCAGCTCGTACCAAGACCATCAGGGCATACAACGACAAAGCCATATTGATCGCTCAATGCCTGAAAATCGATAAATCTTGACAGGCTTTTATAATTCGCCCCATGGCTATGCAACACATATACAACAGGTAAGGCACGGTTGTCCGGCTTCATCTTTGGTGTATAAACGTAGCCAGAATCTACTCCAGAAAGATGAGCAGACTGTAAGGTATAAAGCTTTTGTCCTTTGGCCAACATGCTGCCGAGCACACATAAAAGGCATATGATTAAACGCATTGGTATAATTGAGTCAGTCTTTAGATTTATAGTGAAGCTAAATTAATAATAAAATTTATAATAAAAAAAGTATTTAATAATTTTTTTTACTTAATACTGCTTTATTACGGTATTTTATAACAAAGTAATTACGGATAGACCGCTGAAATAAAAAAGAGCATGGAAGGTTTTTCCAATGCTCTTTTTATTCCCAAGATGAAACACCTGGTAATGAATTGACTTACTTATTTCGTAAACCTTATTTATTCTTTATTTTATCCGGCATTTTACCGTTGCTGTTTTCAACCAAGGTGCGGTAAAACGTACATCGACCGTTTCTCCAGATTTACCCAAAGCCTGAACATAAGTGATCATCTTTCCGTGATAAACGCGCTGCTTCTTGTCCGTGTAATCGCCCATATCGGCATTATTTCCAGCTTCCATTCCAAGTAGACGCGCATTTCCCACGATATTACAGGTAATTTCATCCTCCGAAATAACGACAGGAACGCCCTTTTCATCCAGGATCTGCAAAGCAATCTGGATCACTCCACCAGCTTCGACTTGCTGATTACCCAACATGACAGCTTGAATAACTGCGGGTCTCTCGCTGGATTGAATCGCATGCCGAACGACCTCCTTGCCATTCGCATCCAAACCCACAACCTCTAGCTTTCCTGCTTTATAAGGAATGTCCCAAAAGATGATCCCTGTTTTCTGATCGTAGTTTTTCTTTTCGCCCACCACTTGAGCATCCAATTCTAAGCGCGCGCTAGCACTATTGGTATAACAGACCACCCTGATCTGCTGGCCCTCTTGGTAGTTCCAGACTGGCCAGGCGTCCATGGAAGGTGCCTCATTTTTCCGTTGCCCCTGTTCAGATTCCAATGCAGACCAAACATCTGTGGCTGCGGCACCTCCCTGCAATGGATAAGTACCCAAGTAAGCCATCGGTTTATCCAACCACAGTGATTGACGGTAATAGCCTCGCGGCTTGATAAAACCTGCGAAATCCAGCAGTCCTGAATAAAATCCACGTGAAGGCCAACGCCCCGACTCTCCGAGATAGTCAATACCTGTCCACAAAAATTGGCCAAATATATGGTTGTTGTCACGTACCGCAAGCCATGCTGGAAGATCATGTCGATTCTCGCTTCCAAAAATTACCCGTGCTGGATAGCGCTGATGATCCTGCTGATAACGACTTTCGGTATAATTGTATCCAGCAATATCAAGCGCTCCCGGATAGGCTGTTTCATTCGACATCGCTACCCCAGCAAGCCCTGCTGTAACAGCCCTGCTTTTATCATATTTTTTTACAACCGCTACCAAGCGTTTGGCGATATCTCCCAATCGCATCGCATCTGGTGCATCCTTTTTGTAACCACCATACGAGGCCTGCGTGAAACCACCATCCTTCTTCTCGCCGTTAAGGACAGGATGTGAATAAGGGTCATTTGGATAATCCACTTCGTTGCCTATGCTCCAGGCGAAGATCGAAAGGTGATTGCGGTCTCTTTTGACCATATCGGCCAGATCCTGCTCTCCCCAGGATTCAAAAAAGTCGTATGATCCCTCAAAACCCGGTGTCCCGACATTCCATCCCTGTAACCATTTCCTCTTCGGGTACTCCCACTCATCGAAGGCTTCGTCCATAACAAGTAAACCGAGCTCATCACATAAAGCATAAAGTGATGATGCCTGCGGATTATGACTGGTTCGAATGGCATTAACCCCCAAAGATTTTAAGGTAAGCAGTCGGCGGCGCCATACTTCAGTATACATTTCAGCTCCCAATACCCCAGCGTCGTGATGCAGACAAACGCCTTTGACTTTCATCCAGGAATTGTTTAAGGCAAAGCCCTTGTTCGGATCAAATGTAAAGGCCCTAAAGCCTGTTTTCACCTCTGACTGATCAATCCGCTTTCCATTTTGGCTTACGATGGTCCGCAGGGTATATTGTGTGGGTTGATCCAAACTCCACAACGATGGATTCGATACTGCCAATTGCTGTGTTACAGTTGCCTTATCCGCGGCCCCGACCTGCACTTTCTGCGACTTTTTGGCAACCACCTTTCCTGTTGGATCAAGCAGCTCCTGTTCCACTTTAATCGGGGCAGCAACTTGCGTACTGTTGACAAGGGCTACTTCTGTATTTAAAATTCCTTTTCCTTGTCTTAGTTCTGGATAGGCATAGACTCCCCATTGATCGATATGCAGCGTATTCGCCTTTACAAGCCATACATCGCGATAGATTCCTGATCCTGTATACCATCTTGAATCGGCGCTTTTACTATGGTCGACCTTAACAGCAATGGTATTTTCCTTCCCAAACTCAATGTATGGTGTGATATCGTACGAAAAGGAAACGTAGCCATTGGGCCGCTTTCCAACCGATTTACCATTGACAAAAACTTCGCTTCGGTTGTAAACCCCCTCAAAATATAGAAACAACCTTTTCCCCTGATCTTCCACTGGTATAGTCAGTTGTTTTCGATACCAGCCAATGCCGCCGGGTAAATAGCCCGTCGCACTGGCTAGCGTTGGGCTCAGTGGATATTTTACGCTCCAATCATGGGGCAAACTAATGGGCTGCCAGCCTGCGCGATTCTTTTCAGCGCCCGCCTGTCCTTCAATATCGCCCAAATGGAAACGCCAATCCGAATTCACACGTTCGGCGATACCAAATCCGGGCTGTGCATACAGGCTATGGATACCCATATATGTCGATACAGCTAAGACTGCTAGATTTCTTATTATTTTTTTCATTGTACTATATGCATTAGGTTTAGTGATTAAAGTGTAGGAACGACAGGCAATACATGGCCCTGATCATCAAAAAATAACCGGTCCATGCACACCTCTCGATTAAACCCAGCAGCATCGCCCATATCGATACCTTTGGGATAATTAAAACGATGATATACAATATACCATTCATCTTTACCTGGAATCTGCAAAATAGAATTATGTCCTGTACCATAAATTCCTTGGGTAGGATCCTTTTGCAAGACTAAATTATTTTCAGGAACAGTGATCGGTCCATCTGGAGAAGTCGCGGTTCCATAACGTACCCGATAATTTTCACTTCGGGTGTCATCCTCCGACCAAAAGAAATAATAAAGACCTTTTCGGTAGACCACATAGGCGCCTTCCCGGAAAGTCTTGTCGGGTGTTAACACTTTGATTGTATTTCTTTTAATCGAGATCATATCCTTATTGAGTTCAGCAACAGCTAGGTAGCCATTTCCCCAATACAGGTAGCTTTTTCCCGATTTCGGATCGTTAAACACTGCAGGGTCAATTTCCTGCCCTCCTTTTACACCATTTGGTTTGAAATCGATCAAGGGTTTACCTGAATCTTTAAATGGGCCTGTTGGCAAATCGGCCACCGCAACACCAATCTTTTGGGCTGCTGTAAAGTAATAATAGTACTTATAATCGTTCTTGATTTTCTTTTCCGTAATGGTAGGTGCCCATGCATGTCGAGGCCCCCAAGCAACATCTTTTTTCAGATCCAAAATCACACCCTCATCTTTCCAATGACTTAGATCTGTGGAAGAAAAAGTTTTAAAATAATAACCACCCCAACCGTCAAAGCCATCACTCGTTGGATAGATATAGTATTTCTTTGTTTTGTTGGAATAGAGGACATCCGGATCGGCATAAAAGCCATCCAATACTGGATTCTTTCTGAATGTGAATTCCATATCTTTGGGTGTCCCCCATTTGGTGGTCAAATCCAGAATTTCTTGTCTTGAAATAGGAATGATGGTCCCATGCCGTGGATGAAAATCCATGTCAATTTGATGGTCGATTACTTTAAAACGATCAAGGTCTTCAGAGGTGCAGAATTGATACTTCCCCTTACCATAGACATCATACATCAGGATATATTTGTCCGACTGATTGAGTTTAAAGACACTGGATCCTTCCACAGCATCATTGGTCTGTTGTTTATAGCCCGGTTGTTCAATCCACTTACCCGAAGTGAGTGAATCGGTTATCGCCAGCTTAATGCCATTTCCATGTCCTTCGGTCTTGTAAAAAAGGTAGAATAAACCATTCTTTGCAATAATATCGCCATCGATACAGGATTTACCATTTTTTGGAAGAAACAGCACGTTAGGTTCGGTTTCAAAATCTGTAAAGTCCTTGTTTGCATAAGCATAGTAGATGATATCTGGACCATTTCCGTGCTGCATGGACCAGTACACCATATATTTGTCCACGGAAGGGTCAAATATAGTCTGGGGCGCCCATACTCTTTTCAACGCTTCCTGACCTTTGAAACGCTGCTGTATATCGATTGCCTGATGGGACCAATGGACAAGGTCTTCGGATTTTAGCAGGATCAAACCCCGATTAGAATCCCAGCCTTTGGAGGAAGTCATGTCGGTGAGCACCATATAAAATGTTTTTCCATCTTCGCCACGGAGAATATGCGGATCACGTACACCGCCGGTTTTACTGATTATCTTCGAACCCAGGATAGGCTGATTGTCATTCAACGCGCGATAGGTATAGCCATCTGTGCTGATCGCAAAACAAACAGCTTCGTCTACAACAGCATTCCCTTTGAAATAGGCAAATAAGTAACCTGCAAAATCTTTCTCGGTAGGTCCGCTGCGATAAACCTGTGCAAAAACACCGCATGTAGCATGTATTAAAAATAAGGTAACTAAGATTGAAATTCTGTTTTTTTTCATGAAGATTTAGTTGAAGAAATAAGCATTGGCTTATTTTCGCGTCTATACATTTTTGCATCTCTAAAAGCCACGGGATTTGATCCCGTGGCTTCGTAATCTGACCATTTAACTTGTCGTCAGTACCTATTTTAAAGCTATTTTTTGAACGGCAGTATAGTAGTACTCTCCCGATACCGTAGCTTTCACCCCTATTCGGGCAAACACATAATCGAGGTTTTTCAAATTGTCCGGCAACTCTCCGACAATCCTCGTCGGTTGACCGAAAGCAACGTTAGCCAAATTGGCGTCCACACGTAGCTCGCGTTGTACCTGATCTGTCAAGACAGATTTACCGAGGTAAAGACGCACAAACTCCAAATTTGCCGTACCTACTATTCTGTTCACCGTAAAGTTAGCCGAAATACTGTTATTATTTTTTTGAAAAGACTCGTTTGTCACCGTAAAATAGGGTGTTACAGGTACATCAATGGTCGTATTGCCCTTCACTTGTACCAAAACCGTATCAGTTGCCTGTTGCAGCCATGGTGAATCTCCTTTCCGCACCAATTTGTATTCGCCATCAAAAAGACTAACAGAAAAAGAGCCGTCCTGATCAAAATATACGGGTATTGCTGAGCGAAGCGGGTACCCATCCTGCCATAATTCCAATTGAGGGCCGTTATTCCGAACGCCAATTGCCTTCCCCTCATAAACAACGCGTCCTGAAAGGGTTGATTTTGGAGCTTCAAAATTATCATATTCGCAACCTACAACGAGTAGACTTGCAAAAGCTATCAATAAGCTTAAAAATTTTATTTTCATGGTTCAATTAGATTAATGGAATGGATTTCTAACTATTTTAGGATTTTTATTGATGACATCCTGACTAATGGACGCATAATAATTGGCCATACGGAAAAAGCGTGCCTTTCTGAAACGCGCGGGTCTTACCCGTTCATAGATATACTTACCGTCATCGGCATGCCCTGGACGCACGACACGATAAGCATATAGTCCATATACAACCGCGTTGGGATCATTTTCAGATCCGTCCCACACCAAATGTGCAATACGCCACCTTTTAAGATCATAGTAACGATGGTCTTCGAAGGCAAGTTCGACACGGCGTTCATTTCGGATAATATCCATCGTTAGGTTACTGATGCTATTGGCCGGGAATCCTGCTCTTTCCCGTAACTTATTGACATAGGTTCTTGCGTCTACAATCTGTCCCAACTCAAATGCAGCTTCTGACGCATTGAGATAAATTTCCCCCAGACGAAACCACGGCCACCAGTTAGCAGCTGATGTACCGCGTGTACTGGCTGCCGGCGCATCACTGACAAATTTACGGATATAGAAACCGGTGTTGCTTACATCCTGTGCATCATAAAGCGGTCCATCAAAGCCGGTCCACAAACCACCACTCGCATAATTTTGTCCCAGTTGTGGTGCTGCAGTAAACTGGTAGGCTCCATTTGCCCCCCAAGTTGCCACTCCAGCCTGAATACTTACAGCGCGTCCGCGGAATGAAGTTCCCGGATAAATCACCGTTCCAAACAAACGGGCATCTTTATTTGCAAAAATATCGTTGATATTTTGGTAGGCTATGTAATTTCCTGCGCCGTTTTTATCATGTAGTGTACCTTTGCTACCATCTAAGTAATCAAAACTTTCCACAAGGCTCAACGATGGCGAAATCGTCGATGACGACTCATTGTCTTCGGTCAGACTTCTGACGATATTGTCATAAGCAAAGCGGTGAACTTTTAAACTCGTTACAAAATCCTTTGCAAAGATGACCTCAGCACCAGTTTTCTTATTGAGCATATCATAAAAATTGGCACCTTTATCGGCATTCTCATTGTAAAGCGCATAGGGGCCGTTCATAATTTCCTTGGAGGCAGCCAGCGACTTGGTATAATACCCAGTAGCCATGTTGGCAGGAATTCCCACTTCTCCCCCTGCAGTCGTTATCGGTGAGGCCATCAGATTATTATATTTCGCGATGGATGCCGCATAAAGCATTGCCCGACTTTCCAAAGCTAATGCCGTATACTTGTTGGCTCTGGTCTTACTGGCATTATAGACGGCGAGATCTTCCTTGATCTCTTCCAGTTCTTTGTAAATAAAATCGTAGACTTCATACTCTTTGGCACGTGCCACCTGCAATGGTGTTGGATCGCCGCTAAAGTCATAGATAAGTTGGGTAGTGACAATCGGAACGCCCCCCATGCGTTTGACGAGTTCGAAGTAAACAAAAGCGCGGATGAAGCGTAATTCGGCTTTATACTGCTTGCGTTGTGCATCAGACAATAGTGTACTGAACTGATCGATATTTTCTAGGGAAAGATTCAGATCCCGAATAAGTCCATAGTCCCAATAGCGACCGTAGTCGTCGCCAAATTGGTAATCGTTACGCCAGTTTTGATCGCGATGTCCCGACCACATCGCATCATCCAATTCGGTCATTCCTCCTGTATTGAAAACACCATGTAACGTTGGCATTCTATCGTAATAATTGGCGACGAGTGAAGTCAATAGTTTCGGATCATTCCAAAGCTGTGCATCGGTAATCAATGATTTTGAATCCCGGTCAAACCAATCGTCGTGATTGCAGCTGCTCAACGAGGACAAGGTCAATAAAGCAACGCCTATGTAGGTAAGTTTAAATCGTAGTTTCATGTTAAAAAGTCATATTAAATCCAACCATAAATACCCTTTGCTGTGGATATACTACTGCTGCTCTAGCTTCGATCTCGGGATCAATCTGGTAGTCTTTGACATTGTCAAACGAAATCAAGTTTGAAGCGTTGATATAGAACCGTATTTTTTCGGCCTTAATCTTTTGAATCCATGCTTTTGGCAGATTGTATCCAACCTCCAGGTTGCGGACTCGGAGGTAACGCACATTGGTCAACCAAAAATCACTGTTTCGACTATTGGGACCTGAGTTGCCGTTGCGAATCGCAGGGTAGCGTCCCGGAATCCATTCGCTGTTTGGATCATAAGGGTCTTTGCGATGCCATCTATCTTCCAGCAGGTAGGCTGGAGAATTGCCTCCACCATGGAAGGCATTACGTAACTCATAATCCTGAAACCAGGATTGCACCGCACCACCGGCCAAATCGACATTTAAGTTGATGCCTTTCCAGTCAAGTCCTATCCGACCACCGAAGCTCATCATCGGTGCCCAACCCGTCGGATAACCAATCGGACGCTGATCCATATCATTGATAACACCGTCGCCGTTTACATCTTTATAAATGAGATCACCAGGAAGTTGTGTCCTATTGTTCTGACCATCATTATTGATCGGATGGTTGCGGATCTCTTCTTCTGACTGAAATCTTCCGACAACTTGGTATCCCCACCATACTCCACCCCAGCGGTCTTCAATCGAGTTACGGTATTCATTCCACGAATTACTGAAACGAGGCTTATAGGTTTCTAGGTCACGATAACGTGAAAAAGTCATATTCCCACTGACAACATAGTTAAGTTCACCGACCTTATCGGTATAGGTAATGATACCTTCCGCACCATAATAGCCGTTTTTGCCGAGGTTTTCATTGGGAAGGTCATAACCGATTTCAGCTGGTAATAGGACATCGTATCGTTTGCCAGGATATCCTGTACGGATAATTTTAAAGATATCGGCCGTCAATGTCAGCTTATTATTCAACAAGGTAGCATCGACCCCCATATTATAATTGGTATTTTTAACCCAGGAGAGGTTGCGCACTGGTAAACCTCTAGGCTGTACCCCGGGCACATAGGCTCCGTCTAAGACAGCACTTCCAGCCGCCCAATTATATCCGGCAAGGTAATCATGCATTCCCACGCCCTCTTCAAGTCCGGTTTGCCCGATCGAACCACGGATTTTAAGGTCACTCACCACGGATTTCAAAGGCTTGAAGAACCCCTCATCCGAAATACGCCAACCTACTGATGCTCCTGGAAATAATCCCCAGCGTTTACCCTCATAATATTTAAAGGACCCATCATAACGGCCCAGAACTTCCAGAAGATACTTGCCCTTGTAGTTGTAATTGATACGGCCAATATATCCAGCCCGAGCCTCGTAAGCCCATTCATCGGCCAAACTATTGAGCTCCGACAGTCTCAACAACGGAATATAATTGTTCGAAGGATTTGCGCCCAACGCTTTATACGTCCGGTCCCAGTCTGAGCGCTCATAGCCTAACATTCCTGCGAAAGTGTGATCGCCGATCTGCTTGTTATAATCGATCTGGAACTGCGCAAACCGAGAAACAATCTCCCTCGTGGTATCGTAACGCCAGCCAGCATCACTTCCGCCAGTTCGCTTATAGGCATTATTTTCGTATCGATATACATCATAGGTATATTGGAAGCCTTCAAATTTATTGTTGGTATAATTGTAAGAAACAGTTCCCTTTGCCGACAAACCAAAATTTGTCTTATAGGCCGCAAAGAGATTCACATTTCCAGCAAGGTATTTATTGTCTTTATAGCCGGCAATATCGCGACTAAAGAGAGCCGGGTTATAGGGAAAATCATTGGTATGATTGATATACTCTGGATTGTCATTTGCATAAGGGCCTACCGTCGGTCTATTTTTCATAATAGCCAAAATCGAGGAGAAGTAGCCATCTCCACCTGGTAAGCCAACATCCTGGGTTCCCTCATGTCTTCCTGAAATCTGTGTACCGACAGTAAACCCCTTCAGCACCTCAGCTTCCATATTGGCCTGAAAATTGGTTCGCTTATAATTGAAATCCTTGATCATTGCATCCTGATTGAGGTGGCCCAATGACAGGAAATAATTTGATTTTTCACTTCCACCGGTGACATTGGCATTGATGTATCGCTGTGGGATATTCTTACGGATCACCATATCATAATAATCATAGCCTTGGTAGCCGGGCTCTGTTCCAGCCTGCCATTTAGCCAACTCTTCGGGCGTATAAACCGTCTTCGGATCACGGTTTTCATTCTGCGCAGCCTCAACCAATCCACGTGTGTATTGTTTAGCGTTTGCCATGGTCGGAAAACGTGTCAAATTCTGCCAGCCTTGGTAGCCATTAATATTGATTTTTGCACTTTCTCCTTTTGCTCCTTTTTTGGTGGTAATAAGTACAACACCTCTAGAAGCACGGAATCCATATACTGCCGCTGCGGCATCTTTCAAAATAGAGATACTCTCAATATCTTCGAGATTCAGCGAGTTGAAGATATCTGCTCCGGAGCCATTCTGTGTACCGACCCAGTCAGTACCTTCCTGACCGCCGTAAGCGACCCCATCAATTACATATAATGGCGAGCCCATATTCCGGATTTCAATCGCTGCACCACGACCCGGACGCGCGTCTTTGGCACGCACGGAGATCCCCTGCACCTTTCCTGCCAAAGCCCCAGCAGTTGTCGTCGATGATGACCGTACAATATCCTCTGATTTAATATTGCTTACTGCCCCCGTAATATTACGTTTGGACTGTTTACCATAACCAACAACGACGACATCCTCCAAAACATTTTCATCTGCCTCGAGCTGGATTTTTAAATTTGTTGTTCCATCCAATGGAACTCGGCGAGTCTTATATCCAACAAATGACACAACGAGCGTTCCTTTGTTGGCATTCAGCTCAAATTTCCCCGATTTGTCTGTTGAGGTTCCCTTTCCCCCTTCTAGGAGGAGTACACTCGCACCAACGATAGGCTCGTTTGCTTTGTTGAAAACTTGTCCCGTAACCTTCTCCTGCGCATACAGCAATGTTGGCATCACACTCAACATGGTGTAAAAAGAAGCAATCTTTAAGTTTTTCATAAATTTAAATACGAATTAAACAGTAAATAATACAATCTAGCCGGACAAGACAATATGATGGTAAACTATGGTCTACTTTGGTTATTTCTTTTGCATCGTTGCCACCCCTACCTAGATTTTATAATTGGATAATACCTCAAACTTAGCCCATTTTGCAGCATTACATCATATACAAATCCGTCAAAAACCATATAATTTTCAGTCAAAAACAGCTTTTATAATATATTTAAGGCATATTTCCTGTTTGATAAAACCTGAGCCTGCTTTTATCGGTCTGCCATGGGGAGGCTGTTTTATGCGAAAAAAAAATGCCCCTAGCCACGGAGGAGTAGCAGGGGCATTATGAGCTTTTGTGTATTATTTTAATACGTTACCCGGATCTTATTGTCGGCTCGTTGGTATTCGGAAGGTAGCTGGCCAAACTCTTCCTTAAAGCACTGCCGAAAATAAATTGCACTATTGATTCCGACCATAAACGACACTTCAGTCACATTATATTTCCCCGTCCGAAGTAGATCCGCAGCCTTATGGATACGTATCTTGCGAACCAGTTGATTGATATTTTTACCTGTGATCCCCTTCAACTTGCGGTATAAGGTAGACTGACTCATATTCATTCGGTCAGCAAGGGCAGCAGCGTCCAATACTTCATCCTGCATATGTTGCTCGACAATCTGCATAAAATCCTGAACAAATTCATTTTCCCGCCACAGCTCCTCAGGAGGTTTTTGCTCGGTATAATCATCTGAATAGGGTGATTTGCTGTTTAAACTTTCCAAAACCAGTTCATTGATCTGTTTCTGTCGGCTCAATAGGTTGTCGATACGTTTGAAGAGTAAAGCTGCCGTAACAGGTTTGATCAGGTAGGAGTCTATCCCCAGATCATACCCCCGTTGCCGGTCTGCATCGGTGTTTTTCGCCGTCAATAGTAGCAGTGGAATATGACTTGTACTGCGTTCCTGTTTGAGCTGCTGTACCAGCTCAAAGCCATCCATATCGGGCATCGTAATATCACTGATCACCAGATCAGGTATTAGTGCCATCGCCGTTTTATAGCCCGCAGCTCCATTTTCAGCAAGTACCACATCATAATGCCTTTGCAAGGTAGTTCCCAGATACTCACGGAGCTCCCAATCGTCCTCAACCAGTAGAATCAGGGGCGCTGCGAAGCCGTGGGCGGGTCGCTTTCTTGTGCGACAACTTGATCTACTTTTAGCTTGACCGTAAATGTAGTGCCTAGCCCAAACGTGCTACTTACCTCCACCTTTCCATGATGTATTGCAACAAGTTCCTTGACCAAAGCAAGGCCAATTCCTGTACCTTGCGTACCTGTGCCTGGAATCTGATAATACTTTTCAAAAATCCGGACCATATCTTTTTCGGCAATACCAACACCCGTGTCTTCTACAGACAATATGGCCCAATGATTTAGATCTGCACCTTCGTAGCGCAGGCTTAGTTTAATATAGCCGGACATTGTGTATTTATACGCATTCGACAATAAATTATCGACAATCAACTGCACAATTTCTGCATCAAACAACGTACGTATATCCTCGGCAGGGAGTTCGGACGATACGCGAAGACCAGGTTTGTGATTCAATGTTTTATATTTATGTGTCAGATCGGCTAGCATTTCGCCCAAGGATCCAGCTTCGGGGACAAAGGGTTTAAATTGCGATTCTACCTTCCGAAACTCCAAAAGCTGGTTGACCAATGTGAAAAGTCTATTGGCACTTTTCTGAACCGTCTGAACTAATGCACGGTGTTTCTCAGCAAGCTGCTTTTCTTGCGACAGGTCCTCAAGGGGGCCCAGGATCAACGTCAGGGGTGTACGCAATTCATGGGTAATATGCGTATAGAAGTTCATCCGCTCGGCATGCAGCTGTTCGTCCTGTAGGTGTTGTCGCTCTTTAAATTTTAGTTCCGATTCGGCTTTCATTCTCTTGAAATAAAAGGAAATGATCACATATCCAATCAGCAGTACGAGTACTATATAAAACACCTTAGCAGGTAAGCTTAAATAAAAAGGTGGCGCGATGTTAATCAGCAGCTGTTGGTACTCGTGCGACCACTTACCGTTTTTCATTCGCGTACGAATGAGCAGCTCATGCTCACCATAGGGAATATTGCGAAAGTCGAGGTTTGTCTCATTGCCCAGAAAAATCCAATCATTATTGAATCCCTCCAATTGATACCCAAATTCGACCAATCCATCCAAAGCAAAATCCATGACAGCAAGTTCGATGCGAAAACTATTTTCCTCATAATTGAGCGTGATAGTCTTTGTGCCCGACGGATATTTATCAACCTGCGCATTGGATTCGCCCGATTGAAAAACAATAAATCGGCTCACACTTACAGGCGAAGTAGGTAAATCGGATGGAATAGCTGTGGGATTGAAATAACACATCCCTTCCTGCATCCCAAAATACAGGCGTCCTTCTGTATCTTTTCCAACGCTTCCGTTGATAAAGCCTCCCAAGGGTAAACCAAAGGATTGGTCGTAGTGTAGAAAACGTCTCTCTTGCGGGACATAGCGCAACATCCCCGATTTGGTTGCGCACCAAATATTTCCGGTATGATCCTCAGCAAGTCCATTAACAAACAGCCAAGCATTACCTTCCGGGGGTAACAATACTGCGAGATCACCGATTTTCTTACCTGCATCCTGCATGGCCAATCCGTGGTTTGTAGCGATCCAAATATTATTATCCCTATCGCGTAGCAAATGATTGATTGTATTATTGCGCAATCCACTCTTATTGTCCATCTTACGAAGCAGCTTACGGTCGGAATTATATACATAGAGTCCCTGCCCATAAGTTCCTACCCACATATTGTGCTGACCATCTTCCACTAGCGTTCGCGGTGCATAATCACCAAGCATAGGCTTATTGATCAGAAGCTTTTTAACATGGTGTGCCACTCCATCGTATATAAAAAGACCTTGATGGGCAGCAATCCAAATGTGCCCCAAATGATCCTCATATATCGCACGAACTTCGGTCACCGACTCCCCTAAATCGATCATATGCCAATCGGAAGATCCAGCATATTGGACAGCAATCCCGCCCTTCCGCAATCCCATCCATACATGCTGATGCCGATCCTTAAATGCCGTAAGTATAAAATCGTCGGGCAATCCATTTTTTTGGGTAATTTGTCGCAACAAACCGCCTTCAGCATTCATTTCTACTATACCCGAGCCCTCAGTTACCAGTCGAGTCCGATTTTCACCAGTTAATACATTACTCACTGTTGCCAATCGGTCAGGTAACATATTGTCTGAAGGAAAAACACTAAAAAAAGGAGCCATATGCGAAACAACCCCTACACCTCCACCATATAACGCCAGCCAAATATTTCCGAACCGATCCGGAGTGATATGCTGGACCATGGTATTATTACCTTTGCCAAGATCAAAAAGCTGTATGTGCTGCACGCCTTCAAAACATTTATCAAACGTATATTTCGGCTGCAGCAAAAATAGTTGCGATGACTCGCCTCCTATCCATAAGGTATTGCCGATTTCCTTGATTGCGTAGACAAAAGGTTCATTCCCATTTTTTGCTAATCCTGCCAAAGGGACTTGCTGTAATCGACCTGATGCCGGATGATATACTGCCAAGCCTTTACGGGTTCCAATCCACACATTTCCAGCCTGATCACAAAACAACACTTTAATCTCATTATCAGGAAGTTTACCCAAGGTATTCTGATAAGTCAATCGTTTCAATGAGCGACGAAGAGGATCTAAAATTGTCAGGCCCTCATTTACATGCCCAATGTAAAGCATGTTACTGCGATCTTCAGCTAAGGACCAAACACTATTCTCGGGAAGTCCGGGACAATTTTTCTTATTGAAATGATTAAACTCTTTAGTTATTGGATCGAAATGCTGTACACCTTGATGATAGGTGGCCAGCCACAGTTTTCCATCTTTCCCTTCAATCATATCGGTTATATCATTTGTCGCGATGGATTTCGGATTAGTGCCGTCATGTGTGTAATAGCTAAATTTATTTGTACGTAAGTCAAGTACATTCAGGCCATTGGACCGCGTTCCGATATACACTTTCTTGTCGGTATAAAGCAAGGTATTGATTTCATTACTATTGACCGATAGCCCATCCGGCTTGTCTGTTGCATAAAATGATTTAAAAGACTTCCCTGCATACCGGTTCAATCCCAGCTCGCTGGCTATCCACATAAATCCGTCATCATCGTGCACAATATCCAGCACCTGCTGATTGGTCAGACCATCTTGAAGGGAGAAAAAATGGACGCGATTAGGCTGTCCATAAACGTGGGCCAACTGCCAAAAGAAAACAATGCTAATAAGAAAATTTTTCATAGCTCTACCACCACCAATAAATTAACAACACCAACCTACTTTATTGAAAGGCTTCTCTGCAAAATATCAAAGCAGTCAATCCACAGGCAACTTTTTACGATCTTGTTTAAAACAGCAGTAAAATAATTATGCAATGAAAATATTCAAGATATAAACATACTATAGGCCTATTCAAATACAGGTTATTTTCAAGTTAAAGATAAGAATAAATATATAAATGTCGAACAAACATTTATAACAATATTAGGAGAAATGCTTTGCTTATAATGCCGAGAAGTACAGATCAACCGAAATTGCCGGCCGATACCTGAAATATTGGTATATTGCAGCAAAATCTAAAACTACTTGTGAATCACAAAAAACACATTTATGAATAAAATCTTCTCAACCTTACTTGTATCCTGTGCCCTGTACCTGCCGACATTAAGTTTTGCGCAACAAAAAAACATACTTCCTCAACTTATTCCGTTTCCTCAACAGCTGGAAGCCGGGCCGGGCCTTTTTCAGCTAAATGGTCAAGAATTGGGTTACGCTATTGATCCAGCATTTTCTTCCAGGTCACTGCCGGCATGGATCAACCAATCCCTATTCGGTCAACTGAGCAAAAAAAGCGTGAAGAAGACAAACGCCACGCTGCAATTGATCAAAGTCCAGGGCCTCTCAGATGAAGCGTATGAATTGAAGATAGATCAAAAAGGCATACAAATCATCGCTTCTTCAGAAAAGGGCGCATTTTATGGTTTACAGACAGTCCAGCAATTGTATCTACTTTCGGGAACAACAGGCAAGCTTGCTCTTCCCTATGTGACCGTAAAAGATCAGCCTGCTTTCAAATGGCGCGGTGTCGAGCTCGATGTAGCCCGCCACTTTTTTCCAAAAGATTATATCTATAAATTCATAGATCTGCTTGCAACCTACAAATTTAACAAATTTCATTTGCACCTTACGGACGATCAAGGTTGGCGCATAGAAATCAAGAAATACCCTAAACTAACCGAACAGGGGGCTTGGCGTACTTATAACAACCAAGATTCGGCCTGCTTTGTGAAAGCCAAAGAGAACCCCGACTTTAATCTGCCGAAGGAATTGATCCGTACCACAAACGGAAAGGAAGAATATGGTGGTTTCTATACACAACAAGATATCAAGGACATTGTTGCCTATGCGGCCAGTCGGCAAATAGAGGTTATTCCGGAAATAGACATGCCCGGACATATGATGGTGGCTACTAAGGCCTATCCTGAGCTCCTATTGGACAGCCAATCCGCGGGCTGGGGGAAACAGTTTTCTGTCCCCATCAGTCCTTGGAAAGAAAGCAGCTATACCTTTGTTGAAAACGTTCTAGGCGAAATTATCGACTTATTTCCTTCACATTATATTCACATCGGAGCCGATGAGGTCGAAAAAGACTCCTGGTCAAAATCAGCAGCGGCCCAAGCTTTTATGAAAGAAAAGCAAATAGCGGACTTACATGATCTTCAAAGTTATTTCGTCAAACGGGTAAACAGCTTTATTCGTTCAAAAAATAAACGGAGCATCGGCTGGGATGAAATATTAGACGGTAGCTCGGACACGAGCATGATGGTGATGTACTGGCGTGGTTGGGTAAAAAATGCACCGATAGAAGCTGTAAACCGTGGTCACCGGGTCGTTATGACACCTACCAACCCGCTTTATTTTGATTATTTACCCAATAGTAGCAGCCTGGATGCCGTGTACAATATGAATGTCGTACCTACAGATATTTCCAGCCAAAAAGCACCGCTGATCCAAGGTGCACAGGCCAATATCTGGACAGAAATGATTCCTTCCGCCGCTCGATTGGAGTTTATGATTCTCCCGCGCTTAAGTGCTTTATCAGAACGTGTATGGACCAACAAACCGCTGTATGATAGCTATATCAATCGAGTAATTGCGCACTTTGGACTTTGGAACAAAATGGGTTTACGCTATCGTATGCCAGACCTCACAGGATTCGCCGAAACACAGGTTATTGTTGATGGACAATCTGTTCTAAAGGTAGCAAATGAACTTCCACAAAATCAAATACACTATACAACGGATGGTAGTCTCCCAACGCAGCAGAGCCCAGTATTGAACGGTTCGCTCGTGGTTAAAAAAGAAGGGCCAATTCGTTTTGCAACAATCTCCTCTTCCGGTGCAAAAAGTGAACTTTATCAGGTTGATTTTAAAAATGATACCTGGAAAAAGAGTATAGAACCTGATGAAAATAGCATGGCTCCAGGGCTTATGGCAACACTTTTCAATGGAAATTTTGCCAACACTTCGGCCATTACAGGGCCTGAAGTACGCCGGGAAGTGATCAGCAATGTCGCTTTAAGCGATACCATCAAAATGCCTTCATTTGGTGCAAAAATACGGGGATTTATCTATGTCAAGGAAAAAGGGATCTATAATTTCTACTTCACCTGCGATGATGGCGGCGTCTTGCGGATACATGATCAGCTCGTCGTCAATAATGACGGGCAGCATGCACCGATTATGAAAAGTGGACAGATTGCTTTAGAACCAGGCTACCATCCAATTGCTGTAGATTTCCTTGAAGCTGGAGGCGGATTTACCCTAAAACTTCAATACAGTCTCAATGATTCAAAGGTAATTGATATTCCCAAAGAGTCCTTTTTCCATAAAAAGGATTAATAATCATTATGATATATAGAGAGATAACCCCAGTATGGTCAATTCCATCTGGGGTTATTTTTTTCGGGCCTAGGGACTTTGTTTTATTTATAGAATGGCATAAGTTTTGCCTAGCTGTAACCATAATGTTACTAACTATGAAAAAGAACTTTATTCTCCTTGCTCTAGCGACCCTGGTGTTGTTAGGCAGCTGCAGCAAAAATGATGGTCCCTCCTCACAAAAAACACCTGTCACAGTAAAAATTACGGATGCTCCAGGTTACTATGACGCGATCAATCTTCACATCGATGCGATCGAGATCCGAACTACTTCGGGTAGCACAACGATAGATGTCGCCGCCGATCCATTTAATATTTTGAATTATACAATGGGAAAAGATACCGTCATCGCAGGGCAGGATGTTCCATCTGGTATGATCCAAGAAATTCGGCTCAAACTTAATGACTCAGGAAATGAAATCTGGGTCAATGGCGTTGTCCACCCACTAAAAACACCCAGTGGACAATCCTCCGGCGTTAAACTCAAAGTACAAGATGAGTTAATTCCGGATGTAGCCTACACGCTTCTCCTGGATTTTGATGCTTCAAAATCGATTGTAAAGACGGGCAATGATCAATATCTTCTTAAACCCGTTATTCGTGCTATTCCGGTAGCCACGTCGGGTGCGATCATTGGAACTGTTAATCCGGCTGCATCACTCGCCAATGTATTCGCTATCAATGGAGTAGATACCGTGGGTACTATGGCAAATTCAGCTGGAAAATTTTACTTTCCTGGGATGCCTGAAGGCACTTACAAGATTGTTATCGAACCTTCAGTAGCTGGTTACATGAACAAAAGCATTGAAGGCGTGCAAGTGGCCAAAGGAAGTGTTAAAGATTTAGGAATTATTTCTGTACAATAACGTACGATCGGATTAAAGTATCTGATAAGAAACCTATTGTAAAATTGGACATGCCCCAAATAGTTACCACTATTTGGGGCATTTTAATTGTAGTGGTCTTCTAATCCATCCACGAAAATGTGTTGATTCAATTTTTAGATCATCTCGCCTACAACACTGATTGATCAATAAGTATCTGAGACTGATGAAAGTGAAAGCATATTGGCAAAAAGACGATATGCTCCCGCTACTCCTGCAGGCAGTTGTCTAAATAGAGACAAACTATTGTAGATATAATAACCTTTTCCTGTTTTGCGAAGCAGTAACAAGCCATCTTCATGCTGATTGTTTGCGTTTTGCCCGCGTAGTATTGGTTCAAAGTCTGCACTCCATTTTTGCGGTAAAAAAAGTGCCCGATCTTGTACCCAATTTTGAAAATCATGCTGTCCAATTACATTGGGGTAATTCAATATACGATGAGATGGGTCTAAAAATGAAATGCGGCTCTCCACATCTGTAATTCTTTCTTGAGAAACAGCTAAAGGATAAGTCCCAACCTCAGTCAAATGCAAATCATATGGCGTATTATACTGCCCTATCAATACACCGCCCTGCTCCACATAGTCACGGAAAAGCTGATGAAATTCCGCAATTAAGGAATGAGTATTGTAAATCCGTACTCCCAGGACCACTGCATCAAAATCGAAGAGATTTATTTCACCAATGGACTCAAATGGAATAATATCCAATTGTTCAACAAGTTGGCACAAGCTCCCTCCAAGTTCATCATTCATCCCCGAAATATAAGCAACTTTCCGGGCCGTAATATCCACTGGCAAGTTTAGCACCCGTAGTATTCCCTTAGGAAAGTAAGTTACTTTGTTAATATGCGGATAAACAATACTTCTCGATGTGAACGGATATTTACCTGAACTGGTCTCAATCTCAAATCCAATCTCTTGAATCTCTTCCTGTGATGCTGCTGAACTCAACTCAAAATAAAGTTTTTCCGCTGCATTACCTGCGATGTTGAGATCAATTTCTTTCGGAAATGCGCTCAATCCGTCCGGAAGCGTTAACCTCACTTTAATAGGTAAGGATTCGGCTATATTGGATTGCAGCTCCAAAGCAACTAAACGTTGGGTCGCTTTAGACAGCACAACGATATCCGAATCAAATGCTGCTGTTACCGGGGGAGCTACGACAACTGGACTACCTGCATGTCTTACAGGAAGCTTAATCGCGATCGGTAAGCCGGCAAATTCCAGTTCCAAATGAACCAACAATTCGGTCCCATATTGTGTCAATACAACATCAGCAGACGATTCTGGTGTGTAATTATGTGCGTCACCATTAGCATTAAGCCAAGTTGGAAAAGAAGGTAAAATTGTATGAAGAAGCTGACCATTCAAATGGATCATTTTCGATGGAGACAAGGGAAGATCTATTTGCCTTGCCCCCCTTATAAAAGGAACATTTACCGCTGTCAACTGCAAATTAGACTCAGCTGGAATATGCGCATGCAAGATCATATTAACCTCGGTTCCCGGCACCCATAGGTCGTTAGAAGCCTGTACTTCTAAGGAGACACCAGCAAAATCAAGCAGAAGACGTTCTACCTCAGCTCGTTTTTTATGAATAATATTATCTTCGGGAACGATCTTCATCCAAAATAAGATCGAAGCAAGCTCCAATGTAAGCTCTGCCGTATCAGACTCACATTTTGCGATAAGGTCATCCACCAACCGATTGAATACATTTGCATAAGAATCTTGCACTGAACAATGCGTAAAAATAGTATTCACAGCCTCTGAATTGATCGATGCACTTTTTAATACTTCAAAATACTCGATACTAGAGTGATGCTGCGCCAAACTTACCATGGCCTGAGAACGATGTCGATTACGACTTTCTGCTGCAATTTCACCATAATGTAAATCAAAAGAGCCATGTCTTACAGGAATATCCAAAGAAATATATGCTGGCAAAGGTGTTACTTCTCCGCCAATATCTTTAACACCACTCTCCTGATATACATTCCACAGCAATTGCCGCGCTTGCCAAGGCCTTAGCTCTGCTAACTGTTCTATATAAGCTGTTGGATCAGCGGCTAGATCAAAAGCCTTTGCCATTAGAATCGCTGAGGCCTGATGGTGTCCATGCGCGTCAGGAACATCCGGTGAAAATCGCGTTATGATTACAGTGGGACGAAAATAACGGATAGTCCATACCATATCTGCCAGCACACCGTTTTCATCCCATCGCGCTAAAGTTTCATCCACTGATTTTGCAAAGCCAAAATCCTTAGCACGCGTAAAGAATTGTTTTGTCCCTTCAATTTCACGTGCTGCAAGTGATTCCTGCACCCGAAGTACCCCTAAACCCAACCCCTTCTCTTTACCGATAAAATTCTGTCCCCCTTCACCTCTCGTGACAGAAAGGTAGGCTGTCTCGACCAATTGATCCTGCGCTAGAAAAGTCAATAATTTATTGTTCTCGTCGTCCGGATGGGCACCGGTATATAAAACACGATCCGAAATTTTAAGCATACATAGCTTGCGCATCATCATTTGTTCTCTCCGTGAAAAAGCTTGATTCAAATGCTGCGTTAGTGCCTGTTGTGCTAAAAATTCCAATGCCATATCCTTCCTGCTAAATATTTCTTCGGTTCAAATATAGGAATATTTTCCAATAATCTACTAAATAGATAGATTATATATCAATACAATTTAAAACCAGTAGAAATAAACATTTTAAAATGAAAAGGCAAGAGACAATTTAATCCAATCGTGTTAACACACCTCCTTTATGGCAGTAAAATTCATAACTAACTTCTTTTCTAAAACGTATCACCTTTTCGATATAGATACTACGATGGTTTTTGCAAAGGGAAAAATACTTTTGCTGAAGCTGGAATGGTAAACCAGTCCAGTGAATAGATCGTTCGAATTCCAAACCATGTGTTTGACTATATTCCAAGACAAAATTGGAGTCTCTCCAGCTCAATGCGAATTCAGTTTTATTCTTCGCGTGATCTAAGGCTATCTGCAAGCCATTTTGATCGACAATCTGACGCGAACTACCTGCCAACAATATCACTCCCGAGACAACCATAGCGCCATAACCTATTTTCTTGAATGCCCGGTCGCTGATGTAGGGTAATATAAACTGAACAGTAAATGAAGAGACTATCGTTGCAACAGCAATTGCCAAACCCAGTCCCAGCGCTGCTTTAGAATACAGACCTAAAATAATATAAATAACAAGCTTCACAAGATGTAAAAACACTTCATTTGCAGCACGGGTGGCAATAATCTCCTCCTTAGAAAGCCCCATTCTTAAATAAAACCGGTTGAACAACAAGCCAATTGCACCTGTAATTCCTGAAATAAAGCCCGAAAGAAAACCAATAATTGCCAGAAAAGATTTCGAATACTTGGGTTCGGAAGGCAGCTCTGCGTTTTTTGATTTAAACAATTGAGGAATATTTCCCATGAGAAAAAAAGCAACAAGTAGCTGCAAATAGGAAGGTTCTATAGATTTAATCAGATATCCACCCAATAGTACAGCCGGAATTGAAAATGGTACAAACCATAGAAAGATCCTCCATTTGATATGCCGCTTAAAAACAATTATTCTCGACACTGAGCTGGTAAACGAACCAATAGTTAACGAGAATGGAATTACCGAAGAAGGTAACATAAAATTCAATAAGGGAATAAGGATAAGGCTTGCTCCTCCCCCACATATAGCGCTGATCCAAAAAGCGGCTATCGCACCTAAAAACAGGATAACTAAATTTATCATCATATTTCAACAAAAAACATTTTATCGTAGCACCCTACAAAAATGCACCGGCATTCTGCAGAAATTTAGAATTGATATCCCTAGCCTCTCCATATGATCTACACCATTCATCTGCTCACTGCTCAACCTTGTTTTTGTATAAAAACTAAATGCTTTCGTATAATATAGGTTGCGTGAAGCAACGAAGAATATAGATTTGTACCGATATTCCCTATGATTGGGGCATCAGATAATTTTGAACATATAAATTAGTCGTGATGAAAGTTAGGCAAGTATTGATTTTTAAAAGTTCTGTAAAGACCAAAGACAAGAAAAATTTTTTGATGGAGTTGGTCAAAACTCATCTTCCGCAAGTGCAAGATGCCACTGTCGATTTAGATGATGAGGATGCCATTTTCAGGTTCGAAACAGAAGAGTGTTCCATAGACTACCTGACGCATTTCCTAGCTGGTTATGGTATCCAAGTCGATTTTCTGGATTGTTTTGTAGTCGCCTAACAGCCGAAAGGTTACAGCAGTCCTCCCGTGTACTGTTTAAAGAAAGCTTCTCGATAGATTTCACCGATCGGAATTTCAAATTTGTCGATGTAAACAGTATGATTGTCAAATGAATCAATAAAGGACAAGTTAATCAAATAGGATTTACTGCTACGGGCGAAGAGGTTATCCGGAAGTTTCTGGTGGATTGTTTTCAAATTCATCGCAGTAATCAGTTTATTGTTCCGCGTATAGATGACCACGTAATCTTTGAGCGCTTCTATAAAGCGAATATCAGTAAACGCAATTTTATAGTATTTCCTGTCGGATTTAATAAAAAGAGCCTCCTCACTAGCCTTCTCCACCGTACTTTGTATTTCTGCTAAGGCCAATAGCTTTTTATAAGCTAGTGCTTTATCGATCGCTTTGGCCAAACGTTCCTTATTGATGGGCTTCAAAAGATAGTCTATTGCGTCCAATTCGTAACTTTTCAGTGCATACTGCGCATAGGCTGTCGTTAGGATCACCAACTTATCACTGGGAAGTGATTGTGCAAAATCAAGACCATTAACCGTCGGCATCTCAATATCCAGAAAAAGCAGATCTACCGCATTCGTCTTGATACATTCCAATGCTGATATCGCGTTGGAAAATGTACCAACAATCTGAATCGAAGAAATTTCTTCGATTAAATTTTTCATTTCTTCCCTCGCAAGGGGTTCATCATCTACAATAATGCAATTCATAATGGAATAGTAAGTTTAACGCTATACAGGGTCTCAGTTGTTGACACCAACAGTTCGTAATCATTTCTATACAAGAGATCCAGCCGTCTTTTGGCATTAGCCAATCCCAGCCCGCTGTATTTGCTTCGGACAAATGAGCTGTCGGGATCTTTCGAATTTTCACATTCAAAACAAAGCTGCTGATTAGCCTCAGAAAAATGAATTGTAATAAAGGTATCACCAGCGCGTGGGCTGAGACTATGTTTAATTGCGTTTTCAACAAAGGCTGTAAAAAGATGTGGTGGTAGGAATATACCTTTCTTTTCCAATTCTGCTGGGCAGGATATACGCGTTGTGAGGTTATCGCGGCGTATTTCCTCCAATTTTAGAAAATTGGAGATAAAGTTGATTTCAGACCTCAAAAGCGTCCTATCATCATTATTTTCGTAGAGCTGATATCTCAGAAAGTCTGATAGTTTCATGATGACCTCGGTAGCCATATTTGGATCTTTTCGAATTAAAGCCTTAACGTTGTTCAGCATGTTGAATAAAAAATGTGGCTGAATCTGGTTCTTCAAGGAAATAAGCTCTGTGGTCAGCGCCAAATTTTTCAGTTCAGAAATGCGCTTATTGTCTTCCAACCAACGTTTAAAAAGCTTGAAAGTCGTCGTAGTTAGAATAATAGGGAGACAGATAAATAAAGCTGCAATCAACCCCATAGAATCCGATTCAGGCTTTTTTATAGCCGGAACATGAATGGAATAGATATAGTTGGCAATGTACATAACCACCAGTAAGCTAGCTGTCACCAGCAGTATTAATGCTAAGACATATAACTCATATTTGGCCTTAAAGAAAAACTTGGGTATAAGTACATACATATTAGCGTAAAACATGCAGACAAACACAAACCATAGGATAATAGAAAAATAAAACCGATAACTACCCTGAAAATGAGAACTCGAATTTGCATTTGCAAAGAGCAGGAGTAAACCGATCAGAAAAAACACGTGTCGCAGTGGCCTGAATTTATTTTCAGTAAAAAACCTTAAAACGATACTATTATTGAAGTCTTGCATGCAGGAGAATAATGTTAACCCGAATAACAAAAATAGTGCTTTTCTTGCCACATAACCGATCTCTTATACGAAGGCTTGTTTTTTTTATACCAAAACTAGTGAATGATCACCTTTAGTCAGAGGGAAATCAATTCAGGTCTGACCCTCGAGCATAATCTTGGCCGATCTTTTATTGCCCCCTTAAATCTGGACTAAAAACTATACCTCGTGCACACATGTTTGAAAAAAATAACACCCAGCGCGATTATGTATGGGAAGCAAGTCCCGATCCGTCGTTTTATATTAATGCGGGACTTTCCTTCAATCCCTTTACTAAGAAAAGGAAATAATATCTTTTTTTCGGGTTATCCACCCCATATAAATCGATGATTGAAAGAATCGAATAGGAGGTTCAAATCCGGCTTCTTCACAGAGCTCGGCTAATCGCTCTTCCGAAACATGCAACAATTCATGTTCGATTCTTCGCAATCTTTGAGCGACCTGTGTTTCATCTATCCCCTTGGGCAGAAGGAGCCGCAACAATTGCAAGTTTTGTTGAATCTGCTCCTTATTGCCCGTAATGTCTAATAATAGCAACGGTGCTTGCGGTAACATTCTCTTCGAGATATTTTGGAGCAGAACCAATTTATCACCATTGTCTTCTAAAAAGTGTAATACTAACAAAAGCGTCGCAGCACCATATTGTTTCTTTTCGTCCAAATCACTTACCACACCTTCGACGAGATGAACATTCTCATCCGCTTCAAATTTTTCCCGGGCCTGACTAATCATCTCAGGTGACGGATCGACTCCTGTTATTTTCCAAGATTCTACCGTCTCGGCAAAGCGTTCGATCTCATTTCCTGTACCACAACCCACCACCAATAAATCCTTATTTTCAATTTCTTGAAGGAGCTTAGGCAACAGATCTAAAAAATAATGGTAATTGGGAATCCATGTCTCAACAAATTGATCATAGCCACTGGCACGTTCATTTTCAAACAGTTCTACTTTATTCATCTATATATCAATAATCGTTCAACAAAAAATTAGAAATCATTTAAAAGGCTTTAGTCCTTCTTCATTCCAAATATATGGGGAAAGCTCATTATTTAAAACTATTCTAAATAACATGAAGCTATTCTGACAATCTCGTTACTTATATTTCGTCGGTTAGCTGGGTGCCTGAGTTTTATATGCTGGTCAGGTAAACCAATATCAAAAAGGCCAGAGAATCGATCTCTGGCCTTCGAAAAATACAATATCTAACCTACATTACCTATTTTTTTAACCATTGCAAATCACAAATAGTTTTAAATATTTTTGGGAAACTCGTCTTTCCACCACGTATAACGCCAGTCATCGCCTTCTTCTTCTGTCAATAGGCATTCTTCCAGTTCTGCCAAATATTTTTCCTTATCCAGATCCTGACCTATAAATACCAATTCATTTTTTCGATCTTCCCACTCCGGATGCCAGCTTTTAAGAAGCTCAGCTCTAATTTCAGCATAATTAGGGTACTGATAGCGCTGCTCCTCGGGCATACTACTCCACCATGAACCTGCACTTTCCAACCTTACGCTACCACCTGCCTGACTAAAGCTAATCGCCAGATTCGGTCGGGAGGCCAACCACAGGAGACCTTTGGCTCGTATGATATTGTGCGGGTAGCGCTCGTTGAGATAACGGTGCAATCGTTGTGGATGGAAAGGACGCTGCGATCGAAAAACAAAAGACGAAATACCATACTCCTCTGTTTCAGGGCTATGTTCACTTTCAAGTTCACGGATCCATCCTGCCGAAGAAGAAGCTTCGTCGAAGTCAAACGAGCCAGTCCCCATGATTTCCTTTGGATCAACACGTCCAAATTGGGCACGGATAAGCTTAGCTCCTGGATTGAGTCGCTTAATAGCAGACTCCAGAGTGCCCAAAGTTTCCTCAGATACCAAATCGGCTTTATTCAGCAGGATAACGTTGGCGAATTCGATCTGATCAGTCAACAGATTTACAATGGCCCTGTTGTCATAATTGTCATCCGTCAGTTTCCTATCCAATAGGGTATCCGCGCTTCCAAAATCTTTAGCGAAGTTAAAACAGTCCACAACAGTTACCATGGTATCAATGTAACTGAACGTAGACAGATCAATCGCATTATCAGCACCAACATAACTGAATGTCTGCGCCACTGGGATAGGTTCCGAAATACCGGTACTCTCGATAAGGAGATAATCAAAGCGATTTTCTTTTGCTAGGCGCTCCACCTCCACCATCAAATCCTCCCTTAAGGTACAACAAATACATCCGTTACTCATCTCCACGAGCTTTTCTTCTGTTCGCGAAAGTACATTTTCGCGCTCAACAGCCTGCGCATCAATATTCACTTCACTCATATCATTGACAATAACGGCAACTTTCTTGCCCTCTTTATTGTGTAAAATATGATTCAATAGAGTTGTTTTTCCTGCACCTAAAAATCCACTTAAAACGGTGACAGGCAATTTAGCTTTTTTGGAAATGCTGCTCATACTAATTTCGTTTAAACAAATGTAACAACAAAACATCGTAAATGCAACATTGTTGCTTAATAAAAGTGTACGCAAAACCAACAAGCTTCATAACTCTCTTAAAAACTCATGAATAATGAAGACTCATTTAACATGATCAGCTATTCTTTGCCGTAACATCCGTTCACGATCATCATCCCAATATTTGCAGTCTAGTTCGATAAACAGGGAACTGTAAGGTACTGTTGATTCTGTCTTCAGTATAACAACGCCGAAAAGCTGCGCGGCTTTATCCATTTTCGCAAACACCGCTTCGTGCATCAATGGGATTAATTTTGTCTTCGGAAGTAACTTCTTTAGACTTTCCTGATGTGCTTTCAAGCCCGGAGCGATGCTTTCATCCAAATATCCAAGCTCATTGTCTTCATAAAAAATAGGCCTTACATGCGTTTGCGTATCGAGTAGCCCCACAACCGTATTCAATACTTCAGGCATATTTCTTTCCGTATTGATTATCAGCATACTTTTGTTTGCAGGAATAGGATAGGCCTTATCCACAATCAATATCCAGTTACGGTGTCCCAGCAAAGGTAATTGCTGCGTAAATAGATCTTGCCAATCTGGTTTTAATGGTGGGTCACCCAAATGACGTGGCGATGAGTTGCATCCCGCCATTACGGCAAACATCATGGTAAAAAGCAAATTATTTATCCATTTTTTCATAACCATTGTATTGTTAGTATATCTCCGATTTTTAGTGTAACTTGGTTCCTAAAATTGAGGATCAAACGTCCGTCCAAACGCCTCAATCCAACCAACCTGATCGACGTATCATTTTGGTTTACAATAACATTAGTCTTATCAATCGATAATCCATCTGCATCACCGATATGAAATTCATTGAGTGTCAACTGACCATACTTCAAGGTTAATGTACATGTACAGTCGCTATTCGTTTTTCGCTTTTGGGAATAGGTTCCCCATCCTCTTGCTGTTGTGAAAGGTGCTTTAAAATCGGATCTTCCGAACTTAGGTGCAAAACCGATCTGTCCTTTGGGTCCGTGATAACTGAAACCACAGGCGCTGATAAAGGTTCCATAACTCGCCATTGCCCGTGCGTAATGATCGCTGCATTCAATTTCGTTAAAAGGATTTCTCTTGGCCGCATGATGACGATCGTGGATCGCCCTTGTCAATGCCAAACTTTCATCAACCATGCCTTCTGCCATCATATGTGCAGCGACCTGATGTTCAAACCCGCTCATGCACTCATGAAAATAACCTAGTTGCCATGTTGTATTATCACCGTAAGCCTTGTCTTCATTCTTAGGGTTGGTATTCATAACCATCCCACCCTCCCCTGCTAAGGCATATGGTCTTCCACCAAGATGTGTTTTTATATAAGGCCCTACATCCATGGTGAAGTTATATTTCCAGAGTGCTTTCAAGGCAGATATGACTTTCTCCCGACTACTTATCCGTGGCATATCCACCTGGGCGCACCAAGCCTGTCCATAGACCTGATCAATATGACAAGTATTATAGGATCCCAACATCTTCCGCCCTTGCAACATATCGGGACGATGAATATAATACTCCCCGTTGAAGAGCTTGCTATCCATATTTTCAGATCCTTTGCGCACGTATTCCAAACACAATTTTTGAAACTTTTTATCGCCGACTTCCTGTGCCATCAATGCGGCGGCTTGTACTGCAGCGAGACACAATCCGACAATCCAGGCGATTTCACCTTCCCAGACCGCATCCAGTGTATTTTCCATTGGTGTATCAGTCATCCCATCACCGTTTTTATCCTGATTAAGGACAAATTGAACCGCCTTCTTAAGCTTAGGCCAGTTTCTTTTCAGGAATTCGCTATCACTACTCATCTGATGATCGCGATAAAACCGTAGAATCACACCAGCCTGCCCATCGATAGCTGGTCTTTTTTCATATTCAGCACGAAAGATAATGGCACCGGTATCAGCTTGAAAACCTACGCCCAGATCTGTTACTTCACGTAAATTACGTTCAAGATCCGGAAATATCCTGCCCATAGATTGTCCATATTGCCAAACGTGGGTACAAGTACCAGCACATGCTCCTACTCCCTCCCAGCCCCAGAATCTTCCTGAAGCAATACGCATGGTGTTTGCTGTGGCCAATGTTCCTATTGTGACAAAAGTGCGATCCATAAACCAGTATGGCAGTGTCGTATCATTCCAAGTTTGCTGCCAGGCCATGGTTTCACGCTCAAGCTTTTCGCGATTGACCAAATAATAATTTATTACCCCCCAGGCATCGCTAAACTTGGCACCGTACCAATACCCCGATTGCGCATCCTTTAAATGATGTTTCAGTTTAGGATGGGGGTTATTAAAATACCAAGCTATAGCATAAGAAATTTGGCTCGTTGCTTTTGCCCTTATTGTCCGTAACACCGTAAAAGCCCCTACTTGCATAGCAGAAAAATCCACCGTTGAATTATTCCTATCAGCCTCAATCGCCTGAGGTTTTACAGGCCAATCTTGTAGCCTTGTCGTCGGCTGTGCTTCCTTATCCGTACAGGTAAAAGCCATTGTTCCGTGGTCGCCTGCTTGCATGGCTTGATCGGGAACCTGATCACAGCTAAAAAGCAATACTTGAGTACCAGCATATTCGGCGAGATAAGAGCGTTTCTTTACCACATCAAAATCATTCCGTCCTTTATGAACACCATTTTCCATCCACCCCGTCACAAATACATCGATTGGCGCATCGACCTTATTCTGTAGCTCGATATGTAAGGTAGTAAGGGGCAATGAGGAGTTGTCCTGATCCAAAGGAATAAATGGCGAATAGGCAACCAACACCACATCCAATGGAAAATCTACGCTGCTATAGGTAATTCGACAGGTGGGATATGTCGCTTCAAATACAATCTCATCCCAATGGCTTTCTCGGAGTTCTTTGGTTACCTGCTTTCCATTAACCGCAGTTGAAATCGCAAATCCTTGCTCCATACTTCGAAGATTGTCTGCAATAGCAGGTTCAATATAAGCTGATCCATCCCTCGGGCGCACAGTAACGAGTTCCCTTCCATTGTTCCACAGCACATTTTTGGGTTCTATCCCCTCACATTCACCGTCATAAGCTGTATTAAATATCTGCCAAAGCCATAGTCGACCATCACCTCCTATATAGACGGTACCCGCATGTAAGCCCCCTACGGGCATCCCAATGTACCGAAGCTCATTTTTACTTTTTCGATAGCTAATCTTCTCTCCCTTTTCATAGAGGGCTTCAAGCCACTGTCTACTGAAACCTTTTTCCTCTGGAATGTTGTGTATAGGTTTATCCCAGGCAAATAGGGTATTTGACCATATTGGAAATTTGGTAGCCAGGAAGCCTAGTCCAAATAAACTGGCTTTCTTTAAAAAACTTTTTCTATCCATTCGTTTATAATTTATTGCCGTCCAAATCTAACGGAAGGAAATACTGGTTTGTCCTTGCAAGATATTGAAATATCCTTTATATACGGCAATAAACATCCAAACAACAAATGGTGAATTAATAAAAAATTAAAGCCGCCTGATGTAGCAAAATCAGAGCGGCTCAACTTACAGCACAGGAAAGTCTGTAAAGGTTGTCTACCAGTGGACCTATTCGCTTAAAACAAACGCATTTTAAATCCCAGTTGGTACTGGTCAATATGTGCATCCCAGTTGTCTACAATTTTATTATTCTTTTTGAACTGCCGATATCTAAAATACAGCGCACCAAGATCTATGCCCAATGCGTATCCTATCCGTGTACGACTGTTGAACGCGGGTGTTCCGTCGTTGAGTTTATACGTATCGTCGTTGAGCAACATATTCAAGTCTAGGCCGCCTAAGATTGAAAATTTTCTCGTAAAATTAACCTTAAGGTATGCCGGCGTGTTGAGATATTTCAGCGAGCGGGTTCCCTTGGACAAACCTCCGGAAAGAGAAGCGGTATTGTCGTTGACACGTATTCGAGTTAAGTTGTAACTAGGTTCAAATTGAATATCCATCTTGCTATTAAGTCCAAAAATCAAATCTGCTCCCAATTGATATCCCATTCTATTGGCGCCAAATGCATTTCCATTTGCACGTGAAATATTACCTCCCACCCGAAGTCCAAACCCCATTTGTCCGTAACAAAGCGTATTGAAGCCAAACAATACCATGATCAAAAAACAAACTAGCGGACAATACTTCAATTTTAATCGATTTATTTTTATCATTTTTACAATACACCACATCGTTACTTCACACAAACAATTGTTTTCCGATAATTTGTCTTTTCAAGTAAGTATTTGTAATCCATTTAAACAAAGCTAAAATTCCTTAAAAAATAGATTTAACATATTATACCAAAGGGCTGATTTTTTATACCAAAAGGCTCCTTTAAACAAAAAAGGCCAGGTAATCAAACCTAACCTTTTATCCTTAATTTTCCTTTTTCTATCAATTATCCTAGGCGCTAAATCACTTTAGATGGTTAATTGCTGCTATTTATTACGCTATTTGATCGTTACAGCAAAAGCATATTCATCTGGAGGAAGACATTGTGAAGCGTCACATGCTTGCCATTCCACGGTACCTTTTACTGTTGCTGTTCCTTTAGTGAGCGAAACTTTTTGCTGAAAGATCACTTCATTGGTGAAGTATCCCACGTCCATTTTGAAAACCTCTTCGTGTTTGATCTTCGGTTTTGGTTCAGCCGTCTTACCGAGCAAAGCATAGTCAGCTGCTTTACCAAAATTGAAAGATGTTGGAATTGGGCCACCATCTTTTACATTTTGGGAGTAAATATGCCAACCATTTTGAATAGTAGCCTTCACATAGACCATAGCTTCTTTGTTGTTCAATTTTTTGCTGGCCACAGTCCACTTAACAGGTTTATGAATCTGAGCGAAAGTCCCCGTAACAGCGAACATAACCACAGTTACTAACAATAAAATCTTTTTCATCTTTGTATCAATTTTTCAGTTTATTATTTCATCGGCAGCATACCTCTTGCAGTATTTCCCCTAAAAAATATGCTGCCTAAATGCTTACAACAATATTCGTTATAAACAGAACAAAACACAATACGATTATAAAAAAACAATAAATTTTATCAAAAAATATACATATAACCAAATTTTTTACAATCTTAGGTTATCCGTTTTTTCAATTCCAATAATATATTCAAAAAAAGCTATCAGACTAAAACAAAGGGTTTTGTCAAAAATAGCATATTGAATAGCTTTCCCATTCGTTCTGCCGTATAACACCATCCAGAGCTAATCAATTTTACTTAATTATCTGTATCTTATGCTTTATTCACATTTATACCATGGCTATACCAACCACAAAAGACGAACTTCTTCAAGCGATTCGTACAAATTACAGCAAGCTTGTGTCCGAACTTTCCGATATTCCTATCGATCAGACTAATCTTCTTACACTTCCGGGGCATACTAGAGGAACGTCAATGAGTATAAATAACTTAATTTCCTATCTAATTGGCTGGGGGGAGCTGGTGCTCAAATGGAATAAGAAAAGTGAAGATCACAAACAGGTTGATTTTCCGGAGACCGCTTTTAAATGGAACGAGCTCGGCAAACTGGCTCAAAAATTTTATCAGGATTATGCCGACATTAATTTTACGACATTATGTACTAAACTAGATCAAACTGTTTTAGCAATTGAGGAACTCATAGCGCAAAAAAGTAACATGCAGCTTTATGGTGTACCATGGTATGAAAAATGGACTTTAGGCAGAATGATTCAGTTGAACACCGCTTCACCATATCAAAATGCGGTCGGAAGAATCCGTAAGTGGAAAAAAGAGCAAAAAAATGAACAGTATCCTTAGTTGGCCAATCAGCGAAAAAACTTAAAAAACAGTAAACCATCTTTGGCTAAATATTGTTATTCAATAAACATATATATTCATTGCTATGGGAAATCTATTATATACTATCGCTGTTATTTTGGTCCTGATATGGGCAATCAGTTTCTTTGGGGGCTTTGTTGGCGGCGGGCTAATCCATATTCTTTTGGTGATAGCTATCATTGCAGTACTTTTACGTGTGATAAAGGGAAATGCGTAACAAATTTTTCAACAAAAAAGGTCCTCACTTTCGAAAAGAGGACCTCTTTATAGCTGTTAATTATTGTGTTGAAATTAAAGACACCGTTTATTTTAAATATGTAGATCTCCTTCTTTACCTATATCTTGTGTACTACCGGTTACAGCCGCTTTCAACATCTTAAACAAGTTGACGACCATATTGGAGTTTGAATCCCAATAATGTGCTTCGTCAGGTGTGATCTGCAGCAACTGAATATTGGGGTCCTCTTTTCCTTTCTTAAACCATCCTTCCATCATTTTGTTCCAATAGCGGTCTATCCTTTCCTGATCTCGAGAAAGACTCGCTGAACCATTTATACTCAAAAAGGTGTAGGTTTTGGGATCCGCATAAAACAGGGAAACTCTGGGATCCTGTGAAATATTTTTAAAGGTCTCACTTTCCGCCGAACAGATGTACCAAATATCGCCATTTGCATCCACTTCCTGTCTGCTCATCGGAACACCATGGGGATAGTCAGAATTTGATGGGAACGAACAGACCGTTCCTACATCAATTTGATCAACGATCTCTTTTAGCTTTTCTAAAGCTTCTTTATTATTCAAATTATTCTCTGCCATAATATGTAGTTTATTCATAAACAATATCCCATCACAAATCGTTTATTTTTTAAGCAAATTCAGGCAATCTTCGAACGCTAAGGGTGAAAAATGCGACTATAAAAAAGGCAAATCAGGTAATTTTACGCGCTACGACTACTAATAATATTAGTATTTTTACAGCAAACTATTAAAGAATAAATCATGTTTGGTTTTGATGATAAATTACGAATCTTAGCTGACGCCGCTAAATACGACGTAAGTTGCAGCTCAAGCGGAAGTAAACGAAAAAATAGTGGTGGTATAGGTGATTCATCGGCTAGTGGCATTTGTCACACCTACACCGAAGATGGCCGCTGTGTTTCTCTGCTAAAAATTTTAATGACCAATTATTGCATCTACGACTGTTCCTTTTGTGTTAGCCGACGAAGCAACGACGTCCAAAGGGCAGCATTTTCAGTGAAGGAAGTCGTCGAATTAACCATGAACTTCTACCGTCGTAATTACATTGAAGGTCTTTTTTTAAGTTCGGGTATCTTCAAATCCGCAGACTACACGATGGAACGCTTAATGTTAGTTGTTAAAAAACTTCGAACGGAAGAACGTTTTCATGGTTATATCCATCTCAAAGCCATTCCGGGTGCGAGTGAATCGTTATTAAAAGAAGCTGGTCTATATGTTGACCGGATGAGCGTGAACCTCGAAATTCCCACTGAAGAGGGACTTAAACTAGTTGCTCCCGAAAAAGATCATCAGTCCGTTCGCGAGCCTCTGGCGATTATTAAAAATGAAATTCTCAACCTTCGTCAGGATCGAAAAAAAGACAAGAAAGCCCCCTTATTTGTACCGGCAGGCCAAAGTACGCAGCTCGTTATTGGAGCCACACCAGAAAGCGACCTACAAATTATGGAGGCGGCCAATACATTCTATAAAGATTACAATCTCAAGCGGGTGTATTATTCGGGTTATATTCCCATTAATGCTACCGATTCCAATCTTCCCCAAATCGGAACATCACCACCGCTTGCGCGTGAAAACAGACTTTATCAAACAGATTGGCTTCTTCGGTTTTATGGTTTTTCGCTTCATGAAATACTCAACAGTACGCATCAACAACTCGATCTGGAAATAGACCCAAAACTTGCTTGGGCGCTACGCAACCCGCAATTCTTTCCCATCGACATCAACAGCGCTACTTATGAGTGGATTATCCGAATCCCGGGTATTGGCAGGCAATCCGCCAAAAAAATTATACAGTCGCGCAAATATGGAAAACTAAAGGAATATCAGCTTCGAAAAATAGGAATTGCCTATAATCGCGCCAAATATTTTATGGTTTGTCAGGATACACTCATCGCTGGGGGCTTCCACTATCCTGAAAACATCAGAAAGTCTATTCTTGAAAGTAATCCTCGTACACAAGCCACGGCTTCCAATACACAGCTAACACTTTTCTGATGGACTATATTTTTGACGGAAGTTATTCCGGTTACCTCTGTTGTGTATTTGAAGCTTTTGAACGGAAAGAATTTGATAGCATTCCCACAACAGAAAAATCTATGACAATTAATATTTTTTCGCAAAAGCGACAAGTACATACTGATGTAAAAAAAGCCATGCGCATTTTAGTGGGAATGGAAAAGATACTTGGAGCACAAGAAACAAAAATCTTTTATCATAATTTTTTGTCCGATAATCAATCTGAATGGTTCAATGGATTTCAACTGATTGTTGAACTTTTTCAAAGGGGAAAATTGGATATACGCAATTATGGATACCCACCTATACTCCGTATCCATCAGATGGTCAAAAAGATCAACCGCGAACGACACCGCATGAAGGCTTTTATCCGATTTGTCCGGTCTAACGATAATCTCTACACAGCCATCGTTGAACCCGATTTCAATGTGATTCCCCTGGTTGTAGACTTCTTTAAAAACCGATTCGCGGACCAGTGCTGGTTAATTTATGATATACGGCGAAACTATGGCTTCCATTATGATGGCAAAAATATCTTAGAGGTATCCAATAACAATACATACGAGGTTCAAGATCCATATCAGCTAGAAGTGGATCTCGATCCTCAAGAAAAAGATTATCAACATCTCTGGAAGACTTATTTTAAAAGTACCTCTATTGAATCACGCAAAAACCTGAAGCTTCACTTAAGACATGTTCCAAAACGCTATTGGAAATATCTGGTTGAAAAAAGATAAGTCCCTAAGTTGCGAAAATCCTGTTCATATAATCATTTTGATCCACCAAACAACTTGCTCACCAACCAAATGACAATAGCGACTACGACAACAACCAATAGGATGCCCGACCATACACCTGCTTTAAATATACCTTCAATTGCTGCACAGCTCGACACGAGTACCAATAAACTCGACATGAGTGCAAATGGAATTAACTTTTTCATAAATACCTGTTTTAATTATTAATCGGAAGTATGACAATGCTGGCGTGGAAAATGTTTTACAGCAAAGACGTTCATGTATTTTTTACATCTTACTGCTGATGCATCCACTATTTTTACTGCATTAAATACCTGAGCAGTCCGTATTTTTTTGTCACAAAATGAAACCTCTACGTTATTTACACACTAAAAATACGGTTAGCGAGCCAAGGGAAATTTTTGGGTACAGCATTTGATTATGCTTATCCAAATCGCAAAATAAAATTTAAACAACAATTGACTAAAGATATGGATACGATACACCAAAAAGCAAAAAAAATGGGATTGGAAAAAGGTTATTATCTATTACTAATGGCTATATTGGATTTACCTGTTGAAGGTCAGAAAAAATCGGACAAGAAAAAATAGAAGTGGATCAATAAAAGTAAGAGGAAAGATCAAGCCTTTGAATTCAAATAAGCTGTTGCCAAAATCTGGCTAAAGACAGCTATAATATTGAAAAGTAAAGCCTTTTTCAAATATATGAAAAAGGCCTTTAGTGGTATTTAAACTAGCAATTTTTCCTAAACTCTTCGGGACTTATTCCTTTATTTACTTTAAAAAATGTATTGAAATATGGGACATTTTCGAAACCGAGCTCAAAGGCAATTTCTTTTACCGTTTTAAAAGTATGGTAAAGTAAGCGCTCTGCCTCCAACAAAATGCGTCCACGGATGATCATACCGCAGCTCGTGGATCTCTTTTTCCTACAAATTCGATTAAGATAGTTGATCGATATATTCAATTGCTCCGCGTAAAATGAAGGATAACGCTGCTGCGCATAATGACTATCAACCAAAGATTCAAAACTCCGGACCTTATAGTCGACTTCATCCCATGTCATCCCCCCTTGATCCACCATCATATGCCTGCCTAGAATTTGGAACAGCGTAGTTAAGTAGCGTCTCAAGACACTGTTAGCACTCAATTTAAAGGAATTGTATGCGGTCTCCATCAAGCGCACTATTCGTAGGAAACCAATCGTATCTTCTTTTGATAATGTAATCTCGTGCATATACCTACTCTTCAAAAAATGAGTGTAGTTCATTACTTCCATACTATACTTTTCCCTAAAAAAAGATTCATTAAATAATATACTGTACCCCTCTATAGATGAACATGGTTGAAAACTGCAAACGCAATTTGAATTGATACTGATGATATCATGACTCCTCACAATATGTAAACGTTGATCTGCTACCATGGACAATTCGCCGCTGTTAACGAACAAAAGGCTGTAAAACGAACGTATATGCAACGTATTCTGATTAGCCTTAGCTTGCAAAAAATCTGCTATAGGCATAATAACGATTCCCTGCGAAGTGGGATCAATATCTTCTAAATTTAGAAAATCTAATTTCTCTTTTCGTATGACCATTTCTTTATGATTATTCTGTAAAAAAATATGTGTAGAATAATCAAACAATCGGCGGTCTTAAAATTTTAGGCATTATACCCCTGCACGTATCGGAGTCAAAAGCCTTTGGATACACAATATTTATAGCAGCACACACGAGAGAGCACAGCAAGATTTCTCTAATTTGCTGTACAAAGACCAATATTTCCATCCCTTTCATCTTAGCAAGTGTATCGTTCACATCCTTTTGTTCAACCGTTTTTTCACTGACGTAACAAAAACCTTTACAAGTCGCTGCGGGTTCAAAACGATTGACACAGAGATTTTGTTCGATATACGCACGATTGCATTCAAATTCAAGAAATGTCCACAGGAGATTGGTTGCCTGCAAACATATCGCCCAGGCCATTATCATACAAAACCACCATCTACTGCATAGAGATTTCATTGATCCTATCTATTTTGTGGTGCTATTACGTTCGCGCAAATATTCTAAAATGGCACGTGCCTCTTCTTGCTTCAAGCCCAAACTAATCATTGGCGAAGCATATTCCTTACTAAGTGCTTTCGCGTCGGCATCTTTCTCCAGCATGGTTGCCGGATCTAGCATCATGTTCATAATCCACTCAGGCGTACGACGTTTGATGACAGCGTCCAACGATGGACCTACCAATGTACGATCAAAACTATGGCACATTGCACATTTCGACACAAATAGTTCTACGCCCCTATTTGCAAGCTGCGCATCAAACGATTTGTGTTCGAAGGATGTAATGATCCCTATACCTTTGGGCCCCTCGGTTTTATAATCGAGCATGGTCCCAGACTCAGCTGCGGAAGGTTGCTGAGCACTATTTTCCTTCTTAACTTTTGTCGCCTCGTTTCCGCTACACGCCAGTATAGCTACAAAACCGAAACAGCCTAGGATTACGTTGATTCTCTTTTTCATTTTTATTGTTTAAGTATATTGGTAAAATAAATTCTGTTTGTATTAAGTGACCTGCACTAGATATTTTATATCATCCTGATTTGATTTTTTGCCCGCTTTCCATAGTTCGACAATGACTTCCCAACGACCAGGCATAGAAAAATTAACAGTGCCTTCATAGTAACCATTACCTGTACTTTCAGCAGCAAAATTTTCCGAAGGCCCCTGCCCCATAGAAAGCCTATTGGTTTTTAGTTTAATCACATAATGATCTAATACCGGGAAATGATGACCATCCATTTTATTCAATAGAAATCGAATCCGATGCTTTCCCTGCTTTACGCTATCAGGCAATAGGCAGGAAATAAATACGCGGCTATCGTCTCTGGTTCCAGAGCTCATTGTTCGCATGGTTGCTGCTGCAGTAACCGGAATCTTGATGGCAAGTGTATCTTTTATGCGATTATGACTACGTATCGTATGTAATTGCCACCCCTTTCCCATCTGCGGGATATCCGCCATAATAAAAACCATTGGGCCTCTATACCAGCCTTCGCCGAGCGCGACGGGATGCTCAAAGGGGCCTCTATGCTTCATACGTCCCATACTCATTTCTGGATAGAAATCAAGGGATTTGTCATTGATCGGAATTCCCGAGGTATCTCTTAAACGCAGATAAATGGTATGATATTTATTGTTGAGTTTGGCATCCGCATATACGGTATAATTGGTAACATCCCAAACAGTATCCGCTATACGGACCAGATCGGATTCCTTAGGCAGTATAAAATCTGTAGCATTCTTACCGTTCTTTTTTGAATGATCGGCGGTACAGGATGAAATTGAAAAAGCAACTGAAAATGCGAGTAGCAGTAAGATTACGCCCCCGACAGTCCCGACACGGGAATATAAATTCATATGTATTGATTTAAATCTTTTGAAAATAGACAGTACCTGCCATCAGTCAATATGCCGACAGCCCGTACGAAAAGCAAAATGATTTAAGCCAAGGGTGGGTGAAAAATAGTAAAGATTGGTCTATAAGCATAGTTTGCCTGATATTCCGGAAGTAGGGTTTCTGCCGCTGCTTCTTCAAAAAAAGTGATATCAAGGTTAAAACATTGCTGATTATTGATAAATACAAGATCGATTATACGAGATTCCAGGTTCTTTTGTTCCTTCTCCTCATGTTCACGCATTTTTTTCATCAAAATACATTGTCCTCTACAGGAAAGTGCCTTTTCATTGAATCGATTGATACATTCATTCTTAGCGATATAATCTCTGTTAAATTCAAAAACAGTCCATAGCCATACCGACGAGAAGCTCTGCAGGAGCATCAGCGGCAGTAGAATCCATATCAATTGTTTCGCTTTCATGTATCGCTAGTGCAGCAAATATACTAATTATTGACATACCAACAACGAACTGCCTCTTTTCAAAACGCTCAAATTTTTTCTAAAACATCAAGAAGTTTTAGTACATTTAACTAAAAATCATGCGCTTTGAGCAAATGAAGTTTAACCCTCTTTTAGTCATTAAATTATTACTTGGGCTGTTTATCTGTATCGGAATAGCTTTGACTATATTGATGATGGTTAATGGCAGCAAAGTTGTGGGAGCTTATGTCGTTTCTGTACTTTTCATACTATTCCCCGGTATTATCCTATACGGTATGACCCTTGGATTTCGAGTATCCGAGAAAACCATAACACAACAGATTGCCCAACAGGAAAGTGTAAGATCCGATCATAAAGGCATATCCTATCAAATCCCCTTGCTAAAAATAACCCAATTTATCTCCTGGGAAATTATCGAGACCATTATCTACAGCAACTACCACAGCGACGACCAGGCGCAGTTCAGCTTTTATCTGACACAACCGGCATTTCAAATCGCGTCAGAAAAGCCAGGATGGTTAGCGAAAGTTCTCCTACCCTTGATTAAAACAAGTAAAAAGGTCGTTATTTACGAAAATTGCATCAATTTTCGCGAAATCCCGAAAATGCTAGAAAAACATTTTTCCTCCATCAACCCTGTTGACATAAACGAAGTCCATGGAAAAGGTACACTACTGAGCTCAAAGACCACCTTAAGGAAAAATACGATTCAGATTGAAGAATACTGGAAACCAAACCCAAGTTTTGAATTTGAAAAAGTAATTTATGATCGATACAATCGAACGATTGATGAACTTAAAACAGTCAAGCAATAGCTTAAATTCGCTTTCCAACCAATTTACCGATTGCCTATCCGCGCAATCAACTACTACTACTTATAGCTATCCTATGCCTTGATAGAGTTAATTTTCATGGTGCTAGTATCTATGGCTTTTTCATTCAGACAAAGAGAGATGTCGATATGGATGCCCAAAATCGTATTCCTGACCTCCCTTTCGAAACCGAAGGGCTGTTTATGCTGGAAGCTGCTAAGAATTAAAATGCGAATTTATCCTAATAAGGCACTCCAAAAAGGCATACAGAAATCAAGTTCAATATACAGAACAAACAAAAGGCATCCATTAAATTGAGCGCCTTAATGATTTAATGCAATAATTTTTAGGCATTAGATGTGGTATAACCGATCCAAGCATGTTCATGAATCAAGTTGACGGCTTTACCTCAACGTTGAACTTATACACATTATTGAACTTATTAACATGAAGTACAACGTATTAAGACAATTCAAAGAGTTCCCTTAAAGCAGGCCTATGTTATCAAGAGACAGCCTGATAAACTTTCCGTGGAAACGAGATACGGACAGTAACCCCAATACCATGCTGATTTTCGTACTGCATAGTTCCATCAATCCGTTTGATCAAATCCTTACAGAGTGAGATACCCAATCCCGCACCATTTTTGTTTTCAGATCTTCTACGATCCCAACTATTGACAAAATTTAAATTATGCAGGACTTCCGATGAAAGTTCCTCCCCATCATTGCTGACAATAAGTTCCCATCGATCGCTCTGTTCATCGATCAATTGCAGCGTAATATTACCGCCGACTCTTCCATATTTAATGGCATTGCTGATCACATTTCTAAGTACAAAAGCAAAGATTCCCTTATGGGTATCCACCCAAAAATCCTGGCTCACTGAATTTATGATCTGTATATTGAATCGCTGGATTTCTAGGGTATAGATGCCTAATACCGCGTTAATTTGATCGCAAATATTGCAATTCTCGGTATTTTCAAGCTTATCCCGAAGTTGTGATTCAGTCCATAGCAATACCTCTTCCAACATCGTACGTGATCTGGCCACTTGTCCTTTTAAATTTAAAAAGATGAGTTTAAGATCTTCCTTATCGACTAGGGAAATATCTTCAATCCCCAATAAAATTTCGACCGATGCAAATGGTGCTCTGAGATCATGCGAGGCAATCGACAGTACTTTAGTCTTGAAACTCTCGGCAATTTTTAACTCCTCATTATAATGGTGAATACGAATTGCCTGTTCACTGAGGATACTATTGGCAGTCGTCAATTTGAGTTGCTCGACCTTTAGCAAACGGTTCTTTCGGATTAAAAAGTAGATAAGTACGCCTATCAGCGTTTTACTGATGATTATTCCAACAATAAGTAAAGTAATAATAGTTTGGCTTTGCACAATTTTCAGGTAATAAATTTATAATAATAATGACTAATGGAATATCAAAGCTAAACAATCGCGTGCTAATTAAAAAATTTACCTTAAAACAAGTCTCACTCGTTTTGGTCAATCGTTGATTTCCCCCCCAAAAAAGACCGGGTCGACATTTCCCCAGCCTTTACAAAAACTATTCCCTAATATGCATATACTTTGTATACCATCTACCCGTCTTTGCCTGCACATGTCACGCCGTTTTATTTCCCAGAAGTGGCCAATCCAAATATACCAATTTTGTGGCAACGTGTTCCCGATTTATTTACAATTGGGTATGGCTGTCATCACATCGAGCGACATATCCATCGCTTTCTTGGCCCACTTTTTCAAACTCTCAAAATCTGCTGCTTTTAAAGCCTTATTACCAAAGGTCACGGCATTAAGTGAGTAATTTTTGGCATTAGCACAGTTGCAATCCGGAATTAAACTATACGCGGAAGCTTCCTTTGCTTTGCCCACAGCGTCCTTAAGCGAAACCCTGGCATCGTCCAGTGATCCAGCCTGATAAGCTTTTTTAAAGCTTATAAACGCCATTTCAGCATAGGTGGATGCCATACTGCAACCTGTATTTACTTTTTTGTACTCTTGGGCGATTATCGAACAAGACATACTCAGTAAGAGTATCGTAAAAAAATATTTCTTTTTCATAACAAGGTATAATTATAGGGTGAGCCTAGCTTAAAACTCTATTTTATTGTTACTGTTTCTTTAATATCAAAAGAGCAATGTCCGTTGTTCAATCTTACCTTGGCAATGGCTGTATACGTCCCCGCTTTTGTGTAGGTATGACTCGCATCCCGTCCTGTAAAATCTTGCACCGTTCCATCACCAAAATCCCAACGAACAGCATTGTCAATTGTCTGCTTGCCTGCATAAGTGATGTTGAAATCAATCTTTGATGCATTTGACTCTGAAGTTTTATGAACCACATCAACCAGAATGGATTGACCGAAACAATCCACGACACTATCTTCGACCTTATCACTACATGCGGAAACTGCTATAAACCCCGAAAACAGCACCATCTTTTTAATAACTTTCATAGAATAATCTAAAAAAAACAGTTTTCTGATAAAATAACAAAATATGCGCCACAACACTTCCATTTTTCTATTTTTTTCGCTCGGCAGTAAAAAATACGCCCCAATTCACAAAAATTTAATTATTTAAAAATACAGCATAAATAAACTTTGTTTAGTATTGCAAAACTTATGTATTTTTATGCAAAATGAAACAACTAGCAACATATTACGTTTTTGATCGTGCCAATACGACGCTCACCAAAGTGAGTAAACCTATTCCACCTTTGCAAGATGGGGAAATTTTGGTCAACATACGCTATACCACATTGTGCGGTAGTGACCTTCATACCTATTGCGGGCTGCGCAGCGAGCCATGTCCTACAATTTTAGGTCATGAGATTGTGGGCGTTATCGCAGCGATATCTTCTGGTCATAGCGGGCTTGATGCGCGGGGCAATACGCTACATGTTGGCGACTTGATTACCTGGACAGTTTTTTCCAGCGACCCCAACAGTGCCAATTATCTGCCCGATATTCCACAGAAAAACGATCAGATCTACAAATATGGTCACCGCCAGATAACCGAAGCGGATGACCTTCATGGTGGATTGGCAACACATATCGTCTTACGGCAACATACCTACATACGGATACTTCCAAAAGATATCTCTCCTGCTGTAGCCGCCACCATCAATTGTGCTGTTGCTACTTCGTCCGGGGCCCTTCGCCTGGCAGGAACCATTGCAAAAAAAAACATTCATGTCGCAGGCATTGGATTATTGGGGCTGGTTAGCATTGCCATGTGCAAAGAAATGGGTGCTAAAAGTATCATCGCTTCTGACATTAATCCTGCACGTTTAGAACTCGCCAAAAAATTTGGAGCGACAACTACAATAGATCTTCGTGAAACCACATCCAGCACAGCCTTATATGGTAGAACTATTGATCGATTTATCGACATGAGCGGCTCCCCAGAAGCCATGGAGCTCGGTATAGACACCTTGGGGCTCCATGGGAATGCTGTTCTCGTAGGTGCTGTGTTTAAGCAGCGCGCTACGGGGATAGACGCCGAAAAAGTGATTCGAAAGATGCTCACGATCAGGGGGCTGCACAATTACAATTATACCGATTTCTCTGACGCTGTAGATTTTATCATCGAAAACTGGCAAAAGTATCCCTTTGAATTATTAATCGAACGTGAATTCCCACTTGCTGAAGTCAATAAAGCAATAAGCTATGCGTTAACGCACAAACCAATACGAGCAGGTTTATTCGTCCACCCCTCAACGGAGCAGCTTTAATGGAAAGAAAATTTAGAAAAGACCAGTGGAAAATGTTGTTTGTAACCATGTTTTGCTATTTATTCTTTTACACAGGTCGACACAATTTTGGATGGGCAGCAAGAGGTATTGCCAAAGAGCTAGACATCAGTTTTCAGCAAGTCGGTTGGATCAGTTTCGCAATGTTAATGGGCTATGCGATCGGCCAGCTCATCAATGGCAATCTCGCCGATCGATGGAGCCCCAAGATGATGATTGTCGCTGGTGGAGGTCTGTCCATTCTCTGTAATCTCGCCATCAGCTTTGCCAGCTCTTATACCCCTATTTTGGTTCTTTGGACATTAAACGGATACTTCCAATCCATGGCTTGGGGCTCGGGAGGTAAACTTATCTCCAATTGGTGGAGCACTTCCGAACGTGGCAAGGCTTTTGGCTTTTATACCATGGCTGCCGGAAGCTCCTCCGTTCTGACCTTTCTGATGGCCTTGGTACTCGTCCAACAGGAACAAAGCTGGCGCACCCTATTTCGCTACCCCATCCTATTTCTCGCCGGCGCATTATTGGTCTTTCTTTTTGTCGCGTACAGCGACCCTAAAAAAAAAGGCTATACTCCTGCTGACGAAAAAGAAGGAACAGCGGAACAGGAAGACGCACAAGAACAAGTTGCAGCATCAGAAAAACAAGAAAACTGGAAGCAGTCCTATCTGCATGTATTTCAGCATCGCAACTTTATGATCGCTTCGCTCGCCATTGGTTTTCAAAGTATGGCACGTTATGGCTTAATCTTTTGGGTACCGATCCACTTTTTAGGAAACAACTACAAAGAATCTTCAGGCAACATGTGGCTAACTTTACTCATCCCCATTGGGATGGCCCTTGGTGCGGTTTCTTTCGGATACATTTCAGACCTCGTCTTTAACAAAAACAGAAGTAAATCGATCGCTGCGGGTATGATGATCAGCTGCATTATTGCCCTTCTCATTTATTTGGTACCTGTTCACAATCACCTCCTGATGGGCGTACTCATGTTTACCTCAGGATTCTTTGTGTATGGTCCGCAAGCCAATTTCTGGACCCTGAGCCCAGATCTGCTTGGAACCAAACTTGTTGGAACAGGTATCGGCGTGATGAACATGTTTGCGTATGTATTTGCGGCGGTCGGTGAACCTTTATTTGGTAAGCTGATTGATTACACAGGCAACACAGCCAATATATTTCTTTTTGTTGCATTGATATGTGCGATATGCGCAACAGTCATTAGTGTTGTCCAAAACCCAAAATCAATTAAAAAACCATGATAAACCGAAAAAAATTCTTAAAAATTGGCAGCCTGGGTATTTCGGGTCTTTTAGTTCCCTCCACTTTTATCCATGCAAAAACGCGTACCGAATTGGACCAAGCTGTAACTGAGGAGCTTGGAGTTAGACAACAAAACCTTAAATTCGGTGTTATCAGCGATCTACATTACGATCTGATGCATGATGGCGACCGTCGTGCCCAATGCTTTATCGATGCAATGATCCGTGAGCAACCGGACTTTATTATTTCCTTAGGTGATTTCTGTGTTCCCAAACCGGCCAACAAAAAACTGATGGCTATATGGGCACAGTTTAAGGGTAAAAAACACTATGTACTGGGCAACCACGATACCGACGGCGGATTTACCAAGCAACAGGCCTTAGCCTTCTGGGACGCGACATCCCCCTATTATTCCTTCGATAATAAAGATTTTCATTTTGTGGTGCTGGATGGCAATGAAAAAGATCTCAATAATCGAATTGAAGGCTATGCGCGTACCATCGGAAAAGAACAATTGACCTGGCTAAAACAGGATCTTCAACAGACAAAACTCAGAACGGTTATTTTTTGCCATCAAGGGCTCGAAAATACCATGAACGGCCTAGACAATGGTATGCAGGTCCGCTATCTACTTGAACAGATCAACAACGAGGCAGGCTTTAATAAAATCATCCTTGTACTGACGGGACATCACCACCTCAATTATCATAACCAAATAAATGAGATCCACTATGTACAGATCAATAGCTCATCGTATTATTGGGCGGGCGAAACCTTTGAAAGCAAAGCTTTTGACGCAGCGTTCTATAAGGATCATAGCATCTTAAAACGAGCATTGGTCTATCAAGACCCCATATGGGCCACGGTATCTATTGCGAAGACAGACATTATAATCCAGGGAACAGAAACCGTTATGGCAGGTATTCCCCTCAATCAGACTGGAATCGATATTTACAAAGACGTCTACCCCATTACCTCGAAAGTCGACTCCCGCAAACTAATGTATTGACGTCACCATCAGGGAATATGATACTAAAATAATCCTCAGATCAAAAAAAGAAGCCGCTTTCCACAAAGGGAAGGACGCTTCTTTTACTCGACCTTTTCAGGCAGAGCAACTTTAATGATTGGGTTTCACTGTTGTTCCGCTATCGGCTTGGTTGAGGATGACCTGTTGAATCGGCAAAGCCATATCGATACCTTCATCAGCAAACGCGTTATAAATCTTGGTTAATAATTCGCTCTTGACGCTGCCACTATCTTTGGATATTCTGACCCAAAAATAGAGTTCAACCACCACTGCCTGTGAGGTCACCTGCACAAACTGCACAGCAATGCCACCTGAAGAGAGAATCTGCTGATCCTCTTCCATTATTTTTTTGAGCAGCTGAGCTACCCGTTCTAGATCTACCCCATATTTTACCTCAAGCCGAATGCAGAGCCGTTTTTTTGCACCACCTTGGCTCCAATTCATCACATGTGCATTGAGCAGATCCCCGTTGGGCATAATCAGATCGGCTCCCTCGGCTGTCGCAATTACACTGCTGCGAAACCCTATCGATTTCACTTTTCCCGATCGTCCACCTACTTCGATTAAATCGTCCACATTCACAGGCTTTTCAAAAGCAATAATCAAACCGCTCACAAGATTGTTGACTAGCGTCTGCAAACCAAAACCTATTCCTACTCCCAATGCCCCTACAATAATTCCGATCTGCTGAACCGGAATTCCCAGTGCCGAAAAGGCTAAAAAAAATCCAATCACGATAATCGTGATTCGAACGAGTAAAATCCAGCTTCCCAGTCGAAATTTGTTCTGAGCTGCCCCTTCCTTTTTCTCCCATTGGGAATCCGCAGCAAAATAGGATACGATCTTCGAAAGCACTGTTGCACAGACCATAATTAATAAAAATACCACGAGGTTATTGACAGAGAACTGATAGTTGCCCAAGCGGTGTCCAGTTTCCAAAAAATCTTTCAAGGGATCCGCGAGGAATTTGAATTCGTAGAAATTTCGGCCGAAGAGCACGAACCATCCAATAATCAATACCGCATAGAAAAAAACTGGCGCTCTTTTGCCCACCCTGTTATAATTGATATAAAATAGTCTTCTTTCCTGCTTCTGATAGACTGATGAGGCCAATTGCAATCCCTCATTGACCAATCGGATGACCCACAAAAACAAAATAAAGACCACAGCATTTGTCAATCCCGCTACAAGGAGCACTTTACTAAGGTTAAAACGACCAAAAAGATTCAGTATAATGGAAGCAAATTCCAGAAAAACCATAAATGAGATCGGAAAAAGTATCCAGCGTTCTTTTATCTCATCGCGACGTTTCTTATTACAGAGCGCAAGCAGACCCACCAGGCAGGCAAGGGCGGCAATGGCAAGAATCAACCAGCGTTCCAACCGCGAAGGCTGCAGCACCAGGTTATCCAATCCGGCAAAAATAAAAAGGATTAAAATACAAAGCCAAACCTTCATCCAATACACCGTAATTGCCGATCTAAAAACAAAAGACAAAAAAATCGAAGCAATAGTCAATATCGTGATCGTAAATACAAAAGGTGGTGACGGGAATATAAATTGCATGACACACAATCCGATCATCATTCCGCTCAATAAGGGCCTATGCAGCAACAGACTTGCCTGAACCACATTTTTATCGTTGATCTTTCTGCGCAAGACATGGACATAGATAACCACGATTACAGTCGCCAGAAAAAAGAAAAACAGCTTTCCAAGATGTGCCCTTAAATAATAGGAATAGAGCAATTTGGCTTTCACGAATGAGAAGTAAAGGATTTCGTTCATGGGCCGTTCAAATTTACTTGGGATCCAAATATTGACAAAGTTGCGGGCTATTGTTCGGCTTGAGAGCCGGTTCTGGTAATACAGAACCTCCTCCATATCCGATTCAAGCCGCGCCAGTTCCAGATTAATTTTATTCTGTAACTCTTGAACCCCATTAATTCGTTCTGCCAGTTTCAAAGTAATGGGTGCGATTTCTAATGCAATCACTCGAATCCGACTCAGATAACGGGCAAGATTAGCGGAATCCTTTGAAATAACAAAAAGTGCAGGATCATTGCTCAGTGAATCGAGTTCCAGCTGATAGTTTGTAAGCCTGTCCTGATAGCGGTCCATGTCATGCTTTAAGCTCCTCACTTCAATGGACAAGGCATTCAAAATATTAAATGTTACGGTAAGATTGCGCGAAGACTGGGCCGATCCTTTATTCTCAAAAACCCCGTCCTTGGCTATATCGTGTAAAACGATCAGTTCTTTCAAACCTAGATCCACACTTAACGAATCGAACCCCTTGCGTAGAAAAGAACGCGATTGGCTAGCCAATAACTTAACATCCTCCAGCACCCGATTTTGACGGATGGCCGCACGGTCCATCTCCAAATCCTGGACACTTCTTTTTGCCGATTCCTTAAAAAATTGTTCTATCTTGGCCACAAACCCCACACGGACCGAATCCTGAGAATTGCCCAAAAGCACTTTTGAGAACAGCATTACTAAGAAAAACGCTACAACTTTCCTGCTCATTGATTTTAAGTCTATTTTTCCTGTTAGGTATTATTTTTACAGGTATTAGCCTAAATGTACATATATTAGTTCAAAAAAACACGAGATTCCTTTTAAACAATCTTATATGGGTCAACAGTTGCTCTTTTAAAATGCAATCAATAGCCTAAATATACGCCCAGGGTCATTTGACCAGGTTTCTAAAGCTAATTGTGCATCTTCTATACGATAAATGGCCGTTATCAGTTCTTCTAATGAACAGGTTTTCATTTCCAGGTAATTCATTACTGCAACAAAGTCTTTTGACGTAGCGTTGCGCGACCCCCTGATATCGAGCTCCTTTTTGACAAAAAACTGTGTATCAAAGGGAATAGCATCTTTTGCATAACCAATATACAGCACCCTCCCCGTATAGGCTGCAGCTTCAATAGTAGCCAAGTACGTTTCTTTTCTACCAACGGCTTCGATCACGACATCAGCCCCCATGGCCTGGGTCAACATTGCCAACTTCGCCTGCAGATCTTCTTCAACGCTGTTAATCGTAAACTTTGCACCGAGTTTTCTTGCAAGAGCAAGCTTTTCAGCACTGACGTCAACAGCAATGACTGTGGCTCCCCGTAATGCTGCCCGAATGATTGCCCCCATGCCGATCATACCGCATCCAAATACCAATACAACGTCACTGTCCGTTACTGAAGCTCGATCAACAGCATGAAATCCCACACTCATAGGCTCCACCAAAGCCAATTGTTTGGATGATAGTTGTCCCCCAGCGATAACCTTTTCAATCGGTACAACAATATATTCCGCCATAGCACCATCACGCTGCACCCCCATAGTCTCATTATAACGGCAGGCATTAGGCCTATTATTTTTACATGCTGTACATAGACCACAATTGGAATATGGATTGACGGTAACTTTTGTACCGATCGTAAGATCAGTCACCAAATTAGCGCCCAATTCCGCTACCGTTGCTCCAATTTCATGCCCCGGTATGACGGGCAAATTGACCAATGGATTCAATCCCCGAAAGGTGTTCAGATCCGAACCGCAGAATCCAACATAATCAATTTTTAACAGGACATGTCCCTCTTTAACAGTGGGACGCGGGATATCCGTGATTTCCACACTCCCCGCTTTAATAATTCTTATTGCTTTCATTTATAAATGGTATCAAGATTTAAACAGCAACTGCTATGGGTTATTGTGATACCAAAGATCATATCAGAATTCAGAAGGTTTCCTATTTCAAAATCTTTGTATTATCATATAGCCAAAAATAATTATATAGCATGGAGAAAGAAACTACATTAGCGATAAAAAATAATACGATATCGACCCATCTCCACTAAGCATCACAAAATGCTCCGTTTAAAAAACACAATTAATTTCCTAGCGATACATCGATTGCGCCAAAAAGAAACATTATCAATAATTGTACGTAAAAACGCTATTTTTTTTAGAGAAAACGAGTATTATTGTATCTGGGATTAATATTGTATCTAATTATTTTCCGCTTCGCATAATGATAAATAACGAAAAGAATAAACTCGATTTTACACTATTGAATATTGGCTATGCGGAACATCAGGCAGATTGGAATTTTAAAGATATTAAGAGTCCTTTTGCCAGAATACACTATGTCTCTGAAGGAGAAGCAGCTATTATTGTACATAACGAGGTCATTAAACTCCGACCTGGCCATCTCTATCTCACCCCAGCCTATATCCATCACAGCTATGACTGTTCCGATAAATTATCCCTCTATTATATCCATATTTATGAAAACCCCGAAATAAGATCAAGTATTTTCGACCGTTACACTTTTCCGAAGGAAATCAAATCGGATCAGCTATTGGAGACAGTTATCCAACATCTACATGCTATAAATCCAGGTCGTGAATTAAAAATATACGATCCAAAGGGCTACGATAATTCAACAGAGTTAATGAAAAACATGGCACTGCAGACGGCTTCACCTTTCGCCAGAGCTTCCGAAAACCAAGCGATCATTCATTTATTGATGAGCAGATTCCTTGCGGAAGCAACCAACAAGATACCGCAAGTCGAAAAACGCCTTCTACGTGTACTCGATTACATAGACGAAAATATCCATCATCCGATTGCTATCGAACAACTCGCCAATCTAATTTTTATCTCCAAAGATCACCTGATCCGACTCTTTAAAAAGCATATAAATACCACACCAGTGAATTATATCAACCAGAAGAAAATAGAAAAAGCACAGTTAATGATGTTAGTTGATGAAGGCAATATCCAACAACTGTGTTTTAGACTGGGCTTTGAAAATATATCTTACTTTAATAGACTCTTTAAAAAACTAACAGGCGAGACACCGATGAGTTACAAACGCAGAATAACGAGATAAAACAGCTTTTTTCGTAAAAAGGATCTTGCTAAGACCTGACTTTCGATTTAATTATGATGCCCCATCGGTAACTTGATTTTCTTTAACTCTTCTAAATCGTGTATGGGACGCTCTAACTCGTATGGAATCGGTTGACGTGAAAAAAGTTGAAAGTATTGCAAGCAGGCATCTTTCCACCAAACTGCATCTCTAGTTTGGATTCTCAGTTTAGCTTGAACAGCTGAAAAACGTGATCGATCAATATATCTTTCCATACGATCCCAAACTTTTTGAAACGCTCTCACTTTTTGGACCCCGTGATCATAACGGAAACATAATTCGCTCCAAAGCGTATTGCCGCTATTCATTCGATGATTCCAGGAAACATGATGAAACCACAATAAAAGGTGTTCCGGACAAGTGGCTCTATTTCCATATATTTCGTTCAATGGTGGATTGTACTGTGATACGGCATTACTTCCCTTGGCTGTTCGGTCAAAACCCAATCCCACGCTATCCGCATTATGGTAGTACCAGGGCATCCAGTCTGGACGTCCCCCCGGGATATCGCCCCAAGGTTCCGGACCGTAATGATGCTCAAAAGCAAAAAGGTGATGTAGACCTAATGGCATCATATAATCGACCGCTGCCTCCCGAGATTCCAACATCAGCTTCTTGACTGGCTCGAGAAACTCCTGCGCTCCCGTAAACGTCAACCGTATCCATTCATCCGCTATTTGTGCTGAAAACAGGCTATTGTTCCAAGCCAAACGGCCGAAAGCGTACCAGTTGGCTTGCGCGAAGTGGTGCCCCGTCCAATTGGAATCCAAACCAATATTAGCTACTGCAGCGATTGCCGTTTTACGCCCCGAATGCCTGCTACTGTCGGTCTGCTTTGCCACCGTTCCGCCTTTTCCAGTGGCATAGGTTTCACTATCCAATACTTCCTTAAACAAAGGTGCCAAATAGACCAAATGGTTGGAAAATCCCAGATACTCTTGTGTCAACTGAAATTCGAGCATCTTCGCTGTATTTGGCATCGCCCCCAATAAAGGATTGAAAGGTTCCCGGGGTTGAAAATCTATCGGGCCATTTTTTACTTGAAGAATAACATTGTCACGAAACTGACCATCGAGTGGAACAAATTCTTGATAGGCTTGTTTGGCACGGTCATCTTTAGTCGGATGATAAACAAAAGCACGCCAAAAAACGGTACCGCCATAGGGGCTGAGCGCATCGGCAAGCATATTGGCTCCGTCCGCATGGGTTCGTCCATAATCTTGGGGGCCTGGCTGGCCTTCAGAATTTGCTTTGACCAAAAATCCGCCGAAATCCGGAATTAACGCATAAATCTCCTTCACCTTGGATCTCCACCAGTGTTGAACATCCTTATTTAAGGGATCCGAATTAGCTAACCCACCTAAATTTTTCGGCGCAGAGAAATTGATCGACACATATACTTTTATACCATATTTACGAAAGACATCCGCCAGAGCTTTAACTTTTATCAGATACTCCTTCTTCAATAGATCCGAAGAAGCATTCACGTTATTCAACACGGTAGCATTAATTCCAATCGAAGCATTGGCCCGTCCATATTGTTCATATCGGGGTGAAAGTTTATTCGGTAATTCCTCCCAGTTCCATAGCGAATGCCCTGCATATCCACGTTCTATCGTCCCATCCAAATTATCCCAATGATTCAAGACCCTAATATCGTAAGAAGGTATTTCAATGAATCCTGCAGGAGGTATCCCTGCTCCTGTCTTCTGAAGCCGCAATAAATGATAAACAGCATACAATATACCCGCTGATCGACCGGCAACCACATAAACCTGATTTCCCTGTCGGCTTATTTGATAACCATCTTTTAAGTCCTTTCTGCTATGATCAAGTTTTAAGATGACATCCTCACCCTTCCAGTAACATTCCAGTTCCTGTTTTGCTAAAACAAGTGTTGCATCGGTCGATTCACCTTTTACCACCTGAATCTTACCTATAGGTTTCTCCTGTTTTGTAAATCGCAGCCATAACTGACTACCGTCCTCAGCTCTCAAAGCAGCAGGAACACAATACAGTACGATCGCAAAAAAGAAATGAAAACGCATGATATACCTCATCTTGAACTAAAATATATCATTACGAAGACAATCCATCAATCGGCTTAATATGACCATTTTCATCATAGCTCAACTCAATAACTTTCATGCTTCTAAGCCAGGTCTTTCCTCCAGAAGGTACCGAATCATGATAAAATAGGTACCACTTACCCTTGAATTCGACAATGCTGTGGTGCGTGGTCCAGCCAACTACGGGCGATAGAATCACACCCTGATAGGTAAATGGTCCATATGGATTGTCTCCTATGGCGTAACAAATCAAATGGCTGTCGCCTGTAGAATAGGAAAAATAATACTTACCTTGGTATTTATGCATCCAGGAAGCTTCAAAAAATCGCTTTTCCGTATCCCCATGCGTTAATGGTTTGCCCTCTTTATCTAAAATAACGAGATCCCTTGGTTGTTCCGAAAATTCCATCATATCAGCAGACAGCTTGACAACCTTTGGAGACAATGCGGGTTCATCAGATGTTGGCAATTCATTGGGCGAAATAATTTTATTATTCCGATAAAATTGAAGTTGTCCACCCCATATACCACCAAAATATAAATAATAGGAACCGTCTGTATCTTTAAAAGCACATGGATCAATACTGTAACTTCCTTTGATAGGATACTCCTGCGGAACAAATGGTCCATAAGGATGGCTTGCCACAGCAACACCGATTTTAAAAATATCGTTTCTATCCTTCATGGAGAAATACATATAGTATTTTCCGTCTTTCTCAGTCACATCAGAATCCCAAAGCTGACGACCAGCCCAAGGAATATCTTTTACATCCAGTACCTTTCCATGGTTAACAATGTCCGCATTGATATCTTCAAGAGAAAACACGTGGTAATCCTGCATATCGAAATGGTCGCCGTTATCATTTTCGGGAATACCGCTCTCCCTGTCGTGAGAGGGATAAATATAAATTTTGTTTTCAAACACATGAGCTGAAGGATCAGCCATGTAATCTCCGGAATATAAATACCTACTTTTGCTCATATTTCTTATTTCTTTTTTTTTTGAGTCAACGCAATAATATCTTTTACAAAGGGTTTGGGCTGATAATTCCGATCAAATAACAACGGATAGTCTGTACGTCCCGGAATAGGCCAACCATTCTTCCATGAATCTCCATCGCCTACACCCCACAATGTCACACGCGATATTTTATCCCGATGTTTGAGATATAATTTAAAAAACGCTACATATCTCTTTCCTAGCTCATCCATTTTCTCTGCTGGAAGCCCTTTTTCGTAGGGATTCATTGCTTTACTGTAAGCATGACGTTCCGCAACTTCGGCTCCCATATTGGGGCGTACATGTGGCAGGACCGAAATATCCATTTCCGTTACCATTACCTTTGCACCAAGGCCCGCAAATCCGAGTATGGTTTTTTCAACTTCTTCAATAGGTGGATTGTCCAGCGCATTATGTTCTTGCATGCCAATCCCACTGACCTGACCACCGGCGGCCTTTACCTGTTGCACCATGCGCATAATCCCTTTTCTTTTTTCGGGGATTGCTGTCGAATAATCGTTATAATATAATTCAGCTTTTGGGTCTGCTTCATGAGCAAATTTAAATGCTAATTCAATAAATTGCGGTCCAATAATCTGGTAGAATTTATTTTTACGCCATTCTCCATTATCCAGTATAGCCTCGTTCACCACATCCCAACCAAACACCCTTCCCTTATAGCGCGACACTACGGTTTGTATATGCTTCCGCATGCGTGCGATAAGTACTTCCCGGGTGACCTCTTTCCCGTTTTTATCGATAAAAAACCAAGCTGGAGTCTGCGAATGCCAAATTAGCGTGTGACCGATAATTTGCATTTTATTTTTTTCTCCAAACGCCACAAAACGGTCCGCATCCTTAAAATCGAACTCACCTTCCCTTGGTTGTAAAAACATACTTTTCATACAATTCTCGGCAACAATGGAATTGAACTGCTTTTTGACCACCGCTACCGCAGCCTCATCCCGCTCCCATATCTGATCAAGGTTTAATGCTGTTCCTATATAAAACTTACCTTCAAATGCATCTTTCAAGGTCAATGAATCTGGGGCTCGCTTCGGATTTTGCAAAGTGGCTGAAGCAGTAGGACCAAATAATAATGTTGATACAGCTACAACAATAGTTTTTAACATCTTCATGGTTTATTTTTGATTAATATGTATGTCTTGATTCTATATCCCGGTTAATTTTATCGATCGTTACATCATCCAGTTCATATCTGGAGATAACAACCATGGCGAGTACCAAAAGTACTGCAGGAATAACGGCCACCAACCATAAAATTCCTTTTTCAGCCAATGCAGATTGTCTTATGGCATTATCTTTATCAAATTCAACATAGGCGAGTACCAACCCGGGCACTACACCTCCCAGTGCCATGCCAGCCTTATAAAAAATACCTGTCAGTGCATTGACAATCCCCGAAATACGCTTACCGGTTTTATACTCGCCATAGGATATGACTTCGGGTACAAGCGCCCACATATACCCCGTAGCAACGATTACACCAGTTGATTTGATAAACTGAGCTGTCAATACCAATCCAATATTACCCTTAAGTGTCTCGTTGGATGAAATCATATATAACATGAGCATTCCAAGGATAGCAACACCCAGAAAAACATAGAACATTTGCTTCTTACCTATTGCACGTTTGATAGCAGGCACCAATGGCATAAAGATGAAAGCAGGTAAAGACCCCAGGGCCATGAAATAAGGCAACATATCCGGAGCATGTACATTGTAGATCATGTAATAGGATCCTGCCGAATTACCGATGGCCATCATCGCAAATGCTGTAATGAAAAAAAAGGCTAAAATGCGCAAAGGTCGATTGTGCTTAAATTCTCGCCATAGATCAGATACGCGCACATTATCTGTATCCTTTTCATCCATAATAACCCGCTCTTTTGTTTGTGAAAAACAAAAAATTAGAAGGGCCAATCCGACTAAAGCGTAAATCAGCATCGTTATAAACCAAGCTTCGGCCGAATCTTTTGAGTTTATCTTTCCATCCGGAGAGAAATACTGTACAACCAACGGAACGCCATAACCGACCGCAAGCCCACCAACGTTGGCCATGAACATACGCGTCGATGTTAGTTTTGTCACCTCGTCTGTATCCCTCGTCAAGGAAGCATTTAAAGCACCATAGGGGACATTCACCAGGGTATAAAGCATGGATAGCCCAACATAAGTGACATAGGCGTAGACCAAAGAACCCGAAAATCCATTCCAAAAACACAGAATTGCAAAGCCCGTCAACGGAATTCCTCCCAACACCAAATAAGATCTGTACTTTCCCATCCGTGGATTTCTTTTATCAACAAATGCGCCTACAATGGGATCCCACAGTACATCCACGATTCGGACAATAAGAAACATGACTCCTGCCGAAGCAGCAGAAATTCCATAAACATTGGTATAAAAAATCAGGAGGTACATCGAAACAGTCTGGTAAATAAGATTCTGGGCAAGATCACCAGCACCAAACCCCACCCGTTGTTTCATTGAAAGTTTGTAAAAACCTTTAATAGGCTTTACCTCGGTCATACTTTGATCCATATAATTGGTTATTCGATTAGTTGAATTACAAGGGTAAAACTACAAGTAGCTTTGGACCGGGAACCAATACAAATGTTTTATATTCCAATAAAAATGTTTAAAAAAGGCCGTCTATTTTTTTAGACAGCCTTTTTCTACATGGTTTGTAAAGCCGCTTACCGGCTAAAGGTTCAATTCCTTACATACTTTACAAGATAGCTTTTGGTTTTTCCTCTGTAAACACAATCTACCTGTGCGTAACCGGTCAACGAGCTGCCTTGTTTAACTTTGATTTCAACTTCAGCATTATTTGCCACAGCCTTCACCACTGGAATCTTCTTGTCGTTGGTTTCTATTGGAAAAGTAACTTCATAATAGTTGTAACCAACGATGCCATTCTCATCAGTCGATCGCACGGGAATCGAAGGCAACATTAGTTTTTTGCCATTCACTGTAATCGTAACCGAAGGTGGTACTGGACGTTCAATTTTTTTGTCTTTCGAACTAAATCCCAATCCTATAAAATCAAAAAGCGGCTTGCCTTCTTCACCCTCAGCGACAAGAAACAAGGCATGTTTGCCATCCAGTTGATCCACATAGTTAGAAACATCGACCGTAAATTGCTTTACTGTTGTCGCAGTATTTTCCGGAACGGTTATTTGGGCAATCCGCTTTCCTTTCCAGATATCATTATCCCAAGGGCCATCCAGCCACACGTTGACCTTAAATGAAGTCTGTGTCTTTGGTGCAATAAACAGATTAAAAGCGCTGCGGTTGCCATTTTTCGTTCCCTCAAAGGCCTTTAACCCAAACTTATCTTGTTTCAGACCACCGAATCCGAAATATTTAAAACCTGCGATAGTTCCATTTTTCATATTTGTCACAGGCATATGGTTATCCCATACATCCCATGAATCCTGTTGCAAACTGATATCTGAAAGGTAACAGGCATATCCAGCGGAATAGTACCGATATGGGTCTAATCCATAAAAATGAAATCCTTCTGATGTTACCTCTGCACCTTTATATTCTTTTCCTTGTTTATCTTTGATGGTTAAATTTTCTTGAAAAGGGTCAAAAGCCCGGATAGAAACCATTCCCCCTTCTTTGACACTTTTTTCATCCCATGCAACTTTGATAGGTTCGACCACAGCCTGACGTGCAAAACCAAATCCGCGCGGTGGTCTATGGTAAAATACGTACCATTGTCCGTTGATTAGTTCGATACTCCCATGGGTATTATGCCCTGCATTACTGGTTTCGATAGCCGATCCGTCTTTATTTAATACTGGAGCACGCGAATCGACCAGGACACCGCCGCTCTTCCAAGGTCCCAAGGGTGAATCTGCCACCGCATACCGTAAGGTTGAATTTGAGCTCCCGACCCCATATTCTGGACCTGAATAGCCACTGTATACCGATACATATTTGTTGCCGACTTTACGAATTGACGACGCTTCAAAAAAATTAAAAGTTCCTAAATCCTCCCCCTCAAAAATATTAGGGTACGCGGTGCCTTTTGGATCACGCAATTCACCATATCGCGCACTTGCCGGCAATAGATAATTAATAATTTCGGTACCCGGTCGCAGCGAATACATCGTTTTCTGATCTAACTGTGCCGCCATCGAGCGTTGAAACCCCCAAAAACCGTATGCCCGGAATCCAATTTCGTAATCAGGATCTTTGGGATCCGTCACATATTCAATGTAAACGGCCGGATCAAATCCAAGGATACTTCCAGGCAGGGTACGCTTGCCATCTTCCGTGAGGTTTATCGGTTTAAAGGGCCCATTCGGCCGATCGCCTTTGACTACCATTGCTTCACGTTTATCTCCTCTGCTGTGTGGAAACAAGTAGTATTCTTTTTTCCCATCTTTACGTTTGACCTCTACCAGATCTGGGGCATACATCACATCCCATTTTCCATCGATCGGATAGGTAAAAATAGCCCCCTCATCGCGCCAACTCGTTAAGTTTTCAATCGGCGCTGACCACATCCGAATGTCAGGCCCGCAATAACTGGTAAAACGTAAATCATGGGAACCAATAATATAAGCGCGATATTTCCCCGGCTGGTCAGGATCTTCAAAAACACGGGGTTCACCATCAGGAAGATGCTCCCAAAGCGGTAGGTATGGATTACCGATAGACTGGTGCACAAACCCCTTACTGAGATCCTTCACCATATTTTGCTGTTGCCCCAGTATCCTTGTTGTTGATAAAATTCCCGTAACGGATAATAACAATACCATTGTCCGTTTTTTTAAGACAATATTTAGTGCCTTCATAAATTGATTAAATTAATTAAATTGCTGAATTATATTTTATAGTATTCAATTGATTTCTTTTGCCACGAGCTACTCATGCTACCAATTATCAGTACGAAATGGTACGGCTAGCATTCCTTCCTTATTGATTAGATTTGCATTTTCGGGATTATTGCTCCATGCGTAGCGGACTGCCTTCGGATTGCTGATCTTTGGATGACTCAACACGACCTCATTCCCATGTATGACGGCATTCGCCCATAGGAATTTTCGATCTGAACCGGCAATCGCAAAATGTTGTAGTTTTTTTCCCTGACGGACAGCCAGCCCCTTTCCAATTTCGTCGAATGAAATAATAATCCGATCCCCATCAACCCGCATCTGCTTATACTGAGGACCTGAAGCAACGACTTGGTCTTTATACAACATCTTGCGCGCGCATAGCAATAAACGCTTGGCCATATCCTTTTTATTGAGCGGATGAATATCGTTCCACTCACCAAGATCGTACGTTACCGCCAGTGCGGTAAATGATAGTTCTTTGCTGGCCTGAAACTGAGCTTCCCTGATACGTGCCCAATTGGATTCTGCTGGTACCGTATCCTTGACCATAAAGTTCGGCAACTGTACCATCAGAAAGGGGAGCTGCGGTTGACCAAAATGCGCGCGCCAACTATGAACCAACGACGTAAGATACCGCTGATAACGTAATGGATTGGCGGTATTGGCCTCCCCTTGATACCAAATTACTCCCTTTAACCCGTAGTCATGCAACGGATAGATCATTCCATTGTAGAGGCCTGAGCCAACCTGTCCCAAGTTCTGTAGGCGGCTTTTATAGCGATCAACTTTATCTTGGTCCACGGCAACTTGCCAATGCCATTCGCCTGTGAGATCAATGCGTACGTCGTCGAGCTTGATCTCATAGGATTTATCAGGTGTGAATCCACCATCCTTATCATCCGTTCGAAGACGTACAGTTAAATTATTTCTTCCAGCGCGAAGTATCCCCGCTGGTATATCGTAAATCCGTGGTGGATACCGATAGGCCGTAGAACCAACAAAATGACCATTTACATACACCGAATCACTATCAATCAACGTTCCCAAATACAACTTGGCATGCCGTCCCTCTTTAGCGGCCGGAACGGCAAAATCCTTCCGAAAATAACTGACACCTCTGTTTAATCGATGCGGTTTGCTCCAGTATTCGGGAACCGGCACTGTTGGCCAATGCAAATCATTATAATTTTCTGCGGTCCACAGATCTACCCCGCCATCTTTTTCAGCCAACCTAAGGCTATCGATCGCATGTTGATCTAGCAACAGCTCTGGAAATTGCCTTAGAGACTTCTGGTCGACCCAGCGTTCTATTCCCGATCCACCAAGGCTAGATACGATCATTCCGACCGGAATACCGTTATGTTGATAGGACTCCAATGCATAGAAATAGGCTAATGCCGTCCAATTCATCACATCTGAAGCTATGCCCGAATGCCAACGTTCACCAGGCGGTATCTCTTGCTTTACCTCGATGGGACTATTTTGTGTCGGAACCTTGAAATAACGGATCATATGATTATTAGATTCATTTATTTCAGGAAAACGTTCGACAAGACGCTTAATTGGCGTTTCCATATTAGACTGACCCGAACAAAGCCAGACATCGCCGATTAACACATCACGAATAACAATGTCATTAATCTCCATCGTATAGGGTCCCCCATGATGCTGTGGCGGGATCCGCACATTCCACTTGCCATCCTGTCCGGCTTCTGTATAATAGTATGCCCCTCTAAAACGAAGGGTAACCTTCTCACCTTTCGATGCCCATCCCCAAATATGGAGTTCGATATCCCGCTGTAGAACCATCTGGTCTCCCATGATTGCTGGCAGCCGTACACCGGCAGCGCATGGCAGCAGTCCGAGAAGACAAACAATAACCAGTGTTAGACGACTAAAAAAAGATGAAAAGCAAAAGAAATTTTCTATTCTAAAAAACATATTCTACCACTTTACCTTCCAAATTTCCAACAATCGAAAAACAGGATATTTGACGGAGCCTTGCCTTTAAAAACAAAGTATAAATCATGTACTCCCTTCACTTTATCGGCTAGTACAGTCTCCACTGTAGTCCAGCGGTCATCGCCTCCCGTCATGGGAACTTGTATAGTAGCTAGTAAAGCCCCATCGATCGCTCCCGAACGTACCTCCATACTGACACCACCGTTATGTGTTGTTCCCAGTCGCGCAAAAAAATTGCTTGCACCTCTCTCACCAAAGTCAACGTTTTTCACACAGGTATAAGCTCCATCTTTCTTTGCTTTTATAAAAACGCCTACTTTTTCATTCTGATAGGATTTAACATATTCGGACCACGCAATCATTTCGGCCTGATGGAGCTCGTAGGGATTCACCGCTGCTAGCGCACGAGTAATTCCAGCTGTCATTTTCATCGGCGGGATACTGCCATCTGGATTAAAGCTTAACTCCTGAACAGCAACAGAGCGCGTAAAACCTCCACCGCCGGGCAAAGCTCCATTGTGGTAAAAGAAGTAACTCTTTCCTTTAAAATCAACAACACCTGGATGGTTTGTGAATGCTTTTCCTTCCGCAGGCATGATTACTCCGCCATACTTCCAGGGACCTTCGGCTTTTTTGCTGGTCGAATAACCGATAAATTCAGGTAGAGGACCTCCCGGCCAAAAGAGATAATACAAGCCATTTCTTTTATACAACCAGGGACCCTCCTCATAGCTTGTCGGTCGTTTCGGGTCGCCCGCTCGTTTTCCGAAAGAAGCTGCCGTCATTGGAACCTCAACGATATCACCTGCATAGGAGATCATATCTTCATTCAGCTTGACATATTTCAATTGGGGATTCCCCCAGTACATATGCGCCTGACCATCGTCGTCAATAAATACAGTCGGATCGATATCGCCCCATTCACTCTGCAGCAACGGTTTGCCCAAAGGATCATGAAATGGACCTAATGGGCTATTCCCGACAGCAACGCCGATCGCACCGCGGTTGTTCTGCTTAGAAATAACAGGCACGTATAGATAAAATTTACCGTTTTTTTCAACACATTGTGCCGCCCAGGCATCACCTTTTGCCCAATCAAAATCAGTATAAGAGAGAATCGCACCATGATCCGTCCAGTTTACCATATCATCGGTTGAATACACACGCCAATTGTTCATATTAAACCAGGTGGACTCTTCTTCATCCTGTGTGGTGTATAGATAATGACGGTTATTATATACCAAAGGTGCAGGATCTGCCGTATAGGCTGTTTGTACAATCGGATTTTGTGCCTTCAATGCATTTATCGTAACAAAAAACATGATCAGAAACCCGACCAGTAATAGCGTAAAAAATTGTTTTCTCATATCATTTTAATTGCTGGTCAAATGGAAGTAATCAAAGTCTACATAGCCGCCAGCTGCTTTACTCGCATAGTTAAAAAGTCCGAACCGATACCCCATAAAATGAGGAATGGTATAACTCATTTTTAACACGTTACCTATTCTGTTCCAATTGTGTCCATCCGTACTATAAAAAAATTGGGCCGTATCTTTTTTGTTTGAAAAATCACAGCTCGCTTTAAAAAATACACGTTGCTGTTTGAGGTCGATCTTGGCCAGTTCTTGTGGTGCCCCCGTCATCGCATTGATCATTACCAATGATTTTGTGTTTCCTTCCATCCGAACTCCTACTAAACCATAGTTTTTTTGCAATAGCGATAATCCGGCGAAATCACCATCTTTCATGTTAGAAACCTCTACAGCAATAGCGGCGCTGCAGCTCGGGCCGATGGTGCGTTGCGTCAATGTATTTTTAGCCGACAGAAAGTCCTCAGTAAGGTCGCCGGTTCGCAGTCTCAAAAAGCCACTGCGTTCGGTCACTGACCATAGATCAACAGCTGGGTTATGGTTCCATTGCCATACTAGGGGAAGGGCGGGTTCGCCAGCTTTCCGCTCAAAATCATCTGAGCTAACAATTCCAGGGCTTAAGCTTTTATTTGCGGCAAGATCCAATGTGGTTGGTACCTTTCCATCAATTCCAAGCACAGGCCAGCCATCCTCCCAGTTGACCGGAACCAAAAACGGAATTCGGCCTACAGCACCATAATCCTGAAAAAGATAAGCATACCATTTTCCGTTGGGCATATCGATCAGCCCTCCCTGTGCCACACCCTGATCCTGCAAAACCACTTTCCCCTCATACGGACCTTCCAATTGGCTGGCCCGATGTACAATTACTGTGCGCATCCCTCCCGCTGGCCATGAAATATTAAAAAGATAATACATACCATTGATCTTAAACATTTGGGATCCTTCCGCAGGTAAACCGGCTTTGCCTTCTTTAGGATTGGCGGGTAAAGAGGCATTCTCTATCAATACCCGTTGTGTTCCTGCTTTAACACCTGAAAAATCTGGCGATAATTCAGCAATATAGATGCGCCCCCCACCCCAGATCATATAAATTTTCCCCTCGTCAAAGAATAAGCTATGATCGTGCATCATCGGTTGAAATTCTTTCGAAGTCCAGGGTCCATGTTCAATATCTGCTGTCTGGTAAACATGCGTTTTTCCTGTATTGGCCGAAAATGTGCTGACATAGTACCGCCCCTCATGAAAGCGCAAACTGCTCGCCCAGGAGCCGTGCCCATACGCATTTTTATGGTTTGACAGATTGAGTTCATCCTGATCGCCAAGACGATCGTAAGCATAATTGATCATCGTCCAATTGACAAGATCTTTGGACTTCATAATCGGGACACCGGGATTCATATGCATGGTCGTGCTGCTCATATAATAGGTATCACCGACGCGTATCATGGACATATCGGGCACATCAGCAAAGATGATTGGATTATGGGCCTGTTGCGCTGTCGCTCCCAAAAACGTGATCATCGAGGAGAAGACAAAAGCGCTGATTTTCATTCTTAACATATTGACAGGATTTATGAGTCGCATTAATTTAGTAAACCTTAAATGTATAGTATTTTCCAGGCAAGGTTCCTACATCGTATTCATAATAGCTTGGTAATTCAATTCCTTTCAAGTGTGAATCTGCCGAATGAATAGTTGCTGGTGTTATTACAGGAGCTAAAAGGGCATTAGTCTGTTCGCCTTTTGCTATTTGAAGTTCAGGTCCTTTCAATGGCGAAGCCGTGCGCAGCCGCAAATTACCGCCTAAAGATGAAAAGACCATAACTTCCTTTATCTTTCCTTTTTGCCATTGCATTTCAATTTCAAATCCACCGCGCGCCTTGATCCCCTTTACCCAGCCGTCTTTCCATTGATCGGGAATAGCTGGCAGTAAATGCACAGCACCATCGTGGCTTTGGATCAGCATCTCCGCAATTCCGGCCGTTAAGCCAAAATTACCATCAATCTGAAATGGAGGATGTGCCGTAAACAGATTGGGATAGGTACGTCCCTCGGGATGGTTTTCATCGGAAACCGTCAACATCTTTTTTATAATTTCGTAGGCATGGTTTCCGTCCAATAAACGGGCCCATAAATTTATTTTCCATCCAATTGACCATCCCGTCGCAAAATCACCTCGATAGATCAACGAATTACGTGCTGCCTCAAACAATTCAGGCGTGCGGAACGGTGAAATTTGACTACCTGGAAACAATCCATATAAATGGGATACATGCCGATGTTGATTGTGCGGATCATCCACGTCTTCCAGCCATTCTTGTAACTGAGTATAACGACCTATATGCATTGGTGGAATCCGCCGTGCCGTTGCCAATAATGTGTCCCTATACATTGCATCAACACCGAGGGCTTCTGCCGCCAAAGCAGTACGTGTCAGCATGTCGTAGCATAGCTGATTATCCATGGTTACGCCTGCCGCAAGTGGCCCTTGCTCGGGCGAAATTGAAGGACTCAGAACGAGCCATTGTTTAGTCGGATAACCACGATGCTCGACAAGCACAGACAAAAGAAAGTCGCAAGCTCCCCTCATTACTGGATAATATTGCCTTAAAAAGACCTTATCTCCCGTAAAAATGTAATGTTCCCACAAATGTTGAGACAACCACAGCCCTCCACTCGGCCACATTCCGGCAGCCGCAAAATCAATCGGACTCGTCACGCGCCAGATATCGGTATTGTGATGGGCCACCCAGCCGCGCGCATGGTACAATGTCTTCGCTGTCTCTTCTCCACTTTCACTGAGCTCTTTAATCATCGAAAATAACGGCTGGAGCGTGCCAGAAAGGTTGGTAACCTCTGCTGGCCAATAGTTCATTTCGGTATTGATATTGATCGTATATTTACTGTCCCAGGCTGGTTGCATGGAGCGGTTCCAGATGCCTTGCAGATTAGCAGGTTGACCACCTGCCTGCGAAGAACAGATAAGCAAATAGCGGCCGAATTGAGTCAACAAAGTCACGAGCGCCGGGTCCTGTGTACGGGCAAAATTTGCGATACGCTTTGCAATAGGCTCCTGATGTTCACTGCTCAAACTGCCCAAATGGAGCTGGAAGCGGTTAAATTGTTTGCCATAAGAAGCGATGTGCTGCCGCAAAGCAAGCTGATAATCCTTATCCATCGCTTTTTGCAACCTTTTAGCAGCCACCTTATGGGGATCAGCCCCCAATTGTTTGTAATTTTGAAAATTGCTCGTTATGGAAATGTAAAGAGAAATAGAACTTGCACCTTTTATATCAATCGATTGGTCTTTCACAACAAGCTGTCCATCGGTATGCTTTACTCCCGTATGAATCTGATAAACAACCTGCCCTTTAATACCCTCATGATCGGATCCTCGTCCTGCTAATATAAGCTTATCACCGTTTTTGTAAATAGTATGCTTCGACTCATTCTCATAAGTTAATGTGCAGTTGAGTTTCCTTTTCTTACTCGACTTTATTTTCATGACAATGACATCATCAGCAAACGAAGTAAAAACTTCTCTGGTAAATGTTACCCCATCTACTGTATAACGGGACAGTGCTACCGCCCGTTCAATATCCAGTTCGCGATAATAATCCTGATACTGTTCGTGCCCAGGAAACCGCAGCAGTATATTTCCTGCGGTCTGATAGGGCATGCCATGGGTTTTGGTGAAGAAGGTTTCATTCGCAAGCCTATCGGCTTCAGCCGATTTTCCATCGAATATATAATGCTGAATAGTTTTTAATGCCGCCCCACCTTTTTTATTATCGTTGCGATAAGGTCCACCCGCCCAAATAGTTTCCTCATTGAGCTGCATGCGTTCACAAGATGGAATTCCATAAACCATCGAGCCCAACCGACCATTTCCCAGCGGTAAAGCTTGTTCCCATACCCTTTCGTCTGCAGGCCGATCATACCATAGGGTCAATGTCGATCGCTTTTGGGCAAACAACAAAGTAGTATGCAGTGACAAGATCACAATGAATATACTTATGTACTTCCAAATAAAGTTTTCAATCATTTTTCTTGATACCATTTTTTGCAGTTTCGGGATTAATGCAGAGGACCAACAAACTCATTGTGAGATAGGCCGAGGCAAACCGTCGAATAGTTTATTGCTATGATCAACTTATTAAGGTCTTTTATTTCTTATCCTTAAATAACAATTGCGAAACATTATAGAGGTCATTTCTCCACACATTGAAGTCATGCCCTCCAGGCTCCAGATAATAAATATGAGGCACTCCGTGTTCTAAAAGGTACTCATGTGTACGCTTACTGATATTGAGCAAACCGTCCTGGTCACCACAGGAGATCCACAGCATTTTTAGGCTATCTTTAGCTTCTTTTGGAGCAGGCAGTAATTCCTGTGGCATCTTGGTGTTTGGCGCAGAAGAAAAACCCCCGACCCACGAGAAGGTATCCATATGGCCCAGTCCAAAATTCAGCGCCTGGCCTCCCCCCATAGACAACCCAAAAATCGCGCGGTGTTCACGATCCTTGATAACGGGAAACTGCTTTTCAACAAATGGAATCAGGTCATTGAGCAGATCTTTTTCAAAAGTTGAAAACGCCGCTACCCGATCCGGTGCCATCACATTTCCACCAGCACGGTCATCTTCCATGGCACGGCCATTGGGCATGATCACCAGCATGGGTTCCATTTTTCCTTCCGCATATAGGTTATCGAAAATAACCTGCGGATTTCCATGTCTGAACCATTCCCGTTCATCGCCGCCTATTCCATGCAGCAGGTACAGTACAGGGTATTTTTTTGCGGTATCATATCCCGGCGGCGTATAGATTAAGGCTTTCCTAGTAAGCCCTACAGTTTTCGAAGGATAAACTACGGAGTCGATTTTTCCATAGGACGCCAATTTTCGTTCCACATCGAATCCTTGTGGAGCAGCCTGCTGCGCCCGAGCGATTAAGCTGACAGAAAACACGCACAATAACGTGTAGATCATTTTTCTCATCATATAATTGGTTTAACAGTACATCAATTTTAGGTAAGCAACCGATAAAAGCAACAGCGCACATCCAATCTAGAAACAGTTGCCTAATTTCATAATAGAACAATAGCCCATGGCAATTAGGTCGCCACTTTCCTCTTGATTACCCGTAATACCGCCGCTACAATAGCGTCGGCGTTTAGGCCATATTTATCCATCAGCGCACTTGGCGGTCCCGATTCACCGAAACTGTCGTTTACAGCTACATATTCTTGCGGAGTAGGCAATTGTTTTGCTAACAGTTGCGCGACACTATCTCCGAGTCCACCGATACGGTTATGTTCTTCGGCTGTAACAACGCAGCCCGTCTTAGCGACAGAAGTCAGTACCGCTTTCTCGTCTAGGGGTTTGATGGTATGGATATTAATGATTTCGGCATCAATACCCAATGTTTCCAATTCTTCCCCCGCACGTATAGCTTCCCAAACGAGATGCCCTGTTGCCAAAATAGTCACTGCATTACCCGGGTTGAGCATCACGGCTTCACCGATCACAAATTGCTGATCTTCGGGTGTAAAAACCGGCACCACTGGCCGTCCAAACCGCAGGTAAACAGGCCCTTTGTGCTTGGCGGCAGCTTTCGTCGCTGCCTTCGTCTGGTTATAATCGCAAGGGTTGATCACCGTCATCCCGGGAAGCATCTTCATCAATCCGATATCTTCCAATATCTGATGCGTCGCTCCATCTTCGCCTAAGGTGAGACCTGCGTGCGAGGCTGCTATTTTTACGTTTTTATCCGAATAGGCGATGGACTGCCGGATCTGATCATATACCCGACCCGTTGAAAAATTGGCAAATGTACCTGTAAACGGTATTTTTCCACCAATGGTAAGTCCAGCCGCAATACCCATCATATTTGCTTCGGCAATGCCGATCTGAAAAAAACGCTCCGGAAAGGCCTTGATGAAATCGTTCATTTTGAGGGAACCGATCAGGTCTGCACAGAGTGCTACCACATTTTCGTCTTCCTTTCCCGCTTCCAGCAAACCGGCACCAAATCCAGAACGTGTGTCTTTCGATTCTGTGTATGTATATTTTTTCATGTTAATTCTATTTCAAAATCTCCTTTCCTAGGAGACGATATAATCACCCAAAGTTTCTGCATTCTGGTTTAAAGCTATAAGCAGTTGCTCTTCGCTGGGAGCAATGCCATGCCATTTATGCGAGCCCATCATAAAATCGACGCCATTACCCATTTCCGTATGGAGCAACACCATTACTGGCAAGCCAACTCCGGTTGAAGCCTGAGCCTTTCGAAGCCCTGAAATCACAGAACCAATATCATTACCACGCATAATCTCAATAACCTTCCAGCCAAATGCCATCCATTTGCGAGGTAGGTCGCCCAACGAAAGGACATCGTTGGTCGCACCATCAATCTGGGCACCATTGTAATCTACAATAGCAATCAGATTATCCATTTTGTTGTGGGCGGCATACATGGCCGCTTCCCATACCTGCCCTTCCTGCAATTCACCATCGCCCATCAGCACATAAACAAAGCGGTTATCTTTATTTAGTTTTTTTGCTTGAGCAGCGCCAATAGCGACAGAAAGCCCTTGTCCCAGGGATCCCGAAGCGACCCGGATACCTGGCAGTCCTTCATGCGTTGTCGGATGTCCCTGCAACCGTGAGTTGAGTTTTCTGAAAGTGGCAAGTTCATCGATTGGAAAATACCCCGATCGCGCCAACACACTATAAAATACCGGAGAGATATGACCATTGGAAAGGAAAAACAGATCTTCCCCCACACCATTCAAGTCAAAATGATCGTTTCGCTGCATCAACTCGAAATACAAAGAGACCAACAATTCAGTACAACCCAATGATCCTCCAGGATGCCCCGATTGACAACCGTGTACCATGCGGACAATATCTCTTCTAACTTGCTTAACAATAGCTTCTAAATTATGTATACTATGTTTCGTCATGACCATCTTAATTGTTACTTTGTGCAGCAACGCGTTTATGATCAGCTAAAAATTGAGCGAGCCCACTGTCCGTCAGCGGATGTTTTAAGAGGGAGAAGATGGCCTGTAATGGACCCGTCATGACATCTGCACCAATCTTGGCACAACCTAGTATATGCGCACTATGACGTACCGAAGCCGCAAGAATTTGGGTTTCAAAAGCATAATTATCATAAATGGTCCGTATTTCACGGATCAGCGCCAATCCATCGACAGAAATATCATCTAGCCTTCCGACAAAAGGCGATACATAAGTAGCTCCAGCTTTCGCGGCCAATAGTGCCTGGCCTGCGGAAAATACCAACGTACAATTCGTTTTAATATGTTTCGTACTAAAATATTTGATCGCTTTAACGCCGTCTTCAGTCATCGGAACCTTAACAACAATCTTAGCGTCCAAGGCCGCCAGGAGCAAACCCTCCTCAATCATTGCGTTATAATCTGTCGAAATTACTTCAGCACTGACATCACCCTCCACAATATCACAGATAGCTTTGTAATGGGCATGTACATGAGTTGTTCCTGTAATGCCCTCTTTGGCCATGAGCGAAGGATTGGTCGTCACTCCATCTAGGACACCTAAATTTTGAGCCATACGAATCTCAGTGAGACTTGCTGTATCGATAAAAAATTTCATCTTTTTGAGTTGATTAGTTTTGTATTCGCTAGATCTCTAGCGATTGGTTATAAGGCAAAACTATAGTTTTCAACCAGATAGGATTGCAACAAATAAAAAAAAGAAGGGTAAAAATGTTTAAAACAGATTACCCTTCCAAAAAACTGATCTAAAACGACCTTTTTAAACGACAATTTTGTGCTTATTACACGGATGTGCTTTTTTGCAATTGGATATATTCACTTGGTGTCATTTGATATTTCGCTTTAAAGACTTTTGTAAAATAGTTTGGATTGGCAAATCCCGTCTCGTAAGCAATTTCAGAAATGGACTTATCACTTTTTTCAAGCAAGCCTGCAGCCTTTTCTAGTTTTACCGAGCGTATAAAATCTACAGGTGACATTCCCGTAAGTTCCAGCAACTTATTGTATAGGGAGGCTCGGCTCATCGATGTGTGGGCACTCAGCGCTTCTACCGAAAGTTGTGGATTATCGATATTATCGTGCACATATTTGAGCACTTTTTGTAAAAATTTATCTTTTTCGGACTTAATCGTCATTTCGGGAGCTACAATAGATACCTGTTTACTATAGACTTCCTTGAATGCTTGGTTCAGCTGGAGCAGGCTGTTAACCTTCGCCACCAGTACATCCATATCAAAGGGTTTGGTCAGGTAACCCACCGCCCCAGACTCAAGGCCACAGACAAGACCATTATCGACTTGCGAAGCCGTTAGCAAAACAACAGGGATATGTTTTGTCCGCTTATCCTGTGCAAGCTTCTGTGAAAATTCCATACCATTCATATACGGCATCTGTACATCGCTCACCACAAGGTCAGGATGATGGAAAAGTGCTTTTTGCCAGCCATCCTTACCGTTGGTAGCCTCGATAATCTGATAATACTCTTTTAAAGACTCGCTGAGGTAATACCTAAAATCTTCATCATCTTCAATAATCAACACAAGTGGGCATTGTCTAAGCTCCGCAGGTTGTGCCAAAGCGATCGCTTCTGGTTCAGGCACACCTTCGTAAACTGGATCAGCTTGATCCAACCATAGATCAAACTTAAAGACACTTCCGCTGTCAGGTTGACTGCTTACCGAAATCTCGCCATGATACATCTGAACAAATGATTGTGCAATTGACAGTCCGATTCCTGAACCTTGGCTCGCCACCTTACCTTCATTATCATGCTGAAAAAAACTTTCAAATATCGACTTCTGCAGCTGCTCAGGAATGCCAATACCTGTATCGCGCACTTCAAGGTAAACATGCAGCTTTTTATTGACCATATTTACCGAAGATATACTTACGGCGATATCCCCACCTTTTTTCGTGAATTTGAAAGCATTATAGATCAAATTAAACAAAATACGCTCAACCTTGTTACGGTCAAATCGGCAATATAATTTATCCTGGCAAGGGTAAAAAGAATAATCTATCCCTTTTTGTAAGGCCATATCCTGAAATGAGCGATATACTTCCTGGACAAAAGTGACCAACTCGCCAGCCTCATCCTGCAATTTCAGTTCATGGTATTCCATTTTTCGAAAATCAAGTAACTGATTGACCAAATTCAACAGGCGGCGCGCGTTACGGCTGATCAAATTAAGCTGTTCCCCCAGCTTACTATCTTTATTTTTAGCAACCAATGCATCTATAGGGCCCATGATCAAAGAGATTGGTGTGCGGAATTCATGACTTAAATTAGTTAAAAACCTAATTTTCATCGCATCCAATTGATGTTTGGTCTCTGCATCCCTTTTCTGTTGCTCAATAAGCTGCCGCGCCTGGATACGTTCCTGCTCGAGCGCAAATTTTTGCTTTAACTTTTGAATCCCACGATGCCTGATGGACAACAGCACCGCAACAAAGGCTAGCACATAAAATAAATAGGCATAAATTGTACGCCAAAACGGTGGCGCAACGTGTATCGCTATCGATTTGATTTCCTTATTCCAAATACCATCATTGTTGCTTGCGCGTACCTCAAAAACATAGTCTCCAGGATCTAAATTTGTATAATAAGCACTGTTTTCCTTTCCGTTTCGAATCCAGTTTTTGTCAAAACCGACGAGACGGTACTCATAATTGTTGTCTTCCGGCACGGTAAGGTTTAATGCCGCAAAAGAAATTGAAAAATTCTGCTTATACTTCAGGTTGATGCGATCGGCAGTCAACAGAGACTGTTGTATCGGACCATTTTCGGTAGGCTGAATGATCACATTGTCAATTTTTAGATCCGTTAACGCGACCTTGGCAGGATTACTGTTGGTTTTTAAATGAGCGGGATAAAAATGGTTAAACCCTTTCTGTCCGCCAAAGTAAATTTCTCCGTCATCCGTTTTTAACGACGCCCCAAGCATAAAAGCGCCGTCTTGCAATCCAACTGCATTTGAATAATTTTTAAACGTATGCTGTGTTGGAGAATAACAACTCAAGCCTTTGTTCGTTGAAAACCAAATCCGCCCTCTATCATCTTCAATAATACTCTGGATAGCACCATTCACTAACCCATCTTTCTCGGAAAGCGTTTCAAATAGTGCTTTCCCTTTTCGTAGCAAACCTACCCCGTTACCGTTTGTTCCGACCCATAGATTCCCGTTTTTATCTGCATGTATAGCTAAAATATAATTGCTAGGAAGCCTATTTTTTGCTTTATCATAAAGTGTAGCGCTTTTTTTCAAAGGATCATACATCGCCAGACCCGAGCCGTACGTCCCTATCCACATGTTGTGACCCTGGTCTTCAGCTAGGGCACGTATAAAATTCCCTGGCAACTCCATCCCATCGTCTGAGTGTTCTTCCCGTTTGTATTTTTTGACAGTTCCACTTCCCTTTTGGATGATATTCACACCGCCTCCATTTGTCCCAACCCATGTATTTCCCTGAAAGTCAACTTTCAAACAAAAAATATCATTATTATTCAAGTTGTCTGTCCGATTACCAACGGTGTATCTTTTGAGATTCCCTGAAGTGAGGTCATAACGCATCACCCCTTGCTGATAAGTTCCGATCCAAAGCTCATCGAGTTTTCTTTCCAAGGCCAGTACTGTAAGATCTTTAGGCAGGCTGGCAGAAAGCGCAACGGATGACAATCGGTCAGTCGTTCGATCGTATTTCCAAATACCACCACCGTCAACTCCCAAAAAGATCTTACTTTGATAGGCCGCAAAAGAGGTCACCATTGCTGGGTCTCCAGTCATACCTTCCAGGAAATCCAGACTTTTTAAACTGAACTGACTTAAATTGGTATCGAATTTATTTAAGCCCCCCTGAAATGTACCTATCCAGTAGATTCCACTGTTGTCCATAAATATAGACCGTATCGATTTATGAGAAAGGCTATGAACATTACTTAAGTCAGGCTTAAAGGTCCGAACTGTAAAATCATTGGTATTAAGTATATCAAGACCATTGTCCGTTCCGATCCATAAGTCCCGCTTTTGATTATAACACAAGGTATAAATGCGTGGGCTACTCAAAACAGCTTTTCCCACGCCTGCCCCAAATTTATTGAACAGAACATCGCCCGGGCTTAAATATTTAAGTCCGAGCATAGACCCGATCCAGATTCTCCCTTTATCATCTTCAACAATGGAAGTAACTTCAACCCCATTCCCATAACCTTCCTGCTCCGTAAGAACTTCAAAACGTTTGATGGTCTTTAAATCTGCTGAGATACGAAAAATTCCATTCTCTGACGACACCCACATGTTGCTGTGTCGATCGCGAAAGACACATCCTGTCACTTTACCCGCAAACATTTCCACAATACGTCGATAGGTTGGATCCATCTTCTTTTGTAGATCATTGACATCCAAAATATACAGAGCACCATAAGAAGCGATCCAAATATTTCCTTTTGCATCCTGATCAATTGCGTTAATCGCCGTGCTGAGCCATTTACCATCGGGTGTAAGATTATACGACCGTATACGGTCAGCTTCCCGATCATAATAACTTAAACCACCCCCATTTGTACCGATCCATATCCTTCCCTTTTTGTCTTCATTTAAGGCTGAAATATGATTTGCCATTAAACTGTTTGCTTTATTCGCATCATAGCGATAGACACTGTAATGACGTCCGTCGAAACGATTCAGTCCATCTTCTGTCCCCAGCCAAAGAAAACCATAGCTATCGCGATAGATACTATAGATCGTATTGGAGGAAAGTCCGTCTTTTGAAGAATAGCGTTGAAATGTTACAGGCTGGTTTTGCCCGTATGAAAACAACGTCAGCAGCATCCAGCTTAATGCCAGTAAAATCCGTATCATATCTTTAGGTATATCATCCCACCACAAAAACTTGAGGTGAGCAACTAAATTATCAAATTAATCCCTTCCAAACTAGTCTTCACAACGATTTATACACCACTGACTGTCATTTTTGACATTCTTATCCTTCATTTAAACATTCTTGCTATCCCTGCGAATTTACAATGGCTAGCTTTGGTCTACAATTATAAACTGCTTTGAAAGGCATCTCCCATTGATGGGGAAATTGTGTCTCAATGATGCAACCGGTTGCGATATAATTAAGACCGGGAGAAATAACCAATTATTAAACAAAAATATGATAGCACAGAACAGTCCTTAAATGACGGTTCATTTTTGCCAAATGAACCGCACGAAACAGGTATCATTATACCTAACCAATTCAAGAAAATTTAACCAATAATTCTTCAACCTATTTATCAATCAACATGCGATGATGATTATATGTACAATCACACAAGTAAGGCATTGGAAAAAGCTATGGGGCATAGCTAAACCGTTCACTTTACTGCTGTTCCTACTTTACATGGGACAAGCGACACTCTACGCCCAAGCCAAAAGGCAGATAAGGGGTATTGTCGTCGATAGTAACCATAAAAAGGTGAGCGGCGCGTCCATCAGGGTAAAGGGCACCTCACTAGCCACGGCTACCGATGACAATGGAGTTTTCACGATCCAAGTCCCTGCCGATATTAATTTATTGACCATCTCCAAACTAGGATATGGTCAACTCGAAGTGGATATCCACAATAAGAACACGGTGGAAGTACAGTTAACCGACAAGTCTATCGAAATCGAGGAAACCGTTGTTGTCGGTTACGGTCGTCAGAAAAAAGAAACCGTTGTTGGCGCCATTGCGCAAACTTCCGGTAAAATACTCGAGCGCGCAGGTGGTGTTTCTAGTGTAGGAGCGGCATTGACCGGTAATGTGCCCGGTGTCATTACCACGGCAAGTACCGGTATGCCGGGGGAAGAAGACCCCCGTATTGTGATCCGCGGACGCAGTACCTGGAATAATACCGACCCATTAGTCATGGTCGATGGGGTGGAACGACCATTATCCGCTGTTGATATCAGTTCCATCGAAACTATTTCCGTGCTCAAAGACGCATCAGCAACCGCCGTGTATGGTGTCAGAGGAGCCAACGGCGTTATTTTAATCACCACCAAGCGAGGGAAAGAAGGGCAAATGCTGATCCGCGGTACCGTAAACAACATTGTTAAGACCGTCTCCCAGCTTCCGGGCAAAATGGATTCATACGATGCATTGATGCTACGCAATAAAGTGATTGAGTATGAATTAGGCATTAACCCTGCCAGTTGGGCCGATTATTCACCACAGGATATTATCAATAAATACCGTTTCCCGGCCGACCAAACGGAACGGGAGCGCTATGTAAATACCGATTGGGCAAAAGAACTCTTTAAAAGCCAAGCATTTTCGCAAAATAGCAGTATTAATATTGCCGGCGGTACACCATTTGTCAAATACTTTGCCAATGCAGATTATCTCTACGAAGGTGATATGTTCCGCCAGTTTGAAAACGCCAGAGGGTATAAAGCAGGCTATGGATTTAACCGGCTCAACGTGCGTTCGAATCTGGATTTCCAGCTTACGCCAACAACAAAATTTTCAACGAATCTTGCGGGCTCCCGCGGTGTCCGAAAAAGTCCGTTTGGTGGCGGCAATAATTATTCCTATTGGATTGCAGCCTACACCGTAGCGCCGGATGTTATTTATCCACGTTATTCCGATGGCACCTGGGGATTTAATGCGCCAAACCCGAATGCCGGAATAAACTCCGCGCGTGTACTGGCCATCAGTGGAACGGAATATACAACTACAAGTCGCATTACAAGCGATTTCACACTGGAACAGGATCTTAAGTTCTTAGCAAAAGGGCTCAATATACGGGGAACGCTCTCGCTGGATAACACTTTTGTTGAAGCCAATCGTGGTATCAACGACGCGAATAATAACACGCAGAGCAAGTGGATAGATCCCAAAACTGGACTTCCTACCTATCAGATCCCTTTCGATGGCACCAATAGATTTGATTTTGTGGAGGGTATTGACTGGACAACAGGAGCAGGATTTGTCGACGACAGAGCCACTTACAGAAGATTATTTTATCAGCTACAATTAAATTATGCAACAACCATTGCTCAACACCACAATATTTCGGCAATGGGACTTGTCAACCGAAATCAATACGGTAGGGGGAGCACCGTTCCCTCCTATCGCGAAGACTGGGTATTCCGCACGACCTACAACTATAAAAACAGATATATGCTGGAGTATAACGGCGCATACACAGGATCGGAGAAATTTGCCCCCGAAAACAGATTTGCCTTTTTTAATTCAGGTGGTATTGGCTGGTTAGTTTCGGAAGAAGAGTTTATGAAGCCATTATCCTTTTTGAACACCTTAAAGCTGCGTGGCTCTTATGGGGATATTGGCGACGATAGTGGTGGTGGACAGTTTCTTTATTTAACGCAATGGGCTTATGGCGGTACTTCAGGAATGGGGGTAGACGGCCGGTTTTCCTACTCGGATGGAAATACCAGTCCTTACATCTGGTATAAAGAAAATGTGCTTGGAAACCCCAATATCCGTTGGGAAAAAGTGAAGAAATTAAACTTCGGCGTAGATTTCGGACTGTTCAATGGACAGATTTCCGGAAAGGTAGACTTCTTCAAAGATCATCGGACGAATGTGCTTATCACAGGTGGCGGTCGGTCTATTCCATCCTATTTTGGAGTCGAGGCTCCAACGGCCAACCTTGGAGAGGTAGAAAATAAAGGTTATGAGGTCGAACTGAAATTCAATAAACAACTTAACCCCGATTGGCGGATATGGGCCGATGTCAATTTTACTCATGCCAAGGATAAAGTCATTAATGCCGATGCACCTGAGTTGCTACCCGAATATCAAAAACCGGATAACAAACAGGTGAGTCAAACCTATTCCTATGTTAGCTCCGGATATTATAATACCTGGGATGAACTGTATGGCAGCACCATACATGAAAGCAATGACCTTGCTAAGCTTCCCGGCAATTACCACATCCTGGACTATAACGGCGATGGTATTATCGATGCCAAAGACAATATTCCTTATGCCTTTCCCTCCGTTCCACAAAACACCTACAATTGTACGATTGGGTTTGACTGGAAGAATTTCAGTGTCATGACACAATGGTATGCCGTCAACAATGTGACGCGTCAGGTTGTCTTCAATAGTTTCTCGGGACAGCTAAATTTGGCCTACGATGAGGGCTCTTATTGGTCAAAGGACAATATCAATGCGGATGTACCACTCCCCCGGTGGTTATCCCAGTCAAGCAGCTACGCCCCTGGCAACAGATATATGTTTGACGGTTCATACATTCGATTGAAGACAGCAGAAATTGCTTACAATTTTAATCGCGAATCCGGCGTAATCAAACGCCTGGGTCTACAGAATCTCCGCCTATTCCTGAATGGCAACAACCTGGTCTTCTGGTCGAAAATGCCGGATGACCGAGAATCCAATTACGCCGGTACCGGTTGGGCTTCTCAAGGAGCCTATCCTACGGTAAAGCGTTTCAATCTAGGTGCAAACATTACTTTTTAAAGCAATTAGACAGATGAAAAAATATTTTAAGGTAATCTTTATAACGGGTGTACTGTGGTCCACTGCCTCACTACTATCCTGCAATAAATATCTAGACAAAGAGGAACAGTCGAATGTATCATCCAAAGAAGCATTTAAAAACTTTATCAACTTTCAGGGTTATACTGAAGAACTGTACAACTGTGTAGTCAATTTCAGCAACAACTACTGGACCAACTCCTGGAACTGGGGTGAAGATGAAATAACTTCCACAGCGAACAACTTTCATTACGTAAACAAGATCGATCAAGGCAATTTTTGGGGTTGGCAAAGGGAATTCGACGGTTGGGGTGCCGGTTGGATGGATCAGGGTGATTTTACCACCAGAAACGACGATGTATTTGCCAATCGTGCCTTCCGAGATCTATGGAGTGCCTCCTGGTTTGGCCTTCGTAAAATAAGCCTTGGCCTAGAGAATATCGATAAACTGACCGAAGCGACGCAGGAGGAAAGAAACCTGATCAAAGGGCAATTGTTATTTTTCAGGGGTTGGTTTCACCACCGGTTGATGGAATACTTTGGCGGTATGCCGTACATCAATTATGTACTCCCAAGTGACGAAAAGCTCCGGTTGCCAAGACTTAGCTACCAGGCCTGTGCAGACCTAGCTGCAGCCGATTTTAGAGAAGCGGCCAACCTCTTGCCGATCGACTGGGACAATACAACCGCAGGAAAGCGTACACTCGGTAAAAACCAGTTGCGCATCAATAAAATCATGGCACTGGCCTATCTTGGCAAAAACTACCTTTGGGCAGGAAGTCCACTGATGAATTTTCAGTCCACCGGAAGTAAAACCTATCAGGCTGATTACTGCAAAAAAGCTGCCCAGGCCTTTGGCGAATTGCTGTCCCTTGTGGAGAGCGGCCAGACAAATTATGCACTGGTACCCCTGGCCAATATTCATTTAAACTTTTACACCACGGGACAAAACTGGGCCATGCCAGGTAGTACAGAGGCCATATTCAGAGGCCCTTATATTGACGCTTGGGTGTCTAACTGGGGAACAAGCAAACAATATATTCCACTGGAGGTTGGAGATGGCGACCTTAAGTTTAACCCAACAGCAAATTATGTCGATTACTATGGCATGAAAAGCGGCTTACCAATCAAGGACATTACCCAGTCCGATGCGGAGTCGGGATACAATGCCGAATACCCCTGGAAAGATCGCGACCCACGCTTTTATAAGGACATTATTTTTGACGGCACAAAAGTCGTACAGGGAAATATGTCGGCATCAGAAGAAAAAAACCGCTATGCCAATCTATTCACAGGTGGCAGCTATCGGGATACCCGTACCGGAAGTCAGACAGGCTACGTCTTACGCAAATTTATCCCTTTAACATCCAATAAATATGATCAAGCCTACAGCTACGGTACCAATCTTCATATTTACGTCCCTTACATGCGTCTTGCTGATGTCTATCTGATGTATGCCGAGTCTGCCCTAATGGCTTCCAATTCGGCTACGGGCAAAGCAGACAATTACGGTAAAACAGCTGTCGATGCCATCAATATCGTACGCGATCGCGCCGGTGTGGGCCATGTAGACAGCAAATTTCTCAGCTCCGCGGCCGCCCTGCTTCCCGAGCTACGTCGCGAACGTGCTGTGGAACTTGCCTTCGAAGGTCACCGTTTTAATGATCTGCGCCGTTGGTTGTTATTGACCGAAGCGCCTTACACCTTAAAGAAAGCAGTTTCGTTTGATCGAGCAGGTATGTTTAACAACCAAGATCCGTCTCAAAATCGCGTAGTCAATATTCAAGAGAACGTTATTCTGGAACGCAAATTTACGAGCAAGCATTATTGGCTGCCACTAAAGGTCAGAGATGTCAATATGTATCCCGAGTTCTATCAGAACCCAGGCTGGTAACGAGTTTTTCATTTAATCATTTAAAAAATGAAGTACAAAAAATTAAGTATAGCACTATGTCTTGGATTAAGCTGGATTGCCACCACGGAAGGAATGGCCAAAGAATCGCTTAATCCAACCATTGGACAATATAAAAATACACATTCAACATGTTCGAAAACTGGTCTTCAGGATAGTATCGGCAAAGACAGTACAACACTTGTACAAGTTGCTTTCCGGAAAGTTCAGAAAAAAGACCTCATGGGCAATGTCCAGTCCATCAACATCCCACAATTGCTCGACAAGAGCTACAACACCTACAGTCTGGAAAATCTCGATGCCTTTATTTCCGGATATAACGGTAATATCTGGGGGATGAGCGGTTATCTGGTCTTAGTGGATGGATTTCCGCGCGACGCCAATAACGTTATGCCGACCGAGATCGATCAGATCAGTGTCCTAAAAGGAGTCAATGCCATTGCACTCTATGGTAGTCGGGCGGCAAAAGGAGTAATCAGCATTAACACCAAACGCGGAAAAGCTGGGGGTCAGCAGATAAAAATCAGGGCCAATAGCGGTATCAACACGGCGGTCAGTTATCCGCAATACCTGGGCTCTGCCGAATATATGACGTTATACAACGAGGCCCGGCAAAATGACGGTCTCTCGGCACTCTACGGTGCCGAAACCATCTACCAACATGCAGCCGGAACAAACCCTTTCCGCTACCCAAATGTTGATTATTATTCCTCGGACTATATCAAGGATCATTATAATCGCTACGATGCCACCGCCGAAATCTCAGGCGGAAATCAGCGGGCACAATATTATACCAACTTTGGTTTTTGGTCTGAAGGGTCTATGCTCAATTTTGGACAGGCCAAGAAAAATGGTGGTGCCAATCGATTTAATATGCGTGGCAACATCGACGTCAAAGTCAATGAAATGATCTCGCTCAATGTGGACGCTTCGGCCAGCTTTTACATGTTAAAAGGAGTCAACGCAGATTATTGGGGAGCAGCCGCCATCGCTAGGCCGCATCGCTTCTCCCCACTCATCCCGATCGATATGATCGAAGAAGGTGACATCAATTCGATGGTGTATGTCAACAATAGTAATTTTCTCATCGATGGTAAATACCTTCTGGGGGGAAGTCAGCTGGATCAGACCAATGCCTTTGCTAACATTTATGCCGGTGGCACCAACCGCTATCTTAACCGCCAGTTTCAATTCAATACAGGTTTGAATTTTGACTTGAAAAATATCCTGGAAGGATTGGTTTTCAAAACCAACCTCGCCGTGGACTATCAGTCCAATTACAATCAGGCCTACAACAACAATTATGCAGTATATCAAGCTTCATGGAACAACTATGACGGAAAAGATCGAATCAGTAGCCTTACAAAATATGGGGATGACCGCATTTCGGGCTTGCAAAACATCAGCGGCAGCACCTATCGGCAGACCATCGGACTCAATGGATCCTTAAACTTTAACCGCACCTACGATAACAACCACCATCTTTCGGCAATCCTATTGGCCAATGCATTTCAGATCGCTGCCTCCGGCAGTTACCATAAACTCAGTAATGCCAACCTAGGGCTACAGTTAGGCTACAACTATTCCGGTAAATATTATGTTGATTTTAGTAGCGCCTATAGCCATTCGGCAAAATTACCGCAGGGGAACAGACAGGCCCTCTCCCCGACATTAGCCCTTGCCTGGCGCCTGTCAAAAGAAAACTTTCTTGTCAATAGCAAAGTTGTCAATGACCTAAGGTTGTCCGCTTCGGCGGGGATCTTAAACACGGATCTGGACATTAGCGATTATTTCCTGTATCAAGGCTATTATACCTACAACAATGGGGCCTGGTATAGCTGGGCGGATGGCGCATTGGTGCACTCTTTCGACCGACGGAGAGGCGACAATCCAAACATGAAATTTCCAAAACGCAAGGAACTTAACATCAGCCTTGAAGGTGGACTTTACAATAACTTGATCACTTTCAATACATCCTACTTTTTTAACCGCATGAGCGGTGGTTTGGTGCAAGCGGCAACGCAATACCCGATGTATTTTACGACAGGTTGGCCTGTTTATTCGGATCTTCCCTTTATCAATTACAACAGTGACGAACGGCGGGGTGTAGACTTTGGAGTCAATCTGAACAAACAGTTAAACCAAACTTTTGTATCACTGGGACTCAATGGGATGTACTATACGACAAAGGCCGTAAAAAGGGACGAACTTTATCAGTTTAGCTATCAAAATAAAGCCGGGAAACCGCTCGATGCATTATGGGGTTTACAGCATGATGGTTTTTATATGAGCCAGTCCGACATTGACAATTCGGCCTTCTCTTCATTTGGTGAAGTAAAACCGGGTGATATTAAGTATAAAGACCAAAACGGGGACGGCACGATTGATACGCGTGACGAAGTTTATCTGGGCAAAGGCGGATGGAGCGGAGCTCCACTTACATTAGGACTCAACCTGACGGTCAAATGGAACAACTTCACCCTTTTTGCTGCCGCCACAGGCCAGTTTGGTGCCAAGGCCATGAAAAACAGTTCTTACTTTTGGGTAGATGCGGAGGATAAATATTCCGTGGTCGTGCGCGACCGCTGGACAGAGTCGACCAAAGAAACCGCTACTTATCCACGCCTAACTACCTTCAACAGTGATAACAACTTTCGAAGCTCAGATTTTTGGCTTTATAAGACGGATCGCATCAACCTGTCCAAAGTGCAGCTTTCCTACGATTTCCCCAAACGTATACTCAGTTCCAAATTTATCCATGAATTAGGTATTTACGCCAACGGATCCAATCTGTTGATGATTGCAAAGGAAAAAGAAATCATGCAATTGAATATCGGACAAGCGCCTCAAACGCGATTTTTCAACGTCGGCCTAAAGGCTCTATTTTAATCATGAATATTTAAAATGAGAATGATGAAAAAACTATTAACGCTAGCCATCGCGAGCAGCCTGTTATTTTCTTCCTGCGAAGATATGTTTGAACCGGCTCTCGAGAATAATCTTGAAATTGAAACGGCCAATAGCCGCCCGTTATATGCTCAGGGATTGCTTTTAAACGGATACAACCGAATTCCAAGCAATAGCTACAGCTTTGATGACGTTGCGACCGACAATGCGGTGAGCAACGATAAGAACAATACATTTCTAAAAACGGCAACCGGCCAGTGGACAAGTATCAACAACCCCTTTGATCAATGGCGCAACAGCTATTCGGCCATACAATACCTGAACAATTTTCTGTCCTTAACGGACCAGGTTGAATGGGCCATGGAGCCAAAAGTTAGCGCCCTATTCAACGACCGGATGAAAGGCGAAGCCTATGGCCTTCGTGCACTGTTTATGTTCCATCTCCTACAGGCGCATGCCGGCAAGTCAGGCACTGGAGAGATATTGGGCGTTCCGATCCATTTGACTCCTGAGACCGTCAATTCGGATTTCAATCAACCCCGAGCCTCATTTGAAGCCTGTATGCAGCAATTGTACGACGACATCAACAAAGCAGAGGATCTATTGCCGATGGATTATGAAAATATAGCAAGCGATAGCCAGGTTCCAGTTAAATATGCGGGAACCGTAAACGCCAATGATTACAATCGCGTATTTGGCTCCACGTTTAAATTACGGATGACCAAGCGCATTGCACAGGCTATTCGTGCCAGGGCAGCGCTATTAGCAGCAAGTCCAGCATACAGTGAAGGGAGTAAAACGACCTGGGAGCAAGCCGCGATCTATGCGGGGCAGGTCATCCAAGCCAAAGGCGGTGTCAGTGGGATCGACCCTAAAGGATTTACCTGGTACAATAAAGAGGTGGTCGACGGTTTAACCTCCGGCTCCAATCCGGCCGAAATTCTTTGGCGTACAGACAAAGGAAATAGTAACAGTATGGAACAAGATCATTTTCCGCCAACATTATTCGGTAGAGGCCGACTCAACCCAACGCAGAACCTGGTCGATGCCTTCCCTATGGAAAATGGCTATCCCATTGCCGATGCCAATTCGGCCTACAATAAAGCCAATCCTTACGATAAACGGGATCCACGATTGAAGACCTATATCATTGTCAATAGTGCGACAGCAGGTGTGAGCAATTCAGCGATCAATACGACAGCCAATAGTCCGACCAATGACGGCTTGAACAAAGTCGAAACATCCACACGAACCGGTTATTACCTGAAAAAGCTCCTGCGTCAGGATGTCAACCTCAACCCCTCATCTTCTACGCAACAAATGCACTTCAACGCGCGTATACGCATGACGGAAATGTATCTGGCCTATGCCGAGGCGGCCAATGAAGCTTGGGGACCTACAGGTATGGGTACCTTTACGTTCTCGGCCTACGACATCATCAAAGCTATTCGCCGGCGTGCAGGTGTAGGCACCAACAATGGCGACCCTTACCTGGAGCAAGTCAAAAACAATAAAGATCAAATGCGGCAGCTGATCCGAAACGAACGCCGACTGGAGCTTTGCTTTGAAGGATTCCGGTTTTGGGATCTTCGCCGTTGGAAAATGGATATCAATGTCGCCGCCAAGGGCATGAGTATCAACAACAACAGCTATACCGAAATACCTGTCGAGAATAGACTCTATGAAAACTATATGAATTACGGCCCAATCCCGTACAGCGAGGTACTTAAATACAGCAATCTTGTACAAAATATAGGTTGGAATTAAACTTAACATGCACACGATGAAAAAAATCAATATCCTGTACGCAATGGCTTTAGTAAGTTTGGCGTCCTGCAAAAATAACGACTGGGAGTTCCCTGACTTTGAATTTCAATCGGTATACTTCGCTTATCAGACACCGGTCAGAACAGTGACCCTGGGCGAAGACATCTTTGACAATAGCCTCGACAACCAACATAAGGTCAAAGTCATGGCAACTACAGGCGGCGTGTACAACAACAAAAAAGATATTCGTATCGACTTCGTTGTCGACAACAGTCTCACAAATGGGCTTCACTACCCAAATGGGCAGGCTGTTACCGCACTGCCTGACAATTATTATCAGCTTGCCAGCAACCAGATCAGCATTCCCAGCGGTAGCCTCACGGGCGGTGTGGAGGTACAGCTGACCGACGCGTTTTTTGCCGACCCCAAGTCGTTGGAAACCTATTACGTTTTACCGCTCCGGATGACAAAGGTTGTCAATGCCGATTCAATACTCTCCGGTAAAACCTCATTACAGACCGCCAATAGGGCAATTGCATCCGACTGGGACGCTGCACCGAAAGATTTTATCTTCTATGCCCTCAAATATATCAATCCCTGGCATGGCAATTACCTTCGCCGCGGTACCGATCAGATCGTTGGCAAAGGCGCCAACAGTAGCTTGACAAAAAGCGTTGTCAGGCATCAGGCCTACGTCGAAAAAGATGAAGTCAAAAACATCAGTACGGCAGCACTTAAGAAATCAGTCTTGCCCCTATCTTTTAAGGGAGCAGGTGATGTCAATATCAATGTCAATCTGAACCTATCTTTTGACGACGACAACAATTGCAGTGTTAGCTCAGCTAGTGCCGGCGTATCAGCTACCGGAAGTGGAAAATTCGTCAAACGGGGCGAAAAAAACAGCTGGGGCAATGCAGACCGAGATGCACTATATCTATCCTACACGATCGATATGGCACAAATGACCGTCACAAGCAAGGATACCCTCGTTATGCGGGACCGATCCGTAAAAATGGAAACTTTTACGCCCGTCAAAAAGTAGTATCAATTCAATAACGAACAACGATGAAAAAAATCAATAAAACTATCGTCATCCTACTTTCGCTCGGCACTGTCTGGAGTTCCTGCTCCAAATATCAACCCTTGGAATTTGCTGTTGATAAACCGCAGGAAGTGCTGGCGCAGGAAGATATAAATGCCTACAATCCCCTGAAAACTTATTTAGACAAACAGGCAAACCCCGCATTTAAACTTGGTGTCGCGCTCAATATGAACGATTATTTTAATAAAGGAGTACTCTACCGCTTGGCTAATCGTAATTTCGAAGAAATGGTGATGGGCTATGAAATGAAGCATGGTTCCATTGTGCAAGCCGACGGAAGCCTGAATCTATCTCGTGTAGAACAGCTGATCACAGCTGCACAGGAAAACAACATGGCACTGTATGGCCACACGTTGTGCTGGCATTCGGGACAGAATGCCGCCTATCTGAATAAGTTAATAGCTCCTGTGGTTATACCAGGTTCTGGAGGACCAGCTCTAGCGGGACATGCACTAAAAATGAGCAATCCCTCTGTTGTCAATGCCTGGGAAGCACAGACAGCCACAGACATTAACCCAACGGAAATAGGGAAAGAATATGTATTGAAGATTGTAGCCCGGGGCAGTAAAGCGGGCAACATTGGTATCGATCTGCAGAGCACCTCCAATTATACGGGCGACAATATGGGTTCATTGGCATTAACAACAAGCTACAAAGAATACGAACTCAAAGTCACCGCAACTGCAGCGCGTAACCGTTTTATCATCAATTTTGGTCAATATGATGGAACTATTTTCATCGACAAAGTCGTGCTGACAAAAACAGGTAATTCGGCAAGCCTTATTGCCAACAGTGATTTTGAAAACAATATTGATGGCTGGTTTGGCTGGGGAAACAATTCCTCCAGAGCGCAGTCCGCCAATGGCGAAGGTTATGGAAGCCCTGGGGGCAGCACGATCGAGAAAACCCCTGCCGAGAAAGAAGCCATTCTCGCGAAAGCGCTGGAGACATTTATTGCCGGCATGCTTGAGAAAACCAAAGGCTACATCAAGGCTTGGGACGTAGTCAACGAACCGATGTCCGACTGGCCCGACCAATATGCCCTAAAGACGGGAGTCGGCAAAACCGATCTGGCGGATGATGAATTCTACTGGCAGGATTATTTGGGTAAAGATTATGCCGTGAAAGCCTTCCAGTTTGCCCGCAAATATGGTAATGCCAATGATCTCCTTTTCATCAATGACTATGGCTTGGAAGGCAGTGGCAACAAATGTAAAGGGCTCATCGCCTATGTCGGCTACATCGAAGGCAAAGGGGCCAAAGTGGATGGAATCGGCACCCAGATGCACATCGATATCAATACCAGTAAAGACCAAATCGTCAGCATGTTCAATCTATTGGCCGCAACAGGCAAGCTGATTAAAGTGTCTGAGCTCGATATCGGCCTTGGAAACGGCATAAAGACCAGCAATGCAACAGCTGAAATGTATCAGAAACAGGCTGACTTATACAAGTTTGTCATTGAGAAATACCTCGAGATCATTCCCAAGGATAAACAGTACGGTATCACCCTATGGAGCCCGTTGGATAGTCCAGACCAAGAGGGTTCATTCTGGCGACGTGGAGAGCCCATCGGCTTATGGACCGAAGGATTTGTTCGAAAGCCAGCCTATCAGGCTGTTGCTGAGGCATTGTCAGCTAAAAAATAAGATCATTAATCACCCTTTAAATATGTAAATTATGAGAACAAACAACATGTGGTTATTGCTGATCTTTTTATTAGCTATTTTTTCCAGCTGCTCGCGGCTGGAAGAAAAAACATTGATCAGCGAATCCGAAAGAAGTCTTAAATCCAATGTTTCCGCGCAAGCCGTTACAAGCTGGCCGCGGCCAACCCCTACCCTACATGTCGGTGGCAAGTACCTCAAAGATCCCTGTGACAATAATATTGTCCTGCACGGGGTAGCCATTACACCAAGCCCTTGGTTCAATGGCTGTCAGTATGGAGCCAACTCGGGCTACTGCACCTGGGACAATTACAATGTGCAGGGCGCACTCAATTACAACAAGGCGGTCATGGACAAGCTCAGCAGCGCCGCCGACGGTTGGTACCTCAATTATATCCGTCTGCATATTGATCCTTATTGGACCAATGATCCAGGTGCACCCATTCCCGAAGACGATATCTCAAGGTTCAACTACAATCGTCTGGTTACCTACACTGACCAGGTCATTGTACCCTTAATCAATCATGCCCGCAGCCGCGGTATGTATGTCATCTTACGTCCTCCAGGTGTATGTCCGCACCGTATCGCCGTCAATGATGCTTATCATACCTATCTCAAGACCGTATGGACTTTTCTGTCGCAGCACACTGCCCTAAAAAATGCAGACAATGTGATGTTTGAATTGGCTAACGAACCTGTTGAAATCCTTGGGACGAACGGTACTTGGGGAATGACGGGAAATGAACATTTTGCCGCGCTGAAAAATTTCTTTCAGCCCTTAGTCAATATCATCCGTAACAACGGAGCCAACAACGTCTGCTGGATACCCGGTACCGGTTGGCAATCCCATTACCAAGGCTACGTCAATAACCAGATTACGGGTGGCAACATTGGCTATGCGGTACACATTTATCCCGGTTATTGGGGCGGTGTCAATACCTATCAAGCTTTCCAAAATGCCTGGAATACCAATGTCAAACCTATTGCTGACATTGCGCCAATCGCTATTACAGAGACCGACTGGGCTCCACAGGGATATGGTACTTTCGGCACAGGATCTACGGGCACCGCTGGTGGTAATGGTTTTGGTGCAAATTTGAAATATATCGTCGATCAGTCTGGCAATGTCAGCTGGAACCTCCTTGCTCCCGACGACCTGCTCCATAAAGGCGACCCCAATGCCGGCACCGCCTTTAATAACGATTGGGATGCCTGCGCTGCACCGAGCAAACAATGGTTTCAGCAATATGCCGCCTCCAATTACCCCATGTCTAACTGCACCGTCACCAGCTTGGTGAACAATGGGATTTACGAAATTGAATTTCAGACCGATGCCAACAAAGTCCTTGATTTGAAATCAGGGGAAGATGCCAACGGTGCAGCACTCAGACCTTGGACCCGAAATGGTGCAAACGCACAGCGCTGGGTAGCCATCGATGCAGGCAATGGTTACTGGCGCTTTGTCTCCAAAGCAAGCGCAAGCAGTCGTTGCATCGATCTGACAAGTAACAGCAATGTACTCGGAACTGCCATCCGGCTCTGGCAGAACTATGGCAATGATGCGCAGGCCTGGAAGGTCACAGCTGTAGCTAATGGCTATTACAAAATTACCTCAAAGGTAGATGCCACACGCGGTTGGGATGTACCCAACTGCACGATGGATGGCAACTCCAATCTGCAGCTTTGGGATTACTATGGTACATCCTGTCAGTTGTTTAAATTCAAATTTATAGCGATGAACTAAAGGTCATCTTTTCGCGGTAAGCTATTCTTACCGCGAAATAGTTTATTTTAATCACATGAAAAACTTCACCATGCGACAAACACAATTTAAAATCCTGTTAATGATCTTCCTTCTATACGGTTTTTCAGGTACAGCAGCGTTCGCCCAAGACAAAAACTTCCATATTTACCTTTGCTTTGGACAATCCAATATGGAAGGGCACGGTAAATTCGAACCCCAGGATACCATGGCCATCGAACGGTTCAAGGTACTATCGGCAGTAGATTGCCCCGATTTAGAGCGGCAATATGGCCAATGGTCGCCGGCCCGGGCACCACTCACACGCTGCCACACCGGACTTACACCTGCAGATTATTTTGGCCGAACACTTGTAGAAAATCTTCCCAAAAATATTGAGGTCGGTGTCATCAACGTTTCAGTAGGTGGCTGTCATATTCAATTATTTGATCAGGACAGCACAGCAAGTTATGTTGCAAAGTCACCGGAATGGATGAAATCCATGCTTGCTGCCTATGACAACAATCCTTATCAGAGACTGGTAGCCCTAGCCAGGATGGCGCAGCAGAAAGGTGTTATCAAAGGTATTTTGCTTCATCAGGGTGAGTCCAACACTGGCGATCGGCAATGGCCCAATAAAGTAAAAAAAGTCTATGAAAGCCTCCTGCGCGATTTGCACCTGAGCGCCCAAGATGTCCCGCTGCTTGCCGGCGAACTCCTTTCGGCCGAAGCCGGCGGTAAATGCGCAAGCATGAACGCTATCATTCAGACACTGCCCGCTACCATCCCTACTGCCCATATCATCTCCTCCAAAGGCTGTGCAGGTATTGGCGACGGACTACATTTCAGTCCTGCGGGATACCGGCAGCTAGGCAAAAACTATGCGGCAAGCATGCTTAAATTGCTAAAAAAAACAACGAAATAAAAAAGCTAGGGAATCAATCCCTAGCCTTTACAGATAATCAGCCATAGTGATACACACCATGATCGATATGGCCATTCGTTCTAATAATAGTATCCTTTATGGCTTAAGGCAATAACAGTACATACTGTTGTCCTTTAATTTCCAAAAATTTTGGCTAATTCCTGGTGTAACAGTTCACCTTTGATATTGATAGCAACAATGTTTCCTTGAGGATCCACCAGATAATTTTGCGGTACGGCACGCACGCCATACAGCACTGCTGCCTCATTGCTCCAGCCCTTTAGATCGGCGACATGTATCCAAGGCAATCCATCATCCTTAATGGCCTTTAACCAGGCATTTTTTCCTTTTGTATCATCCAGCGAAACCGCGAGCACTTCCAGGCCCTTATTTTTATATTTGTTGTATGCCTTCAATAAGTTGGGGTTTTCAGCACGGCAGGGACTACACCAGCTTGCCCAAAAGTCGATCAGCACATACTGACCTTTAAAATCGGATACGTTGACCAATTTCCCTTCCGTATCTGGCTGGGAAAAATCAGGTGCCTTATTACCGATTTTCACACTTCTCTCCGCTAGGAAACGTGCTTCCAACTGTCGCGCATTTGTCATTTGACGCACCTCTTTGGAAAGCTTCAAAAACAAAGGTTCGATCTCACTGAGCTTGCGTTTATTGGCCGCATCAATAAGCGCGTCCACCGCAAAGATTGAATTGGGATTTTTGGCAGCAAATGCCAGCTCTTTAACCCGTCGCGCCTCAAATCGCGCCTCAAACTTCTCATGGATAGCCTTATACTGCTCATTGGCATCAGGAGCATCCTGCTTTACGGCCGAAAAGGCCTTGTTACCCGCATCAATAATATCCATAAAACCACCGCCAATCTCATTTAAATAAGCGACATAGGCGTTATGCAAGGGCGCCCCCTTTATGGCAGCGGTACGCAGTGAATCTTTGATGGTCATGTTGTAAGTTTCATTACCCAAATAAAAATATAATCGATCGCCAATATTTTGTGCGATCAATTTACCCTTACCGTCCTGATCAAACACCATTCGGGAGTAAGCTGGCTCCTCCACCGTTCCTTTGAAACTAAACTTGCCATCCACAATAGCCGATGAATCCGAGGCTGGAAATCCATCTTTTGTGTAATCGAGATACACTTTTTTGCCATTGAAAGCTTGTGGTACAGTTCCTTTGATCTGAAAACCGGCTTGTTGCGCAAATAATGTCAAGGGCAAAAATGCCAGCGCTAAGGCAGCTATTTTTAAATTTTTCATGTTTATATAATTAGATTGTATATTGTTCTTTTTTTACTTACGCCAGGTCATATCCACGGGATTTCCGGGAAGACCGTCAATTGTTTTAAGCAGCTCGCCGTTTTTCCCTACCCGGATATCTATATAATACAGCGCGCCTTCTGCCCCCGCAATCAATGTATTCTCATCATCATCCAGTTTGAGCAGGCTGACATCCGATTTGATGGCTGCCTTCAACAGTTCCACCTGCTGATTGAGCGGATTATAGCGAAACACCTGATTTTTGTAGGCCACATAGATGTACCCATTGCGGGTGGCCACCATCTTTGTTTCGGTATTTATCCATTCTTGTTTTATAAAGAGTCTCTTATGTATTGCCGTAATCATAAACGGTCCGTTAAAATTTGCATTGAACTTCAGTTCATACAGTTGGCCGCTACCATCCTTCACATAAGCGTAGGTATCTGTGTTATTGATCTGTACCATTTTAATCAGATCCATACCCACCTTTGTCGGATCAAAAATTTCAGTATTTAGGGGACTATACTGGGTACCAAAATACATCGGACTGCCATACATATTGATTCGGATAAACTGCTTTTTATTTTTTTCGAAAGCAATTACACTATAGTTGTTGTCGACGGTTGTCAATATAATTTCCGGTGCCAATTCATAGTCCCCATCCGCGTAAGTTCCAAACATACCATAGGTATTCGATTGATCCCAGGTATTCGTTGTTCCGCCATAAAATTTGCCGTTAATGACGCCCATCATTACTCCTTGCGGATGAGCGAGCAAATTTCCGACAGCAATCGTTGCGGGAGCTAGAAAAAAGTTATCGTGCAGCGTACCGGGCTTCACCGCTTCTTTAACCAAGTTGTTGACATCGAGGCGCACACCTGCCTGTTTGGAAATAATCCAGTATCCTAATGGGGTATTTCCCGTGAACTGATTTTTGAGGTAATGGATATGCATCGGATCAGGTGGTAATGGTTCGCGATTGATCGCCTCATAAATATTGGCTTGTACGCTGTTGTCAGGTTTTATAAAGGACAGCTTACTGACCCCATTCTGGATGGATAACACAAGTGATCCTCGCGAAAAAGCCGTCGCTCCCTGGATTTTGAAATTATAGAAATATTTCATTCCATTTGCCGTATTGGTCACCGTAAGACGCGCCGTGTATCTTTTGGCCTGAAGCCCAAAAACGATGCGTAGGGTGGGCCCTTCGTAGTGGTTGGCTTCGGGGACAATTGCCTCCGGTACATCGATGCGCCAGTTACATTTCAGTGAAGCCGCATCGATGCCCGTAATTTTAGGTGCTATAATAAGACTATCGCCAACCGAAGCTTCATACAAAGTATCCAATCCGGTAATCTGCGGGCCCTCAGGCATATCGATGGCATAATTCCCCTTGTCCTTATAACAGCTACCCAAAACCACTAAATTTAAAGCCGCAATGGCAAAAAATAGTATTGCTCTTGATCTCTTTACATTTCTTTTCATCTTATCTGACTTCCTTTCCTGATTCATCTATAAAATAATACTTACCCGAAGCGCTATTCTTTCTCAATAAGATGCTTCGGTTTGGATTGTCCACGTGATAGAACTGATAGGTCTGTCCGTCGTCTTTACTGCTCAGCACATAATTCTTTTCCGGGTGATCTTTCACCCATTTAAAAGGATCATTGAGCATCATCAGCAGGAGATTGACAAAGTAGAGATTCTTGGGTGCATCAAGTCCGACTGTAGAAAGCGAGCGCTGTTCAGTCACAATCAAGAAGAGCTGATGTTTTACCCGCGAATAATTATCAAGCCACATGGTCCACCAGGCCGGTTGCTCCAATCGGGCAGAAATTATGATGCGCGCGCGTATCAAGGCTGGATTTTCAACACCAAAGTCATCGCTTGCCTTTAGTTTTATGAGCAGTGATACAGATTGATTTTCAAGTTCGCTGATATTGTGTACGATAATGGGCAACTGTGCCCGGCCTGCATCACTTTCTATGGTATAGGCCGGTTTCAACTGTTCATAATGCAGATCAGCACGGGCCGTTGATGAATCCTTTTCCACGAAAGCCTCGTATTGTCGCGCTTGCTGATCACGGTATCCCATCACTTTGACAGGAACAAAAACGGTATCCTGTGCCTTGGTCATATCATAGGCAAAGGTGTATACAATGCTATCCCGATCCGTGTCGCTCAGATCGAAATAAACATTAGCCGACCTATCGTAAGTCGTTAAAACCGCCTTTTTACAAGACCACAGTAGCAGCAGCGGCAGTAGCAGAAGTAATAAAATATTTTTTTTCATTTTGGTTACTATTTACCGTTGTCCATAAATTATTTCATCATCAGGCAGCGGCCAAACATAAATTTGTTGACTGGCTGGAATTGTGGTGCCTTGCTGTCCGACAATTGGTACATTGAGCCGCTTATAGGCAAAAAACAATTGCCCTTCGGCAAACATTTCCTTACGGTATTCCTTAAGAAGTTCGTTTCGAAGTTTGGAATCGGTTGATATATCTACTTTCTGACCAATGCCGCGATGTTCACGTACTTCATCGAGCCATGCTGCAGCCTGAGCGGGAGATGTCTCGTAGCTACATTCAGCAGCGATATAATAGATTTCTGACAAGCGGATCGCAGGCGCGACCAAATAATGCAGATTGGCTGCAAAACTGTCGCCCAGTGTATTCCTTCGATATTTGTGAATAGATGATATAAAGGAATTCCCAACACTTACCGTTCCAAACCATTGCGTATAGCGCATGTCACCGCCACCGGCTCCTGCAACCTCGTAAATGGTTTTTGCTTCATCCTGATCTAGATAAATCGCGCTGTTGTTATCCTGGAACCAGTCGTTGTTATAGGTGCTGTTCATGCCTGGGATGTACCAGGCAAACAATAGCTCTTTATAGAAAATCCGATCTTTTTTATCCGCATCGACGGCAAGGAAATCCGTGGCATTGGTCCATGGAAATTTTTTGACATCGATCACTTCACGTGCGTTCAGCAATGCCTTTACTTTATCTCCACTATAGAGATAGGTACGCGCTAGCAGCCCACACACGGCATAATAGTTGAGCCGGTGCCTTCTGTTTTGTAAAAAGAGACTCTTATCCTGCAGTTCTGAATTTTTCAAGGTGTCTCCGACGGTAGGATAACCAATCACGTAGGATTTCATGCGGATGGGATCAACCTTGAGCAATTCTTTAGCGTCTTCCAGATCCCGGATCACCGAATCCAGAAGTTGTGACACCGTGGACAGTTTAGTGGATTTATTGGAATAGGTCGTTACATAGGGAATGGCTTCAATTTTGTCATTCACAACCGGAGCCGGACCAAATAGGCGTAAAGCATCAAAATGTAGGTAGGCTCTCAAAGCCAGCGACTCCCCTTTGATCAATTGATAGTTGCTTCCCGTAAATAACTGCTTTTTACGGTCAATTTCACCAAGTATCAGATTGGCATTGACAATACCATTGTATAAACCCTTCCAGATATTGTCCTTTCGACCAATAAAGTTACCATCATTGTATTTAAACAATTTGGTCTGTTGATAACGCAAGGGATCATTACTTGACAGCGCATAGTTCTGCGCAAGCACTTCTGGCGTTCCGATGGTCAGCTCCTTGCCATAAAGATCATCTTTAGCACATCGCGTATATACGCCGATCAGGGCTTCCTTGAAACCGTCCTCGGTAGAAAAGAGGACCGACTTGTCGATTTCGCTTTCAGGTTGTATATCCAGCCACTTGGAGCAAGAAAGCGTACTCAGGGCTGTGAACAGTATTAAAACTATAGTTAACTTCTTCATCTGTACATATTTTTTCCATCCGTAGGATGGGACTTACCATCTTTTATAATCCTGCCTGTAGGGTAAAAGTCACACTGCGGGCAAATGGGTACGTAATTCCGCGTTCTACTTTCACCGAAGACCAACGAAAAATATCATTTGCAACAAGTCCAACACGCAGGCTCGACAGCGCCAATTTTTTCGACAGCGCTTTTCCAGCATCGTAAGAAAGATTCAGTGACTGCAGGGCAAATAAATTGTCAGGCATGATAAAACGCGAGGAAACCCGCGTTTGCCCCAGATCCTGTATGCTTTTGTAAAAGGTCACATCGCCAGGATTTTTCCATTTTTCCTCCAGGACTCTACTGTCCACATTATAACGCGGGTCAGCATTTTCGACACGGTCTACCAAGGTTTGATTATAGGTTTTACCTCCTATCCGCGTCTGGAAATAAGCGACCATCATAAATTGCTTATAGCGTAGTGTCCCGCCGAAAAATCCTTCCATTTTTGGTGTGGCCACCCCGACGACATCAATATCCCGTGCATCCCAGTCATACGACAATGTGCCATCTTTTTTGATATACACTTCCTTGCCGTTTTCCGGATCTATCCCCAAGGATGGGACGGCATATATGGCGTCCAACGACTGACCTTCTTTATATCGAAGCAAGGGTACGGCCATTAAATCACTCCCCTGCTGTGCTTCATCGACGCGTTCGTTGTAGCTCTTCAGTGCATTTGAAATACGTACGATTTTATTTCTGTTCCGTACCAAATTTGCCAATAGACTCAGCGTCCATTTTTCTTTTTTAAGGGCAATCCAATTGGCGTTGAGTTCAAATCCTTTGTTTTCAAGATCGCCCAGATTCTCTTTATAAGAGCTGAATCCCGTAGAAGGAGCCAAGTTGATATCGGCCAAAATATCTCGGGTAATCTTATGGTAGTAGCGTGGCGAAAGTGTCAGACGATCGTGCCAAAGTCCAAGATCAAGACCGACATCGGTACTCTGGGTCTTCTGCCAGGTCAGATTTTCATTACCATAATTACGGACCGTACTTCCCAACCCTGAGGAATACCAATTGCTCTTATCATAACTATAGGTTGTCCGCGACATGTAAGGATCGAACTGTACAGACCCCGTCAGTCCTATCGTAGCACGGAGCCGCAACTGGCTGACCACATTGTTGGCAAACCATTTTTCCTTATGCATATTCCAGCCGATTCCCGTCGACCAAAATGGAGCAGTACGCTTGTTGGACCCAAATTTGGAGGAGCCATCAATACGGACGGTAGCATCCATCAGATAACGGTTATCATACGAATAATTAGCACTGAGAAAGGCACCAAATAGCCTGGAGGCACCCAAGCTACTCGAAGGACTCGCATTCTCAGCATATCCTTTGGCAAATCCCACACTGGTAAATCGGTCATTCGGAAAGCCTATCGCTTTGAAAGAACGCTCATCATAGCTTTCCGTCCGGATATTGGTTCCCCCGACCACATTGAAGCTATGTAGATCAATCGTACGCATCCAATTGAGCCGTATGTTTGCATCCCAATACAATTCATTATTTGTATAGCTGGTATAACTACCCTTTTCATCTGTTTGTGCTGTAGGATAGAAATAAAAATCATTGGCTAAGGGAGAGCGGAAATTATCATCGGTATTCAAGCGTTTCAACAAACTCACCTGTCCCCGCAGGCGCAGTCCATTGCTGAGGTCAAAATCACCGGAGAAATTGTTCAGCAATTCGGTATATCCCAGTTTATTGAAACTATTCAACGTCGCATTGTAAAGTGGATTCAAGACATATTCCCGTTGTGCACTTCCCGAATTTGCTACCCTTGTCCATACATCGGCCTCCTGTATTATATTTCCTTGATCATCTGTCATGCGGTAATAAGGATTCATTCTGACATAATCCGCAAAATTTCCATAGGGAGATTCACGTCCATCGACCACTGTTACGGCAAGCTCGTTCTGAAATCTAAATTTACCTTTGAGGTTATAGCTAAAGTTTAATCCGCCCGAATATTGATTTCTTCCCGATCCTTTCATCACACCGGGCCTGGTCTGATAACGCATGTCCACGCCATAACGAAACGTCTCCGAACCACCTTCCAGATAAAGGCCATGCTTTTGCCCTACCGCAGTCCGTACAGGCTGTGACAGCCAATAGGTATCCACACCGCCAAGGACATTGGCCAGCTTTTGATAATACAGTTCATCCAAGGCATCCTGTTGCTGCCGCTGAATCTTGGCATCATACAGCCCGGCCAGCTTCTCATAAGCCAATTTATCAGCAGCATGCAATACATCATATCCTGTCAGGTCGGGCATATTCACATTGCTCTCATGCGTATAAGTCAACTGCAATTTACCGTCCTTGGGCATTTTGGTCGTAATGACCATCACACCGTTGGCCGCTCTCGAACCATATATGGCGGTTGCAGCAGCATCTTTCAAGATCGTGACACTTTCAATGCGGGTCATATCCAGGTCGAGCACCTTCTGTACACTTACTTCAAAACCATTTAATATAAAGGCCGGCATATTGATTGTGGTCGTGATATTATCCCTTCGCAGCACTTCATTCCCTCCAGTGGGCAATGAAGAAGATCCACGCACATTGATATTTGGCAAAGCATTGGGATTGGATCCAGCAAGATTGTTGTCGAGCAATTTAAATGATGGATCGAACACTTGCATGGCCTGCAGCACATTCTGCGGATTGACCTGCCGTAGTTCATCGCCACTTTTGGTAATAGCAGTTCCGGTATAGGAATCTTTTTTTAGTACCTGATAACCGGTAACAACGACCTGCTCTAGTGCATTCGCTTCTTCTTCCATCACTACACTATACTCATCTTTGTTTTCGACCAAGGCGAGCGTGTAGTTTTTATAGCCCACCCGACTTAATGTAAGCGGTTGCATTGTACCGACAAAAGAAAAACGTCCCTCTTTATCGGCCACTGCGATGGTATTGCCCAGCTGTGAAATGTTCACGTCGGAAAGCGGCGTACGGTCTCTTCCAAGGACTTGTCCGCGAATCTGTTTTTGGGATGATTTTTCTACCGGGGGGAGGTTTTTGGGCTCGGATTTCCGTGGACTTGTTTTTTTTTCCAGGAAAATCGTCTTCGATTCAATCGTGTAGCCGATTTCCTGCGGACTTAAAATTTTATCAAGAAATAATTTAAGCGGCATTTTGTCCGCTTTAATTGAAATTGGCTTCGCCGACTCCAATATCTTTTTGGCTCCGAGCACTTCATAGTTCGTCTGAATTTTGACCACCTGCAGCACATCCATCAGTGGAACATTGCGCCCGGCATAGGTTACGGTTTGCCCATTTACCTTATGACCCAGCTGTAGCAAGACAGCCAAAATGAGCCATAAAAAGGGTCTGGTCGCTTGTGAAAAACAACTTAATTTCATTAATTCTAGTTCGTTTAGTTAGGTTAGATTGCAGGATCGATTGCATAGATGACAAGATCCACTGCTCAATTTGTTAATTCATATCGTTTGGTCAAGTATAATTTTACGTTCTTTACTGCCCTCCTTTCTGTGCTTTAGGATTATTTTTTTCAATGATGAGTTTCCCATCGTCCGTCAAATGATAGGACAGGTCCTGGTCTTTTAATATTTTTAGGATCGTTGATAACTTGCTCGTTCTGAATGTTCCCCCGAAGAAGGAAACATCGGGTACATCGCCCTTATAAACCACATCAACCGCATACCATTGAGACAGTTCATCCATGACCTGCCGAAGTGATTTTCCGTCAAAGTTGAATTTGCCATATACCCAAGCCATTTCCTGCGCTATGTTGACCGGATGCTTGGTAAGCTGCGTTCCGGCATTGACCGACTGATCGCCGGGGAGCAAGGTTACTTTTTGGCCTTTGATCAATTCTTTTACCTGTACTTTTCCCTCCAGCAAGGTTGTTTTTGTCTGTGCTGCTGTCGGATAGGCATTGATATTAAAATGCGTTCCAAGCACCTGCACCTGTTGATTTTTGGTGTGCACAATAAAAGGTTGATCTTTGCGTTTTGCAACTTCAAAATAGGCCTCGCCCTGGAGACTGACCTCGCGTCTGTCTTTCGCGAATACCGTCGGATAAGCAAGTGTAGTCCCAGCATTTAGCTTCACCTGAGTGCCATCGGGCAAAGTGACCTCGTAGGTACCACCACGCGGAGTTTCTATCCGGGCAGATACCGCTGCATCGATCGACGCCACTTCATGACCATCGTTATAACGTATACCTCCGCCATCGATCACGACTTGCTTTTCGCCCCTATCCAAAGCATATTGTCTACCATCTGAGAGTGTTATAATCGCCCGATGGGAAGCCGGAAGGCGGTCATTTACAGCCTCAAATTGGGTTTGAACCGGCCGGCTGTTATCCTGATTCCAATACCACACAACCGAAAGTGCTAACAGCACACTAGCGGCAGCAACATAAGGCCATAGACGCTGCAGCAGCCCAGACCTTTTGGTTGAAGAACGAAAGGAAAGCTTAGCTTTTATCGACTCAAAATTACGTTGCTTTTCAAAATGCTGTAGACTGGCATAAGCCTCACGCTGCTGCTCCTCATCCAGGCAACGCCAATAAATCTGTTTGTTCATCACGGATTCTTGCAGCCAGCGTTCCAAAAAAAGACGGTCTTCGCCGCTGAGCGTTCCCCGCATTTCACGGAGGACAAGCGAACTGATACGGATAAGTTTTTCTTCTTCTTTAGGGTCCATTTTACGCTATTTCATCTATAGATACCACGCCGATTTAAAAAAGTACCAAAGACAATTAAAAAAAATTAAATTTTTCCAAAAAGGACGATCAATGAGAGTAGATAATTAAAGGAATCGCGTTTTAAATGTTGGCGTAGCAGGCCTAGGGCACGTAACTTTTGATTTTTTACTGTTTGAATATTTAGTTGCAATAGATCCGCAATTTCCTGATTGCTGTTGCCTTCGAGGTAGCTCAGCTGTATAATTTCACGTGCTTTGGGTGGCAGCTTCTGAATGGCTTCGTAGAGTTCGGCCATGGCTTCGGTATACACAATTTCATGCAGGTAAGATTTTTGATTCTGTTCCTGTTGTGCCACATAACTATCGACTCGATTCAATCTTCGCTGCCGAGCGGTCTGGTGATTGATGCCTACATGACGCGTAGCCTGATAAAGCGCCGCCTTCAGATGTGATAAACTTTCAAAACGCCGTCTGCTCTGCCATAAGCGGAGAAATCCCTCCTCGGCAATATCTTCCGCTTCTTTGCTTTCATCCACAAAGCTCGATGCGTATAAACAAATGCGACTAAAATAACGGTTGTATACATGCGCACAAGCCTGCTCCTCCCCGTTGAGGAAATCTTCAAGCAGCTCTTTTTCGCTCGTATAGTTCATTGGTAGATCGGTTTAGCTAGCAGTTCATCTTTTCGTGGTTAAAGATAACTAAATTAATTTTCACCATTTACCTCATCAAGCCATAAATTTTTCAGCCAAGCACATAAAAAACAAGCTCAGGTCAGTAATTTATTCAGAACTGTTTCCCTACCCTTGTTTTTTCGTTGACAAATGCCCTACCTTTGAGCTGTCGCTTTTTAAAGCAAAACCTAATCCAATAAATCAACCTATTTGCCCTATGACACCTTGCTCCAACAAAATTTCTGAAAGCACCTTTCTCCGATACCTCATTATCTGGACAATTTTGTGCTTGATTACAGGCTTCAATTACTGCTTAGCGCAGCATAAGCAGACCGCTGACCGCGAGATACCGAGATCTTTTATTGACCGAGCGCTAGCGGCTTCCATAAAAATGTTCGGCATAGACAGTGCGAGCAGTCAGCAAAACAGTGCGCCTTTCAGTGGAGTCATCGTGCGCTCGGATGGAACGATCCTTACGGTGGCGCATTCCACCAAGCCGGGCAATTTTTATCGGGTGATTTTTCCTGATGGCAAGCAGGGTGTTGCCAAAGCGCTCGGACGACTGGTCGTCGACCAACAGAGCAACCTGCCCGATATTGCGATGATGAAGATGCAGGGCGAAGGTCCTTGGCCCTTTGCTGAAATGGGCTGGTCGTCATCCATCGCCGAAAAGCAACCCTGCTTTGGATTATCCTATCCCGAAACCCTGCCCTTCAACATCCCTTTTCTCCGCACTGGGCGCATTCTAAAAAAAATGGATGACTACGGTTTTATTCAAAGTAGCAGTATTATGGAGCCCGGTGATTCCGGCGGTCCATTATTTGACGCCTTAGGCCGCGTAATTGGCCTACATAGTCGTATCGATGCTGCGGAGGGCATCAATTTTGAAGTACCTATAAACAGCTATCGCATCTATTGGAGCTCGCTGACCCATCCGGTTGCAATAAACAGTTACCCCACTGCTACTGATTCAATCGGTAGCGATCCCTTAGCGAAAAACCTCGTGGTATTCGGAATCAAAAAGCCGACACAAGACCCCAAAACAAATGTTCAGTCTATCCCTATCCACAGTACATTGCAGGGAGATAGCATGTATATATTAGGCACCGCATTTAATCTGGCAAACAACAAGCAGGTGATATTATCCAAGAGTAGCCAGATTGGCGCAGCGCCAATGGCCAAATTCCACAACAGCACCTATGCTTTGAAGATCCTGCTTAGAGATGAAGAAAACGACCTGATCGCACTTATAAGTGATCATAAATTTCCGGCAATCACTGTATCGGCGAACACCGGACTAGCCATTCCTGATTCTTTACTCGGTATAAAGCTGTGGTCGCTGCTTGCAGACAATAAACGTAAAAGCGGTGTCCTAGGCATGCCGCCGCGAACCTTTCCACGCATACCTATTCCGGGCACGTTCGATGCGCAGATGCAGGAGATTGCAGGTCTTCCAACCTTAACAAAAGTGGACAGTATGGGTGCTGCAGGACGGGCTGGACTTCGTATTGGAGATCAAATCATGGCATTAAACGGCCAGGATGTTGCAAGTGCCCTCAAAATCAATGCTGCCATGCAACAATTTTCTGCAGGCGATACACTAGCAGTTCAATTCCGTCGCGGGGTGACGGCGCTATATACCCAGGTCATTCTGTCCAAATGGGCAGTGCAGCAAAACCCACATCCCGCCAATCACATTCCCAAAGGAAAATCAACGCGCAGGGATAATTTTCCACGTGTATTTCTCCACGATTCCCGTATTCATGCCGACGAATGCGGAAGTCCGATCATCGACAGCGAAGGCAATTTTATAGGACTCAATATTGCACGCTTTAGTCATACAGCTTGCCTTGCTATCCCCCGAGATACTATTCTGGACATTTTATCCAAAGCACAACACCTCATTAGCAGCTCAAAAAGATGATGTTATCAGGTAATTTTTAATACTGTCGCAATATTGTTTTGAACGAAGTCGTCGGGTAGCGATACTTGCAGGGCATTGTCGAGTTGTCGAAAGGAAATCCGATCATCCGTTCCGAGCAGCTCTACCTGACTGAGCTTTCGCGTATGGCCTCTCGAACGGCCCAATGACTTGATTGTAATCTGCGTTCCGGTCGTTGTTCCCATAATAAAGGCATACACTGTATTTCCCTTTGTCGTAAAACGGACATCATCGCCGGTAAAAGCTTTACCTTTTCCTTCATTGAAGCCCTGCACATGCAATGTAGGAGCTTCCTCTTGTGCGGGTCCCTCACCAAAAATGCGCCAAGGACGCGTTCCAATAATGGCTTCTTTGTGTATGGCCATCCAGCTTCCTATGCCTTGTACCACTTCCTTCGCCCTATCGTCGATAGAACCATCGCCGCGCAAGGGTACGCTCAATAGTAAATTACCATTTTTACTAACTACATCAATCAACATGTGAATGACGGTTTTGGCCGATTTATACTGATTATTCTCATAAATCCGGCGATCATAATGCCAGGAACCTATGCAAGTGCAGGTCTGCCAGGGCTGCGGTTCAATGGTATTGCTCTGTCCCCGTTCGATATCCCATACCAAGCATTTCCGTTGCTGTTCATTCAGGATTTTACCGTTGATGACCACATCAACCTTGCCTTTGTTTGCCTGCATACTTTTATTATAAAAGTCGGCCGCGATCTCCAGTCCAACATTGCTGATTGGATAAAGCGGCAGTACCGTATCGTCGAAGTAAACCATGTCGGGCTCGTAGTTATCCATCAGTTCCAGGGTGCGCGCTTTAAAATTTTCACAGTACGCTTTATGCGGTACGCTCACGCCGGAGGCGACATCCCAATGCCACTGCCGATGAACCGTGTTGTCGTCTTTGCTATCTAAACTAGGCTCATGATCCTGAGCGTAGAGCTCCTGTGGATCGTAATCTGCCCACCATTTTCCGACGCCATCTTTCTTTGTCAGCTTCCCATCGTATGGTATTCCGGCAAACTTTCCGGCTTTATCACTTCGTTGCGCTGTCTCATACCAGGTCCAGGCATGGGCTGCGTGAACGCTCACACCAAATTTGAGTCCTCGTTTTTTGGCAGCACGCTCCCAGCCGCCTACAATATCTTTTTTGGGGCCAACATTGACGCTATTCCATTGATGGTGGCTACTGCGGAAAAGATCCAGATTATCATGATGATTGGCTAGGGCCATGAAATACTGGGCACCGGCATTTTTATAGAGGTCCATCAGCTCTTCCGGATTCCAATTTTCGGCTTTCCATTGATGGATCACATCCTTGAAACCAAAAACGGAAGGATGTCCATATTTTTCGAGATGATACTGGTATTGATCGGATCCTTCTTGATACATACCGCGTGCATACCAGTCGCCCCTTTCCGGCTGACACTGAGGGCCCCAATGTGCCCATATACCAAATTTGGCATCCCTAAACCAATCAGGTACCTGATAATTTTCAAGTGAGCGCCAGTCGGGATGAAAAGGTACTCTTCCCAAATAGGTGTGTGCAGCGCTAAATTTGCCAAGGAAAAGCGTCGGAATAGTTGCACCGAGAAACTTAATTGCTGTTCTTCTGTCCATTATACAATGATCTTCGATCAGAATGCCTCGACACAAATAGCACGACAAAGGCATCCGGTTTATAATTTGTTATCTACTTGAATACCAAAAATACCTGTATTGGATCAGGAAAGAAACTACATAATCGATCAATACTAGTACAATATCGACACAGGATTCTTTTTGATCAGTTGAACCAAAAAAAGGCGCCCTAAAAAGGACACCTCCACCTAACACTAACTATGAATAAATAAAAACATTTATTTTCCCAGATCAATTGTTCATATCATTGCCTTTCAAATTTTTATTGTTGTCCAATTCCGACTGTGGAAAAGGATAGAACATTGCTTTGGTAGACCAGCCGCCTTTTTTTAAAGGTTCCAGCCAGCTTGGATTGGCCATCCCCCACCGTAACAGGTCAAAATAACGTTGATATTCACCCAAAAATTCAACAAATCGCTCATGCACGATAATATTTTTGATCGTATTTAAAGGAACGCCGTTTTTTACTAATCCCTGGGCGATCAATCCATCTACATCAGGAATTGTTCCATTGGATTTTTGATACCATAGGTGTGGCTGCTCATCCGGAACGATATTATTGGCGCGCTTACGCACCAGGTTGATGTATTGTTTCGCTCCGGCGATATCGCCACGTTCATTGAGACATTCCGCATAAAGCAGCAGCACATCGCTATAGCGAAAAATACGATCATTGTTGCCATTATCAAAGTCAGCGATCTGAACATCCGGACAATATTTCCGGGTACCAAAGAAATCTTTATTGGTCGCCAGGTTTTTCATCCAGTCCGTATAGGTCGTGACCTTACCGTCCAGCTGCGTAAACTTTGCACCATTCTCGCACCAAAGCGTCATATATTTCCGGGGATCTCCTTCTTCAAATTCATCATGTGCCATTTTATTGGGCGCCAGATTCCACCAGGCACCACCCGTTCCGTCAAACATTCCGATTTCCTGCCACCGCCATGAACTCGATATATCGTCCCCTAGCCAACCCGGGCCATTGTAAAGTTGCACCTCGAAAACCGATTCTTGATTATTCTCTTTCTTTTCCAAAAAATTATCGCTGTATGCGGACATCAATTGATATTCCTTGCTATCAATAACGCTTTTCAATTGAATCTCGGCATTTGCAAAATCCGCTGCCTGTCCTTTTGCCAAAATCGGTTTGTACAGGTAGGTTTTAGCCAAGTAAGCCTGTGCTGCACCTTTGGTTGCCCGACCGATCATTTTACTGTCGGCATAGAGTGCTGCCCGCGTTGGCAACAATTCCGAGGCCCTCTTAAAGTCATCCACGATTAGGGCATATACGGCCCCCGCCTGTGCATTGCCGGGATAGTAATCTTCGTTGGTCTCGACAGGTTTATTGATCAGCGGAATGGTTTCACCAAACAACATGCTCAGGTGCAAATAGTTCAGCGCTCTTAAAAAATACGCTTCTCCCAAGAGTCTATTCTTTCTATTTTGATCTATTTCGCCTTCAAACTTCTGAATCCGATCGATGGCTAAATTAGCCGCAAACACCCCGTTCCAAAAATCTCTCCAGGTCTGGGCTGCCATCCCATCGCTCGCAGGGGTATTGTAGGTATCCTGATACATGGGTTCCCATTTGAAGGTATGATTATAATCATCCCCAGGAGCCAAGAGCTCGAAATACAAACTGCGCGCATATCCCCCCTGTGTGCGGCCGACTAACGCTTGGTAGGCCGGTATGACCGAATTTTCCAATTGATCTGCTGTTTTATAATAGGTGTCTGTCGACAATTCCTGCGGGTTGGAGAGATCCAGATTCGGTTTGCAGCTTGAAAACTGTATCAGCAATGCAGCAGCTGCGAGTTTTATATATTTTCTATTCATGATGTCAATAAGGGATTAGAATGTAAATTGAATACCCATAAAATACTCTCTTGAATTTGGAAAGCTCAACCCCCAAGGCGTTTGCCCATCGATACCACGGCTTAGATTGGAGCGTGTATCGCCCGAGCCCACTTCAGGATCATAACCTGAATACTTGGTAAAGGTCAGTAGGTTTTTTGCGCCTACGTAAAACCGCAGTCGGTCGATCTTCCAACGTTCAAGTCTAGGACTTGAAAAACTGTAACCAATGTTGACGACTTTGAGCCGCAGATAAGAACCATCCTCCACAAACCTGTTGGATGCCCTTAAATTTTGATTCGGGTCGCCGAGTACAGCACGTGGAATATCGGTATCTGTATTTTTGGGATAGATGGTCGTTTCACCGGATATGGGATTTTTGAAGACAAGTTCTTCTGCGCGGTAGCGATCAAGTGTTGACGCAAAATTATTGTAGTAATGGTACATCCCCTCGCCCCAGTATCGGCTATTGTTGTAGATATCGTTTCCCTGACTTCCTTGCCACATCATCGATAGGTCAAAGGTACCAATAGCACTCTGGTAGTTAACGTCAGCATTGAAACCATAGCTAAAATCAGGTATCGGGCTTCCCAAGAAGTCCTTATCCTGATCATTTAAGACCTTGTCGCCATTTCGGTCATTGAAGCGTACATCGCCCAATGCTGCATGGGGCGCAAAAGCTTTATCAGCATCCAATTGTGCCTGACTGGTATATAAACCGTTGGTGGTGTAGCCCCAAAATTCCCCTACCGAACGACCAACTGCTGTTCTTGTGACGTTTTCACCCCCAGGAGAGATACTTCCCCATAAAATTTCATTATTGTTGCCCAGACTCAGCACGCGGTTTTTCACAAAAGAAATATTGGCGCCGATACGATAGCCAAAATTACCGACCTGATCTTTGTAGGAAGCCAGGATATCCCAGCCCCGATTCCGTATGCTACCGGCATTCAGCACGGGAAAGTTGTTACCATAGCCTGCGGTAAACGAAATGGGTACATTGATCAGCATGTCCTCGGTCTTTTTATTATAGTAATCAACTGTCAAAGCCAATTTATGATCAAAAAGCTCCAGATCGAGACCAAGATCAGTTGAATACTGACTTTCCCATTTTACATTCGGATTCGAGGGAGTCTGTGGCAGGGCCCCCGTGACCATCACATTGTTCAGGTAATACCAGACATGGTCGAAACTAACCGTCCGTTGATACTGATATTGTGCAATATCCGAATTACCCAGAAGCCCGTAACTAGCCCGGAGCTTCAATTCGCTGATTGCAGGAAACGCTTTCATAAAGGATTCCTGGCTGATGCGCCAGCCTGCAGATACCGAAGGGAAATTTCCATAGCGGTATTGATTACTGAAGTTGGCCGATCCATCCCGCCGCATGTTAAAAGTCAACAGGTAACGATTGTCATAATTATAGTTGATACGCCCCAGCATGGAATACATGGCCGACTGTCCCACACCTGACCCCACAAGACGGGAACTCGCCAGGGATGCCGAATTAAGGATCAAAACATCCGGACTCGGCAAACCGCGGGCCCCAGCATTGACAGCATTATACCGGGATTCTTCTGAAGTGATTCCCGCCAAAGCCGAAATCGCATGCTTACCAAAGCTGTTTTCATAAGTCAGCGTGTTTTCAAACAACCAGCGGTTATTCTGACTGCTGGAAATATTAAGTTCATCCGGATTATGGTTCTGATATTGACCAACGGAGTAATTACCAATATAGCCTTCATTGCGTATGCGGCTAAGATCAATGCCCATGTTAAATTTATATACCAGTCCTTTGATGATCTCATAAGTAGCCCAGGCATTGCCGTTTACCGAAAAGTTGTCATTGACGTTTTTATTGAGGTATGCATTTGCCAATGCACTCTGCACATCCGTTCCATTGCCAGCTCCGGCAAAACCAGTGCTGCTGTTGGCATCGTAGAGCGGTAATGTCGAGGACCACTTTTGCGCATCGATGATATTTTTGTCGCTCCAGTTGCGGCGGGTGTAACCTAAGGAAAGGGTTTCGCCTATCTTGAGTTTTCCTTTGGTAAAATCAGAGATAAATTGGGTGCCATAGTACTTATTTTTATCTTGAATAATAATGGATTTGTCTGTCGCATAGATACCGCTAAGCCGAAAATTGGCGTTTTGAGATCCGCCGGAAACCGAGAGATTATGCCGTTGATAATTGCCCGTCTGCAGCAATTCGTCCATCATATTATACCCCTGCCCGATGTCGGAGGGTTTAGACAGCGCGGCCAGATAATCTTTGCGTGAAGGATCCTTATTGTACATTTCCTCATTAATCAATTCGGCCAGTTGCTGTCCGTTCAGCAGAGGTATATTATGGGAAATATTTTTGATGCCGGCGAAGGCATTATAATCGAGCTTCACCTCTCCGGCTTTACCCCGTTTTGTGGTGACCAAAATAACGCCATTGGCCCCACGGGAACCATAGATGGCACTTGATGCGGCATCTTTCAAAACCTGAATACTGGCAATATTATTTTCATCCGGCATAGCTCCGCCGATCATCCCATCCACGACATAGAGCGGATCGGTTCCGTTAATGGATCCAACGCCACGGATACGGATAGCGCCATTGGTTACCTGCACTCCAGGCACGGCACTCTGAAGCGTAGCAATTGTACCTCCAGGTACTTTCACCAGATCTTTGGTTTCCACAACAGCGATTGAAGAGGTCAGATCCACCTTTTTCTGTTTGCCATAGCCCACAACAACCACTTCATCCACCGCAATTTCTGCGGCAACAAGCGGGATACTAATTTCCGAAGAATTACCGATTACATATTCTGCCTGATTATAACCCACATTGGATACAATTAGGATTTCACCCGGATTGAGCTTGAGTACAAATTCGCCTTTCTCATTGGTTGAAGTACTGAGGGTTTTATTCTTTACTTTGATCGACGCCCCGATAATGGGTTTTCCTTGATCACTTATGATCTTTCCATGGATCACCTTTTCTTGAGCAGACAGTCGTCCAATGGACATTAACATGGAAGCCATTAACAACCACTTCACTTTCCTATTCCTTTCTTTAGGAAAACAAAAGAAAGAAGACACATAATTTCTGTTCATAATCTTTTTTGAGATAAATGTCTTTTTGCCCCGAGAGGCGAGTACTTGGTTATTTATTTATACAAATTGGTTATTCGTTATTCCCTTTGTCGGATCAGTCATTCGAATGAGCCAGCTATTCGCCAATTGGTTATAAAACAAAGCTAGAAGTTTCGGTAAGATCGCTTTGCAACGAATATTTAAAAGAAGGGTAAAAATGTTTAAAACCTGTTATCAAGGACATCTCCAATTGATTTTAGCTAAAGATTCAAAGCCAGCCTTTCGAACGAAAACAGCAAATCTATGGGAAAAGCCTTTCGGGAAGGCTTATAAAAATGCAGCGATCAGCACGCTACGAAAAACAATTTAACGCAAAAAATAATTCCTCAAAATTTTTCATCTTTTGAAGAAATATCAACTATATTTCACATCTTTGAATTGATTTATGCAATCGATTGAATTAACCATTTAACGCATATTTTGGGTAATCTTACCCAGCCTATTTTTTAAAGAAAAAAACGAACCAAACTTAATGGAATATTTTTCACTATTGAAACATCGTTCTGATTAAATAATTAAATTCATCGCTAATTGCGGTATATTTTCTTTACTTCTTAAAAATGGTCAGGTAATCCATTTTATACCGGACAATCCCGATCATTTTATGGAATGGTTGGGGAGTAAAGGCATCAAAGATATCAAAAGACAACAAACTAATCGGTTACAGGAAGAAGAGGCTGCTGTCTGATATTTTTCAGCGGTATAGCTCCGACGGCTCCGACACGTATTATAATTGCATTTTTATTCATTGCTGTTATCTTTTATTTTTAATCCGCAGATCAGTAAAAAGTTGAGCATAAAAAATAGGACCACACGCACAATATTGAGATTGCGCCACTGCATGGCTTTCTCTTTCAGGATCAGATCCACGGTATCGCTGTAGGGCAATCGCTGAAATTCCATCAGGGTGGGCGCAAAGTAGATCAGGGTCCAGATTCGAAGCCCCAAATGGGCCAAAAACAGCACGAGCATCAAATCTCGGCGTGCTTTAATTTTCCAATTATAACATAAAGCGACGATAAAGATAATTTCATGTAGACTGTGCATGACAATCCAAAACAACTTAAAATCCAAAGCGTAAGGCTTCTGAAAAATAAGCAATGAAGCGGGAGGTGCCGCTGTCCATGCCGGCACCATCAGTGCTGTCTCCCAAAGCTGTGCGCCATTCACTAAGAAGTAAGCACAAATCGAATAGAACAACCACTGTGTTGGTTTTGAAAATATAAGGGTATTCTTCTTCATCATTGATTACAGTTAACATAAAATATCATCCGCTAGTATTGAAAAGTAAAAAATCAGAACAGATCGTTTTTAAATGCTATTTTTACAGTTCCTGATTAGCTCTTTCATACAAAATTATACCGTGGCAGTCGAGGAAACTTGCAAAAAAAGGAGTAAAATTAGTAAATTAGGGAACAATGGGATTCGAATTCAAAACTGACGATAAACCATTTCACATGGCCTTTGATCACGATAACTTCGATGGTGAAGGCTTAAAAGAGCATGCCTTTAACATCAGGCTTCCGGATGGAGAGCTATCATCAAAACAATGGTTTTTTGATGGTATTAAAATCCTATACACCGAAGCCATTCTTGACCGGACAACGCATTTCGACTGGAAGGGAGATACCGAATTGATCAGCATGCATTTTAATTTGCAAGGTTGTACATCGATCCAACAGGATGGAATGGAAGCTGCTTTTGAATTGAAAAAAAATCAGCATAATCTAAGCTATGGCACACAGGCGCAGGGAAAAATGATGTTTGATGAATTAAAAATGAAGTCCTTTGTGATTCAATTTCAAAAGGAATCTTTTTTGAACATATCAAAAAATGGAAACGAATCTCTTAAACGATTTGCCGATAGCATTGTAGCAGGTAAGCCCATCCTATTTTCCAAAGCCAATTTGAACATCGATCTATCCCAACTGAACTGCATTCATTCGATTTTGAACTGTAATTACGCTGCCGATCTCAAAAAGTTATTTTTTCTTTCGAAGACCATTGAATTACTTGTCCTGCAAGCAGAGTCCTTCAATACTATCCAACATTCAAACTCTACCTACCTCAAATATGATCACGATAAAGAACGGATTATATTCGCACGCGATTATCTGGTCGACAATATCGAGTCGCCTCCCTCGCTGATTGAACTGGCAAAGATAGCCGGTCTAAATGAATATAAACTCAAACGGGGATTTAAAGAAGTATTCCATCAAACTGCATTTTCTTATCTTTCCGACCTGCGTCTAGAGCTTGCTAAAAACCAGCTCCTCGAGGGTAAAAAACCGGTTACTGAAATCGCATTTGAAATGGGCTATTGTTCGCTGCAGCATTTCAGTACTGCATTTAAGAAAAAGTTTGCGGTCAGTCCCAGCCAGGTCAAGTAGCATACTATTCCTTTCGAAGACAGGATGCTTATCGACCAAAAATAGTACAATATCGACCAATAAAGGCTGCTAGATTATTTTCATTTGTAAATAAGATGAAGATCCGTTAGACTTGTACTTAGATAAATATGCGCGCGTCATAAATAGTTGCGTCATCATTTTTGATTTTTAGAATCTAATCTTACGCCACATGAAGCTGTCTAAAGAAAATCTGATTAATATAGCTGTTCACAATATAGATCTACCCCACTCCTCCATTTTCGATTTACCCGAAAAAGTGATTCAGTTTGGGACAGGTTCCCTTTTGAGAGGACTACCCGATGATTTTATCCATCGGGCGAATCAGGCAGGGCTATTTAATGGACGAATTTTGGTTGTAAAATCAACTACCCAAGGTGACAGTTCAGCTTTCAATACACAGGATGCGCTATATACCCTCTGCGTGCAGGGTTATTCAAATGGAAAGATTGTCGATCGTCAGCAAGTAAATGCCTCCATTTCCAGGGTATTGTCGGCACAGCAAAGCTGGTCAGAAATTTTGGAAACTGCTACAAATCCGCAGATGGAAATCCTGCTATCCAATACCACAGAAGCAGGTCTGGTCGAAGATAAAGGTGACATCGGAGATAATCCTCCGGCAAGCTTTGCAGCTAAAGTAACTGCATATCTCTATACCAGATTCCGTCATTTTAACGGCGATCCAAGCAAAGGACTTATTATTATCCCGACGGAACTCGTTCCCGACAATGCACAGGTACTTAAAAAAATCATCATTAAAATAGCTGAACGGCAAAATCTTAACCCCGAATTTGTCAGCTGGATTAAAGAGGCCAATCACTTTTGCAATTCACTCGTCGACCGTATCGTCCCAGGCAGTATCTCGAGCAGCAAGTTCCCCTATGAAGACCTACTCGCTATTATGGCCGAACCATATTGTCTCTGGGCAATAGAAACAGACAGTGAAACCGTAAAGAAACAACTTTCATTTGCTGCAATTGATCCTGCAGTTAAACTTGTATCCAACATCGAGCAGTACAAAGAGATCAAACTACGTTTATTAAACGCTACCCATACCCTATGCTGCGGCATCGCGCTTTTGTCTTCTGTGGAATATGTGAAGGACTTTTTCCAAGTTCCTGCGTTTGACCGATATATCCGCCATATCCTTTTTAACGAAATCGGCCCTATCTTGCAGCATTGTGTCCATATCGACAAAGTAGACTGGGAGGAATTTGCAAGTGCTGTCATCGACCGCTTTAAAAATCCCTTTCTTGCCCACCGCTGGCATGCTATAGCTTTACAGTATACCACCAAGATGAAAATGCGTGTGTTTCCGCTACTCGCCCCATGGTATTCTTTTCAGGGCAAACCACCAGTAGGTCTAGCCATTGGTGTTGCGGCTTATCTGCTGGTCATTCGTGAAGCCGCCAGTGGAAGGCTTGTTTTTCAGGACGACCTCCAACCGAAGCTGAGCCAATATATCGACGGTTTAAAGTCGACACACGCCCTACTGTCGGATAAGGATATCTGGGAGCTATCATTAGCGGACTATCCTGAATTTTCTAACCTGGTACAGGAATTAGTTGAATTTATCGAGGTCAACAGTATCGGGCAAGCAATTGAAAAATATCTAAAGATCAACGCCTACTAGGACCAAAATTAGATATGTGACTAGTCATTTCAGTAATGAAACGACTTAACCTCATTCCAGTGTATGAATGGCTGGATGGAACGAATGTTTTTGATCGTTCCGTATTTTACTTGTATGGATGGAAAAAAGTCTTTTATTTTTTTTGAAAATCGACTTTAGAAGCGCATCACTCCGTATTTTTTTAATATATTTAACCAGCAAACAGCACTTTATTGTCTAGCTACAATAAAAAGCGGAAGCTAGCCAGGCAACATCAAAAGACCACTTATGAAGAAGACCACTTTTCGGAACCTATTTGTCGTATTATCTTTTATTGCTATTCTATTACCCATTTATCCTTCCATCCGGTCGTATTTCAGCAAAACATGTATCACCGAAAAATATGGCCTTCATTACAATGAACAGCGTAAGAAACTGGGCCTGTATCCCATTCCCGATAGCTGGGGCAGAAGAAATCTCGATTCTTCCATCATCTGGTATAATCCCGTTGGCAATTTAGGACATCGCTGGAAAAATGTTTATTTTAAAGGCTGCAACATCAAGGAAGAACTGGATCTTTTCGCTTTCGGCTACGATGCCGAAAAGAGGCAATATACCAAAGTCCTGAAAGTGATGACACGCTATAATATACAGGATAAAGTATTAGATATCAACTATCAAGTACTGACCGAATCATACAGTAAGCATATCGGAAAGGCGGAGGCTGACTCATTAATCGGCACACTGGCGCTATCCGACTCCAAGTGATCCTTCTTACCGTTTTTCATCTACTCACTGTTTTTATTTCCAGATACGAAGTCTTTCAAATTCGCCATAGCCCAACTGGTTGTTACCGGCAATCTGGTAAAGGCCGACGCGAAGTCTTTTGCCGTTCAGATCGGGACGTAGAAACGGTGTTCCAGGCAGATCTTTCCAATCCACACCGTCTATCGAGCAACGCAAAAAGAAATAACTACCGACCTTTTGGACCTGAAGGTAAGGCGAAAAATTAAGGCCCGTTCCTGTATTCTCTTCCTGAAAAATCTGTGGACCGATGCTCCGCGAAAGGTTGCCTAGGTTCCATCCCGTCAAAATACAATTGCTGATGTAGGCATCCTTACGATCCATGCTTTGAATCATGATACCAGCTTCACTTGATGTACGTACTTTACGGCCCAGGCCTACCACATCACTTACCTTAACCTCTAGCGTGAAATCGCCCTCCAGCTCTTTATAAACAAAGGGCGCCAGAAGATCTGCATCGCCCCATTTTGTATTTTTGGACTGGATTTTCCAGGTTCCAGCCAGGTAGGAAAGCGCTGTCTGTGTACTATCGATTCTTTCACTGTATTGATAACCATCCCAGAAAGGAATTTTCTGATCCTTGGCTGAATAGCTTTCATCCTGTGCTGGCTGCACCAATTTCGGCTTTTGCGCCGAAATCGCTTCCACTACCGGTTTACTGACATGGCCAAAGGCATCCTTTGCAAGAATTTCGATGGAGCCGCCAATTTCGGTCCATTTAAAAAGATGGTAAGGCTGTTGCTTCCAGCCTGAGCTCTTGTTCCCAGAACGGAATAGATACCACATTCCCTGCTGTTTTTCGACCTGTGCAAACACCTGATCGGCATTGATCAGGCGCGGTGGAAAGAGTACTTGCGGAATATACCCGTCCAGGCCATTGGCCAAGCCCGCTTTCCACTGACTGAACTTCGCGTTTACCTCATCCGATGTTGAGGTGCCGGAATAGGCACGAAAGAAATGAAATGGATAAGCAAAGTCGATAGTAGGCTTATTTATCCGCAGCAGTTTGTCAGAAAACACGCGCTTTTCAATCTTCCCATTGCGATAAAAGCTCTTCTTTCCTTTATCATTGACAAGCACAGCATGCTGCCAGGTAGCATCGTCATACCAATCAAAATCAAGTGTATAACGCTGCTGCTGAAGAACCTCTCTTAGCGCCGCACTTTCAAAAGCTTTACCTTTCAGTGCCAGTCTATTTCCGGCTATCATAACTTCCGCATCGTCAACCGTCACTAAAGTATCCTTAGCTGTTCCCTGGTTCCGCAAGGTACTGAGCTTTCCGGGGTTTAAATCGTCAGTTTGCAGCGCAAAGAAATTCGATTTAGGTACTTCATTGGCCAACCTAACCACTTCCTCCTCATCCAAGCTCGTATTATATACCTGCAAACTGGATACATAGCCCGAAAAATGCTGGTCCAGTACATCCGAAGCTCCCAGGACAAAAACATCCCCGGGCTTGACAAACAGCATCCTATTTTCCCTGCGCTGCAGCTTTCCGTCCACATAAACAGACTCCTGATAGCCGTCAAAAGAAAATACAATATGATGCCACACATTTGCGTCCGGAACCGATGCATACCCCATATCAGGCCAGGAACCATGCGTGATGGCCCCACGTCCGGCATCAGTACCATAACCAAAAATCGCTTTACTGAGATCCTGCTGCCCCGACGACCAGGCAACCAGCTGTTCAAACCGCGCTATGTCCGGATTATTGACCCACAGTCCTATACTATAGGAGCCATTTGCTGCCAACGATTGTGGCACAGCGAAGGTCGAGCGCAATGCGCTAGTTCCGTCAAAGAAGAATGCCTTTCTACCCTGATAGTTTTTAACGGCCAAGGCATGGTCCGTACTGAACATACCCCCGAGTAGCCCTTTGTTCTGAATACTTTTTACGTATTGCCCTTCCTGGTAATTAGCCGCATCGATATGGATCAAATTACCCACTGCGACTTCCTGCACAGGCATCTTTTGTGCTGCAGACCATAGCGTCTGTTGTGGAAGCTGTTGTGCATATACTTTCATGTTCCAAACAGCCCTGGGAAGTCCATTCAATTGCGTGTTGAAAATGGTTAATCTAACATATCTTGCCGAAGCTTTACCATGTTCCACAATAGGACTTGCCCAACGGTCGTTATCCAAACGATCTACAAAACTTTTCCAGGCAAGACCATCCACAGAAGTTTCAAGTCGGTATTGATAGGCATACGTCGGGTATTCAAACTGAATGGCTATGGTCTGTATATCCATTGGTTTACCCAGGTCAATAGCTACCCAGGCGGGTCCCTGATTATTTTTGGCCCGCCATAGCGTTCCATTGTTGTTGTCTACTAAAAAAGAAGGCCTAAATTCCGCATTGTACCAGGAAGAGGCCGTCACGGTTTTACCGAAAGCCAAATCTACCGGCTCTACCGCCGATGTAAGTAAATCCGGTACACCAGCATGTGTGGGCCGCACCGGCTCAATATCGCCGTCAGGCGTAAAGAACAGCTCGTCCATGGCAACCTGACGGTGGAAGCCACCCCCAGCGTGTGGATTGTTATGCCTGTGATAGACAATGAAATAACGATTATCCTGTTCAAGAATACTATGGTGTCCCGGACCGTGTATACTGCCATCCTCGTTTGTACTCAATATTGGATTGGTCGACGGGTATTCAAAAGGCCCCATTGGACCGGTTTTACTTTTAACGTACTGAACACGATACGTACCATCTTCGCAATGCCCCGAGGAGTACATCAGGTAATAGATGCCCTTACGCTTAAACATATAGGGCGCCTCAAAAAAGTCCTTTGCCACCGTATTGGGGATCAATGCTGTCTTTTCGAACGTTTTCATATCCCTGTTGAATATCCCCACCCCACATCCATGATCGGGGTAGATTCCCCAGGTTCCCCAAAATAGATAAATGCGGCCATCATCATCCCGAAAGGTTTGCCCGTCCAGAGTAATTACACCTGGAATCATATAATTAGGGATCATCGATTTGCCTCCAGCTACCAAAGGTTCCCAGGGTCCCGTCGGGCTGTCGGCCACTGCACCAAAAATTTCTACAGGCTGACTATAATAGAGGTAATACCGTCCGTCGTATCCCTGCGTCATATCAGGCGCCCAGTACCAATGTGTATTGGGCCAGTTCATGGGTTGAATGGTCCAGTTCTTCAGATCCCGGGAGCTCCACACCTGCGAAGGACCTGCGCCCCAACCGTTCCCATCCGTAGTCGCATAGATATAGTACGTATCGGCAATTTTCTTAATGCTCGGGTCCGCAAAATATCCGGGCAGCAGTGGATTCAATACATTAGGCTGTTGGTACGGTTTCAACGGCTGAGCCACCAGCCCTGTTAGCGACATAACCATTGCTGCCAAAATAGCGAAAGAAAAATGATGTTTCATGATAACACAAGGTTTACAAGTACATAAGAGTTTACAGGTACATAAGAAACGATATTGCCATTTAACAGACTTTACAACAAATAAAATCTACGATAAATGTCTATTTAACATTAAATTTATAACTTCAGTCATCACATTACAAATTTTGAGGGCTAACTGGTTAAAAATGGGCTATTGAAGGTTAAAATCTACCCATAAATACAGGGTACAATCCTTCATCTTTGTAAGAGCATTGACCTTAGCTGTCTTATAATGAGTATTAAAATATCTAAAATGAATCTTAAAAAATGCTATTGGATCCTATTTGCGCTCGTATGCACACAGTTGCCAAGCAGCGTATATAGCCAGCAGGACGAACACCCCGTATGGAAAGCAGTCAAAGCGCAGCAAGCCACCTTAGGCGTAGAAGAGGGCGCCAAAAGCTTCACCCTCAAAAACCTCAGTGTAGCCATTCTCAATGCGTCGCAGACGCTATCTTCTTTTCGACCCAACGGAAGCGAAAAAGACTTTGACTATACACCTGTTGAACTCCTGCGCAAAAGAGACCGTAATCAATTTTTTCATATCGGTGACATCACGATCAGTTTGCGTCGTCAGGGCGACAGCTCCTGGAGCGCCTATTCTTCGGCTACAGCGCGTAAGCACGTAAAGGCGCTAAGTCCTACAAAAAACAACCTGGCCAGCGCAGATATTAGTCCTACGCTCAACAACATCCCCTTAAAGGTCATCCGCAACTGGCAAGATGACCATGGCGACCTGATCCTTAGCTTTGAGATTTCAAATCCAACTGATTATACCATCGAAATTGGCGCGCTGGGTATCCCCCTTCCATTCAATAACAACATGGACTGGAAAAATCTCGATCAGGCGCATGCACAGAATGTATTTTTCGATCCCTATATCGGCCAAGATGCAGGGTATTTACAGGTCAACCGTCTACATGGCAATGGACCGAGTCTATTGGTATTGCCCTATAAAAATGCAGGCTTTGAAGCCTACAATCCGCTCAATACCGACCCGACTCCCCGAAGTATTACCTTTGAGGGATTTCATGAATGGCTGATCCACAGTAAGGCCTATGCCGAGACTGACTGGAAAGGCGTAGAACAATGGAATACACCGACTTCTACCCTCCTGAAGCCACATGAATCAAAGACCTTTGCCTTAAAATTTGTCCTCGCACCAAGTATCCGGCAAATTGAATCGGAGTTACTGAAAAATAATCGGCCTGTTGCTGTTGGACTGCCCGGATATGTTGTCCCCATGGACAATCCCGCCAAACTTTTTGTTAAGCATAGCAAAGCGGTCAAAAATGTCAGTGTCTATCCTGAAGGTGCTTTAACCCTGACAAAAAAAGGAAGTACAGCACAGCACTGGACCGAATACGAAGTGAAGGGCAACCATTGGGGACGTGCGCGGCTTACCATCAACTACCGGGATGGCATTACACAGACGATACACTATAAAGTGATCAAATCTGAAAAAGAAGTCGTCCAAGATCTGGGCCATTTCCTCACTACCAAGCAGTGGTATGAAAATGATAAAGATCTTTTTGGCCGATCACCATCTGTTATATCCTACGACTATGAAGAACAGCAGCCCATCACCCAAAATAAGAGTGCCTGGTTTGCGGGTCTAAGCGATGAAGCCGGTGCCGCAAGCTGGCTTGCCGCCTTGATGAAACAGGTACTACAGCCCGATCAGCAGGAAATAGCCAAATTGAAACGTTTTGTCAATGAGACGCTATATGGCCATATCCAGCATAAAGAAGGCGACAAGAAATATGGGGTTGTCAAAAGCCTATTTTATTATGAACCCGACTCGATGCCCGCAGGAACCTACCGTTCGGACATCAACTGGAAGACCTGGGCGGCCTGGCCAAAAAAAGAAGCCGATGACATTGGGCGCTCCTACAATTACCCACACGTGGCGGCAGCACACTGGGTGATGTACAGGCTTGCCCGCAACTACAACAATCTGGTCAACGAAGAAACCTGGGACAAGTACCTCGAACGGGCGTACCAGACCAGTATCGCCATGGTCGAAAAAGCGCCTTATTACGCGCAGTTCGGTCAAATGGAAGGCAGTATCTTCCTTATCGTACTCAATGACCTCAGAAAGGAAGGATTAACCACCATGGCCGATAAGCTTGAAGCCGCCATGCGTAAGCGAGCAGAGCATTGGAAGACCCTCAATTATCCATTCGGAAGCGAGATGCCCTGGGACTCTACCGGTCAGGAAGAGGTATACCTCTGGTCACGCTTTTTTGGTTTCGATGAAAAGGCTCAAGTCACCCTAAATGCCATCATCGCCTACATGCCGACCGTTCCCCACTGGGGGTACAATGGCAGTGCGCGCCGTTATTGGGATTTTGTTTATGGTGGCAAACTCTCCCGTATTGAGCGTCAGCTGCATCATTATGGTTCGGCCCTCAATGCCATTCCCGTCCTGACGGCCTACCGCGACCATCCAGACGATTTCTACCTGCTACGGATCGGACATGCCGGTATGATGGGCGCATTGGCCAATGTCACCCAAGACGGCTTTGGTCCTGGAGCATTCCACTCTTACCCGTCCACACTGGCCAATGACGGCATCTCGGGCGATTATGGAACCGGTTTTTATGGTTATGCTGTTAATTCAGGTACCTATATTGTCGACCATCCCGAATTTGGCTGGCTGGCTTTCAGCGGTAAGCTAAAAACCGAAAAACAGCTGGTCTCGGTTGCCCTGACTACAGCTTCCAAAGGACGTGTCTTTCTGGCAAAAGAAAATCTTTGGTTGACCACCGATGCCGGAGAAATTGCCGAATTACAGTACGATCAAAAAGACCGCAGCGTCACCCTGATCTTCAATACTGAGGCAAACCAATATAGCACGAATATGCTGCTCAATGTAAATCCCGAAAGCCATTATGAGGTGGAAGGAATAAACAAAGATCCATTGAATCGCTATGTAATACCCCCATCAATAAAAGCGGTAAAATTGAAAAAGCTGAAGTAGAAAAGAATCCAGGCAATGGCCTACTCAAACATGGGCTATGTTTACGCTAGCATCCATGCTAGAAACAGAAGCGATCATAGATGCCAAAAAAAGCGGGCTTCCATTTAATGGAAGCCCGCCTTGATTTAATCGCAACTGCCAAACTCCATTGATCTAAAAATAATCTACCAATATTATAGACCTTATTTATTATTTCCTATATTTGACTATTACATTCAATCAACTAAACTTTTTTAACATTTAAGATCCTTTATGAAAAATCAACAATTCAACATCCTATCCATGCGAATGCGTCGCTAACAAAAAGCTACAGTGTTCTGCTGTAGAAACATTCCCTAGAAATCCTGCAAGTAATCAATTGGCGTTGGCACTTGTTTAATTTTAACTATTAATCCAAATCCTATGAAAAACATTGGAGTACGGCTGTATTCTATCTATTTTCTATTGTTCTTTTTTTGGGTACACCCCACTTATTCACAGAACAAACCCAAACCTATCGTAAACGCAACCCTTGAGGGCCATATCATTGACGCTTCTACCAAACAGCCTATAGAAGATGTCACTGTGCAATTGGACGCTGTTACCCATGCTGTGAGAACCGACCGGGAGGGTAAATTTCAATTTGTTACTGGACAGAAGCTCCCTTTTAAGGTCAAGCTAACGCATCTCAACTACAAGTCGCTAGCCCTTGTTATCGACAAAAGCCCCATTGTTATTGAGCTTAGCCCAGCAAGTAAAGACCTGGAAGAAGTCGTGGTAACCGGTGTTGCTCAAGGTACAAGCCGCAAAAAACTATCCTTCGCATTGACCAAAGTAGACCAGGAACTGATCGGCACCGTTCCTGCTCTTGATGCCTCCACGAGCTTACGCGGAAAAGTCGCCGGCCTTCGTATCGACCAGTCGGGGGGCAATGCCGGGGCATCGGTATATCTCCGTGGGTCAAAGTCCGTGACCGGAGAAATAGAACCTTTGATCGTGGTGGATGGCTTCGTCACTGCCCTCCGTCTTTCAGATTTTAATCCCAACGACATAGAGAGCATTGAAGTTGTCAAGGGAGCTGCAGCTTCGGCCTTATATGGAACCCGCGGCGAGGGCGGAGTCATTCAGGTATTGACCAAAAATGGCAAAAAGGAGGGGAAACTGAATATCGCCCTTGACAACGAACTTGGTTATTCGAGTCTGTTATTACTTCCTCCCCTATCCTATCAGCATCATTTCAAGGTCAACCCAGATGGATCTTTCCTATTGGTCAATGGTGCCCGGGTGATCGACTACAAGGAAAATGGTTTTTCGGTCAATCTGCATCCCTATAAAGACTATGTGGACAATACCAAAAATCTATTGGGTCGGACCAGCTATTTTACAAATTCCATATCTGCGGCAGCAAGTGGTGAAAAATATAACATCTATTTATCTGCGCAAAACCAACACAAAGGCGGTGTTTCACCAGTCGTCGATGCAGACAAAAGACAAAACATCCTGTTCAATCTTGGCTACCGGGTTTCACCCAAGATTACAGCCGATCTGACCACGCAGTACAGCTTCTTCAATACACCTTCGAGTGCTGTATCCAGCCGTTCGGATGGATTGCTTTATTCGACGTTACTTGTCGAACCTTTTATCGATCTCAGTGAAAAGAATGAATCGGGAAAATATGTCTACCTTCCCAAGGGGAGCAATCTTTCGGGGCAACAATGGACGAATCCTTTCTATCGACTGAGCAATGAGGAATATGCCTATCAGACCGAGAATCTGCTCTTGGGCGGAAAATTAAAATATGCAATTACCGAACACCTGAGTGCCGAAGGTGCTCTTTCCTTACAGACAAAACAATATAATACCGAAGAATACTATCCAAAAGGTTATCAAACCATTGTCCCGGATGTCATCCTCAACAACGGAAACTATCCTTTAAGAACCTCTAAAAGCACCAGCAAAAATGGTCAGCTACAGTTAAATTATAACCGCAGAACGGAAAAGCTGGATTGGGGACTTACCGCCAAGTATGTGTATGAATTTGCATCACAGACAGGTTTCAATGCATCGGGGCGAAATCTGACGGCACCGGTCAAAAGCTTGGATGTAACCGAACCGAGCACCAGGGTCATTTCATCCAATTGGGAAAAGACAGTTAATCATGGCTATTTCCTCAATGCGAAGTTTGCCTGGGCAGATAAGTTATTTGTCGATGCTCTGGGTCGGCTCGATCAGAGTTCACGGTTTGGCCGCGATGTGGGTACGGCCTTTTTTCCCCGGATTTCTGCGGCCTACCGTTTAACGCAGGATATCAAGCTCGATCCACTGACAGAATTCAAGCTGCGGGTGGCTTACGGAAAAGCGGGAAGCCTTCCTCCTTTTGGAGCCAAAGACAGCCGGGTCAGCATCACCAATACAGGGGGTGTCAGCTATACACAAAATGATAATACCGACCTGAAGCGGGCAGTTACCGCGGAAACGGAACTTGGTTTTGATGCCGTTTTATTTAAGCGACTTAATGTGCAGTTCAACTACGCTTTTTCCAATAGTACCAACGATTTTATATCTGTCCCAGCCTTTACACCAATTTCGGGCTCAGCAAGCATCTACGACAATCTGGGCGCTGTAAAATCAAATTCACTCGAACTGGAGATCAATGGAAAAGTGCTCGAGCATAAAAAATTTAGTTGGTCATCGGGCCTTACTTTCAGCCGTGTCCGTAGCCGGATTACATCACTGGGCGATGTTCCCGAATTTACATACAACGGTTACCGAAAAGCTGTCGGCGCCAGTACCACAGCAATCTATGGATACAGTATCCACTCGGATCTCGCGCAACTGCAAACCAATGCCGACGGATTTGTCATCAATGCCGGTAACGGTACAAAACGGATTGAAGATTATGTGGTGAATGACTTTGGTGTTGTCGTCGAAAAAGCAGCTTTGGGTACGGCAAATGAAGCTCCCGTATTTTATGTCAATGCCGCAACGGGTAATGCCAAAATTATAGGCGATGCGAATCCAGATTTTTTACTGGGCTTTACCAATACCTTTAATTACGGGCGTTTTTCACTTTACAGCGTGCTGGACTGGCAGCAAGGAGGACAGAAATTCAATGAAACTGCACAATACCTGACCTATGTGTATCGCTCAGAATTTTCTGACCGAAGTGCGGCCGCCGGCAAACCGCTAAACTTTACCACGCAGGTATTCAACGCTTCCCAAGTGACAGATTATTGGATCGAAAAAACCACCTATTTGGCCCTTCGCGAGCTCTCGTTATCCTATAAACTTCCTACAGAAAAACTAGGCCTTTCCAAGGTTCTGAAAAATGCCAATTTATCCCTTATCGGTAGAAACCTGTTTATCTGGACAAACTACAAGGGCGTTAATGTAGATGGAATCGGACAGGATGGATTCAATTACCCTTCCTACCGTATTATATCCGGCAAGTTAACCTTCAATTTTTAACCTAATCAGACAAAGCAAAACATGAAGAAGATATTTTTTGGTTTAGCCGTTCTTTTCACATTCGGTTCATGCGAATCGATCGGATTTGATGATCCCTCGACATTGACGAATGCCGAAGCAATAGAAAAGATAAAAAGTTTGGGCTATGTACTCACAACAAGCAGTGTGCAGACCACTTTTAATACCACGACCAATAACGCAGGTGGTTCCCATTTTAGCCTTTGGGCAGACCAGTCAACCAATACCAATGGCAGCCAGTCCTGGTGGGATTTTGCGAACGAGCCGCGGTTACGTTTGAACAACAATTCGGCTTACCGCGGTAATGCAGCAGTTCGTGAGGTGTATTCCAATTTTTATCAATCCAATTTGGATGCCACCAAAGTGATCGACCTGATCGAGCATCAAAAGTTAACGATCTATGATGACAAGGGTGCCGACCGGACTAAGGACTGCCTTATCGGTGCCTACTACGCAAAAGGTGTCTCCCAGGGTTACCTGGGCGCAATATTCGACCGCGGACTGATTGTCGATGATGTTAACCTTAAACTCAAGGAGTTTCCCAATTCGTATAAAGAGCTGATCGAGAATGGCATCAAGCACCTGGATAAGACCTTGCAGCTGATTGCCGAAACGCCCAACCTGAATTTCGATTTTTTAAAGGGCGTCACCATTTCCAGAGGCGATCTTGTATTGCTGATCAATTCGCTTTCTGCACGGATCCTTTCCTCCGTAGCACGGGACAAAGTCGAAGCAGAAAACCTAGGTTCCCCTTATTGGAACAGAGTTCTTACCTATGCTAACAAGGGTTTTACGACCGATTACACCATCACCACTACCGTGGGCGGCTATTATAATGCCTTGGTCGATGTACTAGAACGGCCCTACGGAACGGCCTCGTATGTGCCTGCAGATATTAAAATAGCCTATTTGGCGGATAAAACAAAAAAAACGCCCACAGCCTATCCAACCAACAACAGCATTATTTTGGCACCTATCGAATCTGACGATAAACGTTTCTATCAATATTTTACCTACACCAATAATTTCGGCATTTTACTGGAAGCAAGGGGAAGGGGTCTCTTTAGCAATTACATGCGGTCCAGATGGATGTATCCCAAATTGTCTACCCTCAATGTTGCCGGTGCTGTCAACCCTTACTTTTTGGCTGAAGAAACACGCTTGTTGCGGGCCGAAGCAAAATACTGGTTGAAAGATTATCAGGGTGCTGCGGCTGAGCTGAACGTTTCGAATGCCGCCCGCAAACAAAAGGGTGGTCTTCCCGATGTGATAGCCACTGCCAGTGCACTACGAGACGCCATTCATTATGAATATGCCATAGAAATAGATGGAGCAGGGGGTACTTTTGTACCCTTCACCTTCATGCGGAGAAATGATCTGCTACAAGGCGGTACTCCGACCCAGTTCCCCATACCGCAGATCCAGCTCGAGCTCATTGGGGAACCTGTCTACACCTTTGGCGGGAAAGACGCTGCCGGTGAAAAAGGCAAGTTCGGTGAGCTCGGTACAGCGCGGGACAATGGCTGGAAGCCAGCTTCCCCTTAAACAGCGGCAACTAACCATCGCTAATAGAGGCCTTATGTTTTCTGCGTTGTACCAAACAATGCGAAAACAAAGGCCTATTTTTCGTCTGCTTATTGCAAAAGCTTCTGCTGAAAAGCGAAACGGATCAAATCTGCCGTATTCTTACTTTTTGTCTTATCCATCAAATTTTGGCGATGTCCTTCAACGGTTCGTTTGCTTAGAAAAATTTTATCCGCGATTTCTACAGCTGTAAAACCCTGGGCAATCAGTTCCAGCACTGCAAACTCCCTGTCGGAAATCTCATACTGTGCCAGGCGCGAACCTACATCGACCGTAGCACTGCTCTCGACGTTATAATCTTCCATAAAGCGCAAACCGAAATTGGTCATCAGATACTTGTGACCTTGCGCCAAGCGCAATAAGCCAAACAAGATCTCATCATAATCGCCACCTTTCGATAAATAGCCATCGGCCCCACCCCGAAAAGCTTCAGCTACCTGAACGGGCTCTTCGATCATGGATAATATGGCAAACTTGACGTCCGGATAGATTTTTTTGGCCATCCGGATAAAACTGATTCCATCCATCCCCAGCATATTCACATCAGTTAAAACCAGATCCGGCAATGTATTTTGTTCGAGATAGACTAATGCGTCCTCAGCACTGTCTACCTCAGCCACCACCGAAAGCTTGTCGTGGGTATCAATAATCAAGCGTATCCCATTTCGCACAAGCCGGTGGTCATCAACTAAAAGAATTTTAGTCATTTTTCCTCCAATCCTACCAAGATACTTTATTTTTTTTATTTAGTTATTTTTTTTAACGAGTTCACGTAAAAATCCCGTCCCGCTTACTTGATCTTTCGCCATATTTTTTCGTTGCCCACCTGATCATAGTTGGGTGCCAGCGCAGAGAAGCGCAGTGTCTCCTGACTGCCTAAGGCAAGGTAACCAAATGTTTCGAGGCTTTCATCAAAGAGCGAGAGTACCCTGGCCTGCAACTGTGCATCGAAATAGATCAGCACATTACGGCAAAGAATCAGCTGAAAAGCGTTAAATGAAGCGTCACTCACCAAATTATGAGAAGCAAACACAATGCGTTCCCGCAACGTGGAATTGAGTTTCACCCAGTTGTAATTAGCGGTATAGTACGATGAAAAATCAGCCTTCCCACCCGAAAGCTGATAATTTTCGACATAAGATTTTAGATTTGCCATCGGAATGACAGCCCGCTTTGCCTGCTCGAGCACCGAAGGGTTTATATCGGTGCCGTAGATCAGCGATTTGTGCAGGAGATTATCTTCCTGTAATAGGATGGCCAGCGAATACGCTTCCTCACCTGTCGCACAACCAGCTATCCATATACGGATAAAAGCAGAGGTGCGCAATTTGGGTAGGATTTCCCGGCGAAGATGTGCAAAAAAGCTTGGGTCACGAAACATTTCCGTCACATTGACCGTCATTTTTTCGACAAATCGCTGCAGGTATTCCGGATCGTGGACAACACGGTAACGCAGCTCGGCAAAACTCGCAAAATTATCCAGCAGACAAAGCTGGTTGATCCGCCGCGATAAGGAGGCTTTCGTGTAATGGGTAAAATCGTAACCATAGAGACGCTCCACATCCTCCATCAGGATCATCACCTGCTCTTGGCTGACAATTTTTTTTCCCGTAATCATCCTTTTATTTCCCCTATTAGCTGCACCAGAAGTTCAATGTCTATCGGTTTGGAAATGTAGCCATTTGCTCCTGCAGCCAGACATTTTTCACGATCGCCGGTCATGGCTTGTGCCGTCACCGCGATGATGGGCAACTCACAGGCATTCTTTGTTTTCCGAATCAGCTGGGTGGCTTCGTAACCGTCAATCTCGGGCATCATCATATCCATGAGGACAAGGCCTATGCCGGCATGATCCCGTAACTGAGCAAGTCCCTCTTGAGCAGACAGGCAGCCTATCGCTTGAAAACCTCTTGACTTCAGGGCCAATTTCAACGCAAATATATTGTTCTGATCATCGTCGATGATCAATATGGTTTTGTTCTTATCCATGTTGTTTATTTATTGCGTTATTATTCATACATCCATACCCGCAACAGGGACAAAAGCTGATCAATATCCACCGGTTTGGATATATAATCAGATGCTCCTGCGGCGATGCATTTTTCCCTATCCCCCATCATTGATTTGGCTGTGACAGCAATAATGGGCATATCTTTGTATCGCGGGTCTTTTCGGATCGAAGCAATCGTTTCGTAACCATCCATTTCGGGCATCATCATATCCATTAAAATCACCGCCACATCCGGATTATCTTCCAACTGTTTTAGCGCATCTTTTCCGTCCGTTGCCGGCACTACAGTCATCTGATATTTTTCGAGCGCCTTGGTGAGCGAAAAGATATTTCGGATGTCGTCGTCTGCTACAAGTACCTTTTTGCCCTGCAAAACATCCTGCAAAAAGCCAAGCCTGCCGGGAGCTTTGATCGAAGGACCGCTATTTTCCTCCACGAGATGTAGAAATAACCCCACTTCGTCCAAAATACGCTGATAAGAGTTGGCTGTTTTTACAATGATGGAATCGGCGTAGCGTTTCAATTTCATTTCCTCTACTTGCGAGAGATTTTTACCGGTAAATACAATAATCGGTAAATTTTCAAGCCCCTGGTTGCGTTTTACAGCTTCCAATGTCTCGTAGCCAACACGGTCCGGAACGCCCATATCGAGAATCACACAATCTGCCGTATCCGAACTCAGCGCCACAATGCTATCTTCGACATTGTTCTTGATCTCCGAGGCAATGTCAAAACTTCCAAGGAAGAGCGACAGCGCTGCCGCATGTTTGGGATTTTCTTCAACAATGAGTACTTTTTTGGGATGCCGCGTGAGGGCATCCTCTATTTTTCGGAACATATCGCCCATCTGCTCCAATGCCATCGGTTTATTGATAAAGTCTATTGCGCCCTGCAGCAGGCTTTCTCTTTTGACCTGTAAAGAAGACATAATATGCACTGGTATATGTCTTGTCTTTGGATTTTCCTTGATCTCAGCCATGACCTGCCACCCATCTTTGAGCGGAAGTTGAATATCCAGCAGAACCGCCAGCGGCATATAGCGTGCTACCATCTCCGCAGCAATATCACCACGGACAACAACGATACCCTTGTAGTTTTGCTGGCGCGTATACTTCAGCAGGATTTTAGCGAACTCAATATCATCTTCGACGATCAGGATAAATCGGTCGCCTGCAACGATGCTGTCGCGATCATCGGGAATATCGGCTGGGATCGGTATCTCCAATGTCTTTTCGGCAGACAAGTTCACTGTTTGCGAAGCCTGCACTACGGCTGTAGAAGCCCCTGCAGCAGAGTCCAGCGCTATTGGCTCCACATCACCGGCCACCGGTAACAATTGCTCCGCGCCGAAAGCAGCTGGCGTGGCATCCGAAATTCGCTCCGGAAGGATCAGCCGGAATACACTGCCTCTATTTTCTTCGCTTTCCAGCAAGATTTCACCTCCGAGTAGGCGCGCCAGTTCACGGCTGATCGAGAGCCCCAGTCCTGTACCACCAAATTTGCGGCGTGTGGAACCGTCAGCTTGTTGGAAAGCTTCAAATATCAGATGCTGCTTGTCTTTGGGTATCCCGATTCCCGTATCGCGCACTTCAAAGACAATACGGTCGCTCTGCGATTGTTGGCGATCAATAGACAAAGTCACCTTGCCCGCTGCCGTAAATTTGATCGCATTCGACAATAGATTGCGTAAAATCTGATCGAGGCGCTGCTTGTCTGTTTCGAGCTGCAGCGGCAACCCTGCGGCCGCGGTCATCTCCAATCCCAGCTGCTTGTCGGCGGCGATTGGTGCGAACATCGCCGTCAATCCATTCAATATATCGGCAAAGAACACAGGCTGTACATCTAGATCCATTTTTCCAGATTCTATTTTGGAAAGGTCCAGAATCTCGTCTATCAAGGTCAGCAGGCTTTTTCCCGAACTTTGAATCACGGCTGCCGATTCCATCTGTTCGTCATTGAGATTCCCATCCGAGTTTTCGGCCATCAAGCGTGAAAGTAACAGAATTGAATTGAGTGGTGTACGCAGTTCATGCGACATATTGGCCAAAAACTCAGACTTATAGCGTGTACTCTGTTCAAGCTCCGCCGCCTTTTTCTGTATTTCCTGATTGCGTTCGGCAATCTCCACATTTTTATCTTCCAGCAATTTGGAGCGCTCTTCCAATTCACGGTTAGACTGCACCAATTCTTCCTGCTGTACACGGAGTTCCTCTTCCGAGGCCTGCAGCTTATAGGTATGCATTTCGAGGCTCGAATTGAGCGATTCCAGTTCGGTATGCTGCGCCTGCAGTTCTTCGGTCTGCGCCTGGGTTTCTTCCAATAAATTCTGTACCACCAGTCTGGCCTGCGCAGCCGCAATTGTCGTACCTACCTTTTGCACCGCATCCCTAAAAAACGCCAGCTGAATGCTCGAAAAAGGTTGTAGTGCGCCCAGCTCCATTACACCGATACAGTTGTTACCATCAAAAACAGGCAGTATAAAAAGGTTGTTCACCAATACCTTCCCAGCAGCAAAGCTGATGACATAATGGGTATCTTCGAGGTTTTCGAATAACTTTTCTTTCTTGTCTTTAAAGACCTGGCCGACCATGCCCTCACCTGGGGCGAAGCGTTTACGTTCGGGATCTTCGAGTCCATAGGATCCCCTTAAGACAAGCTCATCTTGTTCCATCAGGTATATAGCGCCGTTTACACAGTTGCCATATTTTGTCAGGTGGCCCAGCGTGACAGCCGTGAGCTCTTCCTGCTGTTTATTACCCATCAACAGGTTACCCAGCTGGGTTAGTCCAGCTTGATGCCAGTTGTTATTATTGAGTTCTTCAAAAGATGTTTTGAGCGAACGCGCCATTTCATTGAGGGATCCCGTTAGGCTCCCCAGATCGTCCTGTTCGCCATCCTGTATCTGCATATCATAATGCCCGGCCGCTATCTCCCGTGCGATGCGCTGGGTAATGCTCAGCCGCCGCTGGATCTCTTCGTCTTTACGTTTCAGGTCATTCTGCAGCTGCTCCCGTTGAAAGAAATCCGCTCGCAGGCGGAAGTAAAAGAAGAGGGTAATCAATAAGGATACAACAGCGGCCAGTAATACAAAGATGGAGGTATAGCCCGAAGAACGTCCGAGTTCTTCCGAACGCTTGTTGAGTAAAAGTTCTTCACGATCGATAATTTTGCTGATCAGCAAACGGCAACTGTCCATATAGGTTTTCCCCTCCTCAAGCTGCGATACGGAGACCATTCCACCACGCTTTTTGATATTGACCAGGCTTTCAAGCTTTGCCAGTCGGGATTGCACGAGTGTGGATAGCGTATCGATTATCTGCTGTTGCTCGGGATTATCGGAAGTAAGGTCGTGCGCACGGCTCAGCGATTGGGGCAGCGACTGAAGACCGGTTTTATAAGGCTCCAGAAATTTTTCCATACCTGTAAGCAGGAAGCCGCGCTGGCCGGTTTCGGCATTCTGCAGGTCCTGCAGAATTTTGTTGACACGGCTCATGACACGCCGGCTGTGGTCGACCATCGCACTATTATGGTTCTGCTTATGGATACTGATATAAGAAGCCGTTGAGCTCGCTAACAGGATCAACAGGGATATTCCAAAACCTATCTGCAGGTTTCTTAAAATAGTTTTAGGCATGCTTTTTCATCAATTGAGTTAAGACTATGCCAACCGATGGTCTAGATGGCGGCCAAATATAGCAATAGGGAGCCTAAATTAAATCCTACGCCCCCGGGCCTCAACCATCTTACCGTATTTTAACAAAAAGTTGCGTATTTATCCGCTCTCCGCAATCTTCCCAGCAATGATAGCCGATGTGGCGGCGCAAAAATCAAGGCCTGAATAATCCGGATTATAGCCGCCCATATAAGGCACGGCCATCATAAAAAGACGTTGACTGGCGCTACCGCCGTGGTCTACCAAACCAAAGCTGTCATCGATCTTTACCCCGGGTACCTGCAAAAAAATGGCGCCATCCGGTGCCACAAACATATGATCGTTGCCTGCCAGCATTTGTTCCTTGGCCTGTTCCACGGAGCGAAACCGTAAGTAAGCGCGACTGACCTGTCCATTGTCGACCAGACTCCTGAAAGGAAATTCTTCAAAGTTCAAAGGTCGCTGTCCCACACAATCCACAAATGTCTTATAATGCGTTTTTATTTCGATCCCCGATTCATCGGTATAAAAATAATTGGCACCGCGGTCGTGCGCAGGCTCAACCCGACTTTCGGTACCAACATTGACCACCTCCAGCCGACCAGCATCGTGCAGCGCAAGCAGCTCGCGACTGGAACTCTGCGGCACAAAAGCGATGACAATGGAAATCAACGGCATGAGTACTTTTTTTAAACGCAGCATATCTTCTGCAGACATGTACTTAGCGGGATAATTTAAGGTGAAACTCAAGGCAGAAAGCACTTCTTTCCAATAGATCGATTGGCGTTTTCTGATCGATTTCAGCGCCTGTTGGTGCTCCTGACGAAATCCCTCGAAGGCGTCTTTCTGTTCCCTTAAATGGAGTACTGCCTCTACAAAGTCTTCCAGGCTGAGCTTTTCCACGATCGCATAAAAATCGGGATCCCTTTCCTTGAACTGCGCTTTAAAATTACGCTCAAACAGAAAATCCAATGAGACGAAACCTTCATTCTCAAGCCTGTTAAGCATCAGTTCCTCTTCGGAGATCAAGAGGTTATTGGCTAGGAAGGGTTCTTCCTGATGGAAGCGGATCGCAGGAAGCAATCCACTGCGGGTATGCATAAATAATTTAAAATTTTCGCTTCCCGGGTCGATCTGATACCTTAGCTCACCGGTCTTCAGGGCTTCAAAAGAGCCATTGTGGCGAGCCAGGGTACGAATGGCATCTATGGCCGTTAGGGAAGCGCCGCGTATCCCGACGGCATGATTGGTTTTTAAGGCCAACTTGGACGGTGGATAGGGAGACTCAAAATAATGTTCGACATTGCCCTCATACTTGGTTGGCCACTTATGTCCGGTACAGATGACCACCTTGTCTACGATATAGGTATCGGTGCTACCCACCATAATTTTAACCTGCGCCTGGCCTTCGAGGTCAATAATATCAGTAACCTGGCTAGCGAGGTGAACCTGTGTTTCAATACCCTGTTCATCCGCCATCCGCTTCAATAACATAAATTGCTCCGACAGGTAGCGCCCCAGGAGCAGCCGTGGAACTACTTTGTAGCGATTAAAATCGTCCACATCGATTCCATAGGTACGGAGCGTGGCCTCTGACAGGGATTGAACATAGTCCTCAATCGTCGTGACCAGTGCGGGGATTTCGTGATCCGATACGTTAGTCAGATGTTCCGGTGTAGCACCTTCATAGCTGTAAGGCATTCCTGCCCCCAATTGCTTGCGGGACTCGAAAATAGATACTTTGAGACCGGGGATATTCCTTTCGATCAATCTTTTGTACATAAACAGGCCACTGGGTCCGCCCCCGATAATGGCTACATGAATGTTTTGTTGCATAGTTTTCGTTGCCTGCCTAATGGACAGTATTCGGTTTTAAGAACAAGGGCAAATTGCAGAAAGTTTTAAGCAGATTTATTCCCGTACAATAAAAAATGGGATAAATACGGGCTACGATTTAAATACCTGAATATCGGATTCTGCAAACGATCATGCAACGCCTGCTGTTTTTCGAATAAACAATAATGATAACAAATAACAATATTATGGAAAACAACATCAACAATCCGGAGATCATCAACGACATTATCAAAATCAACAACGACCGCATCGAGGGTTATAAAAAAGCAATTGATCTGGCAACCAGCCACGGCTTGGATAAACTAATCCCAACATTTCAAAAATTTATCGGACAGTCGGAAGAATTTATTGCTGAGTTGACACCTTATGTTGAACTTGAAGGCAAAGAACCGACAGACAGCACCATGCTGAGCGGTAAGCTTTTCCGCGCCTGGATGGGAATAAAAGTGAATATCACGGGAGATGACGAAAGAAGTCTACTCGAAACCTGTGAGCAGGGCGAAGATGCATTCAAATCCACCTATCAAACCGCTTTGGCTGATGGATCGGAAGAGCTCTCGCAAAATGTGCATAGTTTGATCAACACGCAGCTCAGCAAGCAGCTTGAAGCGCACAATATCATTAAGATGCTGCGTGACAGCAAAACTATCTAACTTTAAATTGTAATTTTCTTTTTCACAAAAAATACCGAAGGATAAATCCCTTCGGTATTTTTTTGAAGTTATATTTTTAGATTGACTTTTTCACCCGCCGGTAGTTCAAGCTCGAACAATTTCCCGGCATACTTCACCCGACATTTCTGTTTCTTTTTGGCTTTTGCTGCAGCGCTGACCAGTTGACCATTTTTCCATTTCAGATCAATTTCGATCGCTCCCCTAGCTACCAGGCCCTTTATCTCGCCATCTTTCCAGCTGGCCGGAAGCGCCGGAAGCAGCTCAATAAAATCTTCATGGCTTTGCAGGAGCATTTCCGCCATTCCGGCAATCACGCCAAAGTTACCGTCGATCTGAAATGGAGGACATGCATCAAACATATTGTAATAGGTACCGCCACCGCCGTCATATTTGGTATCCATATCCGCTGTAGGGCGCAGTTGTTTATTGAGCAATTTCAGTGCCCGATCGCCCTGCTGCAATCGTGCCCAAAGCGCAATTTTCCAGGCGTAGGTCCAACCCACCCCATCATCGCCACGTCTTTCCAACGACTGCTGCACAGCTTTTGCCAATGCAGGCGTACGATCCAACGTGATTTCATTTCCCGGGTATAGCGCAAACAGATGGGACAGATGACGATGAGCAGGTTCTACCTCCTCAAACTCTTCGGCCCATTCCATCAGGCGCCCGTCATGACCAATTTTTGGACGGGCCAGTTTGTCCTTTGCGGCCTTCAATGCCTTTCCAAAAGCATCGTCCTTTAAACCCAGTATTTCCGACGCAGCCAGTGTGTGCTCAAATAGATTGAAAATAACCTGCTGGTCATGCGATGGCCCCATACTGATCTGCGCAACAGAGCCATCGGGCGCTTTAAAGGAATTTTCCGGCGAAGGTGAAGGCCCCGAAACCAGCAGTCCTGTTTTAGGATCCGTTGTCAGCCAATCCTGGTAAAAAATTGAAGCCTCTTTTAGAATCGGATAAGCTTTTCTTAAAAAGGCTTTATCCTGTGTAAAGGCATAATGCTCCCAGATATGTTGGGCAATCCAGGCTCCGGCCCCGATATGCATCCCCCAGCTTGCACTTTCCCCCGGAGAAGTGTAGCCCCAAACATTCGTTATCGGATGCAGCGCCCATCCCCGCATCCCATATTGTATCTGGGCTGTTTTGCTACCTGGTGCCACAAGCGATGCGATCAGATCCATCAGGGGGCGATGTGATTCGGATAGATTGGCTACCTCCGCAGGCCAGTAGTTCATCTGTACATTGATATCGGTATGGTAATCGCCATTCCATGGTGTTTGTATCTTATTGGCCCAGATTCCCTGCAGGTTGGCAGGAAGACCGCCTGCTCTCGAGGAAGAAAGCAATAGGTATCTGCCGTACTGAAAATACAGGGGATATAAGGCCTGTTCATTTCCGCTACGCAAATTATTGGCCATCAGCACATTGGTAGGCATATTATTGGTACTATTTCCCAGCTGAAAACTCACCCGTCCCATAAACGAAGAAAAGTCTTTGATATGACGATCCCGGAGCGTCTGGTACGATTTGGCCGCAGCCGCTTTCCGTATTTCGAGATGTTCTTTTTGATAATTGGCATTAATATAGTCTGGATAATGCTGTTTATAATTTGTTTTTGCGGTTACGATAAGCGTCAACGCATTGGCACCTGTAACCTGAATACCGGTTTTGGTCTGGCTACTGATTTTTCCGCCCTCCAGGACCGGTGTCACCTCAGCTTCATACTGCATACCATTTCCACCCCGCCCATTATCGAGCACGCCAAACATGCGCAGTCCATGCTTTGCCGTAACCTCCGTTGCAAACCGCTCGGGCCGGTCCAGACTGAAGAGCACATTGATCGCCCCAGCTTTGTCTGCAGTGAGCCGGATAATGATCGCCTGATCGGGGTGACTAGCGAAAACCTCCCGTTTAAACTTGACGCTATTTTGGACAAAAGAACTGGAGGCAATCCCTTTCATCAGATCCAGTTCACGGTGATAATCCTGATAAGCGGCATCCGTACCAAAGTCAAGCCGTAAATCGCCCAAGGTCTGGAAGCAGCCAAAAGGAACATTGGCGCCATTGCCACTTCCCGATCCTTTTCCCTTTGTAATCTGGGTTTTATTGGTCAATTCGGTTGCTTCCTTATAGTTGCCCTGAAACAGTAGTTCACGGATCTTCTGCAGGGACTGTGAAGCCGCAGGATTGTCGCCTGCGTCGAAGCTTCCACTCCATAACGTCATTTCGTTTAGCTGAATCCGCTCGTGGTTGACATCGCCAAAAACCATAGCCCCAAGGTTTCCATTACCAATGGGTAGGGCTTTCAGCCACTCGGGGTCACTCTCCCAGCCATTTTTGGAATCTACGGCTAAGGCATTTGCAGGTTGTTCAAACCAGATACTGTTTTCTTTCTTGGCTCCAGTCTGCGCAACAGCAATTTCCACCGACAGGAGAAAACAGAGCGCAAGACCAGTACATATACGGTTTAGCATTGATGTGTTCAATTTCATTGAGGTTTACGATTCGATTTAGGGATGCAATGCCGACTGTTCGCAATAGAAAAGCACTGAATCCTCGCCATATCATCAAAAATAAGGATAGCTATTGGCAAACACATACACTTTATTGCTCTTTTTAGATGCCCTATTAACACATTGTGTTCCTTCCGTATAAAAAAGTTCAGGATTCTGTGGGCATGTTAAACTTTTGCTCTTATGCGGCTCAATGTAGATTGCGTTATCCCCAAATACGAGGCGACGATACCCAATGGTGTGCGTTTTAAAATCTCAGGATAACGTTCAACAAGATTTCTATACCGGTCCACCGCGGGCAACATCCGTAGCTCATTGGCTTTCTCTTCACTTTTGATATAATAACGTTCGGTCAATACCCTACCGATGAAATTAAATTCGGGGAATGTATGGTACAGCTCATTCAATTTCTCGTAGCTCAGAACCAATAGACGGCAGGGCTCCAGTGTTTCAATTGCTTCGAAACTCGGTTTTTGACTAAAAAAGCTATAGACCGCAATAGCGAGCTCCCCTTCATACAGCAGCCAGGAGCTGATCTCGTTACCCGCCGGATCAATATAATAAGTATGTACACCGCCCTGGAGAATGAAGTAGATCTGCTTTTGAACCTGTCCGATATCAATCAGACGAACCCCGGCTTTCACATCGATCACATAGCTATGCGTTTCGATCAGCTGTTTTAAATCGTTCGACAGCGGATGAATGCTTTCAAACAGCTTTACAATAAGATCTGTGGCCAATTGGCTATATCGATTGGTCTTTTTTTGCATACAATGAATCTATCGCACTAATGGCGTGCCAGCAATAAATTACCCTAAATATACACGATAAGCATGCTATATTTTTTGCTTTTTGGCAAAAAATACTTTCGACAAATTGCCAAACTTTGGTTATGAAAGGTAAGCGATAAATCCGCTGTGCTTTTGGCGCTGGCGTTATTATTTAACTGTCAGCAGACATTTCACCTATAGAAACTGGGATGAAATCAAAAAAATAGGACTACGCCACCCGCCCTGAACAGTAGGTGGCAAAAATTTTCAACCATATGAAATACATCAAATACAGTTTGATTGCCGTCAGACGAACAGGAAAAAGTAATAATTTACATGATATTAAGTGTTTAATACATGCCTTGTAATCTTTAAAAACCGTTTTTTGAGTGATCACTTTCAATCGATTATGAAGATTGGTGTACGTTCCCATTTATTTCATTAAATATGTTAAGAATCTATGCAGCCAATTTACGCGAAAGCACTTTCAAATTCAGGAAATAGGATTTTTGAAATCCGACACGAAAATTGTCCCAAACTTCTTTCCGAGTACCATTTTCACCGTGAATGCCAGCTTACCTACATCATTAAGGGCAAAGGTCAAAGCTGCATAGGAGATCAGCTGGAAGACTTTGAAAGCGATGAGCTGACTTTTATTGGTCCTGGTTTGCCACACGTCTGGTACAACTCGCCTACAGAAACCGACCAGGAGCAAAACGTACAATTTATCATCTTGTATTTCGATCCAGACGCCCTGCTGTCTTTCTGCTCCCTATTATTTGAAACAAGCAAGCTGAATGAGCTGTTGGAAAGATCAAGGCAGGGTATGCTATTTTATGGAAACACAAAAAATAAGCTAAAAAGGATATTGCGAAAAATGGTCTATGCCCCAGATATAAAAAAGACAGCCTATTTCTTTACATCTTTAGCTATTCTACTTCAAACCGAAGAGTACAGTGTCGTATCCGGTAAGCCCTATAACAACGGATCCCCCCGCCGGGAGGGTGAAATTATTTATAGTGTTTACCAGTATGTATTCAAAAATTTCAACAATGAAATTTCTTTGGAGGAAGCAGCCAAATTGGCCAACTTGACCAAGCCGTCTTTTTGTCGTTTTTTTAAAGCACGTACACGGAAAACATTTTCGAAGTTCGTCAATGAAGTCCGGATCAATGAAGCCTGTAGGCTTTTGGCTCAGCAAGAAAACCCGATCACCCAAATTGCTTATGCCTGTGGTTTCAACTCTTTACCCAATTTCAACAAGTTCTTTAAATCGATTAAAGGGATTACACCTTCTGATTATAAAAACAAGCTGCTATCTCCTAAAAGCTAGCGAGTAAGGCGGATGTCCTCGGATCGCAATGGCATCATTGGCTTTCCAGCCAACTCACGCATCCAATTATTAAAATCAGCATCTGATGGAATGTCAAATTTCTTGCGTAGCCTATTTTTACGGATCTGCACAGCCCTGATCGTTACATAGGTATATTCTGCGATATTTTTGGTCGAAAAGTTGAGAAAGGCCATCGCACAAAACTCCAGTTCAGTACTCCGTAGATTGGGGTCAAGTATTTTCAGCGCTTGAATAAACTGCGGATATAGTTCGGTAAATAAGATTAAAAACTCGGGATTGTTACTTTTGGCAAGTTCAATCAGGTTATTGAATTTGTTTTCCCCAATCTGTTCGGTGAGCTCTTTATTGATGGTTTCGGTTTCCTGCAAGGCCTCTTCTTTCTGTACCAATATCTCTTTGTTGTGCTTAGATCGCCATACAAAAAACGAAATCGCGGCAAGCAGCAGCACGATCGCAGCAAATGTAATTGTCGCGGCCTTCGACACCTTGGTCTCCGACTCCTGATCTTTTAGATTCAAAATCTGGCTGAGCACCTGATCGACGACCTGTCTGTTTTCATTTTCCAGGGAATCGTTGAGCCGACTAAAAGCCATTTCGTAATGGTCAGCTTTGGCGTTGTCTAGTTTTTTTGTCCGGTAAAAGTCGGAGAGCTCGCGATAAGAATTCTTCACTCCAATTCTGCTGCCGACAGCCCGTTTTTTTGCTAGACTTTCCTCAAAAAATGCAGCGGCCTTTTTAAGGTTACCTCTTTTCTCCTCCAAATCGCCCAATATGCTATAGGTATTTAGCGCAATAGGAATTTTATATTTCTTAATGAGCTCCAGTGATTTATCGAGGCATTGCTGTGCTTTTTCTAAATCACCTTTCTGAACATATAAGCTACCAAGGTTTTCATATACAATCTCATAGCGCATAGAAGCGTCCTTGTCTGCAAAAACCTTGAGGTTATCCAATTGGAGTTCGGTATACTTTTGCATCGAATCCAGCTGCCCCATACGCTGGAAGACAGCACTTAAATTTTCGTAGTTATATTGGTAAGCCTTGACTTGTTTTTCGCCAGTCAGTTTTTTGATCAGTCCCTGCTGCAGACGAAACTCCCGAATAGCCTGCTGATGAAGCATGAGCCCACCATAGGCTCTGCCACGCATGCGCCGAACGTCGGATTGCGTGAATATATCGTTCTTATAGTAGTCTGTGCTTTCCACAATATCCAGTTGTTTCAGCCCTTCTTTAAATAAACCTACTGTCACAAGACCTTCTGCTATATAAGAACCCGATTTAGCTTTCCCTTCATCGTAGTTTGCTGCTTTGGAGATATTAAACGCTTTTATCGAATTCTCGATATAAGGTAAGAGTTGCCCTTTGCTTGCGAGCTCCATCGCTTTTGCTAAAAGGGAATCTACGGTACGCTCCTGTGGCGACTTACCTTCAGCAGCTATTGTGGGTAACGTAAATAAACATAAAATAAAAAGTAAAAAATGCTTCTTCATTGTTATATTAGGTCATTATTTATCCGTAAGCAGCTCTTCGCCGCTAACAGATGAGATTCATTAGATCTTACTATTTGGCGTGCGCAAATCTAACTATTTTGAGAAATTAAACAAGGCTTCCCCCCTTTCAAAGATCTCTTTTACAATAGCCTTTTTCCGAAAAGCTCCGACTCCTCTCGATCTGTCAAAAGGCTATGTTCCGGGTATTTCGACCTCTCTCGCATCCAATTATTGAAATCCGCATCCGAAGGGATGTCAAATTTCTTCCGTAGTCTATTCTTTCTGATCTGTACAGCCCTAATCGTTACATAGGTATATTCCGCAATATTTTTTGTTGAAAAATTAAGAAAAGCCATGGCACAAAACTCCAGTTCAGAACTACGAATATTAGGTGCAAGCGCTTTTAATGCTTCAATAAAATCAGGGTACAAGTCGCTAAATAACAGCAGAAATGCGGGATTGTTACTTTTGGCGATTGCAATAAGATGATCGAACTTATCCTTGTCCATTTTTTATGACGTTTTCCATTGAATGCTCCGTTATTAAATGCAACATCCTTCGGTAGATTGAGGAGGTTTAGTTAAGCATAGGTAAAATAGGTTCCCTTTTTCAATAAAGTATTGGGCCAGGAGAACACATCGTAAAAAATAGTTATCAGCCGAAGCCGATAACTATTCCATTAAATATTACATTATCCAAATAATATTTCAAGGGTAACTATTTATTCCGCACACAACGTATTCCGATTGCGTTGTTTTGATGTATAGGCATGATGTAGACGTCGGTAGCCGTTAATATTACAGCTGGCTTAGCCGTTCCCTGCACTGTGCGATCAGCCCAATAAACCCCAAGAGCATCCGCAGGTATATGCGTGCTCACATTTCCTGATCCGCTTTCTACAACGACCGATTTGTTGTCCGGTAAGAACATATAATTGTCCAGATTTGTAGTTGGCACTGTAGCTGTTCCCAAAAACCATCCTGTCTGGCCATTGTATGTACCTCTAGCTTTTCCAGCTGCAATAAGCGATTCATATTCAGCCTGTGAAGGCGTTTGCCAGCCTGTACCTAAAACCGATGAACAATATGCCTGAGATCCGCCACCATTATGAGATCCACCCAATAGGTATTGCGCAGCTTCAACTGCAGTTGGAGGCGAACCGGCTTTTAAATTGGCCGAACCCCAGTAGTAGTTCGAGTTAGGAATATCCAGTGCACCACGAGGTACAAGGCGCAGTTTAAGATCGTATTTGATCCCTTTTTGTAGCGATAGGTTAGCTAGATCTATTAGTCCGGAGCGCACGCCTGCCTGTGTTGCATTTAATGTTACGGTTCCAAAGTTGATCTTTCCAGTCGTTGTGCCTTCGGTGATAATCAACGCGGGGTTACTTGACCATGTCAAGCCTGTACCTGTAAACGACAATGCACGATTTAGAGATTGGCCACCCTGCGTATAGGTTCCGCTCGCAAAGCTAAATGTCGCCGACTGGTAGTTAGGTGTTATTGTACCGCCTACCATGGAGGTAATATTACCGACAACATTGGCCGAAGTACTCTCCAAAGTCGCTTTGACTTCTGTAAATACATGGCTCAAAACGAGATTTTGGACCGTATTTTGTCCACTAACAACAGTTACCGACTGCTTTTTCCACAATAGATCAGCATCTGCCCCCGTCACGTTGAAGGTAATATTGGAAAGATTTTGATTCAAGTTGATCGTTGGGAAAGTCTGGCCCGGATCGACTGCCAATGCGACAAACGTATAGGTACCTGCCGATAGGTTCATGCTCCAATTGGTACTCGCATTCGTATAGGTCAATACACCCGTATTGTTGACATAATTTCCTGAAGCATCATAAGCGGCTATAAGGTATTTGGCTCCATTGTCAAGTACGGTAGGCGTGGTAGACATCTTGGTGTTTGCTGTCGACGCACGCAACGTACTCGATGAAGTTACTGCTGTTAAGGTTGCTTTAACGTCAAGTTCATTATTGAATGGAACAGTCTTATTTTGTGTTGCCGTCGCTGATGCTACACTTTTCGCTGTTGAAGCTTTCGTTTGTAGGTCTCCCTCGGGATCCGAATAAGATACTCCGGCAATTTTTATGGTTACCTCACCTTTATCAACATCGGTATTGCCGTCGTTTTTCTTGTTACAAGAAGCAGCAATAATAGTTAGGGCGAGTAGTATTTTTGTGATATTTCTTTTCATTCTTTATACAGATTTATGTTGTGATTTTACGATTACCACCAGCCGTCGTTTTGGCTCGATGTGGTTGATTCTTCTCCATCCCATTGTTGTTGTACAGTTCCATTTGCCTGGACTGAGCCAGCTGCAACACTGTACTCTAGGACGATGTTTTCTACCCTAATTTCAGGGGTCTCATAGGGCAATTTACCCTGTTCGATTCTTTGCGTTGTTTTTGTGTTCATGAGTTTAAATGAAAAAATATGATCTATGTTATTTTCGTTTCAATGGCTGGACAAAGTTGCTTTTAAATAAATAATTAGCGAAAAAACAGCCTATCACATAGGTATCACACTTTATTTTCTAAAAAACAAAACACTGATTAACAAGAATATAAACAACAAAAACACCAATTAACTTTAGGTTATATTGGATAAAAGAAAGAACGCTGATTATGAATTACGGACGAAAAAATTATTCATCTTTTGTGGATGGGCCGTTTTTAGTCTTTATGCGGATGCAGGACAAACGCAAAAGGCCAATCCTCTTGGACTGGCCTTTCAATACTTTAATTTAATTTATCCTGTTTTAGAAATTTCCTTTGTCAGCTAAAATGTCAACCACTGCCGAAGATTCTCCTATGGAATCCAACGAAGAGATTAAGTTATAACTTAAATAGAACAATTGCAAGCAGATTATAATGGTTTATAGTTTTTGGTACGTATCGTTATCCACGCAGGTCAATGTGAAATATTTTGCCACTATCTGGATAGCGCTGCAATTGCGCCTCCGTAAGGCCTTCCCTAGCGGTACTGATAAATAGGTCGGTGCCCGTGGCGCCGCCGAAACAACAGGAAGTTACATGCGGTGCGTTCACCCTTATTTTATCCAACAGTTCGCCCGTCTCCCTGTGCCACTTGCAAACCGCAAACCCGGCCCAATGCGCTACCCAAAGATGTCCATCGGGTCCTAAGCACATGCCATCAGGCATGCCCAGCTCATCGGGTACGCGTACTAATGTACTGTAGCGCTGTCCATCTCCTCCCGCCGATTCCCCTGTATTATGCCTAGCATAACGACGGATTTCGCGGGTATAAGTATCGATAAAATAAAAATAGGGGCTATCGCCGGGCCATACGATACCATTGGGAATCGTCACTGCCGGAATAACAGTCTCCAAAAGCCCGTTGCGGAAACGCATAAGCTTCCCCAGATCCGGCAAAGCTTGCATGTGCATCGTTCCGAACCAAAAATTACCCTCGGGATCTACTCCACCGTCATTGGTACGGATTTGTCCCCCCATAGAATCTAGCTCAGCTACGACCGTCAAATCTTGCGTTTCCTTTGTCCAAATGGCCAGCCCTTGCTGCATGGCCACAAGAAATTTACCCGATCCATCTGGCCAGGGTACAATTTTGCTCACATAACCTGGTAATTCCCAGTAAGCCGACTTCTTGCTTTCCAATGGATAAGTGTAAATACGCTTGCGCAAAATATCCACCCAATATAAACTGTTATCCAGCTTGCTCCAAACTATGCCCTCTCCCAGCAGACATTCGGTATGTAGTAAGACTGCTGCTTCTTTTAAATTCTTTTCCATCATCATTTTGCTTTGCCTGACCGCTCACCAATTAAATCGGCAAGCTCACATAAGGCTTTAATCCTCTTGCAATAGTGCACTTCTTCCGCCATCAATTAAATAGGTACTTCCACTTGCAAAGGACGCGTAGGTACTGGAAAGAAAAACACACCAACCACCGATCTCTTCTGTCGTACCTAATTTTTTGACAGGATGCCGATCAACCGTCTTTTGTCTTTCGGCATCAGCATCCGGAAAACTGTCAAACCATTTTTTATTACCCGGTGTATCGATAAACCCCGGTGCAAGTCCGACCGTACGGATCGCTGGTCCCCATTCGATAGCCATGGCCCTAACCAGTGAAAGGAGCGCCCCCTTGGTTACATTATAAGGAAAGCAACCTGGGATGGAAGCATAAGCATGGTTGGAGGCCATTACAATAATCACCCCCGGTGAAGCTTGAGCCAAGAGCGGTTTTAAAGCCCGTGCCAGCAACCAATGGGATGCCAGATTTAAGCTATTATTATGATTCCAATCTGCCAACGTACAATCATCCAAGCCTTTGAACACATTCTGCCCTGCATTCGATAACAGTACATCCAAACGGCCATGCTCCTCTTGAAGGAGCACAGTCAATTCCTGAATAGCAGTCTCATTGGACACGTCAGCCGAATAATAGAACGTTCGTTGCCGATAAGGTTCCATTGCAGCAAAAAAGGAAGCCACTGCCGGATCATCGACCGCCAATTCAGCACAGGCTATCACGGTCGCACCTGCCGCAGCAAATTGCAGACTCGCTCCCAGCCCAATGCCCGAAATTCCGCCTGTGATCAGGACGACCTTATCTGTTAAATCAATTGTAAATGCCATGTACTATTAAAATTACACATAAAAACCTGGCCGTGGTTCCAATATCCCGGGATGCCTGCGCATTTCTTCTTCGATCAAATCCACCCCCAATCCTGGTCTTTCGCTCAAGACCAGATGACCATTTTTCACCATATCTTTAATCGGATGATCGATGACTTCATCGCGCCAAGGCACATCATTGAACATAAATTCCTGTCGAAAGAAATTGGGCACAGAAGCACAGACATGTGCACTGGCCAATGTGGAAAGTGGTCCGTTGGGGTTGTGGGGTGCCAATAACACATTGTATGCTTCCATCATTGTTGCCATACGCTTCATTTCGGAAGGACCACCGCAACGCGTAATATCAGGCATCATAATGTCACAGATATTTTTTTCCAATACCGGTCGGATCCCATGACGGGTATAATGTCTTTCGCCCACACAGATTGACACATTGGACGGAATACGCTCCCGCATCGCACGTAGGTTGTCTGCATTTTCTGGCCCCGCAGGTTCCTCATACCAAGTAATATTCAGTTCAGAAAGACGTTGCGCCATCTGTACGGCCACACGATAATTGAGCATGGCATGTGTCTCGATCATGATATCAAAATTGGGTCCAACGCCATCACGTACCGCTTTACTCACCTCAAACGCCAGATCCTGCTGTTCGGCAGTCAAGGTCAGGTTTGCGGCCAAATCTTCCCCATACAGATAATTTGTATGCGCAAATGGATCAAACTTTAGGCCTGTAAAACCAGCTTCTTTGACTGCTTGTGCTTGTCGCGCATAATCTTCGGGATTATGCCCACCACCAGTAAACCAATAATTGGCATACAACAGGATCTCTTTACGGAATGCACCGCCCAACAGTTCATAACATGGTACACCAAGCACCTTACCTTTCAAATCCAATAGTGCCATATCAATACCAGAAATGGCGCACATGCTAGCACCATAAGGTCCAATCCAATTGAGGTCGCGGTAGAGTTTGGTCCAGATAAAATCTGTTTTCATCGGATCCAGACCAATAATACGCTGCCCCACGTGCTTGGCGGCCTCATACACAATGGGGCTGCCAGGCCAGTTGGTCGCTTCGCCTACACCCGTATGCCCCGTATCAGTGTAAATCTTGACTAAAGTCCAATTATATTTTACGCCTTCAACCAGCCAGACTTTAACATCTATAATCTTCATTGTTCTACTATTTTTAATTTATCTTAAGAATAATCTGTCCGCTTAACTTATCGCCTTTTTTTAACTTTTTGCGCCCATAGCTATGCGGCGATCCATAAAAAGGCTCCGAGCCATTATTCGAATAATCAGCTATCAACCATTGTATATGCTGATCCTGTTTCCAGGCTCTTGCATGCTGCTGTCCATTCGACAATACCTTTACCGCTGCGGCAGGGCTATGCAAACTTGCCCAGTAAATATTTCCCTTTGTCGACCTAAAGTCGTTCGAACCCAATATATTGGCATCGTCTTTCCAATCTTTCGCTTGTGGCTTACCGTGCTCTTCTACTTCATACAACGGTAGGGCATACAATACAGCCTCCCCCTCGTTGCGTCCGATATGATTGGCAGGATAAGTGGAAAATGATCCATTTCGCGACCATGCCAACTTATCGTAAGATAAAGGCAATTCTAGCATCAGACCAGCTTGATAGAGATTCATTTCCTGTCCCTGCTGATAAACCATTTCATACTCCACCCGCAATAGGCCATTTTTAAGGAAAACAAATTTTTGTTTTCCGGTGCCTTGCTGATACCGCAGGTCGAAGTGAACACTTATACTGTCGCCTGTCTGACTGGCTTCTGCAGCATCCGCAAATAAGGTATACTGCTCGTACTGTTTCAATGGCGCAATGTTATTTTGATAGGTCTCTCCCGCCACATTTGGCTTGCCCCCATCTTCCGCATTTGCTTCGATGAGCGCTAACGCCGGCCCCTTCGTCAAAATAAGCTCACCATCTTTGCGCACAGCAAGCAATTTGCCATAGGTTCGGCTGAAAGTATAATTCACATTTCCCTGCTTTACATAAATATACGCCGAATCTTGTTTGAGCTGTAATTCCGTAGCCGAAAACTTTTCCTGATTTTTGGCAACTTTCTCAAAAAGCTCATTTTCAACCTCGTTTTGCTGATTGTCCATGGCAATAATTCGCAATGAGCCATAATCCGCTTGGATCGGTAAAACGACCTCGCTACTCGTCCGCGGTCCAATCGCTGCCCTAAAAGGAACCTCCTTACCATCTACAATGGCCACAAGTTTGAGCTGATCAAGGGAAAGAAAATCGTATCTGTTTTCAATATTGACCACCACTTTACCATTCTTCAATTGCGGTGTACCGATCCTGACAGGCGAATAAGCCTTTTTCATTCCAAAATACTCTGGTTTTGGCCTACGCCATCCATCAATCGGTCCCCAAGGTCCATAACCCACGATACGTCCATCGGGCAGATGAAAGGTATCATCGATTCCACTCCATATAGCACCACCCAAGTTGGCCGAATGCTTATAGATAGCATCAACAAAAGTTACTAAGGGGGCATTATAAGCATCGCGGATACCAGGGTCGGTCAGCAATTCACGCCGGTTGTAGGTCGACAAATGGGCATATTCACCAAATAAAGTGGGCCTTTTCATGGTATCGGTAGCCGCAGGACCATCGATACCCGGATAGTGGTAATTGGCAATATCCGCTTTACTTCCGCCATTATTAAAGCCACCCCAGGTCTGATCGTGAAAACTGGTTGGACGCGTTGGATCCAAGGCCTTCACACGCGTATTGACTTCAGCCCACAGCGGGCTCCAATGCGACTCATTGCCCAGCGACCAGAATAATATCGACGGATGATTGCGGTTGCTCAGTACATTATCGATGTTTGCCCCCAACATGACGGGCAAAAAACGTTTGTCTTTGTAGTCCCATTTTCGCCAAATCGGTGATGCACCATGTTGTATCCAGCTCAAAGCCGCTTCACTCTCCACATACATTCCCAACTCGTCTGCCGCATTCAAAAATTCTTCCGATGGCGGGTAGTGCGACGTGCGGATGTAATTGACATTGGCCTGTTTAAATAAAACAACATCCTGCCGATCTATTGCCGGATCAGATGCTCGACCATTCAGCGGATGTACCGCATGTCGATTGACCCCTCTCAATTTGACGGGTTTGCCGTTTACCATCAACTGATTTTTGACGACTTCAATTTCACGAAATCCGACCTTTTGCTTGTTGGTCTGTATCGCCTTTCCATCCGCAATTAATGCCGTTTCCAACACATAGAGGTAAGGTGTCTCCGCCGACCAGTGCATCGGTTTTTTTACTGCTAATAGACTTTCGATCTGTTTATGGCTCCCCACCCCAAGCTGAATCTTGTCGGAGGATTTTTCAAGCACTGTCTTGCCGTCAGCATCTCGGAGTACGTAGTGCAATTGAACCTGCTGCTGCTGGTTTGAACTATTTTGTACCAAGCCCGCAAGTTTAAGCGCTGCATGGACATATTTTGAATCGAAATCAGTTGCAACCACCGCATCCGAAATATGCACCTTAGGCACTGTAAACAAAGTTGCTTTGCGCAAAATTCCACCCACAGTATGCACTGCGTACTGAGACACACAAGACAATATATCACTGATGGTATTGGCCTGAATTTCTACAGTCAGTTTATTTTTTCCTTTGTTGACCTTTCCAGTTAGGTCGACCTGAAAAGCTACAAATCCACCTTCATGTTCACCGACTACCTGATCGTTTACCTTGACAAGCGCATGTGAACTGACTCCGTCAAAGCGAATGTATACTGGATTGCCTTCCCAATCGTCGGGTACATCAAACAAACGCTCGTACACTGCCGTTTCACCCGCAGCGACATGCTGGCCTTGCATTTCCCATTCTCCCGGTACCTGAATGGCCACGGGCTTCGTATTGGCCGCCCTGAAGTTCCACTGTCCATTCAACAGTATCCGGCTGGTTTTACTCGTGGCCAACTGATCGGGCATGGGCGTCAAAAATGGTCCAGCCTGTTGTGCCGACAGATTTCCCAGGGACGAACAGGCCAGCAACAGCGCTAGCCAGCTTCCTTTGCTTAATTTGAATTTACATAATTCCATATTTTTCAAATGCTTCTTTGGCACCCATGCCTTCCATAACCTTATTCAATACGACTTTTTCTGCTCTCGCTTTTTCAAATGCCCGAGCGAAAACCTCCTGTTCATGTTCGCGTGGTACCACGCAGACACCATCAATATCGCCGATCAGCATATCGCCATCCTTGATCAGGACATTCCCAAAATGGATGGGAACACGCCAGTCAATAACCTTTCCTCGTGGTGCCTGATCCTGTGCATAACAGCCCATCGAGAAACAAGGAAAATCCAAAGCCAAAATCCCCACGGTATCTCTTGAGTAGCCATTGACAATCGCCCCATGTGCACCCAATGTTTTGGCCCGCGCACTCATAATCTCACCCCAAAGCGCATATTCAGGCGAAGAGCCACTGCAAATATAAATCTCGCCCGGACGTAGATCATCCAAAGCTTCAAGCATAAATCCAAATGATTTAGCCAATACAGGATTCTTCGACTGTTGTTCAGCATTTCCGCAAACATCGGCCTCCAATACCGTCATTGCCCGACCAATTAAAAACAAATCTGATTTTAACGGCCTTATATTCGGTGGCAGAAATTGATGGAACAATCCCATTTTGTCCATCACGTCCCCAATGACAGCTGTAAAAAGTTCCTTGCGGATCAGCTCAAAAAGCTCCTCATCATTTGCCCATTCCACCAGATAGTTTTCTTTCATTTTTTATATAAATTAGATCATGTTACCACAAAGTGAACCCGAACGGTGTTTGCGTCGCAGATAAATGATTTGATCAATTCAAGCCCACATCGTGATACCATTAGAATTTTAATGTGATAGATCCCTGGCAGGGTGACGCTTCCAAAGTCTTGCAATAATTGCCCCAGGCAATTTCAGGATAATCCCATTTGTTGTTTACATACAGAACCAGCTGTTCATTTTCCAGGCGATCCAAACGGCACGCATTGTCGCCCAGTGGAGAAACCACATGCATCAGGTTCTTTGCACCACTACCCAAAGAATAGTAGTATATATTTTCTTTCATGCCCTTCGCCTGCTGCGTTAGCGGATGCTGGCTACGTGCACCTTTATCGGCCCAATAGTAATAGTTGTGCGTATCCATGTACCAGGGCTGCTTAGGCTCTTGACCATACGGCGTCGTATCCATAGAAGACAAGCATGCTGTTCCTTCATTGCCCGCAAATGATTCTTGGGGATAATCGTTCCAATAACCATTTCTGCTCCAGGCAATACGATCGAGCTCGTTGCTGAGATAATACTTAAGGCCGATCTCACGCAGGTAGCCATTGGGCTCACCTTGGGTATGATATAAAGTCTTCATTTCTCCTTTACCGTCGATAGTTAGATCAAACTGAATGGATAAACTGCCATTTTTTCCCACAATCGATACCAGGGCCAAATTGTCTTTGATATGCACATCCAATTTGCTCAATTGCCAATTTCTATCTTCGAGTAGGTATTTACTTGCACTTTTGCGTACTTCTGCACCAGTCAGGTGATTGAGGTTGATGTCCATATTTAAGAAAGGACCTTTTTGAATCACTACCTTACCACCAATTGTTGCATTTTCAATCAGGCCTGTTGCTTTCGAAATCGGAAAGGTGAAGTTTTTTCCCCTGATCAGATAACGACCAGACTCTTCAACAAGCTGAATATCTCCATTCTGAGTCGATTCAGGCATTTTAACCGGATGCTCACCCAAGAAATAACGATAGCTATCCAGCATCAACCCTTTGCCATCCACAAAGCGCAAAGCCAGTTGCTCCCCCTGCTGCCAGGCTAAACCAGGCAGTTGAATATAGCCTTTCTGATGCGGTGCGATGTCGGGTAATCCTAAGGTGTAGGTCTTTCCGTCATAGGTGTACTGCAGTTTAATTTCCTGGAGCGAAGTATGATCAAATCGATTATATACGGGGATCGTTAGCGGCTGAAAGCGGGCAAAATCAGGTATAATCTTTCCTTTCAAGGTGATCAATACAGGAGACTGTGCTTTTTTTGTTGACCAAAATTCAGGTTTCTTGCGTCGCCAAACATCGACGATCCCCCACTCACCGTAGCCTATCGCCTGCCCCTGAAAATCTTCGGGTTTGGCGGTATGGGCAAATTCCTTCCAAAAAGCAGTTCCTTTCTTGAGCTGTTGTGGAATCATAAATACTTCGTCCACATAGCCCCATATTGCACCGCCAAGGCCGCCCTGCTTTGGAAACAACCCACCCCACATCATGTCCATGGAGATTCCCCAAAATTCACGGATATTCGGATCATCCTGTAAAGTTTTATAGGTATAACAGGCTGGATGAGCCCATTCATCAAATAAAGCCGGAATGCCATGGCCCTCAAAGTTACGCGTGGTCTTGCCATACTGTGTCAAGTTGCCATACACGTCCTGATAATGCATACTCAGGATTTCATAAATCTTAGGTTCGGTAGTTTGCGAGCCCGGATAACTCCAAATAATAGGTCTTGTCGGATCTGCACGCTTCACAAAGTCATGACTTTGCTTAAAGTTGTCGCCGTAGATCGACTCATTACCAATGGACCAGAAAAGTACAGCCGGATGGCTTTTAAAAGTATTAACCATCTCGCGCGATTGGCTCAGGTATTGGTCCGTCTTTTTCGGATCATTTTGTGAAGCGCCAGGTGCATAATTTTTTTGCCTGTAGGTATCCACAAAACAGATTGCGGTCTCCACTTCAACATAGATACCATATTGATTACAATATTCAACGAAACGCTCCGTCGGCGGATAATGCGAAGTACGAATGAAATTGATATTTGCTTCTTTAAACAATTGAACATCCAGGCTATCGTAATAGGCCGAAGCACTGCGTCCTAAGGTCGGGTGCATATCGTGCCGATTGGCGCCACGTAGCTTGACAGGTTTGCCGTTTACCATCAGCTGGTCTTTCACCACTTTTACTTCACGGAAACCGACCGATTTATGAAAGGCATACGTAGCCTTCCCCTGCTCTTTCACTTCCACATCCAACCGATAAAGATTGGGATGTTCGGCATCCCATTTTAGCGGTGCAGCTACACGGAATACATGGCTGTTAGCACCATCTACAATTGGTCTTTCAGGATGTTCCAAGACAATACTTTTGCCGTTCGGATCAGTCAATGTATACCTAATCGTAGCTCCTTTGGCTAGAAAACCGTCAAAATCCAATTTTAGCTGAGCGTCCGTATACGACGCATCAAAGGCCGTTTCGAGATTAAAGTCGGTCAGCGAATGTGCAGCTGTTGCAAATAAGGTGACATCCCGCAAGATTCCACCTATCGGATGATGTGCATAGCCCGATGCGTACGAAATATCATCCAGCTGATCCTGTACCTCCAGTTCGATTTCATTTTGCTTTCCAAAAATCACATAGGGCGTAATATCTACTTCCCAACGCGTAAATCCACCTTGATGGCTCGTAACCGCTTTACCATTGATGCTAAGTTTGGCAAAGCTATACACACCGTCAAAACGGATGATTGTCTTTTTGCCTTTATACTGGCTGGGCACCAAAAATTTACGGCTATAAAAAAAAGAATTGTCGTGTTGAATACCATAGCCCTGCATCACAGCTTCCCCGGGAACCTGAATAGTTTCCCAGGCCGAACTGCGATCAAATTTGAAATTCCATCGGCTATTTAAGGATTGTACAGAAGCTTTCAGCCCAGTCACTTTGTCCGGCAACTGATAAGCTGCCTGCTGCGCCATTGCTAAACTCCCCATTACCCACAACAAGGCCAACAACAGCAATTTTTTTAGTTTTTTCATATCATAACAGGTTGTAATTACCCCAATTAGAACGCCATACTACGATGTTACATTCTTTGTCAAAGATAGCTGCTCCCGCACGGCAATACTACAACTGGTTATACAAAAACTAAAACTATTTACACCCTAATAACAACCATTAAAATATTATTAAGTGAATATTGTTTGATATACCAGCAAATACTGTATTTTTGTAGCAACCAATGTAGCTATGTATGAACAAATTATCCAAACCCCAATTTATTGAGCTTACTCCACCGAGCGAAAAGACAATCCATGTCAAATTGGTCGATCAGGAATTTTTGAGCAATCCGTTGCACTTTCACGAGCTCTGTGAGCTGGTGCTGATCGTGGAAAGTTTCGGCAAGCGCATTGTGGGCAACAATGTAGCGACCTTTACAGAAGGAGACCTGGTCTTGATGGGTCCCAATATTCCCCATATCTGGCGCAACGACAATTTATTTCTACAGCAGGATAATGATTTGCGTGCCCGCGCCATCGTTGTCTATTTTCCGGCAGATTTCTTACTTCGTCTGACCGACGAACATCAAACCATCCAGGCCATGCAGCAATTTATCCGCAAGGCGCAGCGCGGACTTCGTTTTTATGGCGAAACACGCGACAAGGCACAACGCTTAATGGAAAAACTCAGTGATAAACAAGGATTTTCGAAAATAATCGAATTCCTCAACCTAATTCAGTTGCTACAGGAAACAGCCGAATTTGAAAATTTGGCTTCCGACGGTTATCGCCCCACTTTCAGTGAGCAGGAGACCCAGCGCATCAATAAGGTTTACCTCTACGTGATGAGCAACTTTAAGGAGGAGGTTAATCTACAAGTTGCCAGCGACATGCTCAATATGACACCCAACGCTTTCTGTCGCTTTTTTAAACGGCATACCCAGAAACCCTTTTCTCGTTTTGTCAATGAAATGCGCATTGGTCATGCCTGTAAACTGCTGATGGATCGGACACTGAGCATATCGGAGATTTGCTACGAATGTGGTTATCAAAATCTGACCAACTTCAATAAGTTTTTTAAATCCATTATGAACAAAACACCACGCGAGTTTCGTAAAGAGATGGATCTGTAGCCACAACTAACAAGGAGGGCTGTACAAAAGTACAGCCCTCTCCCACCAATTTACTGAAACTAACACCTATTTAAAAACCTTTTATTGTTTTCAGCGTATAATCTTGGGCGTCACCATTCGCTGCTGTAACCCGATACATTCTATCCTGTGAAAAATTGCCTGGCTTACCCAATACTGGAGCTCCATTGAGCGGCGAAACCACCGAAACATCCGACACGGTGATCGTAACCCACAGATTAGCAAGTTGATCTTTTTGAATTCGTTTTTTAAACTCATCGAATAACATCTGCTTGGTGACGGATCCCGAAGGCCCTGCCTTCTTAACAGAATTGATATCGTACGAAATCGTAGACGTATATCCTTTTTGTCCATTTGTATCAAAAGCTACCGCCGTATTCTTAAAAACGACCTCACAGACCCGATCAGGCTCAATCTCCTGCATGGGAGTTCCTTTCTGTATGGTATCATTATATAGAAAGCGGTATGAATAACTTACTGCAGTCAATTTGTTGTCCGGCGAATTTGGCAGTTCTTCATAGCCCTTTTTTAAACAACTTCCCATCGCCATGAGCGTCAGTGCGCCGAGTAAAATACGCCCTATTTTGTAATTTATTTTATGCATAATCAATTTCATTATATCTGTATACCAGTTTTTATTCCCATCCCGGATTTTGCTTCACACCCGATTTCAAGCGGAATGTTTCGTTGATTGGCATCGAGTACCTTTTGGCAGAGAATCGAGCTTCCCCAACGACATTATTGTCTTCAAAAAAAGAATAGGATTTACCATCTCTCGAAATTCGAATACCCCGTAAAGCGCCCTGCAATTCAGGGATGACAAATCCCGAACCTACATAAGCTCCATCACGCAGACCACCCGACGTGCGCATTCCCCAACGCAACAGCGACCAATACCGATCGTTATTTTCGTAAACCATCTCCACATTGCGTTCTCTTTTATAGGCTTCAAAAAGCGAATTTCCCCAGCTGTTGCCCGAAAGTGTATTTAAATACTGATTGACACTACTTTCAGAAAAACCACCATGCCGTACCATGGTTGGCAGCATGTATTTTTTTGCATTGGCAAAGTCCCCTTTCATGAGATAAGCTTCGGCCATATTGAGATAAGCCTCACCATAACGGAGCACTGAAAATACATAGTCCAATTTTTGGTCAGATGGTGAAGGTAAGCTCACTATATTATCGTAAAAATACTTGATCATCGCATAACCCGTACTGGAATTATAATTTTCGGTATTTCCGGACTGGTATCCATATTCTTGTACCGAACCTTCATTAATTTTGCTATTGGCATTGCTCACATTTCCGTCCCTTCTAAAAAACACACGTACCTGATTGTTGAAATACATACAGCTATCATAGAGTATCGTTGCATAAAAGCGTTGGTCTCTTTTCTTCGTGTTGGAGAAATACATTTTCTCGTCTACATTTTTACCTGTCGTTACATAACTGGCATTATTCCATGATTTCAACTGTCCATCTACATCCGAGACCAGATAGTCATCGACCAGGTCCTGCGTTGGCCATGAACCGCCATCCATCCCCCAAAAGTTCATCGTGACATTGATTGGAAAGTTAGCTTTGGCATAAGCCGAAAACTTACCCGTGGACCAAAGCCCCTGATATTGCATAGGCACATCATAGAGAGAGGTATTTGTTTTGTTACGATCTCGGGTCAGGATAAACTCGGTGGCCGTAACTGCAGTTTCATAGGATCGAAACATGTTGTAGTAAGGACTTAGTTGCGTCCCGCTATTGCTGAGCCCCAATGCCTCTCCCGACTGGATCACTTTGTCATAATACCCGCTATTTGCTGCCCCTCCATCTACATAGGCAGCAGCCTGCAAGCCTACCCGCATGATCAGGGCATTTGCAGCCTTGGCAGTAGCTCGTCCCCTTTCGGCTGTTGCCGGAAGAGCCGCCGCTGCTTTTTGAAGATCAGCCAGCATAAAATCGTACGTTTCCTTGGCTGAACTTCTCGGAATCTGAAGATCATCATCCAGTGTCAACACTTTGTCAATCAGTTGCAGCCCGCCATACAGTTTAGCATACACAAAGTAGTGCGCAGCTCTTAAAAAATATAATTCCCCTAAACTTCTATTTTTAAATTCACTCGAGAAAGTCGTGCTTGTTTCAATATTTGCTATTGCCGAATTGATACGCCACAAAAGTGAATAATTTAACCAGCCATAATTATCTGATTTTAGCATGAGTTCGGCTCTTTCTTTTGTCCAAAAGGCACCGTTTAGCGTACCCACCATCACATTTTTAGTGGTCCCTTCCGACCTTGCCGAATAAGGATGTGCATAGCCCGACATCCAGGCATCGGTTCCCAATACGTCAGCATATACCTGATAAATATAAGCTGTTGTCAAATTTTCACTATTCCAGGTCTGCTCACCAGTAATCTTATCGTATGGTGTCGTTTCCAAAAACTCTTTACAGGAAGAGAAGAACATCACCGTCATGCCCAGCATCCCTATTATCAAACGTTTTTTCATAAATTTTCTTTGTTAATTAAAATCCCAATAAAAATCCCGCGGAGTAAGTTCGCATCATTGGATATGCGTAACCATCAAAAGTGTTGGATTCGGGATCACCATATTTGACTGATGGACCAAATGCCAACAAGTTTACACCCGAGACAAAAAGGGTCAAGTTGTTCATCCATTGCTGTGACTTCATGATCGAATGTTTGAAATCATAGGATAGTGTTAAAGATTTCAATCGAACATAATAGGTATTGCGGGCCCAGAAGTCTGAGGACGAATAGTTATTGTTATTGTTCAAACTCGCGTTGCCGGGTCTTGGCATCGTCGCATTCGGATTAGATGGCGACCAATTATCGTTCTGAAACTGAAAGTCCAGGCGTCGTTCGCCTTCGGAACCCATGGCCACATTGGAGAAGTAATTTTGTTTCATCCCTGTTCCCTGAATGGTAGATTGCACACTGAAGCCTTTGTAACTTGCGCCCATATCTACTCCGTAAACGAAAGTGGGACTCGAATTATGTCCATAACGCACCTGATCCTGCCCATCAATCTTACCATCTCCATTGACATCTTGGTACCAGAGATCCCCAGGCCTAAGATCGGTAGAAGTTTCGCGTTTGGGATTATTCAGAATATCCTGTGGATTCGTATAGAACTGCGCCCCCACATAACCAGTACCCACGTAGCCATAGTAATTACCCTGTTGACGAATCCGCGGATTAGCCAAAGTGACACTGTCCTCATTAGTTTTAAAGGCAAACGATTTATAATAGGTAAAGTTAAATCCAGCATTGAAATCGACGTTGCCAATCTTGTCTTTGTATTTGATAAAACCATCAAGTCCTTCTTTCCGGTCTTCGGCATCGGTCACCACCAGCGGAAGTGTATACCCGATTGGATCTGTATAGCGATAGGAATTATCGGCGGCGAGATAACCTTTGGTCTTTTCAAAGAAATAGTCCAATGCACCATCAACTTTATTTCCAAATAGGGCAAAATCTGCTCCTATATTGTATTTCGAACGCGTATACCAAGTCATATTTATACTTGGCTGTGCACCAGGAGTAACTGTATTGACCAACTTCCCATCCACCACATAACCATTTGTATTGTAGTTGTAGGTGGCGAGATAAGCATATGCCCAGTGATCCGCATCATTGAGACCAATTTGCCCGTAAGAGCCCCTCAGCTTCAAATAAGTCAAGACATTTTTGGCCTTTATATCTTTGAAGAAGTTTTCCTCAGACAGCGCCCAACCAGCAGAAAATGAAGGGAAGAAACCCCATCTTTTGGTCGATATAAAATTGTCGGAACCGTCATAACGTCCGGCAAAATCAAAAATATAACGCTGTTTATAATCATAGTGAAACTTACCCACATAACCCATCCACGCCTGTTTGCCTTCGGTATTGCTCGCTGTGATCAACTCTGCATCACCTTTTTGGATCTGCTTGATCGCTGTCGTGTAAAAGCCCCGGGAGCCCGCATTCAGGGCATTACTATAATACTGACGCATGTTTTGAACCAGGGTTGCTTCCACATTGTGACCATCACCAAATGTCCGCCGATAATCGGCTCTGAAATTGACGTCAAAGTTCTGGGTCATGTAAGAAGAACGTCCGACACTAATATTTGTAGGATCTTCTTTTGTGGCATTCCCCTGTTCATCGTAATAGGTAGCCGTTTCGACCCAGTCTACACGATCCTGAGATTCGATGTTAAAATTCCCATTAAATCCGAGGCTCAATCCTTCGACCCATGGGACGTTCCAGTTGAGTGCCCCCGATAGTTGATTATACACCGTCTTTAACTTGATATAACCGGGGCTCAACAGTGCCAAAGCTGGATTGTCAAACTGGTTGGATATCTGGCCGCTGGATGTAAAAGGTTTTTCAAAAGGATTACGATCACGTAGCCTACTATAGATTGTATAGGCACTTGCCGGGGGATAATCCTCATTTCGGATGTATCCATTGACATTGAAATCGAGTTTCAGTCCGATTTTATCGAAGTTGCTCGACACATTACTCCGATAAGTATACCGGTGATAATTTAGTGATTTGGCTTTATAAATACCCTCTTGACTAAAGGCGTTGAGGCTACCAAAGAAACGCAGTTTTTCACTACCCCCGTTCAGCGAAAGCGTATGGTCTTGTTGCGGCACAAACCTACGCGTCAACTCTTTTTCCCAGTTGGTAAAGTTACTGAGATTGTTTTTGATATCCTCCATTTCTTCCGTCGTCTTGAAGGAGTTAATTCCCATTCCCAAAGCCTGATTCAGGTTGTTGATCGCTGTGGCATATTGATAGGCATCCATGCGTTTGGTTTGGTAGGAAGGGGTATTAAAGCCAAAGTTTGCCTGATAGTTGACATTGAGTTTACCCGAATCGCCCTGTTTGGTGGTAATCAGCACAACCCCATTTCCGGCATTCATCCCATACACTGCTGTTGAGGCCGCATCTTTCAAAATCGTCATCGATTTGATATCCGCTTTATTGAGGCTAAAAAACTGCTGTTGTGTAGAGATAAATCCATCAATTACATAAAGCGGTGTGCCATTGCCACGAATGGAAATACTAGCACCATTTTGCCCCGGTTCGGCCGAGCCTTGCTGCACAATCACTCCGGGAATTCTTCCCTGCAAAGCCGATCCCATGTCTCCAAAGGGCAAATTTTCAATTGTTTTCGCATCAAAAGAAGCGATGGCAGTAGAGTTTTTCTTCACACTGGTCGTACCAAAACCAACCACAACAACCTGATCCAAGGCAATATCATTATCATCCAGGACAATTTCTACGTTCTTTTGGGCACCTTGAACAGGGATTTCCTGATTTCTATAATTTACATGGCGAACAATCAAGGTCGAGCGGTCAGCTACACGGATGGAAAAGTGGCCTTCATCGTCAGTTTTTGTTCCGATTTTACTATCCTCTTTAGACAATATCGTTACACCAGACAGTCGTTCGCCTTTTTTATTCCGCACGGTGCCTTCGATCAGGACCGCTTGTGCCTTACTGTTCAATCCGCCTTTATAAGACCATTGGATGGCAAATATTTTTTCACTTTCGGGCCGTCCCTTGGCAAATGAATCCTGTCCATGGCAAATAGACATGACAAGTATCCCTACGCTCATTCCAGCCTTCAACAGGTCAAAATTGCCCATACGATCCCTAGGCTTTTTATTGGTCAACAGTTCTTTCATAAATAATAATAAGTTAGTTTATAATTCAGCATCGGTAAACGACGGCACCATGGATTCGCTTCGGTTTACAGCGCTATTATTAACCAAAATTATTACAGATTGAATGGAGAAACTAAAACTTGAAAATCAATTATTAAAACTATTTTACCCCATTTAAGACTCAGTTATTCAATAAAATACGAAATCAAAAGGCCACATCAACAGGATATTGATGTGGCCTTTTGATTAGCTAAAGACAGCAGTAACTCTCGTCCCTATTTGCTATTCGCTTTCAGTATAAATTTATGAACATCGATTTATCCCAAATTTAATTTTAATGAGACAAATGTCGCTCTGAAATGCGCCAATATTTACTACATTTAAGGTATACTTTACACCGCAATCAAACACAACATGAAAACACTCGTAACACTTATTTTGGTCCTTTGTTCCTTTGCAGGATATAGCCAGACCGCCAAAGAACTTATCGGGAAATGGAAATTAGTCAAACAGACAAACGTCGATGGCGTTGTGTCTACACCGAAGGACACTTATCAGGTGTTTATGGAGGATGGAAAATTTCAGGGTATCCACAATGGTGATTCCCGTAATGGAAAATGGAAACTTTCCGAAGACAATAAAATACTTACCGTTAAAATAAGCATCATCTCCATCAAATTTAAGGTAGAATCCTTTGACGACAAGAAACGTGTCATCAGCAGCGATAAAACCGGTACGCTGGAATATGAAAAAGTGCAGGAATAACAGCTTAAAATAATTCCTATCGGGAGCAATGCATTGAAAAGCCCGGCATGGATTTCCATGACCGGGCTTTTGTCTACTTTATCCTGAGCCATCGTCCATTCAACTACGCCTGTATAGGCATGACGGCTATTTTTTTGCACCCTAAATCAAGCATAGCTCCAGGTCCAAGGCGATTGACTCGATCATTATGGTGTAAAAAAATCAAGCTCTGCTATGGCCAGTGACTGCGACTTCCCGGCAATGACCGTCGATTCTACCTTGACAAAGCGTGCATTTTTTGCATTTTTTAAGCGATAGGTACGCGTCGAGGGATCATTAATTAAATTGCCAAACTCAAAGCTGCCCGCATCTTCCCAATGCGTACCATCCAGACTTACTGAAAGCTTACCTGATTGCATCATGCCTTCCGCATTTTTACGCTGTGGGCTGTAGCTGAATGCAGCGATTGAATACGCTGTCCCCATATCGATGACCAGCTCCTGCACCGGGCCAGTGGCTTTCGATTGCCAGTATGAATCGGCCCGCTCGTCAAAAGCTTCACGTCCATTTTTTCCATCGAGGGTACTGCTTGCAGCGACCAGATTCCAGCCGTGTTTAGGAATTCCCATTTCTTTCTGTGCTATGGCCCCTTTTGCGCCATCCATGTCAATTGCGATCGCTTTAATGTGTTTACCTTTACTTTCAAATGCACCGCTGTATTTCCGGGACGCTGCTGAAGGCATTGTACCATCTTCGGTGTAATAGATTTCAAAAGCGTTATTGAGATTTTTGAGAATATCCTCATGATGTGGTTTCCAGCCAAATTCGCTTTTTGCGGGATAAATGCTGATTTTACCCTCCATATCCCGAGCGATATCCAATTGCGGTGGTCGTGTAGGTACATAGTAAGCACCAAGACTAGCCAGCACCGGTGTTGCACGACTTGCCAATACGCGTAATCGAATGCGGTCTGTTTCTTGTGCCGGGAAGCGCAAAATGCGTTTGTACCCTACATTAGTAGCAACTGCAACCTGATGCCATTTTCCGTCTTTCCAGATGTCAAGCGCATGCTGTTCAATACGTTCACCACTGCTGTGCACCGCTTCCTGAATCACCAAGCGGTTCAATTTAACTGGATGTGGAAAAGAAACGATCAGCTCACCTGTTTCGGCAGGAAATGCTTTATTCGTTTTATCATTATTGTCCAACAAGGATTTGTCCAGATTACTTCCGGTCAGCAGATTGTTTTTATAGCCCACTTCAATCCGCTCGCCAACAGCATGAAGCACATTTACATCTTCATCGGAGAAACGCCCCTCTCGATTGGGTGGAATATTTAAAAGGAATGTGGAATTACCGCCAACTGAACGTTCGTAAATATCGAAAACATCGTCTGCCGATCGCACTTTTTGATACACATCATCGCGGTAAAACCAGCCTTCCCGTATCGATGTATTGGTTTCGGCCTGCTGATAATGAAGAAATTTTGCGCTATATAACTTTTCCCTACTGCCCAGATCCCCATCCGTCAGATCACGGAAACCTTCCATCTGGACAGGATCCGCATCAAATGGGATCACATTCCACTCAGTGCTGCGTGTCTTGCCAGCCTCATTCCCACACCAGCGAATGTCCTCCTTACCAAAAACGACCGCTTTCGGCGCCAAATTGGAAATTAAATCCCGCCAGGCTGCGTAGTTATATTTCTGTCCACCTTTTGTTTTTGGATGTGCGCCATCAAACCATACTTCATGGATCGGGCCATATTCAGTCAGTAATTCAAAAAGCTGATTCAGAAAATAAGCATTATAATCGTCTACTTTATAGTGGAAAGTACGCTTATCTTTAAAGGGCCTTCCCGACACCTTTTCCGGTATCGTACGTTCTGTATAAACACTTTGATTCCCATAGAGCCCTTGCTCATTTTCAATCTGATAAAGATCTGCCGGAGAAAGATAAACTCCCAATTTGAGTCCATATTTTTTACAGGATTTTGAAAGATCTCTTAAAATATCGCCCTGTCCCTGCTGAAATCCCGTCGACATAATACCATGTTTTGTGTAGCGACTTTGCCAAAGGACGAAGCCATCGTGATGTTTGGCCGTAAAGATCACCTTTTTCATCCCGGCAGCTTTCATTGCAGCACACCACTGGTCGGTATCGAGATGCTTGAGGTCGAATATTTTTGGATCTTCTGTTCCGCTGCCCCATTCCATTCTGGTAAATGTATTGGGACCAAAGTGTATAAATGCGATGAATTCATCCTTTAAGGCCTCATACTGCTTGTCAGTCGGTATAATATGGACTGCCTTGGCAAGAATGTCTTTCTTACTATCCTGTGCATCAATAGCGTAGGTATTCTTAAATACCAGTGCATTGGATTTCATTTGCTTCTGCGCATAGATAGGTGTAAAAAAACTACTCACACATAACGCAAACATCAATTTCCTTTCCATAATTCGTTACTATTCTAAAAAAGTTCACTCTAAACTGGGCAATGCCTCCCGGAAACAAATATATCAAACAGACTAATGTCACAAAGAGCACCATATGTTTAATTTTAGTAAACTTTTGTTTACAAATATATTAATCGGCGTAAAAATAGAAGATTTAAAAAAAAGCAAAAAGAAGATTATCGACCAATCATTGTACATTATCGACTTAAAATACAGCAAATCACCGATAAGTTACCGAAAAACAGGTCTCCAACGGCACATCGGATATCAGCTTTCCACAGTTGCCACTTTTTTATACAGATTCGGAGTCGAATACACCGCATGTACACCTTCTTCCTTAGTTGTTTAGGGCCTTTTCTATCCAGGACTTGGCGACCACAGCCTGATTCTCCGGAGCCGTGGAACGGTCGGATAAGTTACCTGTTTTATCGAAAACGAGGTAACTTGGGATAGCGTTATTAAACTGTTTGATGATTGTTGCAAATTGTTTTTTATAGAGGTAATAGTGATCGCCTTTGAGCAGATCTGTAAATTCCTGAAATTTTTTGCGATCAGAGCTTTCATCCGTCACATATACAAATACGACATCATCCCGATTGCTATACTGATTCTTGACCTTTTCCATTTCTGAAAAAGATGCGATGCAGGGGCCACACCAGGTCGCCCAAAGATCGATCACAACGACTTTTCCCCGATAGGGCTTGATCAGTTCTTCAAGGACATCTTCCTTATCGGCGGCAAAAGGAAACATAGAGACCTTTGCCATGGACCTTTGTTTTCGGAGTGCATTTTGCTCATCCTGATAAAGAAGGTATTCGACCAGATCTTTTATGGTAAAACTATGTGTAATGTCGTACTTATTTTGCGCACTTAATTGATAGCCACCAGTCATTTTTTGGACAAAAGCACTGGCTGTGGCCATCTCATAAAACAGCGTTCCATCCTGTTTAAATATGGGGGCCAGGTGCTGTTGCAGCTGCTCTCTGAAAGCTATGGGGCCAACCTCGGTAATATCCGGAAGATGCAACAGAGAGTCCTGCAGTATGGCCGCCTGAATGGCAGCATAAGCAGCAGAAAATAGACTCAGGGTATCCTGATATCTGGGGCTAAGGATTTCCTTGTAAAACGAAATATCCCGCTTCGGCACCAATGGAAACTGCGTAGAATCCAGTCCTGCCTTTTTATTGTGCTCGTAAATATCCGCATAATTTAAAAGAAAACTTGGTATCCGAAAACCTTCGACAATTTTGGTATAGTATTCCCTCAGAAATCCTGAAGTTGAGTCTGGAATCAGCTTTTTGGTCATTTCGTCTACCTTACCCAACTGATATATCATAAAATCATTCGCCGATTTAAAGGGTATTTTTTCATTTTTTTTATCCGCGGGATAGCGAAACAGGCCCATCAGCAATTTCTCCTGCTTCGCCGAATTGTCGAAAACCTGCTTAAACGGTCCCTGGTAATGCAAGCTGCTGCTTCCGTCATTCGACATCGCAACAGTTAATGTGCCCACTTGCTTTGGTACAAGCAAAAAAGCGAGGTATTGGCCATTTAGCCTTAAATAAACCGACGAAGGGCCAAAGGAATAGGCCGATGCCATCCATGTAGAATCATTTACTTGTGTAAATGGCAGTGGCTTATCCTGCTGGAAAGGATTACTCATAAAAGGAATGCTCAAGTCAAGTTCTTTTACATTCGTATTACCCTTTAGCTTAATAACCAAAGATACAAAGCCGCTCGATAGCGATTGTCCCTGTGCAAAAGTATAACTCAGCAATACAAGGCACAATACGATGACAAGATTAATTTTTTTGAGCATAAATCAGTATTTATAACGTACATCAGGTTTTTTATCTTTAAATTTAAATAATTTTTATAAATTATCAAATAGGATTATTTTATACGGGGATATTCAGTCGACGGAAACCAGTGACCGTTGGAGGACTTAAAACCATCTGCTGATTAAAAATTTAGGCGAGACAGCTCTTGGATGATCAGACAATAGCCGCCAACATAAAAAGGCTAGGTCAACCACGAACCTAGCCTTTACAAAAAACAATCCTTTAACCTCTGTTTATTTAACTAATTAATACATTTCCGATCAAAGAACAGTATCAGCGGAAAATCGTTTAAATTATTTTTCTTTTTTCTAAAGGCTGACCAAAAGCTGCGAAAGGAGTCCGGTCATCCACCACCAATCCACCCGAATCAATTCTGCTTCTCTTCCCTCGTCGTGGCCATGGCCGTTTCCGCCCCTCACTATTCCATTGCACTGTTGGGATGCAATTCATGAAAACAGCACAGTGAGAGCCCTTGCGAGGAAAGCGTCCGAAAAAAAAATTTCAAACGAAGCCATTTAAGGGTTGTTCTTTTTGAAAAAAGAACTTATGGCACATTTAGAAGTAAAACCTAGAAACGGAGCGCCCAAGTGGCTATGGATCCTGCTTTCATTGATTGCATTGGCATTGGTACTGTATTTTGTGAACCGCTACAACAGCGACGACAGGCTACCTGAATCTACGCCCGACACAAGCATCAATAGTACCGCACCGCAACGGGATACCCTTTAAATCACTGTCAAACATACGAATTGATAACTCAAAAAACTTGAAGACATGGCATTAGAAGAAAAAAACTATAATCATTTGATTGAACTCGGTGGAAGCGATTTTGAAATTGTCGATGGCGAACCTGATATCCGCGGCTGGAAAGTAAAAAATGAGGCCGGTCAGCTGATCGGCAGGGTCGATGATCTGCTCTTTGATCCTGAAAGCCAACAGGTCCGTTATATCATTGTTGATCTCAATGATGCCGAATTTGTTGTGGAAGACGATAAGAAAGTATTGGTGCCGATAGGCCTTGCGTCGCTCTACGACGGCACAAAGATTCAGGCGAGCAATGATGAAGCCTACCCCACCCCGCCCGTCGAACCCATCAATCATAGCGTGATCTTTACTGTAGATGAAATTCCTACGGAAGAACCCGCCACCGATTATTTGTATAATCCTGCCGATGATGGTGAAGTCGTGGTCATCTCCATTAGCGAAGATCAGGCTATCCGACTGCCGGCTTACCAACCTGATCAGCTCGATCCGGAGACGGAACTAAGCGTCCGGCATGTGTTTGAAGGAACCGGTGATGTGGGGTTTATCGTGAGCGCCAACAATTATGATCCAGCCGAATTTTACCAGCATTATCACTTTAGTGAAGATACGTTTTACAGCCGGGGACAGCAGACCGAAACTCTTCCTTCGGATCAGACGCAGCGTACGCGAAGGGTAGCTGCGCGCTATGACCAAAACAGGGGACATGAACCCGGCACAATCGATAACAACGAACTGTAGACAACAGTCCTATAAACAAGACTATCGAAGATAAAACGCATACTGAACGAAGCAATCAGGCTTAGCTATTCAAGCTAAGCCTGATTATTGTCCGAAAAATGGCAAATTTCTTTCCGCAAACAGCAACCAGTAATCGACATGTATCTTTCCTGAACGTATTTGGTAAAATATCATGTGAGAAATACCCCTTTAGCCTGTATTTTATAACCAATAGTACCACATAAACTACCTAAATTCGCTTGCCTGCGCCTAAAACTGCATTAAAATTGCATGTTCTTCCATGACATCAATATAAATCGGTTATGAAAACAAGCTATAAAATCGTCATTGAAAAGAACAGACAGACCATCCGGAAGTATTATGAAAAATATAGCTGGTATAAGCTAGACCGCGAAGAGCTGACACAGGAGCTGCTTATCCGGGGTGGCTTTCTCGCCATTCTGACCTGGCTGCTGTGGTAAGCTAATCCCATTCGAGCAGGGATTTTACTGCATATTATCCAAACTATTTGCTGTCGGGTGTTGTCCTCAATGGAAACTTAAATCGAAAAACACCTTGAACAGATTTACACGAATTGCTTTAAAAACAATACTGTGGATTATTGGCGGCATCATTGCGCTTTTTATGCTGATCCTTTTTCTATTGCGCCTGCCCAGTATACAGAATTATATCGCCGGAAAAGTAACGCACTATGTAGAAGGCAAGATCGGCACGCCCGTTAGCATTGGCTACATCAATATTGATTTCCCAAAAAAATTGGTCCTCGAAAACATCTACCTCGAAGACCAAAGTAAGGATACCCTGGTTGCGGGAAAAAGCATTGCCGTCGATATCAATATGCTCAAGCTATTGAAAAATACGGTAGAGATCCAAAGCCTAGAAGCCCATGGAATTACCGCCAAAATACGACGTACTCTTCCCGACAGCGCCTTCAACTTTGATTATATCGTTAAGGCCTTTGCTTCTGAAAAAGAAAGTGAACCTACTGCTGACACCACTTCTGCCCTGCTGTTTAACCTCGATAAAATACAGTTTGAAAAAATACATGTGGTTTATGCCGATGCTGTGATCGGTACCAGTGCCGACGTCTATCTTGGTCGTTTAAATACGAACATAAAGAAATTTGACCTGACCAAAAACATGGCCTTTGAGCTACCTAAAATCAACATCGACGGACTAAATGCCACGGTCAAGCAGTGGAAGCCCGCCATAGAAGGCGCAGGCCCATCGGTAGAAGATTTTGGTATCACCGATAAAACGGCACAGACGACTTCGCTCCTTCCTGACGTGGGTATACAGGTGGCCGACCTCAATAATATTTTGGTCCGCTACGAGGACCAGTCCAGTGCACTGAAGTCGCAATTTGTCCTAAAAAAATTCCATGCCGACATCAATAAGATCGATCTGAACAAACAGGTTGTCGACATCAATAAGCTCGATCTCGACGGCTCGGACAACAATGTCCTGCTCGGAAAAATTCAACAGACTACTGCCAAGGCGACAAAAATCAACGCAACGACAGCGAACACAGCAGCAGTGGATGCGGCAACAACCAACGCAAAAAACAAGGAAGCAAAAACTGAGAAATCAAACACCCAGGGAGAAAAGAATGACACTGCAAAAACAGATACCAGTTCGGCCACAAAAATGAATTGGGTCGTCTCAGCCAAAGACATCATCATCAACAATACCAGTATCCGTTTTAAAGACGACAATCAGCCGCGCATCAAAGGCTTCGATTATTTTAATATCCACATGCCCGGTCTTAAAACCAGGTTAACCGATCTGTACTACAGCGCCGACTCCATGAGCGGATCCTTGAAAGAACTCGTGGCAGCCGACCACTCCGGCTTTGTCATCAAGCAATTAAAGGTCGATTTCAATTATACCAATACCGGTGCCGAAATCAAAAATCTCTATGCGGAAACACCACGCACGCTGATTCGCGATTACGTTAAGCTAAGTTATCCTTCCCTGGATATCATCGCTAAAAGACCAGAACTGATCACGGTCAATGCCAACATCACAAAAAGCCATATTGATATGCGCGATATCCGATTTCTAGCGCCCTTCCTGGACACCATGCAGGTGATGAAGCCCCTATTGGACAAGAAATTTTATATCGACACCCGCGTGGCCGGCCGTGTCGATGATCTGCATATTCCAAATATCGATTTCAGGACACTTTCCAATACCCGATTGATTGCCAGCCTGCATCTGAAAGGACTACCCGATATGAATAAATTGTCGGTAGACCTCAACCTGAAAAAACTGACGACCGGCCGTTCGGATATCGAAAAACTGGTTTCCAAGTCGATGTTACCCCAGGGCATCGAGCTACCCAACGCCATCGGTCTGAGCGGAACTTTTAAAGGTGGAATGACTGCCTTCAAGACCAACCTCGCATTGGTAACCGAAAAAGGCACAGCCAAAGTCGATGGAACGGTCCAAATGACCAAGCGCGATACCCTATACGATGCGGCAGTCAACGTTCGTGACCTCAATATCGGTCAAATCATGAAAATGGACAGTACCCTGGGCATCCTTTCTTTCGAAGGAAAAATCAAAGGCAAGGGTACCAATCCTAAAAAACTGATGGCCAATTTTGACGGTAAAGTGAACCGGCTGGATGCGATGGGCTACCGCTACCATGATATCGACATGGATATATCGGCCGATAAAGGTGCGATGAAGGCATCCATTCTAAGTCCCGATCCGAATATCAACCTTAAGCTGAATGCCAGCGCCAATATGAAATCGACTTATCCCAAGGTATCATTCGAACTACTGGTCGATAGCATCAACCTGCAAAAGTTACACCTGATGCAGGATGCGCTCAGCTACCGGGGTAAACTGAGCGGTAACTTCAGCACGGCAGATCCGAACTTTTTGAATGGTGAAGCGCATATTACCAATTCGTTTATCCGATATAACTCCGATCGTTACGCACTGGATACTGTCTCACTCTTGGCCAAGGCCGATACCAGCCGCAATCAGTTGGTGCTGCGTTCTGATTTTCTGAATGCCCACCTGGTTGGCAAATACAAAATTCTGGAGCTGCAAAGTGCCGTCCAAGATTTGCTTCAGGTTTATTACAAACCCGAAAAGCCGGTAAAGATTCCGGCCTACTCACCGCAGGTGATCGAATTTTCGGCACAGCTGACCCGCAATAGACTGATTCAGGATTTTCTGCCACAGCTGACAGAAATGAAAGCTATTACCCTGGACGGTTTCTTCAATAGTACCTCCAAAAATCTCTCGGCCAAACTGGATGCTCCACGCATTGTGTATGCGGGTACAGCGGTTGACAATGTGACCCTGGATATCAACAGTCTGGATAGCGCCCTCTATTATTCGGCCTTAATCAACAAAGTTAAAATGAGCAGCATTGAGCTGACCAATACGGTTTTCAGTGGTAAGGTTGCTCAGAACATCGTCAACATAGGGCTTTGGATCAAAGATAAGCAGGATAAAGAACAGTACCACCTGGGTGCCAACATGGAGGCCAAAAATGGCCTATTTGAATTCAGCCTGCTGCAGGACGGCCTCATGCTCAACTACGATAAGTGGGATGTGGCGCCCAACAACACCTTAAAATTTGGCAGCGCAGGACTGCTGGCCAACAATTTTGTCCTCAGCAACAAGGGACAGGAACTGCGCATCGCTTCGAAGGACAGCATCCTGAACTCACCGCTTGATGTGGCGTTTAAAAACTTCCGCATCGAGACCCTGAGCAAGATGGTCATGAGTGACAGCCTGGATGTTGGCGGCGGCATCAACGGACAAACCACGCTCTCCCGCTTGGAAAGCAGTCCTGTTTTTGTTGCCGCTCTTGTCGTCGACAAGTTTTACTTTGGAAAAGATACCGTGGGCAATATCAATATCAAAGTCAATAATGAACGCGAAAACACCTACAATGCCAACGTAAGCATTACCGAAAACGGAAATAACCTCGTCCTGAGCGGAGACTTTATCAATCCACCGCAAGGCGATGCAGCGCTTGACTTCACCCTGGATATTGCGCCACTGACGATGAAGACCGTACAGGCCTTCAGCATGGGCAACCTCAAAGACGCAAAGGGCAACCTCGAAGGTCAGCTAAAAATAAATGGGTCTCCTTCGAAACCACAGATCAGGGGCGACCTCAATTTCAGGGAAGCCGAATTTAATGTAGCCATGCTCAATGCCCTGTTCAAAGCAAAAGACGAACAGATCCGTTTTGACCAAAATGGAATATCGTTCCGCAAATTTGAACTCGAAGATAGCAAAGGTAATCGGGCGCAGGTGAGCGGTGCCGTCCATACACAGACCTACACCGCCTTTGATTTTGACCTCGATATTGCGATGGACAATTTTGAAGTACTCAATTCCACACAGGCCGATAACGACTTGTTTTATGGAAAAATGTTTCTGGGTACCGATCTGCATGTAGGCGGTAATCTGGACAAGCCTGTTGTGGACGGTACCATCAAAGTACTCGACAGTACCGATTTTACAATGGTAATGCCCAACAATGATCCCGGTATGGCCGATCGGAAAGGTGTGGTCGAATTTGTGGACAAACGTGATACGGCCACCGCAAATGCCCTTGCCCGATTAGATTCCATGACCGTCACCAAACTGACGGGCATAGATGTCGACCTGAACCTGCAGACCGATAAGGATGCCAAGTTTAAGATTCTGCTTGATGCAGGCTCGCAGGATGCCCTAAACATTCAGGGCGAGGCCGAATTAAATGCCGGCGTAGATGCCAGCGGTAAAATAACTATGTCGGGCACTTTTACCGTGGAGCGGGGAAGTTATTCGTTCAGTTTTGGACCCGTCAGCAGAGACTTCAAATTTCAGAAAGGAAGTACAATTACCTGGAATGGCGATCCATTGGACGCGCAGTTAAATATTACGGCAGTATATACCTTAAAAGCCCCTACGCTAGAACTGGTAGCGCCACAGCTTGGAACACAGAACGCTAACCTATATAAGCAAAAGATACCTTTTGACGTGTTGCTGAAAATTTCAGACCAACTGTTTCAGCCACAGCTCAATTTTGATATCGACCTGAATGCCAACAATGCCATCGTATCGCAGGATGTGATCAGTAAGGTAGACAATGCCCTGGCGACCTTACGCGATAATCCTTCCGACCTCAATAAACAAGTCTTTTCCCTGATAGTGCTGGGGCGTTTTATGTCGGCCAATCCATTTGAAAGCCTTTCTGGTGGCGGTGGTACAGAAGCACTGGTACGCAATAGCGTCAGTTCGTTTTTGAGTTCGCAGCTCAACCGCCTGGCCTCCGATTTAATTACGGGAGTTGAACTTGATTTCAACCTGACCTCAGCAGACGATTACAGCACCGGAACTGCCCAGACGCGTACCGACCTGAACATCGGTGTGTCCAAAATGCTGCTCAACGACCGCCTGAAAGTAAATATCGGATCTAACTTTGAAGTAGAGGGAAATTCACGCCCTGGTGAGGCGGCCAATAATATTGCCGGTGATATACAGCTGGATTATCAGCTTTCCCAAGATGGGCGCTACTTTGCGCGATTCTACCGCAAAAACCAATACCAGGTCACTTTGCAGGGACAGTTTGTTGAAACGGGTATCGGTTTTATCATTACCATGGATTACAACCGATTTAAGGAAATCTTTATGCGCTCCAAAAAACTCAAGGAATATTACAATACAGGCAGCAAGAAGTTTAGGAGACGTTTTGATGTCGAGCGTATGGAACAGGATTCGGCTTATCGGGACAGCGTCCGCACCGTCATCCGCGACAGCCTGATGCTCCATAGCCCCGAATACCGCAAACGCATGGAAGAACAGGAAAAAGAACAGCAGCGCCGCCAGCAGGTGGACAGCACAGCAAACAGCGCAGGGAAAAAGAGTACGCCGAAACAGTTAGACACGATCAAAACCACAGCAATTAAAAATGAAGACGAAGAAAGGGCTTACCATGCAAATTAAACTACAGGGGCTGATTGGCCTATTTATAATAAGCGGCATCATTGCGGCCTGTTCGTCGACCAAAAACCTACCCGAAGGCGAGAGCCTGTATGTGAAGGGGAATGTGAACATCGCATCCGATACCATTTCGAAGAAAAACAAGGAAAAGCTGGCGATCTACCTGGCCGAATCGCTGCGGCCCAAACCCAACAAGCGGGTGCTGGGCATGCCCTATAAGCTATATTTTAACAATATGGCTGGCGATACCGCCAACAGCAACTTTATAAAACGTTTCCTCAAAAAAATTGGTGAGGAACCCGTACTGCTGAGCGATGTAAACCGGGAGTACAATGAAAATCTGCTGCGCAACCGACTGGAGAATATCGGATTTTTCAATGCCGAAGTAACCTCTGATACCACCGTTGAAAATAAAAAAGCAACGGTAGACTATACCGCCAAGCCCAATCTGATCTACCGCATTAAATCGGTCACCTTTGATGTGGACAGCACGACCCAACTCGGCCGGGATATCCGCGAAACTTCCGGACAGAGCCTGCTACAGGTCAACAAAAACTATAGTCTTGATGTGGTGCTCAACGAAAGGGACCGGATAGACAATGTCCTTAAAAATAAGGGCTACTATTATTTTAGCCCCGACTATATCCTGGTGCAGGTCGATAGCACCATCGGCAACCATAAGGTGAATCTGTATGTCACGGTAAAAAAAGAAGCTCCTGAGCAGGCCCGGGTACCGTCCAAAATCAACAAGATTTATATCTACCCCAACTATACGGAGACCGGGGCAGGCTACCAGCGGTCGGCCCGGAATGCCGAGCCCTTTGATAGCAGTTATTACTTTATCGATCCAAAACACAGCTTTCGCAAACCTGTTATTGCCAACCACATCTTTTTCAAGCAGGGCGACCTCTACAACCGCGATGCCCACAACCGGACCATCAGCCATTTGGTAAACCTGAACAGCTGGAAATTTGTCAAAAATAACTTTGTGGACAGCAAGGAAGTGCCCAACGCGCTGGATGTGTACTATTATCTCACGCCCTTGCCCAAGAAATCCATCCGGGTAGAGCTGCTGGGTAAGATGGCTTCCGTCTACAACGGTACGGAAGTTAATGTTAACTGGACCCTGCGGAATGCTTTTAAAGGAGCCGAAAAGCTCAATATCAATGTATTTGGCGGCTACGAACTGCAGACGGGAGGCAATGCCGATCTTAACTCCAGCTATTTCCGATACGGTACCGAGGCCACCTTAACCTTTCCGAGGATATTGACGCCATTTGGTACCATCAATCCTTCGCGCCAATTTATTCCGAACACCTATATCAAGGCACGCTATGAATTTTTAAACCGGCGAAAAGCCTATACCCTCAATTCCATGGCGCTGAGCTACGGTTATACCTGGCAAGAGAACGAAGAGAAACAGCATGATCTGGCGTTGATGGAAATCACCTATGTACAGCCGAGAGGCATTTCGGAAAGCTATAAAATGCAGATGGATACCATTCCGGCGCTGCGGCATGTAATCGATCCCCAATTTACGATTGGGCCCAATTATAATTTCACCTTTCAGAATACCATGAAAAAGCATCTGCAGAATACCTTTTATTTTAAGGGCAATCTGGACCTGTCGGGCAATATTCTGGGACTGATCAAAGGAGCAGATTTTAACAAGGGGAAAACGTTTAAACTCTTTGACGCCTACTTCTCACAGTATATCAAAGCCAGTGTTGACGGCAGGCATTATTTCAAACTCAGCGAAAATTCACAACTAGCTTCCCGGGTGAGTATCGGGATGAGCTACTCGTACGGCAATTCGCGTTCCCTCCCCTACTTGAAGCAATATTATGTGGGTGGTCCGAATAGCATCCGTGCCTTTGGCGCGCGGGCAATTGGGCCGGGTACGGTGGCACCCGAGCGCCTTGGAAATGGACTGTTTTATGCTGATCAGACGGGCGATATCAAGCTGGAGCTGAATACCGAGTACCGAGCCAAAATAGCGGGTCCCGTCCATTGGGCTGCCTTTATTGATGCCGGTAATGTGTGGTTACAACGCGAGGATGAGAATAAGCCCGGAGGCAAATTCAGCAAGGATTTCCTCAAGGAGCTTGCCGTGGGCGGTGGCCTGGGGCTACGCTTTGACTTTACCTTTCTGATCCTGCGTACCGACTTTTCTATTCCATTCCGCATTCCTTATTTACCAGAAGGCGAGCGCTGGGTACTGAAAGATATCAACTTTGGAAGTTCAAGATGGCGGAAAGACAATCTGATGTTTAATCTTGCGATCGGTTATCCATTTTAGTCGATTTGAGCAGAATGCATGATACAATTAAACAGCTATTTCTCTTATGATCAATGAAAACTTATTGGGAATTATTGCCGGGATTCTGACCTCCATTTCGATGTTGCCGCAGCTGATCAAGGTATTGAAAGAAAAGAATGTGGATGACCTTTCTCCTGTTATGCTGTTAACGTTAATCATAGGGCTTTCCCTATGGGTATGGTACGGCGTAATGAAAAGTGAGGCGCCCATTATCTATTCAAACAGCTTTGCTGTTCTCGTAAACCTGTGTCTCCTGGGCAGCTATCTGATTTACAGAAAAAAGGCATAAAAAAAGGCGGATAGCATTGCTACTATCCGCCTTTACCCTGAAAACACTATTCTACAAACCGTTCAACCAGCTATTCACCTCATCTTGTGTCTTACCTGTTTTCTTTTGAAGTTTACCCACCAACTCATCTTCTTTGCCTTCTGCATATAGTAAATCATCATCTGTAAGGTCTGCATATTGCTGTTTAACCTTACCTTTAATTTCGTTCCAACGACCTTTCCAAGTTAATTCGCTCATAATAATTTCCTTTCGTTTTTTATAGATATAACAGCCTGCAGCTGGAATCGTTTAAAAAAAAATGTTATCAAATGTTAAAAATAGTCGCGACAATTTTACGTTGTTTTATCAATGGTGTTTTCCTCGGAATCAAGTGGTGCCGGTGGTATTTCATCCACATTTCGCTCGATTTCCTGCGTCTCCACATGCACCGCGAATTCTGAAGGTTCAATCGGTATTTCCATTTCCGTCGCATACTCCCGTGTGAAAATAGCGCCAAAATAAAGGATTGCCGCGGTATAGTATACCCACAGCAGGATAAGCACAAAGGAACCCGCCGCACCGTAGGTATCCTGCGTGGCCGAACGTTCTAAATAGATGCCGATCAGGTAACGACCGATAACAAATAATATAGCCGTGAATAGCGCGCCCGCCCGAACAGTTTTCCATTGAATATTGACATCGGGCAAGGTTTTAAAGATCACGCTAAAGAGGACGACGATAACCACAAAGGAGATGACAAAATTGATCAGGTTCATCAGCACGACCGTTATTTCCGGAAAGTACCGCTGCAGCTGACCTGTCAAGGCCAAGATTATCCCATTAACAATCAAGGTGACCACCAACAGGAAGCCCAGTCCAATAACGAGCGAGGAGGATAGCAGTCGGTCCTGAATCAGTTTTAACCAGCCCTTTTTTGGTTTTGGGCGCACATGCCATATTTTATTGATGGAGTTTTGCATATCGCCGAAAACCGTAGTTGCCCCGATAATCAGGGTCACCAAGCTGATCACCAACGCCATATTGGATTTTCCCGACAGCTGGAGGTTCTGGATGACCTCTTCAATCTGTTTGGCGGCACTATTGCCCACCAAACCGTTCAATTCGGCAAAAACCTTTCCCTGAATGGCTTCGGCACCATAAAATATACCGGCTAGTGCGATCATCAATACCAATATGGGACCAATGGAAAAAACCGTATAATACGATAATGAAGCACTATATTTCATGGAGTCTTCATTAATAAATCCCGATACTGTATTTTTCAGTATTGTCCAATAGGTCTGTAGTCTGCTTTTCTTTTCCTTTTTTACATCCATTGCTCTCGTGCTTTTTTTAGTCTTTACTGTTCTAGATCTGTATTGTTTTCTAAGAAAGAAACTATTAGAAAGGCAGAACGTTTGTTTTTTTAAGAAAATAAAGTCTACATTATACATTTTCCGCTTGGGCAGGAGTCTAGCTTATGCGTACAAATTGGAATTAAGTCTGCTTAAAATCAAGCAGTAAGCCGCTACAAATTATCATAAAAGAAATAAAGACAAACTAATGATTAATCTTCCTTGTTCCTCTTAAAAACAGCATTTAAGATTAAAACAGCATAAAGATTAAAAATAGTATAACGAAAAGATGAAAAGTAATCAGAACGACCCCAATATTTTAAATGACCTTATTAAAATCAATAATGACCGCATCGAAGGATACAAGCTGGCGGTTGATCTGGCCAACGAGCAGGGTGAAGGTGCCCGGGAGGCTGTTTTTAACCAGCTCGCTGCGCAGTCTGAAAAATTTATTACTGAACTCAGTCCGCTGGTTGAGTTTGCCGGTCAATACGCCACGGACCGGACGAAACTGAGCGGCGAGCTTTTCCGGCTGTGGATGGTGATCAAATCCAAATTATCGGGCGGCAATATGCAGTCTTTGTTGGAGCAATGTGAGCGGGGTGAGGTGGCTTTCCGTGAAGTTTATGAAAAAGCGCTAGCGGAGGAAAACAAGCTATCCGTTGGGGCCAAAAACCTGATCCAAATACAGATCAGCCAGCAGCGCGAAGCCCATGAAAATATTAAAATCCTGTGTAACGGCAGCAAGTAGAATGTGAATACACAAATTTAAGCTAATGACATCCTGAAATTTTGAAAATTTTAATTTTCAGTGGTCTTCTTGCAAATATAGTATATAAAGCTTATTACCAGCTTCGCGTTGCGGCCAATATGTAAAAACCCTGCAAGCACAGTGAAAGCACTATTAAAAGGTGGACTCAACGTGGACTCACTGTGCACTCACCACGCTTGCAGGTCGAATCAGATAGCCGTCCGTTCACAAGCTGCCCCCTAGTACAACAACTTACAGCCGAACGACATTTTTGCTATCCCGTTGTTAATAACTACGGTCGATACCATAACGCCGGAATTTCCCTTTGATTGTATTCGCGTCAATCCATTGGTAAAAATATTTGTATTTCCCTTTCTCTCCCCGATTGATTTCAATATCGGGGAGCAGCACATGTTTGTTTGTAATCCCGATCACATGCCTGAGCGACACCACAAAACTACGGTGCACCTGTGCAAAGCCCGACTTGGGCAACCAGGAGACGATATCGCCAAAGGCCTCATTGACCTCGATATAGTTTTTAGCATCCAGCCATATCCAGGTATGCTCGTCCTTAGCTTCCACATAGCGGATTTCATCATAATTCAGTCTTTTCTTGGCTGCACCGCGCTCCCCATAGAAAAAGCAGATATTGTCATCATCGAGATCATTTAGGCCCATTCCTTTGATTCTGTCCTTTACCTTATTGATCGCTGTATAATAACGCTCTCGCTCAAAAGGTTTAAGAAAATAATCCGTCACCTCATAATGGTACATTTTATCGCCAACCTCTCTATTGGTACTGCAAACCACAACCTGCAGATTGGCAATACCCGGATTACAGCGTTTGAGACCCGCAAGCTGCCCCAAAATATCAAGGCCACCCACGATGGGCATTTCAATGTCCAAAAACAGCACATCCAGTTTTAGCGTGCGCAATGCAACCAAGATTTCCTTTGGATTTGTTGTCGTATATGCACATTCAACGCCATCCGTCAAGTCCACATATCCTTTGAGATCATCAACGATATCGGGATCATCGTCAACAATGGCGACCCGGATTTTTCGAAGCCGCCCTTCTTGTTTCAATAGTTTTTTTATCGTATCCATGTTTACGTTTTTATTTCCAAGTTCAAGTAAAATATTCCGTCGTCTACTTTTTTTATCAGGGAAAACGCCTCACCGTATTGCAGGTGAAGTAATTTTGTCATTTGTTCTAAACCTGTTCCGCCCGCCTCAAAGATCCAGCCCGACCTTGCGGACACTTTATTCCTGCAGCTTATCGATACCTTTTCAGTATCACTAAACACATATATCATACTTTCAAATGAATAATCACTGAAATCGCCATGTTTAACCATATTTTTGCAGATGCTCAACAGGACCAGGGGAATGATTGTCTTGCTCCGATCCTGTATTTCCAGCTGCAGTTTGATCTGCTGCTGCCTGTACAACTGAAGTAATTGCTGTAGATAAAAAAGCTCATCGTCCAGTTTCCCCAGGCTATTTTTCTCAAAGTTGAGCTTTCGCATGGCATAAACTTCCAGCGCAAAAAAAAGATCCATTCGGGTTAATATTGCGGGATTCTTCTTTGCCAGGTGAATAAAGCTCTGTGTCAGATTTCCCATAAAATGAACGGCCCAGTTGCGAAAGAGCTGTGCTTTTATACTTTCCTGTGACTGGTACCGTATCCATCCCAAATGCCGAAAAATGCCCGTACTGAGGTTATAAAAAATCTCGGTGGCAAGAATGAGGATTCCTTTGAGAGCAAAAGTGATGTAGAAGGTGAACACATCAATTACAAAGTCGATCGCTTTAAACATCCTGGGATTGCGTAGCACCCGCCGGCTCAGTTCAGTCGGAAATTTATACAGCACCAAGAAAACAGCCACCGCCGTCAGCAGAAAATAGCCGAGCACAATCGTCAAACGTAGCGGGGCGAATCTTCTAAAAAGTATACGGCGTAGCCAGGCACGGTTTACATAACTGATGCCTAACATCAGGGGAGTTACAGCCAAAACGATAAAGATATGCCACCAGCCGAATTTATAGGTATTGACTGCCATGATCCAGGTAAAATAGCCAGTCCAAAAAACAACATGAAAACGACGTGGCAATGGCTTAAAAATCCTTTCTTTGATCATAATTAGTTTAGGTAGCAAGCAAAACAAACTTTTGTTTTTATAAAAAAATTATTTTAAGAGACAATTTATACATTAAACAAGATTTACACAACCTTTCCAAGTAAAAAATGCGTTTAAACATATAATCGCAACAATTGAAATTGCCGGCAGGCCCGTTCAAATTCCTGGGCTCCAATAACAACCGAACGTCCCGTAGCCAAATCGAAGAGCATTTCTTTTTCGCCTACGACAAGTGGCAGCCAGATACTTCGCCTCGGCAGCTTATTCGGCCCATCCGCAGCGCCGCTATCAAACAGTCTTGGCAAGCACTCCCATTGGATCAGCTCCTCCGGTTCCAGTTCCTGCACAAGATCAACTACGGATTGTAATATCGGTTGGTAATCGGCTTTATTATGTACAGGGCAATCTTCTCCAAGATAAAGCGACATCTGCTCCTGCCTGCATGTGAGGATGGCTGCTGTGATCGGAACGCCCGACCAGCAGCTCAATGCAGCAATACCAGCTCTTAAGGATAAGCCCACACCGTGCAGCCTGACCGGGATCCAGCCTTTAGCAGATTGGCCGATGTCAAGCTGTCCATCGACAAAAAAAATCACATGAAAACCCTGCTGGAGCGCTTCTCGGAGTCTGCGCAGCGGATTGCCCTGGTCAGCTTTGACAAAGATCAGTTCGGCCGCCGTAGCCTCACGCCCAAAAGTGCATCTAAACTGTTGCCGGTAAATCGCCGCCTGTGCTTCAAAAACAGCTGAGCGAAGCAGTATGGCTAGCTTATGCCCCTGGCGCATCAACATCCTAGGCAGCATCCCATAAGGACCTATATGCAGGCAGGCCCAGATGTGCGGCTGCCGATCAGACCTAGGCCAGTTGTGAACCAACTGCTGAAATAAATGATCGTCGCTGCGATAACGCGGCTGGTTGAACCAGTCCTGGCACATCTGCAGCAAACGGATCAAATCCCCATCTTGCGGGATCAGCTGCCACCGGTATAAGAGTGCCACAGCTTTGAGTGATCTGTGCCAGCTATCCGAATTGAGCGCAAGGATATGTGTTTTTAAATCGGGGTCAAGTCCCCTGTTTTTAGCTCTGATAAGCATGGTCATTCAAATAAATTGGTTATTAGGAAGGATGTCCGGATCACCCTTCGTTCTTTTACGATTTAATTAGAAGTAGTAAATGCTGCATTTTTCCTCGCTACTCTTGCTCAGTAGTTTTACTGTTTCCGTGTTGGAAAACTTACAAAGCGCCTGATCAGCCAAGAACTGCATTTCCATAAAAAACTGTTCCATTCTATTGTCTTTTTTTGTTTCAGTCCAGCACCAAACATGCCCCGTTTGGTCACTTTGCTTTCGAGCCAGGAAAGCCTGATGATCACAGTGACGAATTTGGTAGAAATACAACAGTTCACCTGCATTTTTGGGCGTATAGGTTCTATGGCAGGGTGAACCGGTAATTTGACCAGTGCTTAGATTTCACCGGGTCTCCAGAGCCTTTCACCGGATCCCCAGACCGATCCACAGTTTTTTTTGCGGCTATTCTCGCTTTTTAGTAGACTCCGACCCCTATAAAGCAACATACAGTAAAACAAACAGTTAAATCAGGCCAATTAGTAACAAAACAATCACATGAAAAGAAGCTATGACTTTACCCTACCCCGGGAATATGAACCAGTCACCTCCCCACTACAGCGTCTGACTTATCCCATTCGCAATGCGCAGGAGCGGCACTGGGTATCCCCTACCAACTGCATCAGCGAGCAGATTTTTGATGGCCGCTATGGCTATCTCTATTATTATGAATTTTGGATGGAGCGCCAAGAAACGATCCCGGTGTATACCGCACAGGGCGACCTGCATCTTACCTACCCTTTGTTGAGCGGCTCCCCCCTGCAGCAATACCATTGTACACAAGATTTTGCAATGGACTTTGTCGAAGGGCGGGGCGCTTACCTCTATTTAGCCAAAGGTGAATACCAACTTAGGGTCCCAAAAGGCCATCATATCTTAGTCGGGTTCATTCTGGATGCAGGACTTTTTCGGCCGCCCTCCAATCGGCATTTTAGTTTTTTACAGCATCTGGTGAGCGCCAAGAAGGAACGGTCACCACGGTCGGATACCAGCATTACCTTTGCTGTGGACGAGGTGACCAAAAGGCATCTGCAGCTGCTTTTCAGCAAGATCAATCCCCATATTTTGGACAATGAGCATACACTGCTGAAACACCTGATCTTTCTGATCCAGCTGAGCCGATTTAAGTTGCATACGGATCATCAGGAAAGGCCGATCGACCAAGCACGCAATTTACTGGAAATCATGATTGTGCATCAGGGGGCAAAGGCCAGGTTATCGGATATAGCAGAAGTACTGTTAAAATCCAGAGATCATATCAACGAAGAACATAAAAAACAGTATGATTGCACATTTCACGATTACCGCAACCAGCTGCTTCTGGCTCTTATTGCTTCCGTTATTGTGGGCAATGATAAGCTGGCTACCACTGCCGAAGAGTGTGGATTCAGCAGTATCAATGAGCTGCACAAATTTGTCAAGAGCCAGACGGGACTTACTCCGCTAACCTTTAAGCATCAGCAGGAAAATGTGGCCAATGCCCCATCTTCTGAAAACAATTCTGCTGGCCCCTCCTGCTAGCCAAGCCGGTTTTTTGCCAATCAATACTTTGTTTTCTGCTTAACGCTCGGGAGTTTATCGCTGTAATTTAGCTTTATAAAACCTGGTAAACAATTAACAAAAACGGCAATGAAAGAAAACGGAAAATATAGACAGCATGATGGAATTGCAGCAGCGAATATAGTTCAAGGCCTGAGGTCACGTAGCTGGTTAGGACGCAAATTCACTGGGGTGGCTTCGTACATCAGGAAGCATCCCCAGGAATTTGTCCTGCAGGTATTAACTTTTGCTTTGCTCTGCATATGGATCTATGTCGGGTCGAAAAAGGTATTCACTTACGCCGAATTCAGGACATTCATGATCAGGCAGCCCTTTACCGATCAGTATGGGATTATGCTGTCCTATATCCTGCCAGCCGTGGAATTAGCCACCGGTATCCTCTTTATTTTTGAAAGGACAAAACGGTTGGGATTTTGGTTTACGCTCCTCCTGATGCTTGTTTTTTCAGGCTATGTGATCCTTGCCTTGCGCGATACCTGGGAAAGTATTCCCTGCGATTGTATACTCGAGTTTCCGATCAGCTGGAGAGCACATCTTTGGGTCAATGGTCTGATCACCATTACATGTGTTGTAGGCTTGTTACTTGATAGAAAGATAAAGATTCCGCATCGAAAGAAATTGGTGACGAAGTTAGGTTCATAAAAAAATTAGCACTATCTGCCACAGCGGAAGCTGAACCCTAGGCTGGTTCGGCGAAAGGGCGCGTCTGCCAAAAGACTTAGGGCTTCTCTCCCTAGATAAGCTTCATTTGCCGATCAAAAAGAGAAAAGAACACAATTATAAATTATAGAAGTACACTAAATGTATGAAAACATTAAAATTTAATGCAAAAGCCGCAGTAGCTGTGGCCATTGCAATGGCATCCTTTATTGGATTGAACAGTTTTAAAAATGCTGAGAAAAAAACATCATCGTCTTGGTATCAGATTACAACAAATGCATCCAATCCAAGTGATGATGTATTAGGAAGTGCCATTACAGATCCAACCTTGTCGGGTCAATGTAATACAACTCCCGATGACATGCGCTGTGCACGCTTTATTGAAAACCCCGATAATCACGATCTATCAGGGTTAACTGTAGATGAGGCATCACAATTGTCGAACGTTCAGATCACAAGTGATCTGACCTACAAACCAGAACAATAGATAGATCATAATTTTGTTTATCATGTTTTGATTATTGGCTCCTTCAAATTTATGATGGAGCCTATTTTTTACCGTTCAAACTGCAATACATCAGATTTGATAACGACTTCATCAGGAACAGGAAAAGTGTATCTCCTATCCCTTGCCGGAAGAAGGTATTCTATCCCATTCACCGTCCGCTTTAGATCCGTCTTAAGATGATCTTCCCGATTGAGCCTTCTTAGATCGTACCAGCGATGTCCTCTTAGATACAATTCTTTCCGCCGTTCCAACAGCACGAGTTCCAAAGCCTTCTCCTGCGTCATATCTTTATATTCGGGTGCTGTACCTGGTTTATATCGGTATTTAAGCAACTCACCAAGGGCCTTTAATCCATCATTGACTTTCCCCAAACGCACTAAGCACTCTGCCTTGATCAGATAAGCTTCGTCGAGCGCTATTCCTGTAAAGAGTGAAGCAGAACCAAGATACGATCCCTTATATTGATACAGGTTTCCAACCTTAGTAAAGAAATAGCTTTTGCGCAGATCATTACCATCGAACATATCCACAAAAGAGGTCGGAACGGTCAATTTTGTTTTGGAAAAATATTCAACTTGATTAGCATTTTCAAAAAGTAAAAACTCCTTATTACCTATTCCACTTGCCGGGAAAGTATAGCTGGCGCCAGGTTTAATACTATTATAGTCCAATAATGAATACCCTTCGTTTAACGCCATGCCCGCATAGGTCAAGGCTTTCTCAAAATCACTTTTGACCAGATATAGGCGAGCAAGCATGATCATTGCACATGCCCGACCGGGCAGGTACAATACGGGCACCTGTTTAGGCAATTGATCCAGTGCTTGCAACAAATCACGTTCAATCTGTGCATAAGTCTGCGTTACGGTCGCCCTTTTAGAAATTAAAGTCGGATCATAATCCAGTCGCAAGGGGATTCCAAATGTTTCATTGTCGGTATCGCCCCAAGGAGCAGCAAAATGCATTGCCAAAGTAAAAAATGATTTCGCTCTAAAAAACAGGGCGTAGCCTTCGAGTTTAAGTCGTGTGCTTTCATCCTGCTCTTTGCCTTTCAATTTTTGCAATCCATCGAGTACGAGGTTAGCATATAAAACCGTCTGATATGGATTGTTCCAATCGGGCACATCCTCACCTTCAAAAAGATCCTTGCTCCAGACATAGGCATTTTTATCCTGTAGCTTTTTCAGTGCCAGCCAAATATTATCATCCACAGCGATTTCATCACTACTGGCAATACCGAGACCATTTCCCGTGGATGTATTCATAACCGGGTACTTATTGAGCAGCATTTCGAAATCGGTCAAAGTCGATGGTACTAGCTGCGATTTGTTGTTCTTTACATCCAAAAAACTGGGGTTACAGCCCCATAAAAATAATAGACAAAGTAAACTCAAAAGTCTTTTCATGATTTAATAATTAAAGTGAATACCTATCGAATATGCATTAGGAATGGGATAACTTGAATTGACAGCATCCGGATCGATGCCAAATTTATTGGAACGGTATAGGATCAACCCACCATTGTACTGCACAAATAACCCCATATTGGCACCCCTCACGCTTTTGAATGCGAAGTTATAGTCCAACCGAATATCAGAGAGCTTGATAAAGTCGCCTTTGACCACCAATGGACTTACATTTGCATAATAACTATCCCGATTGGCATTTACATCAATCGGTAAAGCTGGCACTATCGTTATGTTTTCATCTCCCGGTTTTTGCCAACGATCGAGGTAGTCGATATTGCCAATGCTATTCTGAAACAACTTTGCATAATCAATGGATTTCCTTCTAAAGTAAAAGCCATTTTTCCATTGGACCAGAAAGCTCAGACCAAAGTTTTTATAAGTAAATGTATTGCGTATACTCCCCTGATATGGCGGAAAACTCCGCCCTACTAAAATGAGGTCGTCTATCGAGATGCTATTAAAATAACCCGTATAATCCTTGTCTCCACGCGGTGTAAGTGACATTCCAGTAGCCGGGTCCAGCCCGCCAAAAGGGTACGCGTATATTTCATCCAACGAATGCCCCTCCCGCGGTCTCGGAGACGATACAAAGCTGCTCGTTTTGACAGCACTGTTTGCCATGTAATTGGTCACCTTGTTGGTCGTATAGCTCCACAATAGATTAGCATCCCATCTAAAATTGCCCTGTAGGATGTTTACGTTCAGATTCAGATCTAGCCCCTTGGTAATCATATTGGCATAGTTAATCCGATTGTCAACATTTGACACACCATTTGACGTAAAGATTCCAGTCGTTGGGTCCAAAAAAGATTCGCCGATCAGATCATTTCCATCTTTGGAATAATAATCAATCGTTCCGCGCACTCTTCCGTTCAGTACAGCAAAGTCAAGTCCAAGATTAAGGATATTAATCCGCTCCCACTTTAAACTGGGGTTTCCTGCACTGGATAAAGTAGCGCTCGGCAATGAATTTGGGAATACGAAAGTCGCTACATAAGCCGTTGGCAAAGCACTAATTTTGTTGACTACATTTCCTGTCACCCCATAACTAGCCCGCAGGTTGAGCCTAGAGATCCAGTTTGGCGTTAACTTCAGGGAATTCTTGAGGTCCTCATTGATGCCGATAGACCACAGCGGTACACCTTTTTGGTTTGTTTTAACTCCAAATAAATTGGAGGCATCCCATCGGGTACTAAGGCTAAGGGTGTGCATCTTATCAAATACATAATTCAGATTGCCATAATAAGAGATATATCGATTTGTCAACTCCAATGTTGTTGCCGTATTGGTTGGGATCAATCCGCTTCCTTCGGGGCGGACAGGATAGTATTTTGTATAATCGAAGCTTGTCTGATAGCTCAGGTTATCGCTGTTATAACCATAGAGACGGCTTCCAGCTTCGGCAATGGTCTTATTCTCGGAGAGCTCTGCTCCTACCAACGCGTTGATCTGATGTCTTTTCAGAAAATTACGGCTGTAATTTAGCTGGCCACGCCAGTTGTACGACTGGTCGCTCCCATTGTTCTGATCCAATATGGCACCTAAGGGAATGACATAAGTACCATCCGCTTGCGTGAATCTGTTTACCAGATCACGCACCAAATAACTGTCCTTTTTGTATAGGTTACGAGTTGTGTTAATTCCTTGCTGAAATTGATATTTGAGCGATAAGTTCAATCCCGAGATAATCTCATAAGAAAGGCCTGTCCCTAACAATAGATTCCGGTTTATCGAATTCAACTCCTGTTGGTTTCGATCCTTTATAGGACTAAAAGACCAGTCAAGCAAGCCATTCTTCTCGGCACTTTCAACATAGGAGGAGAGGTAGCGGTAATTAATGGGAAGCGCTGTCCCATCACCATCCACAAAGGCCGTATAACCATCCAAATTGCGGGTATAATTTAGATCACTCAACGAGTAACCATTATGGATGGACTGGTTCATATTTAACCGGATATTGGTATTGAGCACCAGTTTTTTGAGCAGGTTATATTCCGTATTCAACGACAATGTGTAGCGTCTGTCCCGATCCCCTACGATATTAAGATTGTTTTGATCGAAGCCCGCAGAAAGCAGATAATTGAAATTTGATCCACCAGCCTTGAGTTGGAGGTTATAGCGCTGCAGCCCGGACATCCGGTAAAGGTGTTCTTGAGCCTGCTCGCGTACATCCCTATTCCGCAGGATCTCTTTCTGTTGTTCCAGTGTGGTCAGATCAATCAGACCATCCTTATATTTAAAATTGAGCGCGGCTACACCAGGCAGTAAAGTCGGATTAGCCCGGTTGTAAAAACCCCGATCAAACAGCGTTTGTTCAAGCTCAACACGATCCGCGGAGGGGATATAGTTTCTATTGTAAAATAAATCAGGCCTATCCTTTAAGATACTGCTTGCCGAAAAGGTTAGCTTCAAAGGTGTATTATTAATCCCCTTTTTGGATGTCAGTACGATCACCCCATTTCCAGCTTTAGCTCCCCAGATTGCTGCTGCAGAAGCATCTTTGAGCACCGTTATACTTTCAATATCATCGGGGTTGATCTGGTTTAGATCCCCTGTATAAGGAAAATTATCCAAAATAATCAAAGGCTCCGAACTAGATTCAATTGAGACTACACCCCGCAGTCGCAGTGAAGGCTTATTGGTGTTTTCATTAAAATTTGTCCTTCGGTCAAATTGAAGCCCACTGGTAATACCCTCCAACCGCTCTATAATGTTTGGAGAGGGATTGCGCTGCAGCAGCTTTTGATCGATCTGTACAAAGGAGCCCGGCAAATTTCGCTTTTCCGAACGATAATATCCTGTGCTGACGATGGCTTCATCAAGCTGTACCGACGTGGCTTTCAGGCGTATCACGGCAATTGCGGGATCTGACAGCAGAGAGACTACTTGCCTACTATATCCAATTGCAGAGGCTTCAATCTGCTTTTGCCCATCCTGTACAAAAGAAAAATAACCAAGGTCATCAGTTTTTAACATCTTATTTTGGGGAATTAACCGAATATTGACATTTGGGATAGGCCTATCGTTGCTGTCGATGACCCTAATCTTTCGGGTTTGCTGTGCACTCGCTAGCAATGGAAGCGATAGCAGTATAAAAAAATAGAAAATAGTTTTCATTTGTTTTAAAGGTTAATTGGCTTGTTTTTTAACTTCCTTGAGCATGAGGATCGGAACTTTTTCATAACCGACTTCAAGTTTTAGGTTGTACCGTTTCAGTTCCCTTTGTACATATTCCATCGATCCTTTACCGATAAGATCCGTCGGGAATTGCATATGGATCAGCAGCTCTTTGGGCAAATCAGTTTGATCGACTATGCTATTATCATCAAACAGTCCATTGGGGAGCCTTGGCAATCCCGTTCTCACAAAATCTAACCATTTAAGCGCTCCATATTGGCCACTGAAATAACGATAAGCAGGTTCAGAAGACTTAACTCTCTTTGTTAGCAGTGCTATTGTCTCCTTCGGTTTACCGATACATTTTAACACTGGGACTTTATATTGTTTTGATTGATCAATACTGATTTCGAGCTGATATTCGGCTAGCACATAATCAGCTAAGTACTGCCGGAACAGATTTAAACCTTCCTTCGCTTCTATCCCCTTTGGTGCGCGAAATTCAACGGTTCTACTGTTTTTCCTAAGCCAGTCACCATAGATCGAATCTTTAGCAAAGTCATTATTATACATTTTGGGGCGTCCGATTTTAAGCTTACTTTTCAGATCAGGTCCAACCTCATATTTTATCGCTTTTAATAGATCCATTCTGTCAGTCAACAGATCCTGATAGGCAAATACAAGCAATTGATCGATGGGAATATTGATACCATAGTAGAGCCAACCATTAGGCGTTTCTATCATTTTTAAAGTTACCTGCGCATAGCCCTCGGTATAACCACCAACTTTAAAGCTATCCTTTTGATAGCGCACGACCGCTGGAGCATTATGCTCCTGAAAGAAAGGCTGATTAGGATCTATTACCTTGATATCAGCCTCGTTATAGACGGAAGGCATTTTTCCAGCAAGCAACATATTGATATTTTCCAACGTGGCGTAATTTGCTCGCGGCATTGCTATTACCTTTCCCTTATAGATCCAGACCATATGTGGGATAGCCTGATGTGGAAAGTAGCGGGACAAGATTGAGTCGTTGATCACAGACTGATGTTTCCAATCAAAACGGTTAAGAACAGCTTGAATTTCGGCAGTACCCTCATAGGTGACGGGTATGATGGCAACCTTCGTGGTATCTATTTTACCGAGCAGCTCCTCATTCATATTTTTTAAGGAACCAAGACATGGCATACACCAGTGTGCCCAGAAGTCCAGTATAATGAGTTTGTTTCTATCCTTATCTAAGGACCTTTTATAGGTCTTTCCGGTAGACCAGTCGATCATCTGGTGCACCTCACTGTAAAAGGCTTCGGGAATCTGGTCATTGATATAAAGCCCATCGGCCCCGCTGTTCTTGCGGGGCGTCTGAGCTGATAAACTAAACATATGAAACATAAGAGCTAATACAATAAAAGCTCTTATGTTCTTCAATGCCTTTAAAAAACAAATTAAATAGGATTGAAAAACTAAGAAGTATAAGATCACAAGTACCGTGATCTTTAGTATTTGGATATATAGCAGTGCGCTGCTATTGAATTGTAGTTTTAATTTTTTCATCATTTTAGGAATTGGTATTGGATGGGGATACCCGCTGAAAGAAATCGGAGATCGCTTTAGAAGTATCTATCGCTTCTTTGTTTACCTCTAGTGAAATAGATACCTTACCAAGGTCCAATTGAGTCGTATGGATCATAAAATAAGCTATCAGGACGCGGAAAAGTTCGACGGAAAATTCAGACAATTGGGGGTTGACCTTCAAATTCTCCTTATCGCTCGTGTCGGGATGTAAAACAACGATATAGTCTTGGATTGTACTTAAAGGATACTTATCCCAAAAGTCTTGAACATTTTTCACAGGATCATATCCTGATCTATGAGTTTCATAAATTACCAAATCCAGTAGAATTAGGTGAGCATAATCAGATCTCATTCTTTAGATTTCTAATGGCGATCCTAGTACATAGCTATTCCAGTCCGATTGAATCGGTTACTTTTTAGGCCATAAACCGCCCGTGATAAAATTGATTAATTAGATGAGCTAGAATTCTTTTGAATGAGTATCACTAGGTAAATAATTGGGCATCTCGAATTCCATAGCTGGTGTTACCAGATCATTGCTGGCTAAATCAGATCGAGCTACTCGGGAGATTTGAAGATGTTTTTTGTAGTTTGTTTTTTCTGTTTCATTTCTCACTTAAATTAAATTTTATAAAGTGAGCTCCATTGGTTATTAGAAAGGATCTATAACAGGCTCCTACATACCGCGCTGCAGGCTTCCGACGGCCAAACGGAACGGATTTACAGTAGGAGCCCAAGAAGTTATAGAGTACCAAAGGTACACAAAATATCCACTTGGGCATTAAACCTACCTCTTCGTCCGTTGCAATTTGTCGGAATTTGCAGCCGAAGCTCTTAAGTCTAACGCTCAACATATCAGCAGATCATTTCTTACTGATAATCAACAATACAAATATAATAAAATGAATTAAAAAAAAGAAAACACTTTCACTTTTATAATTCATTTTAAAAATTCTTTTGTGTATATGAAAATATACGATGCACAAATCGCAAAAAAGAATATTCTAAACTTCTTTAAAAAAAGCGGTATTACTATAGAGGATTTTGCGAATATTCTTGGAACTTCGGATAGATGGATTAAATACATCCAATCCAACGAAAAATATGTCTTCGATGTAGAGATAGTAAAAAAAGCTAGCTCTTTCTTTAGCGTAGAATATAGTAATATGTCCTCTACTGTACTCAATCCACCGAATAACTTACGTCAGGTTCTCCAGAAAAAACATTCCAAAAATTTAGAATATAGTAAGATATTGAATGACACTCCTACCGTCTCATTTATTATCGAAAATATTTTAGCTATCGATGAAGACTTTAAGAATTCAAATGGACTTGAATTGAAATACGTTAAAAAAATTATCAAGAAATATTATCCTAATATGAAGCTTACAACTCTTTCTTCTGAATTGCAAAAATCAACATTGATAGAATCGTCGAAGAGTTTAATTAAAATCAACACAAATATTTATAAACTTAAATAAAAACTGCCGTCCTAATAATACTGAATAGATAGCATTGATTCTTCCTTTTTGCATCGATGAAAAAAATGAATCTGACATCCTAGAACTATTAGGTCTTAAACGTAGAAGTTCCAAATTAATTACTTCTCTGAAAGCATGCGTTGAAGCTGATTTATTGACTATACATAAGAAAATGTTGAAGGAATCATTGTATCTGAATACATATTAACTGATTTGGGAAAACAGATTATTGAGGTTGGTTGAAAGTAGCCACCAATCAGTTCGCAAATTTAGATCTCATCTTATCAATAATTAAATAGGTGTTCAAAACTATGATATATTTGTTGTCAACCAATTAAAATGACAGGTAAAATTTAGTATTTTGCAAAAAAGTATTTTAGCCATGAAACAGTCAGAAAAACTCGACCTGATATTAAAAACTCTATATAACTCTCGAAGCAATGAAGAATATTCAGACCTAACTGAGACAATTGATAAAAGTGGAATTACCACCGTAGGAGAAATTGAAAATGATACTTTGATATCAAGGTTAATAACAGACAAGCTAGTAGAGGGTAATCTATTTGAAGAAGGTGGTGGTTTTATTAAAATAACTTCACGAGGTATTGACTATGTAGAGGAGGATTCATATAGCCTAAAAGGATCACCAATTACCAATAATAATTATTATAATACAAATATATCAAATAGTTCAGGTGGTGTCTCAGTTGTCAATTCATCAAACAACGTACACGTAAATATTTCCAACATTGGTGATATTAGAAACAAGATTGAGGATCTTGTTAAAGCAATTCAAGTAAGCTCAATAATCGCCGAGGAACAGAAAACAGAAATGATCGAATGCATTGATGAAATCAGAACATCTTTGGATCGGAATAAGAAACCAAAATATGCTTTCGACGCACTCTTAGCTATGGCAAATAATTTTGCTGGGATTAGCACACTTGCAATTGAAGTTGGAAAATTAATTTTTGATGTAAAGTAAAATGAACTATACTGAAATAATCGCACTAGGCGGAATTCAAGTGGTAGCTACTACTTTACTTGGCTTTTGGTTCAAAAATTACTATCCCTCTTACTTTACTCAAAAGGGGAAAAATTTAGCAGATAAAGAAGATATTAGTGAGCTAACTGGAAAAATTGAATCTGTAAAAAAAGAATTTACAAAGGATCTTGAAAGTTTCAAAACGAAGCTCAGTTATGACCGTGAGTATAAGTTAAAACAGAAAATAGAAGAAAGAGATGCTATCTACAAATTCTGGGAATCTATTTGTTCCTGGAATTTTAGCCTTACCGTTTTCAATGGCAATTTTAAAACAACCAAAGAAGCTCTGACATATAGGGGGTATATGAAAGACCTTAGCGAAAATTTAAGTAGTTCAATTTCTTCATTAAGCATTCTTCAATTGAAAGTAGATGATGAGAAATTATTAAAAATTGGCAACTTAATATACCAACTCTACAACCACATGGCAAGAGATATCTCTGACTGGATATCAGCTTTAGAAAAATTAGAAGCAGCATATCATAATCTAGATGATTTTATTGATCTAAAAAAGAAGTTAGAAGCAAAATATGATAAGTTCTTTGAAAGTAATAAAATTGTAAAAGACTCATATATTAAAAGGGCAAAAGAATTGCTCATACTCCCAATTTCTGACGATTAATGCTCATTTAATCAACCATTAAGTGTATGCCAAATATTGGATCCAATTAAGATAAAAAGAATAATGTAATTTAAATTCGTTTTGAAACTTTTTAACAAAAAAATTGTTACTGCTATAAAACTTAATTAATATCTTTGCAGAGATAGCCTTAATTTCAAGACATGCAAACTGACGTAAAAGTTTTATTGACCAAATTTATGCTTTTAGAATTTTCTAAATGGTTTTCCGAATTTAAACCAATTGAAAGTAACGATTTGAGTATATTAAAAGCTTTGAAATTAATATTCTTTGCTTGTTCAATTACATCTAGTAAAGATAATTCCTTATTAAAAAATGGCTTTAACTTTGTTGCAATGCCATTAGGTCATGTTGAGACGGACATTTATGATGCCTATAAAGGTAAACAATTTGGTGGAGTTATTGATGTTACTGGAGTTAGCAACATTGATCTTTTGCATACAGACTTCGGGTCGTTATCTGATGCTCTTAAGGCTGCCGCTATATCGGCTATTTTAGCCCTTAAAGCAGAAAACAAGAAGTTAATCTTAGAATCTCCGTCCAATCTAGTTGAATTATCTCACAAATATTCCTCTTGGATTAATAATTTTAGAAAAGCTAAAAATATTGGTCAATTGAGTTGGCCTATTCCATCCAATGAAATAATCGATGAAGAAAAATACTATTTTGTCTAACCGTGATAAAATTTTTTGAAAATTTCAGCAATAAGCTGACGCCTTTTATCGATAACAATCTAAGTAACCATAGTGCAGTTAAATCTAAATTTGAAGAATTATATTCAAGCTTATTAAGTCAAATTTTACTGTACCTTATAGAGGGAAAATTTGAAGCTCTGCTAACAAAGGATCTTGATAGCCTTCAAGAGCGAATGAGTCAGCTTAAAGCTGGTATTATTAACAATGTTTCTATAGGAAGTTTAGACGTCCAACAAGTATACTTTGATTTAATCGACCCAAAAATTTCCGAAACTTTCCAACTTTTACTATCCTTTTCTAAATACATCAAAAATCTTGTAACCGTATCTCATCATATAACTTACAAAAGATTTATATTTTACGAAACGGATTATTCAGAATTAAAAGAAATATGTGAATTTCTAAATTTAACAATTGAAGAATATCTAATAAGTGATAGTACGAGTTTTATTCACGCAATTTTAAAGCTTGAGAAACGAATTGAAGAAAGTCATGCAAAATATCCATTTACTAGACTCAGGATTTTTAATGCAAAACTGGCATTTATTAAATATAAATGGAAAAAACGTCAAAAATATAATAGAGAGATTCAGCAAACCAAATATGGCCAAGAATTTAGTGAGAAGTATATTTTTGGAAATGGCATAGTTATCGACCTTGATGAAAAGGTTTTAATTGGTGACCCCTACTTTAATATTTTTGAACCTTGGATAGAGAAAATCGAATTCCATTATTTTAATGAGAACTCTCATGGATACTATAATATAGACATTAATTTGTCGGGTTCTCAAACTTTTGATTCTTATGAAATATTTTATAAAATAAAATATTTTAAAGATATAGATGAAAATCTTTCATTTTTCACTGAGACAGACAAAAATTTCATTTCATCAAATACACAGATTAAATATAAGGAGGATTTTAAAAAAAATTATTTATACTTTAAAAACAACCACTTTTCTTTTTTAGTAAGGTCAAATATTGAATATAACTCCAAAAATGATAAGGAAATTTTACGCGAATACAAAAATATAAGAAAGATAAGTGAAAAGCTATCTAACAATAATTATTTTATAATATATAAGTTCATATGTTATAAACTATGCAAAATCGAAAAATTACTTAATGATAAAAAAGAAACTTCACTAGATAAAGTGGTATCTGAAATAGCCGAAATTCGTGTTTTAATTAACGACTGTAAAAGTAAATTTAAATGGTCCAAGAACAGTTATAATGTCATTTTCCAACATGATAAGAAAAATTCAAAAATAAAAATTGATGGGATTGAGGTCTATTTTCCGACGAGTTTTCTTTTACCATTTAGTATTGTAGAGTATGATTTAGCTATTAAAGGATTAGAAAAAAAATGTAATACTATTTTACGTGATAGACAAGAGGCCACAATTAATAAATCTTTAAATTCTTTTAAAGATGAGCTTAAAACAAATGAACGAAGATCAATTGAAGTCATTTCTCTTTTCTCTGCGGTGATTTCTTTTATTGTAGGATCAATTTCATCATACGCTTTTATAGAGTCCCTAACTCAAGCAATTATGTTTCTTATGATATTCGGTTTATCAATCTCAGTATTTGTTTTATTAATCTTTTCAGGCACACGAGGCTGGAAATTTATTCTGAAACAGATTCCATTTTTGTCCATTCCTTATCTCATAATTGGCTATTTCCTCCACCTTTTTATACCCGAACATCTTAATGATTCAAAAAATAAATTGTCACCTAAGACGGAAATATTAGTAAATCGAAAAATAGATAGTTTAGAAAGAAAACTTAAAATTCGAATTGACAGCATAAGAAAACCTAAGTAATATTGAGCTTTTTCAGCGAAGGTAAGATGGCAGAAATAAGCCAGTTGGTTTTCCAGAAAAACTACTGAATATTGTTTTGTTTCAATGTTATCAAACAAACCAATATTCAGATGCAACTTATTCAGCAAGAAGTTATAATATCTTGAAGATGAGATCAACGAGCAACGTTTCATTATCTGTTTACTCGTAGTAAAGAAAATGAGTTGGTACGTCTTCCATTATAAAACTTAGGGTTATTCAGATTTTGAAATTAAATAAATTTTCAATAAATTGGAGACAGAGTATTAAAAAATTCGGCACCTCTTTTGATTATATAACCTTATATTTGCAAAAATTTTGAGCATACAGTAATGGCAGCATTGGAACAAATAAAGAGCTTGATTCGTTCGTTTGGCGAAGGAGACGACAGTCGTTTCTATGCCACTGCTATGCAAATAGCTGCCGCCGAAGCACGGCAAGGACACACTGCTTTGGCCGAAGAGCTCAAAAAAATGATCGACAAGGCTAAGCTCTCAAAAAGTAAAGAGTCTGTTCTGATCAAAAAGCTTCCTATCAATAGTGCTCAAAAAGAATTAGACGATTTACTGGAATTAGTACGTCCTGAAGTAAAACTCAAGGACATGGTACTTTCAAAAAGCGTTCGAACCTCAATACAACGTGTACTCGACGAACAACGCAAAATAGATATTCTCGAAAGTCATGGTTTGACAGCGCGTAGAAAGCTACTTTTTACTGGTGCTCCAGGCTGTGGTAAGACAATGAGTGCGCATGTATTGGCGAGCGAACTGGGCCTACCCCTATTCATCATCCGACTCGATGGGTTGATTAGTCGCTATATGGGTGAATCCATTGCCAAACTTCGTCTAGTATTTGACGCAATGCGAGATTTTAGAGCTGTATATCTTTTCGACGAGTTTGATAGTATTGGTACTTCACGCTCCGCTGGAAATGAAGTTGGCGAAATAAAACGTGTACTCAATAGTTTCTTACTACAGATTGAAAAAGATGATTCAAGAAGTTTGATAATCGCTGCAACTAATCTCCCTGAATCTTTAGATGTGGCGCTATTCAGACGCTTTGATGATATTATCCAATTTCCTCTCCCTACTGAGGAAGATATATACCAATTATTTGATTTAGAATTCACTGGGTTTGACCTCCCCTCTACTATAGATCTAAGAAAAGTTACTCATAAAGCCATCGGATTAAGCTTTGCAGACATTCACCGTATTGTAAGTGATGTATGGAAAGATTATCTAGTTTATGGTGATAAAAATGTGAGTGAAGAAAAAATACTACATTATGTAGAAGGAAGGAAAAGACCTTTTTAAGGGACTTATTCTTTTTTCAATATGCTAGAAAATGACCTGCCCCATCTAGTGATAGATGGAAATTTTTATGATGCCAAAAATTATACCTCTAATATTCAAGGTGGTCCTACTATATTAGCTCGTAGCGGTATTAATCGCCAACAACAAGGAGATTTCGTTAAAGTCAGATTCGATGAAGCTTTAAAAGACTTTTGGAATGGTAAACAGATTCAAGACTTTGTTTATATAGTTTTTAAATCCGCGCCGGACTTCCCACTTGATATCGATAAATTTGATGATAAATCAAGTTTCCGCATTGCATTTACAAGGATACTTAAGGGCAGAGATAATGATGGGAATGCTTTTGAGTACCAAGAAGCTGGAATATACTTAGACAAAACAGCAATCACTAACTTTCTAAATAAAGTAGATGAATTTCTTACTAAGAATACACCGCAAAGTGAAAAGGCGGGCAATCCTAAACCTAGAAATTATTCTTTGATAGCAAATATAGAGGATATTCGTGCTGCCACTCTAGCAGCATTTTGGCAGGAGCCTGAAAATGAATTCCCTAATGTGGACGAAAGTATTTGGTGGGAAGTATGGTTAGATTATGATAATAACAATGACTACATTGAACAGTGCAAAGATTTTCTACAGCAACAAGGAATCCAAATTGGCCAACAGTGGATCTGCTTTCCTGAGCACACTGTAGGATACATTAAAGGTACTCCGCGGCAAATGGAAAACTTACTTTATTTAGAATGTCTAAGTGAGTTACGCAAACCTCGTGATTTAACAGATTTTTTCACATACGCTACGCGTATCGAACAAGATGATTGGATTAATAATTTGTTACAACGAGTATCCAATAGCTCTGACCAAAATAAAATATCTGTATGTCTTTTGGACACCGGAGTTAATCGTGGTAATCCATTATTAACTCCTCATATTAAGGAACACTATCTCTCTACAGTCTTTGCGGATGGCCATGTTGCCGACAGAACTAATATGCATAGTGGCCATGGGACTCCCATGGCTGGGCTAATTCTGTACGGAGATTTATCTGAAGTATTTGGCAACAAACATCCTGTAAACATTCCCTTTAAATTCGAGAGTGTAAGAGTCATAGATCATACCAAACCACATGATCCACTGAATTATGGTTTCGTAACGATCGATGCTGTCTCTAATGCCGAAATCATGAATCCAGATCATAAACGCGCAATTTGTATGGCGGTAACATCTAATGATAATCAGCACTTAGGGAAACCGTCACTTTGGTCCGCCACTATTGATATGCTTTCATTTGGAACAGAAGATATTAATGAAAGAAACTTGTTTATCATTTCTTCTGGAAATTTATCAGACGAAATTCGCAATGAATATCCACTAATAAATGATGACCATAGTATTAATGATCCCGCACAAGCATTTAATGCTATAACGGTGGGAGCATATACATTGAAAGATCAGCTAGATTTTAATCTATTTCCCGAAGCCGAAATTCTAGCAAATAGAGGCGCTATGTCACCATGTAATACGACATCTTCTATTTGGGCAAATGAATGGCCTAGAAAACCCGACATTGTAATGGAAGGTGGTAATCAAGCGATACAACAGGGTGCTGTATTGAGCCCGGATTCACTTCAATTATTAAGTACCTCCTGTGGAAAAACTTATAACATGCTTACAGCGTTTGGAGATACCAGTGCAGCCACAGCCCTAGCTAGCCGATTTGCTGCACAACTATATATTCAATATCCACATTTTAGGCCAGAAACCATAAGAGCTTTGATGGTTCATTCCGCTAATTGGACACCAGCCATGTTGGGAAACCGGAACTTGGGGGATTTATCTTTTGCGCAAAAAGTCAAACTCATACAAACCGTAGGATACGGTGTTCCAAATCTCCAACGAGCCATGCATAGTGCATCAAATTCACTTACTTTAATATGTGAAGCTGAATTAAAACCATATAAATATGAAGAGTCGCGGGTTAAAACGGACCAATTTCATTTATACAACTTACCCTGGCCGATAGATGCATTAGCAGAATTATATAATACACCAGTACAATTAACAGTTACCCTGTCTTATTTTGTCGAACCTAATCCCGGCAATAAAAGGTATGCAAAGGCCAACAATTATATGTCGCATGCATTAAGATTTAAAATGAACGACACGAATGAATCTCCGGATGCATTTGCAGGAAGAATTAGTGCTGAAATGCGGGAAGATGATTATCAAAATGAGGGTCGCGAGCGAAACTGGAAATTGGGTGAAGACCTACGGAATAAAGGATCTATTCATAAAGATATATGGGAAGGCAATGCTGCTGATTTAGCAACTCGGAACATTTTGGCAATATATCCGACAACAGGATGGTGGAAAACTCGGAGAAAATTAGAACGCTATAATAATACTATCCGTTATAGTCTAATAATTAGCATTTCGTCTCCTAATAGTGATATTGATATCTACACACCTGTCAAAAATTTGATTGAGGCTAAAGTAGCTATTCCAGTTGAAATTAAAGTTTAACCATGTTGAGGTAAGTGGATGGTGAAAGTTCAATAAGAGATCATTTAGGTTTTCCTCCAAAGTGTGCATTTATTTCTGAGAAGCAAAATGGTATACCCGACAGAAGACAATGGGTTACTCCTGAAACGAAACCCAAACACCCGGAGCTGAAACCGCACAAGCACAAACCTGGAGATTCGAAGTAAAAGAAGAGGGGATTCGGGAGTGTAACACCAACTGTGTCATAGGGTTAAAACTTAAAAACCTCTTTAGAGCTTGAGCCTATCCCCAAATCTAATATAAAGTTGGGATATGGTCAAGCCCCAGTTATGCATTGGCATCGTCCATTTTTTTGCAATATCTTTAATAATTAAATACATCAATTTCATTAGCGCCTGTTCAGAGCTGAAAGCTCCTTTAGACTTAATAATTTTTCGTATCTGACGGTGCATTCCCTCGATCGGATTTGTGGTGTATATAATCTTGCCAACCTGATCCTCGTACTCAAAGAAAGTAGAAAGATTGGTCCAATTATCCATCCAGGATTTGGCAGCAAGAGGATATTTCTTGCCCCATTTTTCTTCGAAAGACAAGAGGTTCTCATAACCTATTTCTTCGTTCACAGCCTTATAGACCGATTTTAGATCCTCCATGACAAGCTTCTTATCTTTTTCGGTTACGTAACGCATACTTGTTCTGATCTGGTGAACAATACACAACTGGATCTTTGTTTTTGGAAAAATAGCTTCTATGGCCTCTGGAAACCCTTTTAGACCATCAATACAAGCAATAAGGATGTCTTCAACGCCACGTTGCTTTAGATCTGTAAGAACTGAAAGCCAGAACTTAGCTCCCTCATTTCTGAGCTATAAAGACCGATCAGATCTTTTCTACCATCCATACCAACTCCCAGGATATTATAGATAGCCCTCGATTCAACAGTTCCATTATGGCGAACTTTGATGTGCATACAGTCTAGGAATACAAAGGGATAAACAGCTTCAAGAGGCCTGCTACCCCACTGATTTACCGCTGGAAGCACACTTTCTATAATACGTGATATTTCTGTGGCAGAGATCTCCATTGCATACATTTCGCGTATAAACTCGCTTATCGCCCGTGTGCTCATTGCTTTGGCATACATGCTCAACACGTGTCCCTCAAGCTGTTCAGTGATGATTAATTGTCTCTTAGGTACTACTTTAGGCTCGAACGTTCCCGATCTATCCCGGCCTGTTTCCAGCTCAAATGTTCCAGTGTTAAGGCCACGTACAGTCTTTTTAGTCTTGCCATTTCGACGATTGCTATTGCCCGAAGCTTTCTCTTCGTTCAAGTGGTTTTCGAGTTCTCCATCCATCATTGATTCCAACAGATGCTTCATTAACGGCGCTAGGACGCCATCATTGGGAGACAAACTTTTACCTTCGTAAAGACCTTGCATGACTTCTGCCTTGAAGCGCTCAAAACGGCGAAGCCCTCTTGAGTTCCTTTAAAAACAGACACTAACGAAAAATCGAATGGGTCTTTTTCTTTCATGACCGTGTCGTTTGAATAATTGAATATAAATAATCTTATTGAATTATTCCTCTGACACAGTTCAGGTTAACGTCTCCCCAATGCTCGAAATTTTCAAATAAAGCGCTAATAAAAAGCCCAATCTTTGGGATTGGGCTCATGGTTATTTTTTCTTTTTTTTATCAATTTCTTGCTGGATTAACTTCCTATAAAATGGTGCAATCTCAATACTAATTATTTTCCCTCCTCTAAACACTTGAATTATTGAATCTCCTTTAACCTTGCTTATTGAATCTCCTTCTTGCATTTGTCCCCAAAATTTCCCATTAATACCAGTGCTCCCACCATCAGCAAAAACTATTTTTGGACTATTATGATTCTCATGGTCATAAAATTTCTTTATTATAATACCACTATAGCTCCTATTTAGCTCATATTCATAGTTTTCTAAGATCATTTCCTCTCCTCTTTTTTGCGTAACAACAAAATAAATTATCCAAATAAATATTGCCACGATAACAATAGACAAAACTGGATTTTTAATTTGACTTTTATTCTCCATTTTTACTAATTTAAAACTTTACAACCCAAGTCCTTGTAGCATCTATCGTCGCTCCAACGGAGACCTTTCCTGTTATATTCACTCCTATACCAGGATATTGAGAAGATTGCCCTCCACCATAAGTTCTATAAGACCTACTTGTTTCATCTGCAGGTTTTCCCATATTGAAAAAACTATTTCCTTGTGTTCCACCATACGATCCACCAACAGCTACTGGGCCAATTCCCAAACCTGCTGTAACTGAATTACCCATTCCTGCGAAATCACTAACGTTAAATGTCTGTCCATTTGTAGGATTTACAACACCCGAGGATATACCCACTCCTCCCCCAAATCCAGCATGTCCTCCAAAAGTGAAGTACGCTCCTTTATCGCCAAAATTGTCCGTGACAATCCCTACCTGTAAACTAATTCCTCCCCCAACTGCTCCCCCAATTGAAAATCCCGAATATGTTCCAGCGGTATTATTCGGATCCATTACTGTCGATCCTAATGGTGTCGTAAGATTTCCTGTTAAATCGAGATTATTACCATCTTGATCAACTCCGGATTTACCCGTAAAGGTATACTTATAAGAGCCATCTTCAACACCATTTGTGTGACTAGCCAATGTAAAATTCTCTCCTAAATATGTTTTTCCCGAATTAGGTAAAGCTGTATCCAATTCTTTTTGACTATTAATTGTCGCATCGTAGGTAAATGTTGATGATCCATTTGAATGTTTTGATTTAATCCAACCAGTTGATTCCTTACCATCTGGATCAATAAATCGTATTGGATTATCGAAAGCGTAATTATATGGAGAGTGCCTTCTCATTTTATCAGATAGAGGATCAACCACGTTCCACCGACCTATCTCCGCATCGTAGAACCTTGCCCCGTAATCCAGCTCTCCCTCCAGCACATAAGAACTTCCCAAGGTATGCGTACCGCCATTCAGGTCGCTCTGCATCTCCTTGCCATTATAAAGATACTTATTATTGATACTCGTTGCAATGCTTTTCGTCTTTCCGAATGGATAATAGTCCTGTTTCTGCATCACTGTAGCAATTGGGGCCGATGCCGTGCCATCCTTCTTGAGCACTACCCTCACGTTGCCCAGATGATCTGTCAGATTGTAGTAATAGCTGTATGTACCCGAACTGTTCAGCAGAAAACCATCCTCCGTGGCAATACGCTCGATCACGGGACTTGCCACACCTGTCCTGGCATATTCGATCCCACCCATGTAGTCCTGTTCGGTAGTAATGCCTCCAACGGTAGACTTGCGGTTCAGCTTGCCGCCTGTTGCATCATAGGTATAGGCGATATTCTTACCTGACCCGATCACTGTTTTTGGAAGGTTCAGATAATTGTATGTTAAAGCCATCCCAGTACGGTCGGTTGTGGCATTACCGTTCAGGTCATAGGTGAACGTTCCTGTCAGACCACCCGACAGACTGGCCAGCCGACTGCTTTTATTTGTATTGTTGTAGTTGTAGGCAATTGCTGTCCCATTGTCACGGATAAGTGTCCTGATGTTGCCCATATCATCATAGGTCAGCGCCTCGCTCATCACCGTGCCCGTGCTCAATCCGCTCTTCAATCGGTTCAATGCGTCATAGCTGTAATCAAATGTGCTATTTGTCGTGGCCGCATAGCCCCACAACTGCTGCGCAACATTACCATTATACTGTGCACCCGACAATACGGTCGTACCGTTTACATTATAATTCAATTGTGAGGTAAACTGTGCCGAACTCGCCTTGGTCTGCCAGCCCCGTTCGTTGTAGGTATAGCCAATGCTGGTCATAAAGTTAATGCCACTGTTCTCACTGTGTAAGGACTTGGTCTTCAATTGGCCGATCTCATTATATGCCAGTTTGCTCTGGATAATTTCATCCTGCGCATTGACCTTTTTCTTGGTCTGTACCAGCCTCCCCACATGATCATATTCATTGGTCGTGACTAGCGTCACCGCCGCTCCGCTTGATGGCGTATGAACTCTCGTGCTCTTAACAACCTGTCCAGGAAAATTGTACTCGTTGGTCAACCGGTCTGTACCGTTCAGGTGATTGCGGCCAACGACCTGTGCTACCCGCCCGTAATCATCGTAGTAACTGATGGTCAGCAATGAATCTGACCGGTCGTCTTTCCATACCAGGCTCCCTGTCAGGAGTCCCTTGATCTTGGCGCTTTTGCTGATACCCGAAGGCTGCAGGTTGGCCGTGGATGCTCCACCGAATGTGTAGTCATCATAGTAGTTGACCAACAGCAGGGACTGCCCGGTCTTGGGATAGGCCTGATTACTGTATGTAGCTGTACCGGTACGTTCCTCCCAATATTTGGTCACTGTATTCACATCGGCCTGCGCTGCAGATTGGCTCGCAAATGTCTTGCTGTAACGACCGGTCTGGACAATCCGCCCAAAACCATCGTATTTCGTATAACTCCATTGACCAAGGCCCCGCTGTACCGCATCCTGTGAGAGCACAACCTGATCGTTGGTATTGTATACAAGCCACTCCCAGCCCTTACCGGGAACTTTCTTCTCAACAAGACGCTGACGCCCGTCATATCTGTAGGCATACACAAGTTCGTTAAAGTCTGCATCGTTATCTGTTATGGTGGTCGCAGTCGACGGATAGCCCGGTGGGATCACATAGCGCAGGTTCCCAAGATCGTCATACACATACTGCGTTTCGAGTTTTTTGGTATCTGTTTCCCATACACGCCTGAGTACAACATGTCCGTCAAAGTCTTTGTATTCTTCTATCGTTCCGGCTTTCCCGTTTGCGGATACCCAGTTCTCATCTTTAATAACCGTCTTATTGAGCGTGCTCTTTCCATAATAGGTGGACGTAGCTCCATTGTTGCCGCTATTTACCGTCCATAACCGCACATCATTGATCCCATTGGTACCGTATTCGGTCACTACCGTACGTCCGGCATTGGTCCCGGCAGTGACCGTGCCACGGTTTGCTGCCGGCTGCCAGGCGACTCCGGCAGCCCCCTGTTCCTTTACCCGGTTGAGCGGACTGTTTTCAAAAACCGTGACCGCATAGGGATTAACTGTTTTTACTACTGATGGGTCCCAGGTATTGGTGCTCGCATAATAGGCCAGCTGGTCCGCTTTGGCTGTCGTCTTGAAGCTGCCGTCTCCCGCCACATTCTTCACGTGGGGAAGATATTTGATACTCTCTCTTCCATAGCCGTCATACTCCGTGTACTGCACAATATCTTTGTAGCCCGGGCTGGCCATCAGCTGTACTGCCTGGATGGGTCTACCCAGTCCGTCAAAATACTGGATTGCCTGGTTCTCATCAGCTATACTCCGTGATGCATTGACCGTAGCGGCCGTTACTCCACGGATGCGAAAGGTCTTGGTCAGGATGTAATTCTGGCCAGCTGTGGGAAGACTTACCAAAGTGGGAAATGCCGCTATGGACAAGGTGACCGTATTGCCCATCGGGATATAAAAGCCGTTGGTCAGCGTAATGCTCTTGAGTGCCTGTATACTGCTCTGGTTACTGTAAACATTTAAAGTGAGGTCGTCGACCAGAGATTGGCCTTGTGCCAATCCTAGGATTAAAAGAGCCGGTATCGTTAGAATATTCTTTTTCATCATCATTGATTTCCTGTGGTTATCAAAAAATTTTCTCCAGAAATTTATAGTATTTCCTCACCTACTATCTCCAGATTATAAGCAGCTTGCGTCAGGCTTATTGCCTCAGCAGCTCCTGTATTGACAAGTTTTTCCGTCGACGAATTTAATTTCACATAATAGGCACTATCGCTATCCTTTTTACCCAAGATCAAACCATATCCTCCTCTCTTGAGATAGAGTGTCATTGTATTTGCTGTCATATAGGTCTTCACGATAACTGAATTGTTCGATGAGATGAATTTTAAAGACAGATCTTCCATAGACATTCCCGAGCTGTTTGTGATCGTGACCGTCGTTACATTGCTTGAAGCCAAGCACTCCCCATTCAGCGCAAAATATAACGTCCCGTTCTTATCAAAATCCTGCTGTGCTTTCAGGTCTGCATCTGCCTGACTGACCGTTGATGTGTAAGTTCCTTTTGGGATCTCATAGGTTACCGATGTACCCAGATACCCTGAAGAACAACCATTTCTATTCACGGTTCGTAAAAACTCGGCATTTTTGTATTCAATCAAACAGCTACCATTTTGATTGGCATAATTCTGAAGATTTTGGTTTACATAATTTCTGGCCTGCAGATCTGCATCGGCCTGGCTGCTATTGGAAGTAAACTGTCCCGGGGAAGCAACAAAAGTCACATAACTACCCACTGTGCCCACTGCACAGTTATTTCTCCTAACCGAGTCCCTGGTCAATATGCTGAAATAAACTTCCTTATAGGTACGACTACCAATATTATACTCATTTGCGCCCATCATATCCAGGTCATCATTCAGAGAGTATTTAAGTTGTTGGAGGTTATTATAAACAAATTGTTTTGTCTGATTTCCCACCAACTTCGTTACAGCTTGAAATCTATCGAATTCAAAAAGAGCATAATTTGCATTCTCTGGTAACAAAAGCAATTCGTCAATAGCAGCTGATCCCTGCAAGGTCAGTGTCGAAGTATTCTTAACCAGATGTTTGTATCGATTCCAGCCATTCCGGCTTTCTGTCAAAGTGCTCTCTGTACTACCTGTTATGGTTAATGGTGCTGCCGCTGTTGTCCAATAATAGAGATTATAGTTCATGCCGCTATTCAGTCCTGATTTAACAATAGCTCCATTGGCTAAATTATAAGATCTGCCACTGAGGTAGCCGCCAGCAGCACGATTTGAGCTGGCTATATTGAATCCAAATTCCTTAGGTAATTCGAAGTTAGCCAAAGCAACATTAGCTTGAACTGAATTTTGAATTTTTGCCACTGGAGCTCGCAGGTTATCATTCCATATGTAAGACATATCTACCCCTTTATTCAGTTTTTGGCCTATAATTCTAATTTTGCTATCATATTCAAATGCTCTACGTTCTTCCCATATGGCTGCATTGTAATTTGCAAACTGGCCGTTAGTCAACTGAAATAATTGTGCTTTACTTCCATCTAGTGTCTGAAAATTCTTCATCTGCACAATATGATTTGTTGTGGTTCCCAGATTGATAAAATTGTTCAAAACAGCACTGATCACATTGCCCTTTCTTATATTATATTCCATGATTAAAGGGTTAAAACCGGTCTGCCTGAATTTGTTATAATGGACGTAGTTTGTTATAGTTTCAGGAAGGTCAAGTCCATAGATGGATTTTGTCGTGCTACTATCACTGCCGCTCAACAGCTTTACCGTCTTCGTTAATTGATTGTGATAACTACTTTCGTAATAATATTTTTCAACATTGCTGATCTTGTCTGCGCCAAAATAGGTATTGTTGATCTTTTCTTTTAAATACACATGTTTTGGGAATAAGGCGTATACCGAAATATAGACGAGTGTTAATTTGGGCGGAATCGCTCCCGGCGAATAGCCTCCAACATTGCACAGCATAGCGACATCTTCAGTAACCGTCTTAAAAAATTCCATGCGGTTTTCCATTCCACCGACATTTTTCGTTTCATAGTTATTGATCTCTTCCGAAAGTAGTACATTCTGTCTGTCAAAAATCTTTTTTGATTTTAGTTTGCCGTTCAGGGGGTTAAGATAATCCACAGGTAAATATCTGTCTGACGGGAAGTTAGTCCCTAAATATTGCTGATTGTAAACGCTGTCATAATGCGAATAAAAGCGCTTAGGTGTCTCGTAATCCGAATAGAATACATATTGTGTATAACCATTGTTTACGCCAGACTCCTGCACGGTTTCTCTAACGTTTCGGTAAGTCACAATCGGCAGTTCCTTAGTCGAATTAAACTGATTAACATGACTTCTCCAATAGACATTATAACTTGAATAACCCGAACAATAACTACTGAGAAGACGTCCATGCCTAGCAGGAAACATATTGAGCACGCCGGAGGAACTGCTGCTACCTTCCTCTGTATAGCTCAAATTTCTTTCCCAAAGATATTTATTGCTCTTAATATCGAACATTTTTAGATTCTTGATCCGTATACCACCAACAACATTTCCATCAAGAGGATTATAAAGACTATTATAACTATCATAACCATCTTTCTCCGTAATATAACTATAGGTATTGGGTTCATATTCAAATTCCTGCCTTCTACCTTCCGAATACTCTATCCCCGTCAGTGACCACATCATGGCATAAGGCCATTGTGGTTTAAAATCCGGGTAAGACTGATCAATATTAAGCCCACTCGCCTCTCTGTTATTATAATACTCCCAATAGTCATGCTTTTCGTAGCTATATTGAACGCTTTGACCAGCAACAGTGGTAGGCTCATAATAGGAAAACTTATAGGAATTGGCAACTGTCTTACTGTCATGGGAAATGATAGCCACGGAATCCAATCTTAATCTTCCGGAAAACGTAAATTTGCTGTAGTAGAACCTAACCTTTTTCTCGCGATTTCCGAGATTGTCAAATACCACTATTGAATCGAGCTGATCGGTATAAAACAGCTTGATCTTTTGAAAATTTGTCTTGATCATATCACAGAAAGCGGCCATTTTACCCCCGGTTCCTGATGGTCGATCAATTAAAAATAACCGATCACTGCCACTATATCCTATAGCTCTACTATTTCTACTTTCATAATCAAGAGGATGTAAAGTATATTTATAAGTATAATCGAAACTTATGGTATCCAGCGTATTTTCATCGATGATTTTGTTGAGATACCAAGAGGTTATTGGTCCATTTTTCCAATCGTATTTTGGTAGTTTCTTTTTATCATAATCTGAAAAAATATATTTCATTCCATTCTCTAGTCTCATTTCCCAAGGTTGAAATTTTCGGATCATCATACTATCCGTATACATTCCTAAGGGGTAGAGATTACTAAAAGTTTGATTGGTCTGATATAAGGTATCAATCAATAAGGTATCGATAACACTAGTCTGTATACTTGCCTTTGATTCATTGCCCGAGATGAAAGAAAATTTGTTGTTCACACCCAGAGAGAACTTCGCAGAATATCCTGGCACCGACACATTGTAAATATCTGGTTCAAGATCTCGATAACCATTATCAATAAGGCTAAAAAAATCATTATTCTGAGGTGCAAGATTCTTGTCGTTCACAAAATTGACCAGACTACCCGCATTTGTTTGCGGAATATTTAACAACAATGGTTTCCCATCACTAAAATATCCGCCCTTTATCCCCAATTCTACAAGTTTTAAGCGGGTTGCATCTTTCTGTTCACCCTGATAGCTGTAACCAGCCCGAACACCAGATTTATTATAGGGATAACTTATCTCCAAGATGGGTTCATTATTCTTAAAATATCTGGCTTTTACATCCTGCCTTACATCAAGTCCTTCATCCGGGAGTGACCTGATACTTCTATTAATGGCTCCGCCGATATCAAGAAACCAGCCTACACCGACTTTGTTGGACAGGTCGGAAACTTTAATTCCCCCGCCGTTGTATTTGAGCTGGATGGGAAAATTGATCGATTTACCCGCAATATCCAATAACGGAATTGAAATATCGACAGTTCCCGTTGAATAATTAATTGGCAATTCAGAAAACTTGTTCATCTGAGCCGATGTAGGCTCAATCGGAACAAATTTCTCTTCTAAATTCACTGTATTATTTTGCTGTCCCAACACAACACTAGTGAATAGGACAAAACAAATGCTCCATAGCAATCTCATAATTTACTTAGGTTAGGATTTTAATTAGGCTATAAATTGGTTTTAAATTTATTTGAATAGAAATTTTATTATTAGCTCTTGTTTTTGACTGACTTAATTTTCTGTTGTTGCTGCCTGACAGTTTTATTTAGTTGAATAACCTGAAGTGTTAACTCTTCTATTTTTTTCAAGAGAATCTTGTTCATCTCTCCCAAAGACACTCCATTTGTTTCAACCTCACTTGCTTTAGGTACATCGGGCAAATGGCCGTTCTTTTGAATAAATTTTTCAGTTTCTTCCAGTGTAGGCAGCTTATAATCTTCTTCGAAAACATAGTCTGCCCAGCCCGAGGTCTCCACTTTAATTTCTTGGCTACGGATCTTTCCCTTGACGGCCAGATCATAATCTCCTGGTATTTCGGTCTTAATACCTACCTTTCCGGCAAAGTAAGAATCACCCGCACCAACCGGATTATCCAAAAGGGAACTCAACGTAGGTTCATTACCATTAACTTCTTCCAGTCTCGGCCCATAGAAATACTGCCTATCGCTTACGTTTGTATCATAAAACAAGTAGGAGCGGTGACGAGTGACTGTCGCTGTCGCGGCAAACTTGAAATCAACAGCTGAAAGCACTTTATTCCCTGTTACTCCATCATACACCCCGCCAGAACTAACTGTCGATGGATCATTTGAACCATGCACATAACCAACCAATAAATACCAACGGTCTAGTTCCGGAAGATTACCTGTCCAGAAATAGGCATTATTATTAGCAACTCCGGCTAGTGAATTAACCGCTCCGCCACAGCCCAAATAAGTTGTCCCTGTTTTCGAATTCGTTTTCTTAATCCATACCGTATATCGATAGGTTTTCTGATGATTTATAGTAATATCGGTAGTATTCCATCCACCGTCTCCATTTTGGTCTCCACTCGGAGTTCCCTTCCAAACGATGACTTGTCGGCCTTGGGGGCCAATTCCCCATTCGCGTTCATTTTCCGTCGTAAGACCATTGGCAGTAAACCCGGTAATCCCGCCGGAACCTGCTATCCAGTCATTTAGATTTAATAGATTTTGTGCATGGCTTCCCAGAGCACATGCGCTAAAGGCAAACAGAAATGCCGACTTTAATTTATTCATGGTTAAAAAACTGGTTAATAAAATATGTCAGAAACAAAAAACAATAATAGGGTTTATTTTAGCCGCAATTTTATCGCTGCTTTAGTCCTGGCTAGCTTTCTATTTATGGTTATTTGAATTTAAAAATTTTTAATATTTATTTGCTGTATTATTTAAAAATATTTTCACACGGTTAGATATGGAGAATTTTTAACTCTCCTCATAATAATCAATGTTGCTTCACATTTTATTCGTCAACAATTTATAGTTGATTTTTACGGTGCAGAAGCGCTACTCTACCCTTCTAACCAAGCCGTTCCACTCCATGTGATAACCTTATTTAAGGTGGTGTCGATAAATCTTAGTCCCGTACTCCTCGCGTCCAATCCTGCTGGCCTATTTGCTGTTGTGTTAGATTCTATCGGCGAGACCCCTGCTTCATAAAGCTTGGTCGCATTGCTGATTCTTAAGCGGCGTCCTGTATAACTGTTTACGATCGAATAACTTAGATTCGATCCCACTGTTCCAATTATAAAATAATTATATTGAGCAACTAAATCAGCATTTATTCTAATACCATCTATAGATACATTTGCAGCAGTGGAACTGGACAAGCTAATCGTATCGCTGAAATAGGGGTCCGAAAAAACAACCTGATCAAGTGTAACCTTTTCAAAACTGCAGTAGAAAAGCTGCTTAGTATTTACAATCGTATTTCTTACATCAATGTTTTTCAAGGTAACTCCTGCATTTCGCACGATATTATCTCGATCATCTTGACCTTTTACTATCGTACAATTATCCAATATAAAATGATTGATTACTCCCCCCTCTTGTGTAGGGAAGCTTAAGTTTCTGACGACACTATTCCTAAAGCTAACAGATTCCATCTGAGGATTTCTATTATTTACAATGGGATACTCTCCGCAGAAACTTATATTTGAATTAACACATTCCAAACTATTTACATTGACCGTAATGTAAAATAGCGGTACGACAGGTGAATAATTACTACTATCGATATAAATGCGGTCAATTGTAGTATGTCCCGGAACCAGCGATGGTGTATATACCTGAAAATTAGCATTAAAATGATCAACTTTCACCTCATTGATTGTAAGTGGAGCTAACGAATGGTGTTTAAACCCTATTGAAGCAGCTCCTAAATTATCCACACATTTTATCTCGCTAAGCAAAATTGAATCGAGTGCTAACGCAGGAGGATTGGCGTTTCCCATTACTGCAATTTCGGGTTCTTGATGAATAAGCGATGTGACCAATACTCTTCCGCTGTTTGCTTGTAAATCTTTCCTAAAAAGACCGGTCGCCTTTTTAACATAAATATTTTTAGCAAACACATGGACATATAATCCCCAATATTCACCTGCTATATTAGTAATTTTATTCTCTTGCATAAATAGACCTGCAAAAGATAGATTATAGCTTATCGCGGGTGAAATAAAATTAATATTATTGACTTCAACCCGATAGTCCGTCAAAGTTCGGTTAGAAAAACCACTCCAAGAGGGGTCAGCATAACACAGGAAACCTAACATCAAACCATCATATTCTCCATTATTAATTTGAAAATCTGCTACGTAAGCATCGAAAACAACATTTTCAAGAGCAAACGTTGCTTTTTTATTATCATTAGGATGGAATACAATACAATTATCACCTTGATGCAAGGTTGTACTTTTGTCATTAATTATGAACAGGTTTTTTATCTTATGCGCATTTTTAAACCCCAGCCCTCTAACCGGATTCTGTCGAGCGGTAGTAAATAGTAAGGTCTTCGGAGCTACTATAGAATAATTACAAAAATCTATTTCATAGATATTGGTTCGATCCAAATAATTGCTAAATTTTTCCAATCTATCGTCTTGTCTAATTGTAGCAGAGTCGACTATACCATAATATGCCGGATGGACGCTGCCAACAAATCGATGTTCTAATTTAATTGCCTGTACCTGGACAATGCTCCCCCCATCATCAGTGTTCACAGTATTGGACAGAAAATATTTAATTGGACATGGGGTATCTCCTTTCTCATAATATCCCAATAATTCGATCCCTGGAAAGCATCCACTTTCCAATGCTACAATTTCACAGGCAGATAGGTTGCGCATATCTGCCATCGTATTCTTAATTAAAAATTGATTTGCCATAATTCTTTTCTTTTAAAGTATATAGCAAAAGTAGGCTGGCTTGTACTGCAATCTGAGGAAAAGAAGTAGTATGTAAGCGGTAGTGAAGAGATACCGAAAAGTCTGAATATTTGCCATACTAATGAATTTGACGATAGTTGAATAGGACACTATTCCCCCATCTGACAACGTGCATAAGCCATACAATATTGATTTTTCCGAAAAGGTAGAAGGAGTTGCTGAGCGCCACCAAAAGTAGGTCAACGGGCAAGCATATTCGGAAAATCCCTCCTGGTAGGATGGATTGATTCTTGCATTCATGATAAAAGGTTCCATGATATTCGCGCTATTTGACGCTGCACTAGAAAAGTTTTTGTGTACTTTTAGTATGGAGAATGGCACAGGAGATAAGCAATAATTTATTCAAAAAATGGGTTATAGAAGTTATTTATATTTAAGAAAAAACAACAGAAATTTATACATCTTTGAGGCAAACAATTCTTTGCCATTTTTTTGGATTGCACTTATAAATAAAACAATATTAAAAAAATACTTTCAGGATTGGCAAAAGACTCTAGCGGATCAAGAAGCCCGCAATCAACAAAAATTTGAACAATTTTCAGAATACAATCCCAACAGTATTACTATAAGCGAACAGGCTTTAAATATAAACTCGTCGAAAAACAGGATATTTTTAAAAAAGCATTTTCCAGAAACACTTCCATTATTTGATGATTTTATCACTTATATCAAAACGCAATTTGAAACCGACGACAAGCTTGAAATTGACATCACTCAATTGTCCGCATTTTACAATTCGCTAAACAATTTCTATCACGTACTAGAAAATGAATTGAACGCAATAGAAACAGATAATCCCGCCGACATAAATTTTTTGGTAACTGAAGATTTAATAGGACAAGGAACGGGATTTGTGATGAGTGACAACAAAGAATTTTCATCATTTCCGTCTTATCAGAAAGAACTCAAAAACAGAAAAACCGCGGTTATTGTAGAAGAACAAAAATTGAACAAGAAATCTCTGGTAATTGCCGTTATCTTATTTCTGTTATGCCCTGTTTTTTCAATAATTGCATACAAAATGTATAAAGACGAAGGGCTTACAGGAATGATCGCATTAATAGGAATTTTAAATTTAGGGTTTTATTGTTTTTCGATTTGGTCTCTAAAAAAAGAGCTCAATACCTTTCTTGGAAAGAGGACTTGACTTAGCCTAATCATGATTGACCATAGCGGGAGTAGACATTATACTGGAAACTATAATTATTGACTAAAGCACTGATACGCACCCCTACCTCATCATTAAGATCTATTCTTTCAGTTTGCTAAATAGCTGTGTTGCGGTTTTCAAATCCAATGCCTCCATGTCCACAAGCTTTAATGCTTTGACCATGTGAAGCGTACCGGTCTTGTACTTTTGAAAGTGTTCGGTTTTCAAATGGGACTGATAGGCTTGCTGATCTTTGTACATTTCCAGTATTCTTACCTGTGTTGGATTATCTTTTTGGAACATGGGGAAGATGGCAATTACGCCCGGTTCAAGCCTTACGGATGCTTCCGCTTCTTCTTTCAGTATGATCTTGTAGTGTTCTACATGCTGGGGATGTATTTCGATTTCTGAAATGCGCACCATCATTCCCTGCTGCTGGGCATGAGCATTGTTGGTCATGCAGAAAATTATTGCTGTTGCCAGTACAACCTGCAACGAACATCTAACCCAAACAGGGTACTCAAAAATATTTTTATACATATCATTTAAATGTTTTATAGTGCTTACTTTTCCATTGTAGAAATAACAGTTCTTGCGGTTTCGGCCCGCTCCTTGCCTACTGTTTTTTCAATAACTTCGAACAGTGTCATTATCTGTCCTACTGTAATGCCTGTATTTGATCCCATTCCGATATGCGCCAGCAACTGTCCCTCTGTTCCCGCCATTGCCGCTAAAGCAGAAATTGTAACCAGTTCCCTTTGCTGATAGCTAAGCACATCACTATTGAAAATATCGGCAAAAAGATGTTCTTTCAGGAAGGCATCTATACGTGGTGCAAACTCTCCGAAACCGGGAGCAGGTTTTGCCTGTGCTGTCTTCGTCAATGTCTCCAGCACTTTTCGCCCCTGTTCGTATCTGTCGGCTGTGCTGTTCTCCGCTACGATTTCCTTTCCAATATTATCCGTTATGCCTTTTGCTTTTCTTTCTTCCAAAACGGTTTTGAATATATTGAGGGCATTGAGGCTTCTTGGAAAACCACAGTAGGCATATAGTTGGACCAAAGCTTCTTTGATTTCATTAATGGAAACTCCCGCATCGAGAGCAGCGTTTAACTGTACTTTCAGGTTTTCGAGACCTCCTGTAGCGGTAAGTGCTGAAATAGCAACTAAGCTTTGCTGCATTGCATTCAACCTATCCGCACTATTTTGTGCATTCATTTTATTTATTTTTAAGAGGATAATAGCAAAAAACAATATCCATTTTAGGAATTTAAATTTGTGCATAATATCGAATTCTAACTGCTACTTAACCGCTACCTTATATTCTCCATCAGTAACAGGTTCAAGCCAGATGTTCTCGTTTATTTGCGGATTACATGCCACACCGATATGTGAAAACCAGCTATCGGGTGCAGCTCCATGCCAATGCTCTACATTTGGCGCTATCTCAACTACATCTCCGGGATTTAACCGGCGGGCTTTTTTTCCACGCTCCTGATAATACCCTACCCCTCCTATACAAATAAGTATCTGACCTCCTGTGTGCTTATGCCAATTATTACGGCAACCGGGTGCAAAGGTGATGTTATTCATCGGTACATTGAGGTCTTTGTTGGATGTGAGCGGTGCATTCCAGGATTTTCCGCTAAAATATTGTGCAAAGCCTGTGTTTTCATCTCCCGTTGGGAAATCACTGATTTTTGGTACTGTTGTCTCCATTTTATTTGATTTAATCTGACTGAATGACTGTGTACAAGTAAACAGTACAACAATTGTTAGGATAAGAAGTTTCATTTTGTCCATTCAAAGTAACTGTTACATTCTCCGTTCCCCATGCAGAGGCCAAAGCTGCTACACAGAACGGAAATCCACCCTAGGATTGTCAAAAGGCATCTTCTCACATCTTTTACTTTAAATATTCCCTAAAGAATGTTTCCAACTTGCCGAAAGGAATTACATCAGTCCTGTCGTATAGGTCAACATGGACAGCATTCGGGATAATAAGTAGTTCCTTTGGTTCAGATGCAGCTTTAAAAGCATCTTCGCTAAAATAACGGGAGTGCGCTTTTTCCCCTGCAATGATCAAAAGCGGCCTTGGCGATATCTCTTTGATATAGGTTAATATGGGCATATTCATAAACGATAATGCATTCGTTGCATTCCATGCTCCCGTTGAATTAAGTGAACGTTCATGAAACCCTCTTGCTGTGCGATAGTAATCGTAATAATCTTTCACAAACGGTGGTTCATCGCCTTTCAGTTTTTCGGGATTTAATAGTGGTCCGGCGTGAAAGCTTCCTGCTTCCGCATCTTTCCAGCGTTGCTCGCCCAATTGTTCCAATGTTTTTGTACGATCTTCTCGTGTAACAGCATCATTATAACCTTTCGACATGACCCTCGTCATATCGTACATGCTGGTCGTCGCTACCGCTTTTACCCTTTTGTCGATTGCAGTCGCATTTAATGCGAAGCCTCCAAATCCACAGATACCAATGATCCCAATTTTGCTTCGATCAATATTTCTCTGTATCCCGAGGAAATCTACTGCCGCACTGAAATCTTCCGTGTTGATATCGGGCGAAGCAACGGCGCGAGGTTCCCCGCCACTCTCTCCCGTAAAAGAGGGGTCAAATGCTAAAGCTGCAAAGCCACGTTCTGCCATTTGGTTGGCATACAATCCTGAAGACTGCTCTTTTACCGCTCCGAATGGGCCGCTAATGGCAATTGCGGCTAATGGCTCAATCCCCTGTTTTTTGGGAAGGTAAAGATCTCCGCTCAATATAATCCCATAACGGTTTTTAAAACTCACTTTCTCACGGACTACTTTATTACTTAACTCGAAGGTATAGTGTTCTGTTGCTGTGTTCATTTTGCTCAATTTATTACCTGATTTGGTCTGGCTGAATGCCTGTGTAAAAACGGCCATGATCATAAGTATAGTTAGGGTTCTCTGTTTCATTTATCTTCGATTGATTTAATAATTTTTGCCGGTACGCCTCCCACTATCGTATTATCGGGAACATCTTTTGTTACGACCGCACCTGCAGCCACTATAGCATTTACACCGATGGTGACGCCCGGAAGAATACTTGCATTTGCACCGATCCAGACATTCTTTTTAATATGGACACGCCCGGGGACCAGAGACTGCCGATCTGCTGCGGCTATAGGGTGCCCTTCTGATAAGATACTGACCTTCGGAGCAATGAGTACATTATCTTCAATTGTAATGCCTCCTAAATCCAGTAACGTACAGTCAAAATTGATAAACACATTTTTTCCTATATGGGTATTTTTACCATAGTTGATATAAAGCGGAGTAAAAACAGTAACACTTTCATCGATCTCGCGGCCTGTTATCTGGCTTAGAAAGCTTCTAACTTCTGTAGGATCCACACTGTTGTTCATCTGAACGAGGAGCTCTTTTGTCGCGTGTGCGGCATCAAGCATCTTATAGGCTTGCGGATCATTGGACGATATCATCTCTCCATTTCGTAACCGCTGAAAAATGTCTGTGGGGTTTGATTCCATATTTAAAGTAATTTTAAGAAACACCATCATATGGAGTATAGTTTACCTCCACCATGGTTATACAAATTTCTTCTTTTAACCAGGTTGATTGTTTATACAGGATACGGATTTATTTACCAGTTTTACAGATTACGCCCGATCATGGGAAAAACAGATTGAGGTTTAGTAGATTTGAATTCAAATTTATTATGTTATGGAGCAGGTCGAAAGATATGATACGGTCAATCAGTACAATGACAGCATGGGGGTAGACACCTTGCATCCGCTAGTCAGTGTCGTCAATTTCAATGAAATACCAACTGTTCAAAATTTCCGGCGTTATATGGGCATTTATGCTGTATTTCTGAAAAATATTAAATGTGGCGATATGCGGTATGGGTGTCAGCCTTATGACTATGAAGATGGAACATTGGTATTTGTATCGCCCGGACAGATTTATGGAATTGACAGTAAAGGTGTTGCCATAAAGCCATCCGGGTATGGACTTGTCTTTCATCCCGACTTTATAAAAGGAACCAATCTGGGAAAGCATATAAAAGATTATACCTTTCTTTCTTATGAGGTGAACGAAGCACTGCATTTATCCAAAAAGGAGCGCAAAACCATTGTGCATTGCTTTGAAAAAATAGCAGAAGAAATTGATCAAAATATCGACAAGCATAGCAAAACATTGATCGTTTCCAATATTGAGCTTTTGTTAAATTATTGCCAGCGTTTTTATGACCGGCAGTTTATAACAAGAAGCAATGTCAATAGTGATATTCTGGTACGGTTTGAGAAGTTGTTGAATGACTATTTCAAATCAGACAAAACACTTTTACTGGGACTTCCCTCGGTCAGTTATTGCGCTGATCAGCTACATCTTTCTCCGAATTACTTCGGAGACCTTATCAAAAAGGAAACAGGAAGCACAGCATTGGATTACATACAAGCTAAATTGATAGATGAAGCGAAAGAAAGAATCTTTGATCATTCCAAAAGCATTAACGAAATCGCCAGTGAACTAGGCTTTAAATATCAGCAGCATTTTACCCGCCTTTTTAAACAAAAAACGGGAGTTACACCGAATGAGTATAGGAATTTAAATTGATAAATCCAAAAACTGTAATGCAAGAGGATCTGGGGCCTACGGCTTCTACAAAAATACAGACACCAACAACGGTGGAAATACTGGTGGAAGAAATGGTTCCATCGTGAGAAAGAGCTAAATCAATGTCGGAATTAACAGGGACCGGATCCGACCACTAAACAGGTTAATCGAAAATTGCATAAGCCTACTGTAATGAAGATTTCCTCCAACATAATTTGGCTGGTGTAGCTTTCATATCCGCACTCTGTCATTGCAGTTCCATCATTAATATAAATTCCTGCGTGAATTACGTAGTGCGAAATACCTAAAGCGCTACTATTGTTTGCTTTAAAGCTAGTTAATGTTAGAATAGTTGCTAGACAACCGAAGCTATTCCAATAAGTTTTAAAAATTTAGCTTCACTTTGGTATAAAAGGAAAATTATTAAAATAAAACGCTAGTATTGCATCTGTCTAAAAAGACAGCTCGAAATAATATATGATTTTGTTAAGAAAACTTCATTTAGTCGCTAAAGATCTAATAATAACAATATTGGATTACATCCATAAAATTTTATTTCATTTTATACCAATCAAAACATTTAGGTATGCAAGTTGTGGTGGTGGAGTGGCTGCCCTAAACATCTTCATTTATTTCATATCGTATAATTTTATTTTTAGAAAGAAAATTATACAATTTACTGAAACATTAGAGGTAACTCCACATATTGCAGCTTTTATAGTGGCTTTCCTGATTACCTTTCCCTTGGGATTTTATTTAAATATGTATGTTGTCTTTAGTCAACAAGCAAATCGTAAAAGGAGGATACATCTGTTCAGATATTTTCTCGTTGTATTGCTATGTATTGTCTTGAATTATATCTGTATCAAATTCTTTGTTGAAAAACTTCATTTCTATCCGACTCCTTCCGCGTTACTTACGACGGTATTAGTTTCTGTTTTCAGCTATGTATTGCAACAGGTTTTTTCATTTAGAAAAAAAATATAGTCAATTAAATATCAGGTTAGCATTATAAAAACGCATTGCCAAGATGAGAGATAAAATACAACCGATTTTTTGCTTACACTCTTTAGCTCTTCCGCAAAGAAGAATTATAACGTATGGGTTAATACCAGAAAAAGTTGAGGAAAGAAGTTGAAAAAGTAAATGAAAAACATAGATAGGTGCTATAATTTGATCTGGGCTATTAAAATTTCAGTCTTTTTAATGACGATTTGTTTCTCATCCTGTTCTGTCATCAAACCCAAAACAGAAAACAATAAAGTATTGGGCTGGTACGAAGCTTCTAGCTATTTAGACGAGAACGGTTCGCAAGACTCGGTAACGATTTCAGGTATTATCACTGAAGCTAAGACAAAAAGAAAGGTACCCAATGCCGAGATACGATTTTTAGACTCTGAAGGAAATACGCTCAAAAAAGTATCTTCAGTCGCAGATGGATCATTCAATACCAAACTGGCAAAACTCACAAAATTTGGAAGTATCGAAATTGATGGAGTATAAGGCAACGATAACTTCTTACTGAGTGTTGCGATGGTTTCTTTTTTGGGTATCATTTACATCTTTCAAGTGCCTACTTCAAATATTTACCTATAGCAAGAACATCAAAATTTATTCAAGAAGTTCTTTACCTTATCACGAGCTGGAGAATTATTATAATTTTCTATATCAGTATAGGCTTTACCTAATTGCTGCCTTAAGGGTTTTCTTAAACCGGGGTTTTCAGAAAAATCTAATTTACCCAAAAAATTTAGATAAATGGCATTTTGAACCCGCTTATCGACTAAAGGTAAATTCTTAGTTAAATAGTCTACCATAGCATCAAACTTATCTCCTTCATTTTTTACGATCACTTCCTGCATAAACGATTTGAAACACCCCATTTGAAAGGTAATAGACGTCCTGTAATCTTCATCTAAAAGCCCCTCTTTCAAATTCGGAAACAACTCGATCAACTCGTTAACAAATAAATCTTGGTCTTTCATCATTATTATATTGGAACAACTTCTTTATTCCTTTCTCCCTCAGGTCGAAAGAATACTACGATGAAATTAGCGTTTAATATAATCCCGATACTCTTCTTGAATCATTCCAGCGGAAATATATCTATGAGAAGATGCTTTATAAGTGAATGTAGCAAATTCTAAAGCATCAACGATTGAAGGAAAAGTATGAATTACGCCAAAAGGTTCATCAGGATCAATCAATGAAAACGCATAGATATCCATGAAATTTTCATTACCCTCATCAAAGCACTCAAAATAGGCGACAGAAAAACTTTCATCGTTTTCCTTATCAATACTTAACCATTTAAGAATGGTATAATCATCTTCCTGGACATCATCCAGCCACTGCTCTACAGACTTTCCTAGTCTAAGCCTTGTTCTGATTTGATCGTCTGTTAAATACTGTAGCATAAATAAAAACGTGATGTATGAATTTACTAAATTGTACTATGGAAAAAAAATCATTTTGGCATCATCTTTTAAACCATTTGATAGATTTATGAACGTATGCATTTTAATACCATTTTTGTTTTTCATCGTAGCATGTCAAAGCAATGAACAAAAACAGGTACCAGTCAAAATCTAAAGACAACCATTGGACAATACAATTGTTGAAGATAATTATGCTGAAATTTTGGATGCTATAATTGCCTATAACTCCATTTCAATTGAAGTGGCTAAAACTAACAAACCAATAGAAAAGCTGTTTGCTTTTCCTTTTATTATATTTACTCAAAAGGGTTCGCAACCTTGACTTAGTTTCGGTCGGTTTAGAGCACAGCATCTGGACATGCCGTAACTTCTGAGAAGAATTTAATTATTTTAGAAAACTGATTAAATGCCCATAAAATAATTGTGAAAAAAGAAAAACTAAATCACGGAGATATATTCTACTTTCAATTAGAAGGATTTAAAAAATTTATTTTTGGACAAATTTTGTTTGATGTAGAAAAACAGTATTTTTCAAAATCTATAGAGCAAGATGAGGAATCATACTTTGATGTTTATGAAGAATGTCATCTAGTTAAAATGTTTAAAGGAATTTATGATACTCATCAACTGCCTCAGCATCTTGAATCATTGATAGAGAGTGTTTTTATTTATCGGATAGATTCAAAAAATAACCGGTTAAATTGGGGCAAAGCCGGACATATTGATATTGATTATAAGAGCATTGAATTTCCTGAAATAATAGGTGAATCAGATGGTAAGGTAAAGTTATTAAGAGGTGAACTAAACCTGGATACATCATATAAAGACGCTGATGAATTTGGTGTAAGCTGGAGTGCTGAATACGCTGAGGTATTAGCGAATGAATGCGTTTACCTGCAAGATCGCAAAGATTTAATTGCCGGTGAGCATTATAGTGACAGTTTTAAAGAATTGAATTTGAGAAACTTTCCAGAACAAAGAAGTAAGGTATACAAGGACCTTCAAATAGATTCAGAAAAAAGTTATTATGGTTTATCAAAAGAAATGGGTTTTGATTTGGCTAGATTTTATAAAAACGATTAGGAAATACGCATCATTTAGAGGCCAGGTCCGCTTTTAGACTATCTATAACGACTTATTTTCCAGAAATTTAAACATTTACAAATCACACTAGAAGTTATGTAGCAAAAAGGCTGGAGACAACACCATACAATTATCAAGAATACGAACTATTAAGAGGAAGACATACATAATCTTTTTTAGTTGAAACATTCGGATATAGCTGGTCTATAACCCTACGGTGACGAATTTTTCGCCCCTATACACCCTCCTGATCCCAACAAAGAGCTCGTTAAAATTTCCATCTTTAAGCATATATCCGGATGCTCCGGCCGCACGCGCCCGATCGACAAATTCAGCTCGCTGGTGCATCGTCAATATGATAATTTTTAGTTTTGGGGATATGTGGAGGATCTTTTCCGCTAGCGTCGCCCCGTCCATTCCGGGCATATTAAAATCAGTTAATACAATATCTGACTCCAGTCCCCTCTCGAGCAATTCCACTGCCTTAAATCCGTTATCCGCCTCCCCAACCACCAGGAGGTCTTCTTGTTCATTAAGAAGACCTATTACACCTTGTCTAACCAGATCATTATCATCAACTACGATTAGCCCTATCTTCATAATCAATTTATAAATAGCAGTCTTTGGACTACAGAGCGCCAATTGGGATTTCTATAATCACCTCAGTACCGGTGTCAATTACTGAATTAATCTTCACAGTACCATTAAGCAGCTTCACTTTACTCCGTATGGAACTTAGTCCAATGCCTGTCTTTGTTTCCTCTTTTTCATTTATCCCATTTCCATTATCACTTACCAAAATATAGATTGCGTCATTATCGATCGAAACATTTACCCGAGCAAAGGTAGCTCCAGCATGTTTTACAACATTAAGCATAAGTTCCTGTACAGTCCTGAAAACAGCAAGCTCCAGATATTTCTCCAGCCTAATTCCTAAATCGCTATATTCACAATGAAAGCTTACACTTCCATTCAGTTGTTCGGCGATATCGTTTATCGCAGACCGCAAACCAAATTGTTCCAGCGTCGAAGGCATAAGCTCGTGTGAAATATTGCGACTCTCTTTGATTGCCTGGGTAATCAATTCTTCGGTAAACGCCTTCGAACGGTCATACTCCGCGGGATCTTCAAGCGCCTTTTTCCGGTTAATATAGGTCACGTTAATCTTTATTCCGTACAGCAGTTGTCCTAACCCGTTATGAAGGCTTTCTGATATTCGGCGCCTCTCTTCCTCCTGCGCCCGCAAGGTGACTCTAAAAATCTCCAGTTGCTGTTCGGCTTCTATCCGCCGTAGCTTTTCTTCCGCCTGCCGGCTTACCGTTATATCAACATCGACTCCGAGTACCCGCAATGGATTTCTCTTTTGATCTCTTATTACAGTAGCTTTCAATTTAAGCACTTTGGATAAGTCGCCAACTTTGATTGCCAGCACTTCTTCAAAATCGGAATCCCCCTGCTCAATATATGCCGCGACGCGCTCAGCCGCCGCATAGTAGCCTTCCTGGACATATTCACGGTAGATAGTTGGCGAAATCGGCGTGCCTTTTTCCAAATTGAATAAACGATACATGCCATTCGACCAGGTGAAAGTCTTTGTCAACAAATCATAATCCCATGTACCGGTATTGGCGACCTCCTCAGCCTGTTGTAAGAGCAGATAATTTTTATCTCTTTCATCTTCTGATGACTTACGTGCTGTAATATCGCTGGCAACACCAAACCATTCCAAAATCTCGCCATTTTTGTCCAATAGCGGAACGGCACGGGAATTGGCCCAGCCAACACTGCCGTCTGACAACAAAATCTGATGTTCAAGTTCAAAGAGTTTTTTCGCCGAAACAGCAGCGTCGATTGCCTTTTGTACTTTGCTTCGCTCACCGGCCGGAAGGTAGTGATCCATCCATCGGGTGGCCGGTACACCCATTTCCTGTAGAAAATTATTGCTCTCAACCACATACATTTCATTACAGTCGGCGCTCATCTTATAGATAAGATCTGAACTCGCCGTCACGAACATTCTTAATTGTTCTTCCGACTTCCGGACATATTCTTCTGCCATTTTTCGTTCGCTGATGTCCATATTTGTCGCTACCAGCCCATCATCCATCTTAACAAACATACAGGAATACCACTTATCAAACCCCTCGTAGGTATAATGATATTCTAATCCTTCGGCTTGTCCAGTTTCCATAACACGTAGCATCACGTCAAAAACGCCGGCGGCGCGAATGCCAGGGAACTCTTTTGCATATAGCTTACCACTTAAGTCAGTCCGCCCGGTTTCCCGGTCCAATTCTTTGTTGGTGAGTCGAATTTCAAAATCCAAGATGTCGCCTGACTCGTTGCGTACAGCTTTGAGTACCGACATCGCAATAAAGCTGTTGTCTAAAATTGATTGTAGCAGATCGCGGCTTTCTTTCAACGCAATCTCGGCATTTTTTATTTCTGTAATATCCCTTGCGATGGCCAATACAGTTTCGACCTCACCAGCGGCATTTTTTTCAGGGGTTAAACGGTAGTAAAAATAGTTCTCGCCGCCTACATGATGTGAAGTACTAAAATGCTCGACAGTTTCACCTGTTTCGAATGCTTTCCGCAAGCTGACAAGATATGGTACAACAAATTCATCAGGCAAGCCCATTTCACTGTTTGTTTTATCAAGCACACTCGCTATACTCACACCCAACTTTCGCTCAAAGGCTTTGTTTGCAAATACCAGCCGCAGTTGTCTGTCCCACCGCGTTATAATATCGGGGGTATTATCGACCAATGTCGTATATTGTTCTTTGCTATCGGTTAATTCAGCAGTCCGGAGTTCAACCTCTTTTTCAAGCTGCAGGCGATACTTCTCTTCCGATTCACGTAATGCGTCCTGCAATCGTCGTTGCTCGGTAAGATCACGCATTATTTTTACGAAGCCAATAATTACGCCCTGTTCGTCTTTTAATGGGCGGGTAATCCCAGATCCCCAAAATAATGAACCATCTTTGCGCAGGTGCCAACGTTCATCCTCTGCCCGGCCTTCTTTTTCAGCTTTCTGAATTTCCTGCTCGGGCACCTTCGATTTGCGGTCTTCCGGTACAAAAACAATATCGCCAGCCCTTCCCATCATCTCCGACTCAGAATAGCCCAACATTAATTGTGCACCACTGCTCCAACTCACTACACGTCTCTGAGTATCCAATGTAAAGATAGCGTAGTCTTTTGCGCTTTCGATTAAAAGACGTGTACGCTCTTCAGACTGCCGTAGCGCTTCCTCCGATTCCCGACGTTTGGTAATGTCAAAAAAGGTGATCACAACGCCATTTATTCGATCTTCAGAAGTACGATACGGTAGGAGTCGCATCATAAAAGAACGGTTGTCTGTCGTCATGACTTCCCGTTCGACAATGGTGAGCTTTTCCAATACAGTTTCAGCGTCCTGTAAAAGTCCATTGTATTGCAATTTATTGGTGATGTCCGTAACCGGACGGCCATAGTCGCCGGATTTTAAGTTAAAAATATCCAGTATGGCCGGTGTAAATAAGCGTATGGAGAAACTCCGATCCAGGAAGATTGTGCCTACGTTAGCTGAATTGATAAGATTCTGAAGATTATTGCTCGTGACACTAGTCTCGTCGATTTTCACCTTGAGCTCCTGATTTACCGTGCGCAATTCCTCATTGATGGATTGCAGCTCCTCTTTACTCGTCTCTAATTCTTCCGCTGCTGAACGTAGCTCCTCGTTCATCGCCTGCAACTCTTCGTTGGAAGCTTTGAGTTCTTCGGCCTGATATTCGTGATGTTCTATGGAATTTCGAAGCTGTGCTTTTAATGCAACAAGTTCCTCCTCCAGTTGCCTTGCCATAGGTTCATCCGAGGCCACCATAAGGGTCTCTCCTTCCTCCGTGCTCTCCTCAGAAGGTTTGAAGATAACCAAGATAAACCCTTTTGCAGAGTCGCCTTCTTCGAAAACAGGGCGAATTTGGATATCAAGCGATTGAGCCTGCCCGTTCATGGAGAATCTGATGTTTCGGGCTTCAATAGCTGTTTTATTTTGTACAGATTGGTAAAGAGCTGCCCGCAGTTCCAGCCGAATTTGGGGCACAACAAGTTTTAGCAAATTTTGGGTAGGTTCACCTCCGGCAAATTCAAAGTATTTTCCCGCCCGTTCACTCATATGTACAATGTCATACTCTTCATTGACTACAACGGACGGAGGGGCATACTGCTCCAACATTTTTTGATGTAGTTCACCGAAGGATCCGCGTCGGGTGCGGCTTTCCCTTTCCTCGGGCTTCTGCAATAAATCGGCTTTCGAAAATTGAAATTGCGGCACCGAGTCCGGAACAGGATAACTGCGTAAGGTAATCTCTCTGGTCTGAAAAATATGGTGGTCGCGATTGTACGCGGTATAAAGGTCACTTGCACTATCGACAGATTCGGAAGTGCCCAAAAAAAGAAATTTCTTTGGTCGCAACGCAAAGTGAAAGGTCTCAATTACCCTTTCCTGAGCTGTGCTATTTAAGTAAATCAAGACATTGCGACAGGAAATCAGGTCAAGTTTGGAAAAAGGCGGATCATTCAAAAAGTTATGATTGGCAAAAAGAATCATTTCGCGAATTTCCCTTCTTACCCTATAACCGTCGCCGTCACGGGTAAAGAAACGTCTAAGACGATCTGCAGAGACGTCTGCTGCGTCGTTTAATGTGTAAAAACCCTCTCTAGCGGCTGCAATAGCAGATTCATCAATATCGGTAGCAAATATCTGCACTTTTGGTGCATCCACGATACTGAGTGCCTGCTCCGCACAAATGATTGCCAATGAATAAGCCTCCTCACCCGTGGCACAACCAGCTACCCATATGCGTACTTGGTCTGCCGATGTCTTCCCGGCAAAAAGTTTGGGTATTACGTCCTCCTCCAACACTTTGAATGCTTTGCTATCCCGAAAGAAGTTGGTAACAGAAATCAGCAGGTCTTTAAGCAGCGCATGGGTTTCATCCAAATGCTCATGTAAATAAGTCGAGTAGGCGGGAAGGTCGGGTAGACTGTGGACATTAATACGGCGTTCTATCCGGCGCAAAAGTGTAGGTCTTTTGTAGTTTGAGAAATCATGTCCCGTGCGCACCCTAAGCTGTGTAAAAATATCGCGAAGCGCCTGCTGCTGAAGCTCAGGGCGCCGCTGCACTTCTTCGATAATCTGAACTGACCCGATGCTATTTCGATAGGCCACAATCCGCGCTGGAATGTCTTCGACATTAAGCACCTCATCGACCAATTCGGTAGCGATAGCATTGCGTGGCATCTCATTAAATTCAGCTTGTCGTGGATTTTGAACAAAGGTGGCGCCCCCCCTTTCTTTAATCCTTTTGAGCCCCATGGATCCGTTGGCACCTGTCCCGGATAGAATAACACTTATGGCGCGTGGCCCATAGTGATCTGCCAATGTTCGAAGAAAAATATCAACCGGTGCCCGCCGATCTTCAAAATCTTGATTGGCTGTTACTGAAATGTAGCTTCCGTCCATCGTGAGATGACAGCTTGGCGATACCACATAAATATGATCAGGAGCAATCTTAGTTCTTTCTAGCACCTGTACAACTGGCATTTCGGTTTCCAGCTGCAAGATGCTCGTAAGTTCACTGTCATGATCGGGTGAAAGGTGTAAAATGACGACAAAGGCCATGAACGAATTGCTAGGGACCTGCCTAAAAAAATCCCGCAAAGCATGCACGCCACCGGCCGATGCGCCAATACCGACTACTAAAAAATCCGTTGGTATTTGCTGCAATTGCTCCGCTGCGCTTAATTTCCCCTTATTATCTTTCCCTTTTTTCTTCATTTATTTTTTACTTTTTAGGCTATTAACCATCCTGATCACCCCTATCCTTTCGCCAACTTTACGAAGTCAGTCGGCATCCTATGTTCTGGTTATGAAATCAGTTTTTCAATAAATAATTATTAAGTTCCCTTCTCCGCTTCTTCCATTATCTTTCCCCGACTCAGCTGCTCATGGTGGTATAGGATTGACTTCAACAACTTCACCCGTTGTTCAGTTTCTTTTGCTTTTTTAAAATAGATAGCCGCCAGTTTAGGCTGGTTGACCTCGGCATAGTGATCGCCAGTATGGTTCATCAAAAAAACACTTTCGTCCATACCACGCATGGCACTGTACAGGCTATCTTCAATTTTCTGCGTAAGCGCGGCAATAAGCGTATCCGGCGAATAGGCATGTCCTGTATGACAACGAAAGCGTGTAAGCTTTCCATCCACAATTTTCGAAAGTATTCCATGGCATTCTGGACAGGTATACGGCGACAAGATACCTAAATCCAATGAATTTCGGTCAAAAGGACTCGCTCCTGCTGCGATATCAATTTCAATTTTTGTTTTTTTATCCTTTAGGACAGTATCATCAGTAAGCTCCTCAGACGAAAGCTTTACAATTAAGTCGGCTATTTCGTCAACCGGCAGGCAATAATCGACTTTTACAATGCGAAGCGCATTTTCGGGCATTGAAGACACCTCTGCATCTTGAGGATCTTGGACCACCGCGATACCGCCAGTGTTTTTTATACGCCAAAGCCCAGCTGTCCCATCATCCAAACCTCCGGACAAAATAATGCCCGTTACACGATTTCCATACGTATATGCTGCAGAACGAAAAAGTGGATCAATAGCGGGTCGAAATCGATTTTCTTTCGGTCCTTTAGTCACGCGTACAAGCCCGTCTTCTATCAACAAGTGGTGATCGGGCGGAGCCACATAAATGCGGTTGGATTTGATAGGTTCGTTATCGTAAGCATTTGCAGCATAAATTGTATCAAGCTTATTTAAAACCTCAGGTAATATCCCACGTGTGTCAGTCCCCATATGCCAGACAATGAAAATTGAAGCATCCAAATCAGGCGGCAGACCTTTTATAATCGTTTTCAGTGCATCGAAGCCGCCTGCAGATGCGCCAATTACTACAATGTTACGTTTTCCCATGGTATAAATTCACTTTTTGCATAAACGATAGCAATAAATACTGTTTTTATCCTGAAAGACAAAACGAATATACTCAAACATCTATTAGTGGAACCACTTAATTTGATATTTTGTTTCCCGAAATATTGGACAGCAGTCAAATAGAGGGGCTTGTAAAAAAGTTTATCGATATGTAAAAAGCTAGTTGGAAACATGCAGATAAGAGCGACCCAACGATATCTCTTTTATTATTGTTCAGTTAATGAATACTTTTAAATTAAAAATTATGAAGGGAAATATTAGTTCTTTATTGATTATGTTGTCGGCAGCAATGCTTAATGGGGCCTGCGGCGGCAATAATACAGCCTCTAATGTCGATACTCCGGGAACAGAAAAATCAGGAAAAGATAAGGCGCTGGAAACGGCTGCCGACCTCATTCAAGATAAAAGTCCATTGAAAGCTTTCAATGTTTACTTAGACGGCTTTCATTTTTATAATGGCAATATCAATGCACAGATGGAGGCGCATCATTACGTGCAGCAGCTAAGTGATGATCTGTATCAGGCGATTATATTTGACGGAAATGGCAAGGATGCCAAAATCATGGGCGTTGAATATATCGTAACCGAGAAACTGTTCCGAACATTGCCTGCAGAAGAGAAAATGCTGTGGCATTCCCATCATCATGAAGTGAAATCAGGAACACTGATCGCACCCGGAATACCCGAAAAGGCAGAATACCAGTTGATGGAAAAACTGGTCAAGACCTATGGTAAAACGATACACACTTGGCATACCGACCAAGAACGCAGCTTGCCAGTAGGCGCTCCAATGGTCATGATGGGGTTTACGAAAGATGGCCAACTCAAACCAGGTTTGATAGAAGATCGGGACAAAAGATTTCATATCTCTACTGCTGAGAAAAAGGAAAGCCGCAAATCAATACCCAACTATGTTGTCGATCCTTTGGCAAATGCATGGGAGCAAGGGCATATTCGGCAATTTGTCATTGGGCATAAAGCCGATAGTGCGCGTCATAAGCATTAGATAGGCTTCAGATAATCAAAAGTATTGGTACAATTTTAAGTTGCTCTGTCGCTCACGTCTAATTAGACGTCGTCAATGGCATCATCATTTCCCGGTCGCGAATAGGAGGGCGGATCACTGGCGGGAAAGGACTGCTCGAGCTGTTCATCTATTTTACGTTCGCGCTCTTCTACTTTTTCTTCTTGTCCTTTATCGGCTTTTTTATCTTCTTCGTCAGAATATTTTTCTGGATCTCTCATAATTATTTTTTTGATTACTTTTTCTTGGGAACAAAAGTAAATCGCATTTGGTTTCGAACAGATTTGCTCAAACTCTAATAGTCGCGCACTCCGAACGCTTCACATTATCGGAGAAACTTATTGGTTGTTCGGAGTTCGATCTGAATTCTTTGCATGAATTAAGCAGGATAACATTATCCATAATACAATAATAAACTGTAATAATGCGTCAAGTAAATAAATACGAGAAATGGTATCGGTAATATTGTAATAAATATCGATCGACATAAATGCGAATGCGGCTGGGATACCTAAAAGGATTTTAGCAGGCTTATTTTTCCCGAATAACAGACCAATGGCTACCGCCATTGAAAGGAGACCCACCATTTTGACAAGCCATAGATCTATTTTTTCACCCGTCAGCATCATAAAGCTGTTTATGTGAACGATTGGCCAGAGTCCAGTAATCAGATAATATAATCCTTGTATTTTAAAAACCATTTTAAGCGTATTTATAGTAGAACCCAGGTGGTCAAACAATGGTTCTACTTCGACAATTTACTGTTTCCTATACAACAAAGTATAGAGGTTACATTACCGTATTTTTTAACTTAATGGGTCCTGATAAATTGCGATGTGCGGCTTCTTACTTTCGTCCATCCAAGCCCGTATCATCCTTTCGCTATTGAAAGCCACCCCCATCTGTCCATCGCTTGACACTGCAATCAGACCGACGTCCCCTTTACTTTTTTCGACATTCATAACGACAGATTCACAGACATCCTGCAGGTCAAGATCGGTCGCTTGGAACGTATTTGCTACTTGATAAGCGATAAGTTCGCCCATTAAAATTTCACCATCTCCTGTACCTGAAACCGCACAAGAACGATTATCAGCATAGCAGCCAGCACCAATAATACAACTATCACCGATGCGTCCAATACGTTTACCGGTAATACCTCCAGTGGATGTAGCTGCAGCAATATCGCCGTTGCCATCTACCGCTACAGCTCCTACGGTTCCCTTTAGTTGATTATTTATTTCCATTGACGCCTTTTGCTCCTGCCAAAGCTCTTTCTGATGAGGAACTACAAAATATGCGCAATCCTCAGTCGCAAGCCCCTGTTCAACTGCAAATAAATCTGCCCCCACTCCCCCCAAAAGCATATGTGGCGTATGAGAACGGACCGCATCAGCCAATCGAATCGGATTTAGCGCTTTGGTAACCAATGCTACGGCTCCGGCTGAAGACGTTTTCCCGTCCATTATTGCCGCATCCATCTCCACATTCCCATCGCTGTTGAGCGCCGATCCTCTGCCAGCGTTGAACAAGTAAATGTCCTCCAACATAGCCACAGTCTCTTTCACCACATCGATGGCCGAGTCACCTTGCATCAATAATTGGTAGCCCTTACAAATAATGTCCTGTAATGTATCATAGTATTCACGCTGATGTTGGCGAAGAAACTGACTATCAGCTCCTGCTCCGCCATGGATAATTAACTTCATAATTGTTCCTCTAATTCGATTTTGGAAATGATAATTTCTTTTCCTCCAAATTGATTTTACAACCTTCTACTAAAAGATGGACTTTTAAATTTTCCACATATATGGGCGATCCGGATTCGGCATCACTAATATTAGTGTTCAGAATTGCTGCACCGTCAATGACAGTGACCATTCCCGAACCTACACAAGTTGCCGATCGACCTTCACTGATCAGAAGTGCTGTGTCTTCGCCCAGACCAATTCCAAGGTTGACTGTATTTAGGATGATCGCATGTGCCAAGCGGCTAAACCGCCCGCGGCGAATAAAGTGGGTATCGACAATACAACCATGCAAAAAGCCGAGCCCTGATGCAGTTTGAATATCAGCGCCGATCAGCGCTTCATTCATTCCACCGCCAATAATCATCGTATCAGAAAGCGCCATCGCGCCGGCGCTGGTACCTGCAACCAGAAAGTCTTTATCACGCTCATATCTTTCTTTGATCAATGCCCATGACTCCGTTCCAGCAAATATCGTCGACAATTTAAGCTGATCGCCGCCTGTGAAGAAGACAGCGTCAGCTTTTTTGACCCTTTCGCAGATCTCCCCTGCCCTCGCATCCTGCTTTGAACGGGGGGCCATAAATCCATAATTCTGATAGCCAATCTTTCTAAATGTCTGTCTATAAATCTCAGCTATCTCATTGCCTACGGAAGATGCGCTTGTCACAACTTCTATCCGCCCTTTTTCTTTTCCTTCGGGAAGAAGTTTTTTCAAAATATCAAAATGCTCGCTTATTTGCAGCTCCTTATCGGGATGCTGCCCCTTACGTTCTTCTGCCCCACCAATAATCAATAGTTTCCCCTTAGGTACCATAATATTTTAATTTTTGATCTTCAACTTGCTTTATTTCCATTGCATAACGTAACGAGGTTCGGCTGTCGTCACTGCACAGTAATATTAAGGCTCCGCTTTCCGAATGCTCAAGTGCATAGTTGAGGGCTTCTCTTTCATCAGAGATATAAGTGACCGGTACCATTTTGTCCACAGAATGAATTCCCTCCGTGAGGAGTTTGCTGATTGCTTCCGGTGAACGGCCTCTGCAATCTTTATCGTGCCTGATAATCAGCCGATCAAAGATTTGAGCGGATAACCTTCCGATTTCCATAATATCTTGATCCCGCCGATCACCTGTCGCAGTGATAATGCCGATTTTTTCTGTTGCGGTTATTTTATCAATGAATTTTTTCAGTTCGGCAAACCCATGTGGATTGTGAACATAATCGACAAGCAGATGGCGTTCAGCGATCCAAAACTCGTTCATTCGGCCTAAATTCATTTCCGGTGTAGGTAAGAAGGTTTTCAATCCCTGCCGAATAATGTCGAGGGTAAAGCCAGACTCAAGCGCCGCTAAGGTTGCAGCCATTACATTTTGGATCATACAGCTATATTTGCCCCCTACGGTTAAAGGGATATCAGCTGCTTCGATTAGCCGGGTTTTTATCCCTTGAACGCCAATATAAATCCATCCGCCTTCCAAATAACAGACCATACCACCATTGGAAAAATGAGCTAACAGCTCCTGCTGATCTGAATCCAAAGAAAAGAGGGCCACCCTTCCTCTTACCTTATTCTGCATGTGGTATACGTTTGAATCTTGAGCGTTCAAAATAGCTAGTCCAGTAGGCGAAGTTGCTTCTGGCAATATAGCTTTCACTTTAGTCAAATCTTGCAGCGTATGAATGTGGTTAATTCCAAGATGATCTTCGGCGACATTTGTTACAATACTAATATCGCAGCGATCAAATCCCAGCCCCCTTCGAAGCATTCCACCGCGGGCACATTCTAATACTGCATATTCCACGATGGGGTCAGCTAGCACGAGCTGCGCGCTTTTGGGCCCACTGCAGTCCCCCATTTCGATACAATGACCATTTATATAGATGCCCTCCGTAGTTGTGCAACCAACCTTCAGTCCGTTGACAGACGCTAAATGCGCAAGGAGGCGTGTGGTTGTGGTCTTACCGTTGGTGCCAGTAATGCCGACAACCGGTATTCGTCCCGTATGCCCTTTGGGAAACAGCATATCAATAACTGCCTGCCCGACAGGTCGAGCTTGACCGATCGATGGGTGGCTATGCATTCGGAATCCCGGGGCGGCGTTAATTTCTAAGATAGCGGCTGTCTCCTGACGAAATTCCTGGCGAATATCCGTTGATATCACGTCAATACCGCAGATGTCCAGTTGTATTAATCGCGCTACGCGTTCCATCAGCAGTCGGGTTTCCGTAGGTACGGAGGCTGTGACATCCTCAGCAGTGCCACCCGTAGAAAGATTTGCGGTTTTCTTGAGCTGTAAAATGGTTCCCTGCGGCAGCACCGTATCTAAAGTAAACTGGTGTTCTTGCAAAATAGCGTTAACTTGTTCGTCGATAATGATCTGTGTTAAGATGTTCTGGTGCCCGACACCGCGTTCAGGCCGAGCATTCTCCGCTTCGATAAGCTGCGCAATGCCAGATGTTCCATCGCCGATCACAGTAGCGGGTGTACGCTTTGCAACGGCAACTAATTGATAATTGATCAACAAGAACCGATAGTCATCCCCTTGTATATAACGTTCTACGATCACATCATTCGCGTGGAGCTTCGCCTTGATAAAAGCCTCTTTCGCTGTCTGATAGTCGAGGATTCTCGTCGTTACACCACGCCCATGATTTCCATCGTTTGGTTTAATGACCAATGGAAAGCCGATTTCAGCTATCACTCCATAGAGCTCGTCAAGTTCATTGACCAACTTTCCCTCTGGCACTGGTATGCCATTATCAGCCAGCAACGTTTTAACAAAATGCTTTTCCTGAACACATTCAACAGCAATATTACTCGTCGCGTCAGTCACAGTAGCGCGGATACGTCGTTGATTTTTGCCCTGTCCAAATTGAATATAAGATTCGTTATCGAGCCGACGCCATGGGATGCCTTTTTCGATGGCAGCGTCAACAATGCATTGTGTGCTTGGTCCAAGTTTTTCCTGGTGGTACAGTTCAGCTAATCGACCAATAACCGGCCTTAAGTCAACTGATTTACCTTCTGCTAGGGCCTGTACAATATCCACCGCAGCCTGAATGGCGTAGTTGCCTGCTTCTTCGGTCAGATAAGATACAACCACAAAATATTCGGCATGCTCTCCGGTAGATCTTGTACGGCCAAATCCACAATCCATACCTGCTAAGGTCTGGATTTCGAGCGCAACATGTTCGACCACGTGGCCGAGCCAGGTCCCTTCTTTCATGCGGCTTATAAATCCACCTTCAACCCCTTCCGAACAACGATGGGTATGTAAAGAAGGTATCAGATCCACGAGTCGGTCAGTAAACTCCGCAAGAGTGTTGGTGGGCTGATGTTCGTATGCTCCGATATCAAGTATCATCTGTACAAGCTGCTGCCTTCTGGTAGACCATATATTTGGCCCACGAAGAACTTTTAGTTCTTTTATTTTCATATCATGAAACATTATTTAATTAACAAGAATTCCCTTTTGATCATAGAACTCGACTAGGAAATAAAAGGTTCTGACACTTTGTACGCGATCGCAACGTAGTAAATCAAAAAAACGGGTACTCTTACGTGATTTACCCAAATTTTTTATTTAATTTCTGTCATTGTGTAAATTTAGTTCGAGATCACCACAGGCATGTTTCCGATAAAAAAAATTAACTATGAAGATCATTCAACGTGAAAAACGCATTGCTGTCATAGAAGCTGGTATAGCAGGGCATGGTATTCCCTCTATGATGCACCGAATCGCATTGGAGGTAGAATAAAGGAATATCAGTTCGATCATATCACCGTCGATCTCGGAGGCCAAATGGTTACATCAATTCAACGATCCCCCCAGTTCATTGACCAAAATTATCCAGGAAGCTTGCCAAAGATATGGAATCAAAGAACAAAGCTGGTTCGGCTAACTAAAAGTTATCGTGTATTAGACAGCTAAACTTTCAGCTTTGGTATACTTTGAGCTGCCTTTTTAATTTCTTTCGAATCGTATGAACTCTTGTCTTAACTGTACCCTCTGGCATGTTAAAATAACTACCTATTTCCTGATATTTATAACCTTCTGTATAAAGACGGAAAATTTCATAATTTTCTTCTGTGAGGCTACGCATTGCGGTTTGTATATCGTCTGCCACAAATCTATCGACGCAACTATTGTAGGTAATTCTGTTGGTAGATTCCAAATCAACATAGATCTCTTCAATATCATTGATGCGTTTTGTTTTACGGTACTTATTAATATAAGCATGTTTCATAATCACGTATAACCAACTCATCAATTTAGGTTGGTTAATAAATTCATCAAGGGATTTTAATGCTCGGATCCAAGTCTCCTGGATTAGGTCTTCCCTTTCGTCAGGGTCAGTTGTAAATTTTGTAGAAAAGTGGTATAGTAAACTTCTTTTTTCTTCGATCAGTACACTTAAATCGTAATTAGTCATAACTTATCTCCTTTGTTTAAATTGATACTTATATCAGTGATTCAATCTTCATACAAAAGAGGCACAAGAAGGATGCTAAGTTTGGAAGACAATATTGGGTATGATAGATCCTACAACCGCAATCGTATTACTACTTTTTACAGGCCTATCAATGTCAAAAGAAATAAAAAATTCAATAATATATTTTTACACGAATAAAATAAAGAGTAAGCGAGAGTTAATTTTAAGTATTTAGCTTTTAAAAAATGTATCAATTACTTTTTTAAAGTATCTACTCGGAAAATTTTTGCAGTGTAAAGTATACAATCACAAAAACGTGCAAAGTGTGCGACGGCAGACCTACCTATCAAATTTTACGGTTTTATTTCTTTGTATACCGGCTGGAATTCGCGATGCCATTTCTCCAATTTATTATTCTTAAACCTAAATAAATAGAATTCCTCATCAAAAGGAACATTCCTGTAGGAAATAACTTCTATAGTATCCGTAGCGTTTGCTTCCTTTTGCGCAATTGAATAGGATGATCCAAGAATATTAACAACTTGCAATTTAGACATACCCAATTCAAGCTGCTCCATTTTCGATTTTCTCATAGTGGCAATTCGTGTACCAGAACAGGACGATAATACCACAATTAAAAGACTTAAAATGGCTATTAAATAATTCTTCATAATATCTAATTTAAGAAATAATTTCGTTAAGTTCATCTATTGGCTCACAACCTCGGCTAAATTCCGGTCGGTTTAGAGCACGACATTCAATAGACAGACAATGACACTAGAATTAATACCTGTAATAGAAATTGGATATAACAATTAGGACATATCAACACCAGATAAATATCCTTATTGGGAATACCTATATTATGGGATAAATATAATGCTGAATGCTGCAAAAAAGCAGGTTTTAAAGACCCGACGAATTTTATCAGGGTTGGTTCATATTGGATGACATTTATATCATCAGAATTGTTAACCAAAATCTAGTGGGTAAATTAAAAGTTATTGAAACCTATTGATCGCTAGATCGAATTAACCTCTTATTCTCGTTACCGTCATTTGGGGAAGCATTTTCCCACTTCATTTCCTTCGTATTCATTTTTTTTATAAGATACTGTTCTGTATATATTTTACGTTCATCGTAGAGCGTCGCCAAAGTCTTATCATTGCTCAATACATAGGTCCGGGAAATAGTCGTGTCTCGATTTGAAAGCGCATCATAGATATTTTTAACACAGGTCATATCTGAATTGAATTTGTAGGTAACGGAACCATCAACGGCCATTCTAGGATCATCATTTGCCACGGTCCATTTACCGATCAGGTTATCAATGGCTATCTTTTCATCTTTTTTACAAGAGCTAAGAATGACAATGATGATGGCTGGAAGTAGGATTTGTTAATGAGTTATATATTTTGCCTTTTTACCTCCTGTTTTGTAAATTCAAAAACCATTAAAGCCATATTATGAAGCTAGTTGTAAAAATATCTCAGATCTGTATTATTATATTACTACTATGGGGATATAAAAACGGAACCTTGGCACAAGCTGCTGCAATATCACGGTCAACAGATTCATTAATCGTACTGCATTTTCAAACGAATGACTCGCTGGTTTACAGTCGGGAGGATTTTGACAATATTTTAAGTAATCATCCTGAATTTCTATTTGAAGAGGCTTTTGATCCTACATTGAGCTATCACCTCCAACACGATGTGGAGTTCACCAGCGAGGCTGGACAGGATAATTATTGTATGCTCTATTCCTACTTCTTAATGCAGGTAAATGGTGAGCAGAAATATACTACACAGCGCAAAAGATTATTTCAGCTATTTTCAAAAATAAATGAATTATTTGCATTAATTGAACAAGGAGGTACGTACTTTGGCCATCAGCATAAAAGACTACTCGCGGAAGTAGAATATTCAATTTACCTAATGCCAAAAGATAAGAGCGGGCTTCGGAAAACATATGCTATCAACAAACAAAAACAGCTGTATATTCAGGGCCTACGGCAGCTTGTAGCTGATGAAACAGCGAATAATGGGGGAATTGAACCTAAGCGGAAATTAAATCAAATCAAACGGCTTAACGCAATAATAGACGACATAAATCAACTCATTACGGATAATTCCGCTCTAAGGAGGGCGCAATATTTTCAAAGCAATTATTACGAATATTACTAAACACCAGGCAAGTGTCGTATATAAACTATCAAAAAACTTGCAGATGAATTCAGTTACTAAGTGGAATGTGAAAAGGTGTGGAAATTTCTTTTGTCAAATGATTTTCCAATTGGTTTTAAATAGCCTTCGGAAAACAAGACTATCGAATTTGAGAAAATTTACTGCACATTTACTGCTTCTTAAATTGGGTGTATTTAGGAAAAGTTATTCTATAACTCAACTTCTAATGCTCTTGCAAATACCTTTAATTCTAATCCGCTATAAAAACTTATATAGTATAATGATCGTCCAGAACTATCAAACTCAGCTCGCTCATTGCCCTCTTCAAACCGACCACGGTACAACAGATCAATAGTCTTAATTTCAGCAAAGAAATCTTCGTCAAAAACAAGCAAGCAAGTCTCCATAACAGTATCTATGAACACTAACTCAACTAGATCATAATTAAGATCAGTTTCGAGGTCGATACGTTTAAAATTAAGACGAAATTCACTGGATGCTGCGTTATATGCTAATCTAACACAGTCGTAATCATTATGTAGATCAAGATAAATACCATCCAAATCTATCGCTGCATCGTTTTTAAATAATTCAGATTGAGGTAAACTAAACTTTCTCTTTATTTTTCCGCTAGTCATTTCTTAGTTCTTTAAATGTAGACTCGCATTTAACGACATATTATGCTATACTTTAACTCATATTAATAATTCCGATCAATAACAGCGAAGGTATCATGCCGTAGCTCATAGGGTCTAAAACTCCTCACTTGCACTTCTATAATTAATAAGGCTCTCATTTATGAAACAATATTGCAAAGTTTTGGATATTGAAATGCTTTTAACCAATAAAAATATTCCTAGTCTTCTATAACAAAATCGATCGATTTATTAAATTCTTCCTTTTCCGATCCTGACAGTTGATCACGCATGGCTCGGATCGTGTAACCTCCCCGTAATATTCCCTTATCTAAATACATCCAATCTGATATGTTCTGTTTATTAATCACCACGGTATCGCCAAGAGCGACCTCTTTTGTAGAGACCGGACTGTTAGAGACAACGCCGGTAAATTGACCATTTTGATAGCTGATATCGCCGACCCAAATATGCTCTAAACTTTTATCAGGAGTATCATATGCTATTTTAAGTGCAAATGCTTCATACCCTTCTTGCGGTTTTTCAACAGCCTGTACAAACTGGTTGAGTGAGTTTTTCGCCTTTACTATAGCTGCGTTCATTGCCTCATCATCAGAACGGAAACCGATAACCTCATCATTTTCAATTTTATCTTTTATGGAGGGAGACTGGCATGCCAGCAGCAGCGCACTACTGACGGCAACAAATAAAATAGGTCTTAAAATCTTTGATCTCATCTTTTAATATTTTGCATATACAATCTTTACTGAGCGATTTAAATAGCGCAAAAGAATTCGGCTTTAGCATTTCGAATTTCGTCGACAACGTTTACCTTCTTTTTACGGGCATTTTTTTTAAACAGCATATCCTAAAAATAGGAAAAATTGTGGTATTCGGAGATGGCGCACTTTTTTCGGCACAACATCAGGACATCCAAAGTAAAAAACTAATCAAATTGATGTGTTTTAAATGGATTAAATTCATTGGGTATTTCGTCAGAAATTATGGAATATAACTTCCAAAAATTCGAAGTATACATATTAGTATCATAACACAAAGAGTCACCTAGAAATATTTGGGTTCGACTATAACCATTCCCCGATTCAACCACAGGTTTATTAAATTTTTTCAACCTACTTATAAACTCACCGCCGGTTTTAACAGTAAACTTTGTACTATCTAAAATACGACCAATGAAAAAGCTTTTATCATCCCTTTCAATTAATCGTCCAGATTGAGCAGTAGCCTGACCTATATTATCAATATACAGCCGAATAAAACAATTTCCTATTCTATAGTCAATTCGTGATTTTTCAACGGCAGGTTTTTGAAAACAACCACTAAGAAAAAACACCAGTATGATAAATAAAATAATCTTTTTCATCATCCTGTTTGATAATATTTATAATAATCTACATTAGCTTTCAAACCTTTTTTTAAAGTTATTGACATACACAAATTTCAGCCTGTAATATATAAAAAGTTAATCCTATTTTTTCCTAAAGAATTTCAAGAAAAGCAGGTACATAATAATTATAAAACTCAAGGATATAATAATCTCGAATAGAGACATGTTTAGTAATAATAAATTTTTCATAATATTAATGTTTACAGAGTAAAAACAAAATTTCATAAGCGTGGCTTTTGGAGCTTATACTAGGGTAAACGAGCTAAGCGGGCAATTGTCCCTGATAAATTAATATTCATCACCAGAGAAGTTTACTAAAAAAATAATAATATTCCTGTTTTAGCAAGACTTTCGATTTGTTAATGTTTAAAATTTAATTAAACACAACTTAACTTTAAATTAAACCATCTTTCATAATATTACCCTAGTTAACTGTTTTATTGTAATTGAGGATATATAAATTTAAAAAAATACGCTTTAAATCGAAAAACTATATATTGTATATTAAATTTCATGAAGGTAAATTTAGAAATGACGAACAATATTCATTTTTTTTATTTGTTCGTCGGTATATCCGCAGGATTGACAACTTTAAACCTAAGTAACTTTGGGAGGCAAATTAGTTATGTCCACCTCCTAATTCTTGTCGTAAATGTTGTGTTTTTATCTACACCGTTATGGAGAAAAATAATTGTAATCCATATGGAAGGAAGCGCAAGAATCAATAGGCGACAATCAATTTTAATGTATTTGGCAGTATATATAACTATGGGAGTTTCACTAATAAGTCAAATTCTAGCGATAATGAAATCACTTTTATAAGCTCAATTGTAGACTACACTGAAAAAGGAAAAAATGAAAAAGATTAATATTGCTGATTTCTAAACGAGGCAAAGATCACTAGGGTACTATGTAAACTAAAACAGTTTATATTCAACAATTTTTTGCTATGTTTAGTTGTCAAACCTTTTATGATGAGCATACACAGTATAAATAGAGATTCAGGACATTACAGTATTTCAACAGGTTTTGAAGAGGCAGATTTAAAGGCTCTTGCAAAGGATATCAATACAAAATCCATCCAATTTTCCGATCCTTTATCGAATAAGGAAATAGATTTATTGGAAAGGATCTTCTTCTCCCAAAGGCCAGATATTGCATTACGGATTTTTGGACATTATACTACAGCTTGTGACTTAACTTTTCTGAAGCGTATCCCTTCTCTAAGAAGGGTTTCAATAGATTGTCTGATCGACGCTACAGGAATTAATACTATCGCCCAGCTCAAAAACTTAGAAATGCTAGCTGTGGGTATTTTAAATTTGGATAATTTTGATTTTTTAGAAAAGATCAATCCCCATCTAAAAGAATTATCCTTATATCGCACCAGATCCAAGAAACCGCAAATTGACTGTATTGAAAGATTCAAAAACCTAGAATACCTCTATCTTGAAGGACACCAAAAGGGAATCAATGCAATCAACAAACTAAAGGACCTCAAAAAAATTGTTCTCCGCTCGATCTCGACTCCCAACATTGATTATCTTAATGGCTTAAAATACCTGTGGTCCGTCGATATTAAGTTGGGGGGAATAAAAAGCTTTGAGGCACTAAAAACCTTACCATCTATTAAATACCTAGAACTTTGGCAAGTACGTGGACTTTCGGATCTATCATTCATTTCAGCGTTACCCACACTCCAAAATCTGTTTATCCAATCGCTGAAACAGATAACTGTCTTCCCAGATCTATCTAGCAATAAATCACTGAGACGGATTTCACTCGAAGATATGAAAGGATTATCTGACATATCTTCCTTAAAAAATGCTCCAAATCTACAAGAATTCATTATTTGGAACGGAAATCAAAATGCCGAAAATTTCATACCTGTATTTGAAAATACTAATGTAAAAAGTGTCGGTGGCTTTTTGGACAGTGATAAAAGAAATAACCGCTTTGCCGAACTAGCTCGGCAGTATCACAAAAAGACCTTTAAGAATGATGATTTTGTTTACGAATAACCTCAAAAAAATCTACTTAAAACGCTTGGCATTCGAGATGAATGACCGTATTTTCTCAACAAGGTGAATAGCAACAATGGGCAGTAGACATGGAAAAACGAATAAAAAATAGCCATAACTGATCGATTTAAAACGAATTGCATTGGACAGAACAACAGATATAATCACGATTAAGTCAATTGACCAAATTCCGACAGTAGATGAAATTAAATCCATTTCAAGGGAAATAGCTTTAAAGATTATTTTTGAAGGAAAGACGAATAAACAGCGGGAACAAGTCGGACACTACCTCGAACATGCACTTTCAGGTTTCCAAGTTTTGACCCATACGATCGAACCTGAACTAAACATTGTAAAGCTTATTACAGATCAGGAGATTGAAGACCAACAGGACTTTTTCGAACAATGTGCGAAAGATTACAGGAAACTAGGTGAGCAATTAGTATTTACATTGGTCGACAAACTTGAATTAAACTTAAACAAGGATTTTCCACTTGATACATTTAACGAGTTAAAACGAGACGATCGACAGATAGGAACAGTTGCTGAATGGAGATATTTCATCCATGGTTTTCACTGCGGTTTTCAACATTTGACAACGGGACAATGTATTGAGGTTCCTCTTGCCTTCGGACTCGAGTTTGGCGATTTAGATCCATATTTTTTTATGAAATTTATCCTGTCGTCACCAGGCTATAGGCCTCTTCCAATTCCCCTATTTGTAGAATATGCCGACGGTTTAAGAATAATAAATAAAATGACCGCACTAGGAAAATTTGAAGAGATCCCTTATACTGTTCCTGGCCACACTGGCACTGTTGTCGCAGATAGAGAGAAAGTTGAGATTAAATACGACCCGAATTTAGAAAAAATATTCGGAAAGCATATTGAGGGAATTAAGAAGAAATCCAAATTCAACCTTTGGAAGTTTCTTGGTGATAGAATAAACCAACACGATCGATAAAGTTCCTAAAGCTGGGATATATGGTGAAACTTTTCGATTGGCGGATATTGGGACTCTTCCAAATTAAAAAGAAAATATATGAAAATGAAATATTACAGTCTGTTACTAATAATGATTATTCCGCTATTATCTTTGGCACAAGATACTGAAATAATCGGTATAGCTAGAAAAGTTTACCAGCAACCACAATTTCAGGAGATGTATAGAGACTATATTGAGCCCAAGGTAAAATTGAATAAAGCTCTGCCACTTCCTCCAAATCGGAAAACAGAAATTAAAAATGATCCAACTAATCTTTGGAAGGAAACCGAAGACAATAGAGAATACTATATTGTTACATTTCCCATTAACCCAGACATTGACACTGGATTTACAATGAACTATGCCGCGCAAGTATATATTTGGAAAGATAACAAAAAACCTTTTATCATCTTTTTAGGGCAAAATGGAATGGGATATCCACCAAATTGGGTGCAACAATAAATGGAAACAAACAAATTAACTGCACTCATATTTATCATACCAAAACGCTATTTTATTTTGCTCGTATCAACAGGCCAAGTATCCGTTCTAAAAGGAGCGACAGGTAAGCCTTCTTTACTAAATAAATTGCCAATCCCCGTATTACTAAATTGGTACCGAACAGCCACTGGATTTTTTACCTGCTTATTTGAAACAATCATCTGCTGACCCTTTACTTTTACAATGGCAGGATAAAATATCTTATCGGCTCCCGAAATAAAAATTTCCTTACCTTCGTTTCCTTTTATTGTCAGACCGGATTCGGCATGGTCAAAATCAATCACAATTTGATTATTCTGAACGACAAATGACTTGTACATTGGGCTTTTATAATTACCTCTACTTAGGCCATAAGTCTCCGACAAAGCATAGTTTGCAAGACGTAAACCAACGTCTTTTTTATTTGTCGGATGGATATTCAATGTATCGTTGACCAAATCTGAAATGACAACCATACCTGTATTTTCTGTTGCGAGAGTCTTAGTCTGTGCTTCTCGGAGTAGGGCTCCTACATGATGGTTGGAATACCTATTTGGCGCAATCTGTACATAATAGAAAGGGAAATTTTTATGCCAAGACTTACGCCAGGATGCAATCATGGTCTCCATTAATTGGGTATAACTCGAAGCTGTTTCAACATTGCTTTCTCCTTGATACCATATCGCGCCAGCAATATTAAAATTAGTAAACGGTGCGATCATTGCATTATAGGCATAGCCTGGTGCAATGGGCCACCATGATGTAGATTTCTTTTGAGATGCCGCATCTTTTAAAATGCTATTATTTTCAATCAGTTCTGCAGGGGTCCATACCTCGGCTGGGGTACCGCCCCAGTTGCTACTAATCAAACCAATCGGAACATTCAATTCTTTGTTGAGGACTTTTCCAAAATAATAGGCAACTGCACTGAAATTTTTCAGGGCATTGCTGTCACAAACCATCCAATTTCCTTCATTATTATCTTGTACCGTTTGTGCAGTTGTCTTAGTCACTTGAAATAATCTGATATTAAGCTTGTCAAGTTGTGAAAACTCATCTTTAATACTGGAAATACCATTGTAATAGTTCCATTCCATATTGGACTGCCCACTGCAAACCCACACTTCACCAATAAATACACTGTCAAGAACAATTTTATTTTCTCCTTCAAATACAATCATATAGGGTCCTCCAGCTTTCGGAGTATGAACTGACGTTTGCCATTTAGCATTTCCATCTGCTGTTACCTCCACGGTCTTATTGTCCCATGATGTGGTAATTCGGACTTTTTCACCCGGCTTGGACCACCCCCATATTTGGGCCAACGATTGTTGCTGTAGCACCATATTGTTGGCCAGAATACTCGGTAACCGAATGTTCGCACGCGATGATAACGCAAAAAAACATAGAATTAGAAAGAAAAGAAATTTGTTCATAATATTGATTTATAGTGTAAGCTATCCACAAAAGACCTCTTCGAATAATAGTACAATTCGAAGAGGTCTTTTTATTTTGGTATATTAACTATCGCGATTCTAATATACGCACCTGTTTTTTAAAAATGCCTAAAAAGGGATACTTTTATAACTCTCCAATATTGATCCCCAATTATATTCGCTAAGAAGCCGAAAACCTTTTTTGTTTTAAAAGTACATTAATCAATGGTATACCCTATCGCTGCAAATCCATATCGACGATAACATCGGATAGATTTACAAAAAAGTCTCAGCGATCAACTTTTGAATGGATAAATTGTATTTGTGGTTTATGGAATACTGTTGTGTCTGGCGGTACGCTGCTTGTTATCCAGACGTTTCCCCCGATCACTGAATGATGTCCTATACGCGTATTCCCGCCCAATATTGTTGCTCCCGCGTAAATAATCACGTGATCTTCAATAATCGGATGTCTTCGCTGACCAGCCAATACCTTGTCAACACTAAGGGCTCCTAATGTGACCCCCTGATACAACTTAACGTGGTCGCCGATAACCGCTGTTTCGCCAATAACCAGGCCAGTTCCATGATCAATATGAAAGTGACGTCCAATGGTCGCTCCCGGATGGATATCTATGCCTGTACGTTCATGCGCATACTCGGTCAAAATACGAGGAAATAAGGGTACCCGATCTAACCAGAGCTGATGGGCCATGCGATACATGCAAATCGCAAGAAACCCCGGATAAGTGCGTATGACCTCACTTAGATTGTTGGCCGCGGGATCGCCATCCAGCATAGCCTGAGCATCTTCAAGCATCAGATGATAGATGTGCGGGAGGTTTTCAAAAAAACGTTGGACAATTTCGCGATGATCACAGCCTATACAGTCTTTGCTGTTCAGCAAAAGATCATATAGCTCATTTTCCAAAATTGTAAAAGTTGCTTTAACGGCTTCTACCGTAAGCAGCTTTTTCGAATTGCGTTCTGGAAACATAAGTCGAAATACATCTCTTGCCCATTCCCAGATACGAACGTTACTGGGCATATCATGCGCAGCCTGTTGTCTGGCAAATAAAGTGCTATAAAATTTTTCCATTTCTTCTTTTTTATACTGATATCCTGAAAAAAGCCGGCAGCTTAACAATCCCCTCAACCGCCAGCAGCCATACTTTTAATTAGTAAAATCGTTTGTTTCGACTAGCCAATCTCTCCACCGTCAACGCGAGGAGATCGATCTCCTGATGTGTATTGTAGAAGGCAAGGGAGGGCCTTACCGACGACTCATACCCCAGTCTCCTCAGGATCGGCTGTGCACAGTGATGACCTGTCCGAACGGCTATGCCGACTTCATTCAATGCCTGGCCAACTTCGTTGTTGCTGTATCCAGAAAGGGTAAAGGAAAGTACACTGGTTTTTTCTTTCGCTGTACCGATCAAAATAACACCAGCAATCTGTTTCAACAACCGGGTCGCATAATCCAATAGATCATGCTCGTAGTGATAGATGTTATCAATGCCGATAGCCTGCACATATCGGATTGCAGCACCCAGGCCAACAGCATCGGCAATATTGCCCGTACCAGCTTCAAAACGATTGGGGGCAGCATGAAATTCTGTTTTTTCAAAAGAGACATCACGGATCATGTTTCCTCCGCTTTGGTAAGGCTGCGTATTGTTTAGGATGTCTTCTTTACCATAGAGCACGCCAATGCCTGTCGGGCCAAATATTTTATGTCCAGAAAACACAAAGAAATCGGGATTTAGGTATTGAAGATCGATTGCAATATGGGAAACCGACTGCGCCCCGTCCAACAGGACTTTGGCGCCTACCCGATGTGCTGCGTCAATAATGGCTTTTGCCGGTGTTATTGTACCGAGCGCATTACTGACATGGGTAAAAGAGACTAATTTCGTTCGGGAACTGAGCAGTTTGCTATACTCATCAAAATGCAGATTACCCTGCTCGTCAACCGGGATTACCCGGATCTTAAAACCTTTCTTTTGACTCAATTGCTGCCAGGGAACTATATTGGCGTGATGTTCCAAATAGCTAATTATAATCTCATCATCTGGACCTAAATGCTGATCTCCCCAACTATTGGCAACAAGGTTGATGGATTCGGTCGTGCCACGCGTAAATATAATCTCATTGGGTGAACTGGCATTTAGAAAGTTCTTAATGATATTTCGCGATTCTTCGTAGGCATCTGTAGCACGGGCAGCAAGTTCATGTGCAGCGCGGTGTATATTGGAATTTTCAGTCTGATAAAAGCGCGATATCCGGTCGATAACCACTTGTGGTTTCTGAGTCGTCGCGGCATTGTCCAACCAAACAAGTGGTCTTCCACGAACATTTTCCTGCAGAACAGGAAAATCGCGACGAATTGACTGAACGTCAAAATGGGATTTCAACGTATCGTAAGGCAATGGAGACGTATTTTCAACTTTAGCCCCTGACTGTATGAAATAGAATGAATTTATACTATCGCCCCGTGGTATCTGGGCACCATGTTGAAAACTGGTTAGTTGCTGCAATGTCCCTCGTAGTGTGCCAAGTGGATTCTCAGCCGTTTCCGCAAAGGGTAATTTATTGACCTGTGGCTCTATACCAATGCCCGTAGCAGGAGGAAGAACTGGATTGTAAATACCAGGTTGCCTGCCATTCCCTGCTAGGGGGATAGTTGCATTTTCTCTATGAAAATTTGGATCATGAAAACCGATTGCGGGATCTTCCAAATTGAATGTATTCAGTTTAGGATCAGGAGCCGGTTTATCAGGATAGATTGCCTCTCGGGGAAGATCCCCAGACAGGAGGTTTTCCGTCGGAACTGCCTTAAAATACTTATTTGCTTCTTCCGTTAGAAATCTTTCGAAATCAATATCTAAATGAGACATAGTAAAATCTTTTAAGGAATGATCTACTTATAATTGTAGCTGTGGTACTGTGTGATGTCCACATCGTCCAATACAGCCACAGCATCGTCTACGAGAATGACCAGCGAACAATATAAAGATATCAGGTAAGAAGCTATAGCTTTATCATTAATTCCGGTAAACTTGATGGATAGGCCCGGTGTCTGTTCGCCCGGCAAATTAGGTTGATAAAGACCAATTACCCCCTGACGTGCTTCTCCTGTACGGATCAACAGAATTTTGGTCTTCCCATTTACAATAGGAACTTTATCACTCGGAATCAATGGGATGCCGCGCCAGGTTAAAAACTGTGAACCGAAAAGTGATACCGTGGGTGGTGGGACGCCACGGCGTGTGCATTCGCGTCCAAAGGCCGCAATGGTGAGTGGATGAAGCAGAAAAAAACCAGGCTGCTTCCAAACCTTTGTGATCAATTCGTCCAGGTCATCGGGTGTAGGAGCTCCAGATCTGGTCTTAATAATCTGTTTGGCCGCCACATTGCTCAAGATTCCGTAATCGGCATTGTTGATGAGCTCACTCTCCTGCCTTTCTTTAATTTTCTCAATTGCCAATCGTAACTGTTCACTGATCTGGTTATAGGGCTTGCTGTAGAGATCAGAAACCCGTGTATGTACATCTATCAGTGTATTGACTGCATTTAGATTATACTCCCGGGGACTTTCGTCATAATCAACAAATGTATGTGGCAAAACGCTCTCATCTCGTCTGGAACAATCTACCTGAATACTGTCTTCGCCGACGACTTTGTTTAATCGAAACACACCCGATTCAACAGGTGTCCATTGCAATAAATGAACCAGCCATCGGGGTGAGATACTTTCAAGCTGTGGAACGGTTCTGGTGGCAATCGCCAGGTGTCGTGCAGCGACATCGCCCAAGGCGGTCTGTTGTGTTGGTTTTTCACTCATATTGTAAAAGTTTAATAAAATTTGGAATAGATTAAGAACACCTGAAAAAGAGTGGAAATTCGATCGTGGACTCTTTTTAAAAGAAGGATAGAAACTCTATCTTAATTTAGAGCAGACTTTTCAGTCTGCCCCTCATTATTTAGTTTAATAAATTAATTAGAAAGGTCGTAATAACTACTTTAATTTTTATACGATCGGCACAAGCCTATTGTCCTCCAATCGCACGGCAACTTGTTTTACCGAGGTAAAACCGTCTTCTCTCGAAACAATATGTGATAGATCAAGGCCCTTTTTGGAAAGGGTGCTTAACAGAGCGGCTCGAAAAATCGTTTTGGATGATCCCCACCCCCGGCCTGACACCGTATCGTTATTAAACTGGATTAATTCATTAATCGAATAATGAATAAGCGTTTCAGATAAGTGTTCATAAAGACTTTTTGTTGTTGCCATACAATTTAAAAATTTAAAGGGTTAAACTATAAATTGTATTCAGTTTTTTTGGCCGAAACCCATATTAATTAACCACCGTGGTAAGTCTACTCGGTTGGTATCGCGCGATGCAATTCTGAATACTCTATAAAGTTAGTAGATTTTATTTAAATTCCCTTATCTTTTTGAAAATAAAAGTTTTATTTATTTTTACCGGGTCAATTATTGTTTCTATCCCTCCTATTTTGTTAACTGATTTACCCTGATCATTCATCAGGGGCTATTAATGCCAACACAAGTCTTGTTATTTTACCAAATCGTTCAATGCGCATTCAATTTCCCCAAATTCAAAATCAAATCCATCTTCCAAGGTAAACTTAGTTGTCCCAGGAACAGGCTGGAGAAGGATACTTGAATTTACCGCTTTAAAAAACGACCCGATACGGGCAAAAGTCCTTGGAATAGGCAAGCCAAAAGATGCTCCCGAACTCGCTCTGAGCGCTTTCATGAATATTGCATTGGTAACGGGACGGGGGCTACATGCATGATAAATAAGCCGTGGTTGTCTCTGCTCAATTATCCACAACACTAATCTCACAAGGTCGCGCTCATGGATCCAGCTCATACATTGGCGTCCGTTAGAAATTTTACCGCCCAGCCCCCATCTAGCCAGCGGAAGTAATTCAGCCAGCATGCCCCGCTGTTTTGATAACACTGGACTGACGCGGAGTATCACTTTAAGTGTCTCAGGCAGGTCAAATGCTGAAAAAGCAGCTTCCCATCTAGTGGTGAGTTGAGCTAGATACCCCTCTCCAACCGCTATACTTGTCTCATCCTGCAATTCATTTAATCCAGAAAAAAGAGAGATACCGGAAAAGTTTATCCAAAGCCTCGGGGGTTTATCACAAGCTGCTATTGCTTTTCCTATAGCATTCGTCGGTAAAAGACGGGATTCCTCCAAAATTGCCCTATTTTTTCGCGTGAAGCGGCATCGTATACTTTCGCCACTCAAGTTGATCACGGTATCTGCACTTTCCAGTACATTACCCCATGTACCCAAATGCTCTCCGTCCCAAAATAGATAACCCGCGCCGTCCTCTTTCTTAGGCTGTTTTCGGGACAAAATCAAAACTTCCCATCCCATTTCCAGAAACTTCTCTTTTAGGGCTGTTCCAAGATGACCAGTCCCTCCAGCAAGTACAACTTTTCTCATATCGTCAAATACACTTTAAAATAGCCCTTGAATTTAATGCTCAGATCAAATGCCCTCGACATCCGCAAGGTAGACTTCCCCTGTTTTCTCAATATCCCATCCAACAACGGGATTGAAATGATAGCCCGACTTCGATTCCCGCGCCTTGACCAGTTGATGATATGTAGGTTGCACATACCCTGTCTCATCAATTGCTTTACTGAGCACACGTGTCGGCTTTCCATCCCAGTTCCACATGAATTTAAAGGCAGTATGTGCTTTTTCCAATACCGGTCCCTGTAAATGTGCTTCATTCCATGTCTTACCATTATCTGTACTCACCAATACTTTTGCCACCTTTCCACGGCCGCTCCACGCTATGCCCCGTAGTTCTTGCCAACCTTCTTCAATTTTTTTCGGATAGGCAGGAAAGGTAATAATAGATCTGGCATCCATTACTAAACTAAACATCCGAATTTTTCCACCTTTAATTTTCTCGGTGTATTTTGATGTTTCTTCCCTAGTCATCACAGGTTTATCTGTGACCTCAATCCGCCGCAACCATTTGATTTGTGTATTTCCTTCAAATCCTGGAATGACCAGGCGCATTGGATAACCTTGCTGTGGTCGAATAGCCTCTCCATTCTGGCCATAGGCAATGATCGCTTCGGTCAATGCTTCTTGCAAGGGTACACTACGCGCCATCAAAGCACCGTCAGCACCTTCCGCCAGCAGCCATTTGGCTTCAGGCTTAACCCCTAAGTCACGCAGTACGGTCGATAGCAATACACCTGTCCACTCACTCTGGCTTGTTAAACCGCAGACTTCTCCAGGCGTCATTTCCCGTTTTCCATAACGAAAATTGCCAGAACATTCAATAAAACAGATTCGCGATACGGAAGGATATTTCTTGAGGCCCGAAAGTTTTAATCGGATAGGCTTTTCTACTAATCCGTGGATAAGTAACTCATGCTGCTCGGGATCGATGTCGGGTATACCGGCGTGATGTCTCTCAAAATGGAGATCGGAGGGCGTAATTGTGCCTTGCAGATCTTCCAAAGGCGTACGGGAAGCCGTGGCGTAAGTAGCTATACGCTTAGGGCTATCGAATTTAGAACGATAGCCTACTTCAGATGATGGCCTTCCCTGTACTTTGCTGGGATCGACCTTAATTTTGGAATCGAAATCAGGCTCTACAACCCGATTGGATAGATGCTGATAGGTCACAAGACCTACCGCAATTGCTAAAAAGAAAGCTACTGTCACCGTCAACAAACGGACAAGCTTTCGTAGCTGTTTTAAATATTCTTTTCCTTCAGACATATTCTTTTATCTAACCTGCGGACCTCCGTGGCGATCATCTAACACGTATCTTTTCCGCGCGGGCATCTCTATTTGAGGTAAAGTTGTTGCTGTAATTTTATTCTCCTCTTTTATGACTCCGTTCAAGTACAACAGATAAGCTGTAATATCATAAACCTCTTGATCTGTTAGTGAACCCGGGGCGTTAAATGGCATGGCACGACGCACATAATCAAAGATTGTTGTCGCATAGGGCCAGTAATTACCAATGGTATTGCTCCCCGTTGAATCTGTGACCAGCTTATCTTCAGGCCCTTCATATCCATGGGCGCCATGGCAACTGGCACATTTTTGTCGGTATACTACAGCACCATTTTTAGCAGTTCCCTCACCATTGGGCAAGCCTTTCCCGTCGGGGCGGACATCGATATCCCATTTGGCTATAAAACTTTTATCTGCGGGACTTCCTATCCCAAACTTATCCGGCCATGTTGCCTGGTACGCATCAAGTCCTTCCGACCAATCTGTTTCACGCTGCCGCAAGCTCGTGGCAGATGGGACGCTATCACTCGTTTCGCAACATACGAGGAAAGCTACTGCGCCGCCAATCGAAAGATATACAGCTCCATGTTTAGTCATACTGTCCAGCAACCAATTTACCCGCGGTAAGCTTATAATCTTTTATAACTTTATCTAGCACCACATAAAGCGAATCACGATTTTCGTCAATTCCGCTCAATATGATCCTATTGCCCTGATTAGAGACCGTATAATGAAGAACGAAACGCTGTCTCATTTCTTTTCTCGCTAATTCATCTGCTTTAGCAAATTCCCGAATGCGGCGTGTCGTCCGCGCTTTTGGATGCACATCATTTACCTCATGGGCAAATTTATATTTCACCGAATCGGGAATCCATTCTGCCAAGGAAATTGCTGGAGTGTCGGCAGATAGCTTTTGCTCTTTCAGATAGTTTCGAACGCCGCCATCGCCACCTTCGCCCGCTGTTACATTCCGCTCATCGGGAATCAACTTAAATTTATCCTCCAGGTACAATGTTTTGTTATCCTTATCGGCGTAATAATGAAAAACACGCTGACCTCCGGCCACACCTGAAATTTCAAAACTTCGGTTTACATCCCGCTTCGGGTCGCCGCCCCCATTTGAAAGGTCCAATCGCAAAGGCCGATTGACCCGAAAGGTCAGCGTGGACCATTTTTCAAACGTTGCAGACTGCCAACGGATGCTATCGTACGGATTAAAAAGTCTTGTTTCTCCATTTAACTTAAATTCCGTTACATTATAGGTTCCCCGCAACTCGTTTACTCCAGGCGATGAGGGCTGTTTGTAAGGATCATACCGAAAATCGATGTATTGCAGATAGAAAAAGACGCCAACAAAAACAAATAAGACGAGAGCTTTGAGGCCGATTCTAACCAAGTTAATACGGGGTTTAAAATTAGGCAAATACAGTTCGATCTTCGCGGCAATTTCTTTGACAAATAAGGTATAGAAAGGTTTGTAATATGGCACAAGTAAAAATAAGCTCAGTAATACGAAATACGAACTGTAAACATGTACCCCGCCATCGTAAGCAAAATTCACAACAACAATTGCGCCCAGAGCACCTACCAGCAATGCCGCGCCAATAGGTACCGTTTTCCGAAAGAAAAGCATCGTACCTGCACTCACTTCGAGTATACCCGCAAAAACCTGATACCAGGGCACGATTCCAAACGAAAGCCAAAAGATCTTCTGTGCAGTTAAATCACCGTAGTCGGTATCCAAAATCCCCAAAGAGGGATAGGGCATCTGTACAGGAAAAAGTTTTGTAAATCCAAAGCCGATAATACCCAGACCAGCTCTATAGCGTACCACAACATTGAGCCAATAAAACAGCCTGTTGTATTCCGATCGCTCTCTTTTGAGTAATCGTAGCACAAATGTCCAGATCAATGCGGCTACGATGGAAAAAAATAAGGTATTCACCCAAATACTATACCCCTCTAACCGGTAGCCAAATGTAGTTCTGCCAAACCAATTTACACCCGAACCGAACCGACAGATATCATACAGGTCGCGATAATCCAAATTAAACCAGTCTATTGAAAATACTTGTTTGTACCATAGCGGATTATTAGGTATAGATATTATAATAAAGAAAATAAAGCTGACGCGAAATGCAATGAGCTGAAAGGCAGTCCACCGGGCACTACCTAACGACGGATTATTTATTGACATCTTCAAAATAGTTTAAACGTTTATAATTTGTATCCAAGTCCTTGGCGTCCGATCTTCTTTACTTCGTATAGTAAGTATTTTTTATCTACCTTACGGAGATTGACCTTCACCGTATTTCCGTGTGCATTAACTCCGACCAAATTCACATGGAGGCTGTCCGGCCGCTCTACTTTAAAGCGATAGGTATCATTCGGATAATTATTATTTGGATTTTTAAGCGCGATCGTGTCGCCGCTAATCGTATACCGATAATAGAGGCGGTCTCCGGTCTGGGTGAATTCATAATCTTTTTGCTGATCTTCCCGTTTGAGAAAGGCGGCGGGGGCTATATCCTTGAAAACTGTATTTACTTTTCGTACACTTATTGTATTCCATCGCTCAAATACGACGTCCTTCCACCTTACGCTGTCAGTTGGTGAAAACGCCAATGTATCTCCATTAAAAATAAAAGTATCCACTAGATATTTACCTTCGATAGCTGGCAGACCATCTTGGTTTGGATAATGTAGCGATTGATCCGGATGCTGGTATACCGAATAAGACCTTACTGCCACCAATAACACAAACACGAACACGAAGCTTACTTTGAGTGCTATCCGCCATTTTGACCAGCTTATTGTTTTCCAATCCAATTTCCACCCGGCGGGAAATGTTTCTTTAAGAGAGACAATCAGTGATCCCAAACGTTGTACATCATACAGAAAAATGGGCAAAGTCAATAAGATAATATAAATAGAAACAAAATAGCTGGGCCCTTGATACGCCAAATCGGCCAAAAATGCATTTCCATAGAAGGGTATAACAAAAATGACAGACAGAAAAGCTGTTTTCCGAAAAAGCAAAAGTGTCGCGGCAACAAGTTCAACAATACCCAAAAAAACCAGATATGCTGGAGCTGCCGATAAACTTAACAGTAGGTGCTTCCAATCCGCAAAATAACCATATGCTGTGTTTAAATGACTCAAGGATAGCTCAGGAACAAATATGGGAAACAGTTTGAGAAAGCCGGCTACAAACAATATAGCAGCTAGCTTAAAGCGCACAAATATTCTTAGATAATAATAGTATAACTGCTCCCTAACATCATTGTCGGTATTGTCTCTTTTCAGCCAAATAACAGCTCCTACTAATGCAATAATCAAGATCAATATCCAATCTTGTATACTATTCTGTTCACCGAAATAGTGCGGCAAAAATGTCACTAACTTGAATACGTCCGCAATAAAATATTGCCAGCTGATCGTAAATAACGTTTTATAGAATTCTGGCTGCAAGGGCAGACTGAGCAATAAAATAAAGAGTATGCTCACACGAAGAAGATACTTCTCCGGTTTGTGTTTTTTAAAATATAATGCCATCTGACGTCAATATTTAGGATGAATAACCTGGATTTTGTTTCAGTGCCGGATCGGCGAGAATCTGACTATAGGGGATGGGCAACAACAATCGGAATGATTCGCCTATTCCCAATACCTGCTGTGCTCGACCTGTCCGAACCAAATCAAACCACCGATGCGCCTCAAAAGCGAATTCAAGACGGCGTTCATTCTCAATCCACAACAAAAGCTCACTTTTACTGGTTGTGAATGAACTATCTGAAAGCAAAGCTCGTTTTCTAACTTTATTGAGATCTGCCAAGGCTAGATTATAGTCGTTTAATTCAGCATAGGCTTCAGCTCGAATAAGATAGAGCTCAGCAATTCGGATGACATAAGTCGGATCGGCACCTGAACTTCTGTAATATAAATCACCGTACCAACGATTTTGGTTATCCTTAGCAATTAATACACTCCTCGCACCCGCAGTACTCGCATTTGTCAATAACGTAACCAGGGGGTTACTAGGAGCCCATTGCCTTGTCCCTCCATTCGTTTGCGGTTGCCATTGAGCCCGGTGCGGATTTGGTTCGTTAGTACTATAAAATAATTCGAATACCGATTCTCTGGTTCCGGTAACGTCATTTTTAAAAAAGGCATAATAAGGAGCGATGAGTTCATAATTGGATTGGTCATCGATCAATAATGTTGCATAATCTCTCGCTTTCTCCCAATTCTTCTGATAGAGATAGTAACGGGCCTTCAAAGCCCATACGGTTTTCTTGGTAAAAGCAAATCGATCTGTTGTGCTGCTTAAAAGACCTTCGGCCAAGTTGAGGTCATCAAGAACTTGCTGATACGTCTGTTCAACTGTACTACGTGCGATGCCGATATTATCGCCTACTTTGTCTGTTGGCTCCTTAATTAATGGAACTCCACCCCAGACGCGCACCAAATCAAAATAGGCCAATCCCCGAATGGCATACGCTTGTCCTAAAACCTTATCCTTCACGGCTGTCGGTATTCCATCGCCTTGATCATTCGTAATTGCGCGAATGACGTTGTTCGCACGATTTATCGTTGTGTAAATCCCATTCCACGTAGATGCTATCGTTCCATTCTCTGGATTGACTTTGTGGTTGATAAACTCCTGTATTTGTGACTGTGACCCTGTCCATTGAACATTATCGCCCGATAAATAGGCAATAGACTGATAATTTACACTGTAGTAACTTCTCAATGCATCATACACGCCACTAATGGCCGCATTGGCGGATGTTTCGTCTTTGATGATACCATCTCCTGAAATAGAGGACTTGGGGTCAACCTCTAAGAACGAAGAGCAGTTTGTAAATAAGAGGAGGTAAAATATATAGATAAATTTTGTTCTCATGACGTTTATAAAGTTAAATTAACACCTAGCTGGAAACTTCTGGGCTGGGGCGGGGTTCCCAAATCAATTCCTTGTTGATTTGCTGCGCTGTTCGCCGCCGATTCGGGGTCAAGCCCTGTGTATTTCGTAATCGTGAATAAATTGGTTGCCTGCACATATATTCTCAACTTTGAAAATGGCGATTTTCCTAAGCTCTTCGAGGTGAAATTATACCCTAAGCTTAAAGTCCTAAATCTCAGATAGGACCCGTTTTCCAGCCATCTGCCACCACCATCTTTGTAATTATTATTATTTACGCCATCAGAACGCGGAACATCGGTAATATCTCCAGGCTGTTGCCAGCGGTCGAGATTAGATTTAAAAATGACCCGCGCAGCATCTCTAGCGCCGCCAGCCTCTCCAAAAAATCTATTGTGATTGTATATTTCGTTACCTATAGAGAATGTAAAGAATGTAGTCAGATCAAAATTTTTATAGGAAAAATCATTACTTAATCCCCCGAAATAATCTGGCCAGATGCTACCCAAAATCTGCCTGTCTCCAGTTGTTATACGACCATCACCGTCAACATCTTCGTACACCGCATCACCTGTTTGTGGATCGACATATAATTGTTTGTATAGCCAAAAAGAATACATAGGATATCCTTCCCTGAATTGAATAAGATCTCTACTACCATAATTTTGAGGCGTCGCTAATTTCTCGATCTTGTTTATATTTCGAGCAATATTAAAGGAGGTACTCCAAGAAAAAACATCGTTTCGGATATTGAGCGAGCTCATGCTCAACTCAAAACCCTTATTACTGATCTCCACAGCATTGTTTGTAAAACTGCCAAAACCTGTGGTCCCAGGTAAAACTTCCGTCAATAATCCGTCTTTGGTATATTTGTAATAGTAGTTTAGTGCCGCAGTTAATCTATTGTTCAATAAAGCCGCATCCAGACCGATGTTAAACTGGGATGTCGTCTCCCAGCTAAGCTGTTGGTTGGCTAATTGTTGAGGAAAAACTCCAGCAACTCCTCGGTATGAGGACCCCACACCCGACCACAATTGCCTTGAAGCAAAGGAATTGATGCCATTTTGATTTCCTGTGAGACCATAACTGGTTTTTAGCTTCAGGTCATCTAAGAAAGCAACATCTTGTAAAAAGCTTTCTTTACTTAAGCGCCAAGCAGCACCGATTGCCGGAAAATAACCCCATTGATATCCTTTATTAAACTTTGAAGACCCATCTGCGCGTAAGGAGAGATCCACTAAATATTTGTCATCAAAGGCATAATCTACCCTTCCGAAAAAGGATGCCAGCTTATATTGATTCCAGTCTTGGTTGCCTGTTGTTGTAGCAGCGGTATTGATTAGTTTAAAGTCATTTGTTGCAAAGCCCCGACCTTCTGCAGAGGTGAGCGAAAAATAACTACCCTGTAAGGTATTTCCCAACAATGCGCCAATGGTATGGCGGGAGCCTAATCTTTTCCGGTAGGTCAATGTTTGTTCATTGATCCAGGTTGTTGCTTGTGAAATTGCAGAAGTGGCCAATCCATTTACACCACTTCCAGCAATTAGCAATTTATTCCAGTACTCGTGTTCATTGTAATTGTTATAATCCACACTAAATGTCGAACGAAACTTCAATGCTGGTGTAATCTGATACTCACCATAAACATTTCCGATATAGCGCAAACTTGTTGATCCCACATCATAATTATCCAATAACAATGTTAGATTGTCAAATCCGGCTCTACCCACCAGAACACCTTGGTCATTGTAGGGCGATAGATAGGTCGGCGTATGTAAAGCTGCCTGTAAAATACCTCCTTGAGGACCATCCCCTGCACGACCTTGGTTGCGTCCCGTCCTCGAGATACCATTACTCGATCCTATTTTAAGTTTATTATTTATTTTCTGGTCTATGTTAAAGCGAAAATTAGCCCGATCAAACGATATTGGTTTTAAGATGGATTCCTGTTTGTTATACCCAGCGCTCAAATAGTAAGCGGTATTATCACTACCACCATAGACAGATAGATCTGCATTATATACTCCTGCTGTCCGAAAAGCTTCCGAAAGCCTATCGTACGTCTGTTGTTCAGCAGGTAATCCTCTCCCCCCGTCTGCAATAGGCCTAAATGGTTGCGCCTGACCAATATTTTTAAAATACTCGTTTACCAGTTCAGCGTGTTCGGGCCCCGAGGTCAATTCCCATAGTTTAGCGGCTTTTGCCTTTCCTGCGTAAAGGTTGATATCAATCTTTGCCGATTGTGCATTTTTCCCCCGTTTGGTTGTAATCAAAATCACCCCGTTAGCACCCCGTGATCCATAAAGAGCGGTTGCTTCAGCGTCTTTCAGCACTTCAACATGTTCGATGTCCGAAGGGCTCAGATCTGCAATAGGAGACGTTGCCTTCCCGCCTGTATTGATCGTTTGCAGGCTCTCTGAATTTAGAAACACACCATCGATGACATACAAAGGATTATTGTCTGCATTGATAGAGGTTGCTCCCCGCAAACGGACGTGCAATGCATCTCCTGGTATTCCGGAACTGGCCGCAACCTGCATGCCAGCCACCTTTCCTTGGAGCTGTGCATCAAAACTACCTGTTGGGATGTCTTTTACAGCTTGTTGAGATACCCGATCCACGGCACCAATAAGATTTTTTTTCGCTATAGTTGTATACCCAACAACGACGACTTCATCCAGACTTTCAGTAGATCTATTTAATTCGATAATTGCCGGAGACGTTTCAATGACAAGGTTTTGAGTTGTATACCCAACCGAAGTAACGGTTAGCTTAAAAGGCAATTTTTGTCCTGTTACAAAGGAAAATTTTCCTTTTCGATCGGTTTTCACGTTATGTGTTACTGCTTCCAGCTGAACGGTAGCACCTTCTATAGGCTCTTTTGTCGTGGCATCAATTACCGTTCCCGAAAGAGAAGCATTGATAATCGGTTTTGTTTCTTGTGCCAATACTGCTGCGATAGAGGCCCAGATAAAAAAAATAGAAAGCGAGTACGAAAATACTCTACGATATTTCATAGTTTTGGGTGTTTGATAGTGAATACTGCAAGTGCCAACGCCAATTGAACTTGATATTTGCTTATTAAATCAAAGGGAGGTGTAAACTTCCCTTTGTCGTTTTAGGTACGCATTCGGTGGGAAATACAATAGAGATTAACACAATCAAATCGTGCTCGAAGAGAAGAAAATCGGGTTTGATGTAAATTTTTCATACGTTTTATTAATGGTTTAGATTTTATCGTTGCCAACGCCAATTGAAACAAACGATGCTAATATAAAAATATTTTTCATAAAGACTACTATTTTAATAGACTTTATTTACATCGTTGAGCCTATGCAGTTCCACCACATTGACTATCATTACCTATGTCGCAGCTTTCGAGGCAAAATGTAGATTATTCAGTTAGAGATAAAAGAGCTCTTAGAAGCTACTAAAAAACGTATAAAGGTTAATAAAAACTGCCTCAACAGTTGAGCAGTTTTTTTATAGGGTATTAATCCAACTTTTGATTATTGTGCGAGAAATCATCTACTTTCTTTTCGCCGATGACTACATCACCGCGGATGGATCTTAAGTAGCCTTCAAAAGCGATATTCAATCCTTCAATAATCACTTTATCATGTGCATCAATGTCGCCAAGTATTTTCTTGTCGTCATAGCTATCGCCAACGATTGCCAAAACGCAGCTCGAGCTTTGTTTTGGAAAAAGTCCAACACCTATTATTTCCTCGCCAAATTTCACAAACCAAGTTTCTTCGTGATGGTCTTCCGTCGTGTTTGGTATATGTATGGCCTGGCCGAGGTCTTCACACTTAATCATATCAAAATTCATAGTGCTCTGTTTATGTTACATAACTAAGACAGCACTAAAAGGAATATTGTTTTTAGAAACTTCATCACGATTTCATCTTTTCCTTTGAGTGCAAACGCCGGGACCATAAATGGAAGTTCTTCGGAGCTCCGGAAGATGCTTGCTAAATTTCGGCTGTCATGGTAAATAATCCCGGATAATCGACCACTAAACCCAAATGATCTACTTCAAGGTCGGCCTCAAAATCTTTCGGAACATTCTTGTATTGAAAGGTTAACATGTTCGTTTTCGAATAGTTCTGATGAACTGGTTTTATGCCGTCGTTTAGAATATCAAAATAGAGCACTTTGATATCCGTACTCTCACCGACTTCGAGATTCAAACTATTGATCGGAAGTGTATTGGTAAATGGTGTGAGGGAGATATCAATATAATCAATACCCTGAAAATCGTTATTAATCGATCCATTTATTTCCCAGTCATTTTTAACTTTATTTCCTTTTATTCTTTTATTAACGCCATTCACTTCATATTCCAAATCAAGACGTTGAACATTCCAATGCTCGTCAATCTTCAAATGATATTTGAGGGTATAGATTTTATCTTCATAATACCCAATAATGTTGGAATCGACCATAAAAAAGCCTCCCTGTTGTGTCAGTTTAAAATATTCGAGGGAATTGTAGATAATGCCCTTCCAAATTAATGTTTTCATCTTTAAAATTTATTTATTGCTAATTTACGCAGAGACCTTATCAAAATTTGTGGCGCGTTAAGGCATTTTAAAAAAACTTTTTATTTGGCAAAGCAATAAAGAAGAAAAGGGCGCTATACAACTCCATGTAAAATTTGATATCGAAGAAATTACCGTGGTGGGCGATATTGCGTTTGTTCGCACACAATCACATGGCACGCAGCTGATCCACGCCACGGGACAAAAAACAGAAGAAATTAATCGCGAGTTTTTCTTAATGAAACGGGAAAATGGCGCGTGGAAAATAGCGCGTTATATGTTCAATCAACCAAAATAGAGGGACTAAAACCTTACACTTAAAACCCTCTCCTGTTGGCATATTATTCACAGGAGAGGGTTTTAAGTATTCTCATAAAAGCTGAGCGTAGCCAATGCCCAATCTCAGCCATTGCTTTTCCACGCCAATTTTAAGGCAATTTAAGAGGTTCGATTCTAAACGAAAAACCTAAAGTTGCGCTATTGGGTAGTCGATATCTCTCCAGCGGCAAAGGACCACAGCTCGCATTGCCCAATCCTTGCTGAAAACAATCCAAGCTCAAGTAGACTTTGTTTTGCCGGATCTCTTTTAACCTAAAATCATGCTTCGACTCCCAAAGTTGCTGGTCAGTAAAAGGCAAAAGCGAAAACGATAAATCCCCAAAACTTCTGACCCGAAAGCCGTGTCCAGCTCCGTCATGAACTTCCAGCCATCGCAGATCCTCGCGGTTGCCCGTGCTCTGGCTACGTACATAATGTTCGGCGAGAAAATCATCGACATCGGCATGATAAAGACCTATAAACGAAGCGTCTTTTCGGTCACGGTAATTCTCAAATGGCCCTCTTCCATACCAGTTTGCACGGTTCAGGCTCGGTGTTAACTGCATACGCAAACCAAGTCGCCGAATAAGCTGCTCATCTATAGGTTTAGAAAATTGGGTTTCGATATCCAATACACCATTACCGTAGAGGGTATACCTTGTTACAGTAGAAATTTCAAACGTGGACTCTGCCCGAACAGTAAATTTATTACCCAATTCAAAACGGATAGAACGCTTTGCTGAATCAAAAGCAAAGCTAAACTTCGTTTTCTCCCACTCGGTTGTATAATAATTGAGATCCGTATATTTATCATTATTGATCGCACGGTACCAATTGAGCGCAGGCCCTTGTTGATCTTCAATCATTTCAACACCATCGTATTGAAATGAGGTCATTGTACCACGCTCCGAACTAAAAATAACATGGAATCTGTTCCCCATGACATGGATATTGTTGCCATGCGCTTCGTAACGAATTGGTTCGACAGCAGTCAGTGCAATCGTCTTGGGATAAGTACGCGCCCGTAATTGAATCTGCTCCGCGGCAAGCACTGCTCCTTTCGTGGCCCAAGACTTGTCGGCGGCCAGCTCAAGACTGAAATTTACCAGATATTCTTTGCCTTGCTGCACATATTTTGCCAGTGGCAGGGTTATCTTCGCAGAATCACCTGGCTTGAGGTTGAGTGCTGGAACCTGACCTGATGCAATCACTTTTCCCTCCTCCAGCAGTTGCCAGATTAAATGAAAAGCATTCAAATTGGTAAAATTATATTTATTATGGATACTGAAGGTACCTTGCTCAGGGGCTATTCCCTTAATAGCTACGTTTTGGTAGATCTTTTTAACTTCCAATAATTTGGCCGTTACACGCCGATCGGGTGTGGTCAAACCATTATTGGAAAAATCGCCATCGTTTGGCTTATCTCCAAAGTCACCGCCATAGTAATATTCATCGGCCGGTCTGCCCGGTTTGTTCAGTCCTTGATCTACCCAATCCCAAATACAGCCCCCGATCAGACGTTGGGAATTATTTTCGATGTAATCCCAATATTCTTTCAAATTTCCTACAGCATTGCCCATAGCATGTGCGTATTCGCATAGAAAGTAGGGTTTCTGTGGATCGCCTTCTTTATCAAACTGCTCCATACGTTCGAGCGACGGGTACATGTGGGAATCAATATCCGCAATTTCGTTTTTACCCTCATAGTGGATCACACGTCCGGGATCAAGTTCCCGAGCAACTTTGGCTGCCGCACGAAAGTTTTCGCCATCACTACCTTCATTGCCCAGCGACCAAAAAATAACAGCAGGGTGATTACGATCGCGTTGTATCATGCGTCTTATTCTATCATTGAATGCTGGAATCCAATCAGGATTGTTCGCAATACCATGGTTACCGTGATTCTCCAGATCTGCTTCATCCATCACGTACAAACCAAAATAATCGTACATCGCATACATTTTGGAACTATTGGGATAATGACTGGTACGTATGGTATTGATATTGTTCTGCTTCATCATCCTGACATCTTGCAACATGGTTTCGACAGGCACAGCTTTGCCAAACCTGGGATGGATATCATGTCGATTGACACCTTTAAAGAATACTTTCTTCCCATTGATAAGAACACGTCCGCCCGCAATCTGTATCGACCTAAAGCCATATTTCTGCATGAGGACTTCCTGCTCATTGCCTTTGGCATCCAGGGTACTTAACAGCAAGGTATACAGATAGGGATCTTCCGCCGACCACAGGTGGGGATTGTCGACAACTAGGACTTTGCTATCTGCATCGCCCTTAGGGCCTGCCTGAGCACGTGCAACAAGTTTACCTGACGCATCCAACATCGTGAGAACAAGCTGCTGGTCAGCTGGGGCAATGGACGAATCTCGGGCAAAGATGGCTTGACTACTGAGTTCGACGCGGCTGAGATCTGTCGTTAAAAACCTTGAAGAAAGCCGCCAATCCCGGATATGCTCCTCCGGACGGGCAACTAAATAGACATCACGGTGTATACCGCTGAGCCGAAACATATCCTGATCTTCGATATAACTGGCATCGGTCCAACGAAAAACCTGCACGGCAATCGTATTGGTGCCTTTACGGACATACTTGCTGATCTCAAACTCCGCATCATTATTTGCTCCCTCACTATAGCCCACCTTATGCCCATTAACCCAAACATACATACCACTATATACGCCGTCAAAATGAACATAAATACGCTTTCCTTCCCAGTTTTCATCCAAGGTAAACTGCCGTTTATAAGACCCCACCGGGTTGATCTCCTGCTCATTGGTATAGCCTTTTTGCGGCAGAATAAATGGAGGTTCGTTTTTAAATGGATAGGTGATATTGGTATAAATCGGGGTGCCATATCCCTCCATCTCCCAATTGGAAGGTACGGTGATTTCCTGCCACGCTGCTGTCGAAAAACCTTCTTTGTAGAAACTCATGGGTCTCAGGTTCGGTTCTTTCACCCAATTGAACTTCCACTTGCCATTTAGACTTTGTACCCGTGAGCTTTTAGGAAAAATCCACGGAAACTCAAAATAGGGATCTTCTTTCAGTTTTCCGATTGAAGGAAAAGGATAAAATGTGACGTGTCCTTCTTCCTTGTTGACGGCAAACAACTGTTCATTTTCCCATTCCAGCATGCTTTTTTCACGTACAATTTTCTGCGGCACCACCGTTTCAACAGCGACCAGCTTCCAGACTTGGTACGCATTTTTGCGTTGCCCTATCTTTGAGCCATCGGCATCCTTAGTACGTACGGCAATTTCCATTTTTGTTGCTGGATGCGAAATAACCACGCCACCTGTTCCTGTTACCTGAAAACGCCATTGTTGATTGAGGTTACTCCCATTGTAATCCCATTGGATAAGCTCAGCTTTTGTTTCATCGCTGCTCCCATTATTATCGATGGCTTTCCCTACAAAAGGGTTGGTGATGGTATACAGTCCATTGTCCGTCAGACTGATCTTCCAGATCTGTCCTTCATCTTTGTCCTTGGGTGTGTTGAGGTAAATTGGGCTATTATTCTCGGCACTTTGCTTATTGTCCCAAGCCAAACCAAGGGGACTGATTATTTTATAATACTTACTTGTATCCAATTGTTGCCCATAGCTTATCGCAAGATAGTGCGTGCATAGAAAAAGAAAGATGATTTTTTGTATCTGATGGAATGTCATTACTGTTCAATTAGCATGAACAAGACAGGGCCCGATCATGAGAATAGTCCAATGATCGGTAGACCCTATGCTTGCGAATATAACACCTATTTAAATATTTGCGACTGTTTGTAGACACCGAAGGTATGGAGAGCGGCAGGAGCTACGCCTTTCGTAATGCGCAGGCGAACGTACTTGGCCTCAACAGGCGAAAAACGCACGATCCATTTATGGCCGATCGATTGCTTTCCCTTGGTTTCTTTGATGGTATTCCAACGTTTTCCATCTTGGGAGTAATCCACTTCCCAACCGGTCGTACGATGGCCTAGCTCGATGACTTCCTGGATCATCAAGCAATCAAACGCTTTCTTCTCCCCCATTTGAAATGTGATTTCGTCGGTTGTACTTCCCTCATTGGAAGCATAAAATGTCTCTTTTGATCCATCTGTCAGATGCTGAGCTGTATATTTTTCACTGCGTGGATTTTTTGCTTTTATGTTTGCCCCGGCTAAAAGGTTATGTGCAAATGTCTCATCCAATCCTTGTCTCAAACGCACAATGTTGGTCGAGTCAATCGGGGAAAGCTGTCCCCTACGGTCGGGCGGAAGATTGAGCAACAGTACGCTGTTCCTACCCACGGAACTGCAATAAATATCCCAAAGTTCTTTGGTCGTCTTGACCAGCTTATCTTCTTCCTGATGGTAGAACCAGCTCGGACGGATGGATACATCCGTTTCGGCAGGTATGTAAGCATCTCCGCCGAGCTGTCCCTCGTTTAACTGCTTAATATGTGCGGACTCATCGCGGATGCTGAGCGAATCGATGGTAGACCAGCATGGGTCACCGGCATTTCCCGATTCATTGCCTACCCACCTCACATCAGCAAAACGGTAGGAGTTTTTTGTACCAAAGATCACACAGTTTGGCTGCAACTTTCTTACTGTCGCCGCCCAATGGCTATAGACCGGGGTAGTAAGTTCATCAGCCCCCGCACCATCCCACCATGTCTCCCAAATGGGTCCATAATTGCCCATAAGTTCGCCCAATTGATTGGCATAATACTGTTTATATTTTTCAATCGAATATTCGGGATGAAGATGTTCGTGCCTGTCATGTGGCCCGAGGTAGATACTGGATTTAAGTCCCTGGCGGCTGAATGCTTCCGTGAATTCCCGTATCACATCTCCCTTTCCATTTTTCCAGGGACTATTTTTAAGACTATAGTCGGTATAAGCACTTGGCCATAGGCAGAAACCGTCGGCGTGCTTTGCTGTTAATATACCATTGGTGATTCCGGCTGCTTTCAATGTACTGGCCCACTGCCCGCAGTCCAGTGCTGTCGGATTAAATAATGCGGTACTTGCTTTACCATCACCTTCATTGACAAACTCCTCAAAGGTGTTGAGACCGAAATGGAAAAATACAATAATCTCCTGATTGTACCAGTCGACCTGTCTCTTGTTGGGTGTTAATCCATGGGGTTTGATTTCTTGTGCCTGCACGGCTGAATTGCACAACTGCAATCCGAGTAACATACTACCTAATAGCTTCTTCATAAACGATTGTAACTAAATTTAAAAAAGGTTAATTTCTGCGACGTGTGTGGAGGTGCCACCATACACGTCTTTTATATTGACTTTAACGTACCTAACCTGCTGTTCCTTGGCAAAAAAAGAGCGGAACTCGGTCGCACCCTTCGCTGGCAAATTATCGAAGACAGCTGCTTTGGACCAGCTGATATTATCGTCACTGACCTCAATCTCCATTACTTTAGGCCAGCTGGCGCCAAAATCCCGAGTCACATAAGAAAAGCCCTTGATTGTGGTATTTTCTCCCAAATCGAGCGTAATAAAATGCGGGGGGTGAGGTTCGTTACCCTGCCATTGCGTATGCCAAAAGGTACCTCGATCGCCATCCAGGGCGTGAATAGCATGTCCGTTGTTTGCACCTTCACCATGAAGTTCCTCCGATGAGACCGCCTTTACAGTCCATTTAGCCCTTGATAATAATGGCATCGCCTGCGCATCCAGAGAGCCGGTCACAACATAGACCAGCGTTTGATGGCTGTTATCCTTTACACTACCTGTTACACCGGCAATATGAACAGGCAGAAGATAGGTTTCAAAGGGTTGCATCTTGCCCAGCCCAGTGATACGAAGTGGAATTTTATCGGACACATATTTATTGGCCGGGATCATCACCTTGCTGGGCAATTGATAACTGCTGCTCGGCAAGAGTTTATAATTTTTTCCATTTTTTGTATTGTAATCTTGGACTGCTGACTCGTCGATACTCAGGTCTACCTGAATGTCATTGTTTATTCCACTTTGTGTAGGAATGGGATATGGACTTACCATAGATAGCGTGAAATAGGCTATTACAGGGTTCTCGTTAAGAATTATTTTAAGATCAACGGGATTTGCTGCTCCTGTAATATAGACTTCATTTCCCTTATTTTCCTCCTTTTTGCAGGAAAAAAGAAGAAAAGACAGACATGCGAATAAGATAATCGTTTTCATTGCTGTTATTTTAATTTTACCAACCGGGATTTTGTTTTAGTTTATCGTTTAATGTCAACTGGTCAATTGGCAGTGGCCTTAGATACATCTTGTCGTTCCACTTCCGTTGCGCCAATTGGGGATATACTTTTATCAGGCCATTGGCATCAAGTTCTTTATTAAAACTTGCGTATTGACTTTTCAGCGCATCTGTCACTCGGATCCCCAACACTGTTTTCGGACTCTCGATAAGTTTACCTGCTTTCCAACGCACCAAGTCATCCCAACGGAACCCTTCTCCGAGCAATTCTACCGCACGCTCTCTTCTGATCTCTTGAAGTAGAGCTCCTAAACCATAGCCGTAAACGGGCCAGTTTGGATCCTGAAAACCCACATTTTCATTCAGATGGGCCAGAGCTACGCGATCCCGAATCGGATTTATGGTCTGATCCAAGACAGCCTGTGTGCATTGACCAAGTTCGGCTTTGGCCTCAGCATGATTGAGGAGAACCTCCGCATAGCGAAAAATAAAAACATCCAATGTGGACAGCCCCAAATTCCACTGCGCAGGATCTGGTGAGTGGTATTTCATCACATAATACCCTGTAGTACAATATTGCGGATCGATCATGGGTAATTTTCGGTATTGTATGGTACCGTTCTCGAGGTTTTTAAAAGGTAGTTTCGGATTATCAATGGTCTGTAACAATCTTGGGTCTCGATTTTCCAGTTCTGTAACGGGTAGCTGATCACCTTTATATTGCGGACTTAAAGCGATCGGGAATCCATCTTTACATAGGTAAGATTCCACTGCGCTCTTACTCAAGCCTGTGAAACTCTCCTCCAGCTGGCGTGTATTGTTGTGCATCAAAAGTTCGGGCACATAAATTCTTGGCATAATACACTCGGCATTTTTGCTCAGGTCTTCCTGCAAAAAAAGATTGGTATAATCGGTCGCAGGCTGTCCATTATTCCATATTGCATAATTTTTGGAATCGATGATCTGTTGTGATGCAGCGGCAGACTTTTGCAAAAGCTGCTCCCAGCCTGCTATATTCCGGTATTTACGATAGGTTCCTTCGTATAGGCAAACGCGTGACTTAAATGCTAGGGCAGCATACTTATGCAGTTCGCCCGACTTAACCTCTTTGGCAGCAGGTAGATTGGCAATAGCAAAATCCAGGTCTGCTACGATGGAATCGGCAATCACCTGACGCGAGTCTCGCGCCGAAAAGAGTTGTTCTGCATCTATCTGCAAGTCCGTATTCACCCAGGGCAGCTCCCCGAAATTTTTAAGCTTGCCGAAATATTCCCATGCGCGGAAAAATCGCACCATGGCGACACTTTTGTTGATCTTCGCCTGATTGCCCTTGGCTCTATTGTAATTCCTCAAAAAATAATTGCAGGCCCTGATGTTGTACCAATCGCCATTGGACCAACCGCCACCTGAGGTCGGTACGACAGTAGTACCAAAGAGATAACCATTTGGTGAGTTGCTCACATACCAGTCGGACTGGTTGTCTGCCCCTGGGCCCATAGCTCCCGGCAGATTGGTGTAAAATCTGGAAGCATACAGTTCCAGATCCTGATCAGTTTTCCAGAACGAAGGGTCTGAAAGTGCATCCTCAGGATATAACTCCAGTTCATTCTTACATGAACCCATCAGAAAAATGATGGAAAAATAAAGTATCAAATTATTGAATTTCATGATTTTTCGATTTACAAGGTTAAGTTAATACCGAATGAGAAAGATTTAAATAAGGGTGGTTTGCCAAAGTCGACCAGTTCGGGATCATATATATTCAATAGACTGGTCACCGTAAACAAGTTTTCGGCCGTAACATAAACTCTCACCCGTTCAATTTTGGCTTTGGCCAGCAGTTGTTTGGGTAGCGAATACCCTATACTGATCGTTTTAAGCCTGAGATAGGCTGCGTTTTGAAGATAGCGGGTCTGTGTTTTTCTATTACCATTGGCATTATCATAGCTTGACCGGGGAAAGTATGCATCGGTATTGTCTTCGCGCCAGGCGTCCAACGCGTGTTTAAATGGCACACTCCATTCGCTTGTAAAACCCCAAAATTGATTTCCCCCAGGCATAACATCTCGCTTTCCAATACCTTGAAAAAAGAAATCAAAATCAAAATTTTTCCAGGCCATGTCACCACGAAAGCCAAAAGCATAGCGAGGCTCATTATAGCCGATTATTTTTAGGTCACCATGGTCCGCCTGTGTGCCTTTGCCTTCTGAGATCTCACCATCGCCATTCAAGTCTTTATATTTGACATCTCCCGGATGCCATGTCCCGCCGTACACCTTCGATTGATCGGCATGTGCTTTGATCTCTGCTTCGCTCTGGAAAAGTCCTTCGGTTTGGTAGCCCCAGATCTCACCCCAAACCTTGCCAGGATAATGTGACCAAATGCTTCCTTGTGGATTATTGTATCGTGTAATCGTACCCTTATTATCCGATAAGATAGCACTCAGACCATAGGAAAAATCTCCTTTCCGATCCCGCCAGCCTAAGGATAGTTCCCAGCCGATCGTCTTTAGATCTGCGGCATTCGATTGGGGCACGCCGGTACCAAGGATAGCCGGAACAGGCGTACCACTCGTAATCATATCAAGTGTATTGCGGCGGTACCAGTCAAAGCTACCGGTTAAACGATTGTTAAGGATTGCCAAGTCCAATCCAAAGTTAAACTGTCTGATGGTTTCCCAAGTGAGGTTTGGACTGACCAGATCGGGTGGATTCACGCTCGTTATCCGCTTACCATCAACGATATAACCCATTTCACCATTGGTAGACATAACAGGTATATACGGATAATCGCCACCTTGACTTTGTGAGCCTAGGTCACCATAGGAAGCTCTGATTTTCAATTCATTCACGGTAGCTTTCAATCCTTTGAAAAACGCTTCATTGGAAATACGCCAGCCACCGGATATGGATGGGAAAAACACAAAACGCTTATTGGTTGGAAAGCGTGACGAACCGTCGTATCGGCCATTTAATTCAATCAGATAGCGGTCGTCGTAGTTGTAGTTGATCCGGCCAAAATATCCCATTGTCGCATTGGCTCTTTCACCACTGTTGTTATATTTCTCACCGATGGCCTGTCCGAGCGAAGCCAGATCGTTACTGATCAGATTGAGACGCTCCGCATTAAACCAGCGGTAAGTCTTCTTTTCATAGTCGTAACCTGCCAAAAATTTGAACTGATGCTTGTCCAGCTTGAGTGCATAATCTGTAAAGGCGCGCACATTTTGATAATAGTTATCGTCATTGGTATATTGAACCCGACTGGGCGTGGTATGCGGATAGACAGTGACGATATCCGGATTTGCCGTCGATTCCAGGATTTCCTTGCCATGATACTTTTTGTTAATGGAATACATATTGAAATTGTAGTCCATATTAACCGTCCAATTTTTCAAGGGTGTCAATGTAAATCCACCGCCAGCCCAGACATCATTTTCCTTATGCTTACGCGTACCGGAAACTTCCTGAAGCGCGACCATGTTTGTCCAGCTGCCTTGTCCTGAAAACGTTCCATCCGGGTGGTAAACGGGCATCAATGGCCGCAAATCTGCCCCATAAAAGCCTTCCTCTAGTCCAAAGGAATTCATCCCGTAGGGGGTATTTCGAAAAGCATGATTATATTTGGTTTTCAGACGGACTTCAAGCCAATTGTTTAGCTGCGCGCTTAGGTTGAGATTGAGATTATAGCGTTGGTACCGATCATCATAATGTTTTAGAAAACCGCCCTGATCCAGTACTCCTGCAGAACCATAATAATTTACCTTATCCGATTTTCCACTCAGCGATACACTATGGTTTTGCATCAGCGCAGTTTTCTTGCGTGTCTCCGCAATCCAATCTGTATTGCCGGCATAAAGGTATTTATTGGGATTACCGGGATCAAGAAAGGCGGGTAGATTATGCCTTGGGTCTGTAAAGTAGGCATATACGTGATCCATATAGTTTTGATCGTAATAGTCGCCCCCCCCAGAATTTTTATTGGTCTCGTTGTGGAAGTTGACAAATTCCCAGGAATTTACATATTGCGGAACACGAAGTGGGCTGTTAACGGACACGTTCGATTGGACCGAAACTTTTGCAGGTCCATCTTTTCCTTTTTTCGTTGTGATCAAAATCACCCCATAAGCAGCCTGCGTACCATAGATGGAAGCAGATGCGGCGTCCTTAAGTACCGTTACACTTTCGACATCTGCAGGGTTAATCATATTTGGATTGACCTGTGCACCGTCCACCAGTACTAAAGGACCACCGCCGTTTACGGAAGTCAATCCACGGACATTAAAGCTACTACCATTGCCGGGAGCACCATTGCCCACACCGACGGTAAGGTTTCCGATAGCGCCCTGAAGACCGCGCCCCAGATTGGTCAATGGGCGATCTTCCAGGACTTTCGCATCTACAGATGCTACCGCTCCGGTCAGATTGATTTTCTTTTCCCTTGCATAACCTACCGTCACAATCTCGTCGAGGACTTTAGTTTCCGGTTCCAGTTGAACGGTGTAAACTTCTTGGCCATTCAAGTTAAGCCGTGTCTCCTTATAGCCTATTAAAGTAAAACGCAAAGCACCGGTGGTCTTAGTATTGACCTGAATCTGAAAATTTCCATTAGCATCGCTTTTGGTAGCATTTCTGCTTCCTTCATAATAGATACTAACTCCTTCAAGGCTATTATGCTGCATGTCGGTAATTTTACCACGAATAACAACCTGCTGCATGTTATTAACATAATTCTTTAGTTCGGTGGCGCTGCTTTGCTGACCATGAAAACTTCCGAGAAGAATTGCTGCCATAAAACAGACTTTTCTTCTGGAAAATGAGAACCGATTAAAATGGCTAATCGAGTAATCCAAAAAAGGTAAATTTTTGATCATTGTTTGTCATATTAGAATGTATAATTGGTAAATCTTGCAGCGTTGCAAATCGCTGGTTTGATAGCACCGAAATTAAGTGCATTCTACTATTTTGACGATTAATGATGGGTTAATAGTGGGTTAATGCCACAAAAAAAAGCATTAACCGCCACAGAAATGAAGATTAGCTAACTCAAATTACCGGCATAGGGTTGATGGTAAGTTGCCAGGTAAAGTTCTTTAAATCGGTTCAGCGTTTTTTGGTATTCCGAGAAAAGGTTATGGGCCGCCAATGATTTTAGGTACAACCTAATAATCGTCTCGTCCAATGGGAAAAGCTCGTGAAAAGTCTTCAAAGCGGTCATGTGATTCGTGCTTTCGTTTTTAATTTCTGCTGCCCAATAAGGCACCCAATGCTGCAGGACATTTTCTTTCCAATCATTGAGCAAGATCTTTGTATACTCCTCAGAGAATTCCAAAAGGAATTCTCCCCGATGCAATAGCTGTAAAAGCAAAATTTCGTTACTGCTATTTCCCTCTTGCCTTAGCAACTGATCTATTTCCAAAAGATCGCAGAAAAAATTGTCTTGACACTGGACCTTAAAAAGCCCCTCTTCAAAAATAATTTGTATACCGTCTATTCCCGAAATTGCTTTTCGCAATTGATTTAGCGTAACGCCGCGTAAGTTCTTCACGGAATACTCGTCCCGTCCGGGCCAAAGAATTTGACTTAATTGTGTGGATGAAATCCCCTGTCGGCCTTTAAAGGCAGCCAAAATCAAGAAAATATTTTTGAGACGCTGGCTAAATAAGTGTGTAATTACACGTCCTTTGGAATCGTAGGCTGCAAAATGTCCAATAAAATAGATACTATTTGCTGTTCGCTCAGTCACAACAGGTAAAGAAGTTAATGGCACTTCCGCCGCGAAGGCCTTTGCCTCGTTTGCAGTCTTTACTTTCACCGCTGATGCGCCCTTCTTTTTAGACCAGAATTTAAGATACAACAGGATAGCGATAGCTCCAAATAAACTGAGAAGGATAATCCATTTCTTATAATGGCCTGTAGAATTTATGGAACCTAAAAGCTGTTCTAGACTGTAGGCTGGATAATTTAATGAATAAACGGAAATCTTTGCTCCCCCACTATCCTCGAAGACCTGAGTCGTGACAATAAACTTCTTTTGTTCCGGATTGTAGAAGAGATTGAGATTCGTGGTAATCATATCGGAACGAAATGGAATGCTATCACCGACCATCTTGTAGGTCATTTGTTTCAGGTCAAACTGCACCAGCTGCGCAAAGCTGTTTGGTTCATATTCGGGATAGCAAAGGCCATAAACATTGCTATCATTCATGTAGATCAGGTTTCTGGCAAAGACCATATCCTTGTTTTTCCATGCTATCTTTCCGAGTGACCGAATCTTCTTATTGGCTAAATCAACTTTAAAAAAGTCGTAATAATAGGTACGCCCAAGTGTCTGGTCGCCCGAAGCATTTCCTATCCCTCCAAAGAGCAGCATCTCTTTGCTTCCTGGTATCTTCCCCCAGGAAGAATAAAATCTGGGTGTAGGAAGCTCTCCAGTAAAATCAAGTTTTTCCCAACCTTGACTCTTCAACCGGTAGAATTCGTTAAAATACTGCTGATTGCCATAACCACCAAATGTATACAGCGAAGAATCGGCACTGTCGGCCCAATGTGTATGCTGGTGCATCTGCCGTCCAATCCCACCAACAAGAGCAGGAGACCATCTTTTTGTGTTTAGATGGAGATATGTGAGGGTCGGTTCCTTACTGGAGGAGGCTATTTCATAAGCCGCAAGCGTATTGCCTTGCATTGGGAGTATCATTCCCAGACTCCAATTATTAAGTGGAAAAGTATTGGCATACGCTTCGGCAATCAAAGTTTCGTCTTCTAGACTGAATCTACGGAGCGAATCCTTTGCAATGAAATACAAAGCATTGGATGGATGATATGCGATACCTGCGGTGTTGGGAGTTTGAAACTGCAGTAGTTTTTTCCAATGATAGGCATCTTTTATCAGCCAGACTGGATTTTTAATGGCACCTACTTTTTCCGATTTTTGATCATGGACAATTGTACCCTCGTGTTCATCAAATCCAAAGAAAAAGGCTTTTTTTGTATTATAAATTTTAAGGTCCCGGAGCGAAAAGGAAGGAACATCAACGGAACTGGGATTCAGTCCGAAAATCGGTTTGGGCGAGAACGTTCGTTCTGAAAAATTATAATTAGATTCACCCCGAACCTTCCCTATTGTCAAAGATATCTTCTTCCGGAGTGCATCGAACTTTAAATTGAATGGAATCCACACATTTTTTTTGAGCTGGTTCTGATCCAATTCCAAACTTATCAGATTTAGGGCTCCTTCTTTATTGAGTGTAAACCGGCTCCGTCCATTCCCTAAATTATTATAAATAAGACTTATGGGCATCCGCTCGTTTTCATCCTGATAATAGCATATATACCCAAAATGTCTGAGATCCTGAAACGATAGTTCAAAATCAATGGATAAATCCCCTGAAAACTGAGGTGCGGTATATTCAAAAACATGAAGAGATGGCCTTTTTTCTATTAAGATACCACTGCCCTGAAATTTTAAACCTTGACCTGAAAGTTGATAACAACATAACCACAGTAGGTTGATAAAAAAAATCAAAATTGACTTCATGCAGAAATTCAGTATTGTTAAATAGCTATTGGTTATCTGTTAATACCGTAAATGTACATATATTTCTTATTTTAGGGAAAACAGGCAACAGAATATTAACGGTTGAAGTGGGTCAAACTTAATAATCAACAATAATTACATCGGATGATCCAGCACACTGAAAAAAATTAGGAATAGTTGATCCCCGGCAAAACGTTCTAGACCTTTTCCAATAATTGTACTCCCGAATTGACAAAACGGAAATCAAAATTAAGAATTTTTAAAAACGATCTTCTTCTGACTCATGTCCATCTCTAAAAAGAATTATGGCAAAATCGAATCAAAATCAGCAACAAATGCCAAACGAGCATTTACATGAGTTATTTGTAGACGAATTAAAAGATATTTTAGGCGCGGAGAAACAGCTCTTAAAAGGTTTAAAGAAAATGAGCAAAGCCGCAGAAGACGAACAATTAAAACAAGCATTTGAGGAGCACCACAGCCAAACTGAAGGACAGATCGAGCGGCTTAAAGAAGTATTTGGAGCGTTGGGCATTGCTGCCCGCGGGAAAAAATGTAAAGCTATGGAAGGTCTGCTGGAGGAAGCTGATGAAATCATCGAAAATTTTGAAGGCGATCCAGCACTAGATGCCGCACTCATTTCTGCAGCCCAAAAAGTTGAACATTATGAAATCGCCAGCTATGGTTGCCTTGTCACATTTGCAAAATTAATGAACCATACTGAAGCCGAGCAATTGCTTCAACAAACACTTGATGAGGAAAAGCAAACCGATACATTACTCACAGAAATAGCCGTCTCGTCAGTAAACGAGTCAGCGTCATAAGTTAATAAATGCCCGGCAATCCGGGCATTTATTATACCTGTGCAATCGTCCATTGAGGTATCTTTGGCAAAAAACATCCTATCCCTAGCCACAATCACTTTATTTTCTTCAAAGCTTAGTTATTCCTTTCATCAGCCTAATTGAAAAACAGGACAAACACGTTTTCACCGTAGTTGTACCATAAACATCAATTGTTAAAACGATTGTTACCTTGCTTCTCTTCCTATAAGGAGACAAGCACATTATACAGTTAAGAAATTAGCATGATGATAAATCCCGTCACTCCTTGGACAGCAACGGTCCAGGCTGATATAGCAGATTCTACGTCTATTTTTGAAATAGACCTAAAAACATACAGACTCAAAATTCATAATGCAGGCGATTCGATTTGGCTCGTGGTTATTTGGCCAACGGGCGCTAGCATAGCCTTTAGACTCGCCTTTGGGATGAATAGCAGATTTGAAAAGGTGACGATCTCCGAAGCTCCCGATGAGATCCTTATCACTGCTTCTACTAGGTTAGCCTATTATCGAATCATTGTCTTCTTTCCCGAAAGTCTGCGCGCCACCTTTCGTTATACCACGACCTTGCGAACGAAATTACCGCTTCTTATCCCGTTTTGGCCCCGCGATATTGTTCCCTTGACTAAAGGTGGAAATACTGAAAATACAGTGGGAAAAATACATGCCAAACAGGTAGGATCCCGGTCAGGACAGCTTTATTTTAGTATGACAAAGCCAAAAGCCGGTTCGGTGTTCTATTTTCAGAATCTCACAGCCATGTCTCCCTATTGCCAAGAAACAGAAGTATCACTCCGGGAAACTGTCGGCGGTGAATGGCCAGAACTGGGGTTCCAGTTTCCTGTAAACGCTGAAAAACCATTGCCTGCCAATAAAGAATATATCATTTCGGATGCTTTTGTACAGCTCGATGAAAAGATTCCCGAAAGTGACGTCGAGGTCGTTGAAAGTTACCTCGATTCACTGGCATCAATATACCTCCTTCTTTCTAAGCCTGAAGCCAGCCAACATAATTGGCTGCAGTCGGCTGAAAAGATCCTGGATAATATTTCGAACAACAAAGGTTGCTGGACACAAACAGACGGCAGTCCTTATCTGAATGCTTATGTGGGCGACTACAAAACGCCTGCAGAAATCATGGTGCAGCTTGCCGTCATACTCCCATTGCATGAGTATCTTACCTGGACCGGTGAGCAGCACCCTTTGTTGCAGGAACTCTCTGATGGACTCACCTCATTTTATGATAAGTCTATAAAGAGTTTAGTCAGGTGGCACCCTTCGTTAAAAGATGACTTGGATCATTCCGAAGAGCAAAAGAGTGAGATGGTAATGGACTCCTGGTATCTACATCACCCTTTGTTAAACCTCGCCAGGCTTGCATTGCGGGGCGACAAGATGGCTGAAAAACTATTTTTGGATTCGATAGATTATGCGATAAAGGTTGCCAAACATTTTAACTATCAATGGCCTGTCTTTTATAAGATGACCACCTTGGAGGTATTAAAAGCCGAAACGGCTCCGGGTAAAGGCGGTGAAAAAGATGTCCCAGGGTCATATGCACACGTTATGCTCCTGGCCTGGCAGCTGACCAAAGAAAAACGATTTTTTCTGGAAGCAAGCAGGGCACTTAAAAGTTTAGACGGTCTGGCCTTTGATATATTTTATCAGGCCAACAATACGGCATTTGCTGCGGGGGCCTTTTTGGAGATGTATAAGGTGACCGACGATGAGCATTACCTAAAACTAAGCTATTGCTGCCTTGCCGGCATATTTAAAAACTGTCAATTGTGGGACTGCAATTATGGTTACGGCAAAAATTTTCCTTATTTTTTTTCTGTTTTTCCCTTGAAAGATGCCCCCTATACCGCGGCATACGAAGAGCTGGAAGTATTTGCTGCCCTGCATCATTATCTTGAGGTGGCAGCAGGAATGGCTATTCTTCCATCGCTAAAAATATTGATCCCTGAATTTATCAAGTATGCTGCGGGCCGACTCGCCTACTATTACCCTCCGCTACTTCCGGCAGAGATGATTGCCGAAAAAACCAAAACGGGTGAGCTACAAAAAGACCTATGGATTCCACTTGAAGACATACATGATGGCTGGGAGAAAAGCGGTGAAGTCGGCCAGGAAGTATATGGCGCCGGACTGGCCTTTGGTATCATACCACGACAGTATTTTAAAGTGGGCAATTGGGGTGGAATAGTTTTTATAAATTACCCAATTTTAAACTTTCGAGCCGGCAAAGATTCAGTCACTTTCCGATTGGAGGGCAGTGATCTGCTCCGGGCACAAATGAGGCTTTTAGGCTTTTCTAGGGAAGTATTAACCAAAATAAGCGTAGAACAAAAAGTTAAATCATCATATAAACCTGTGCATTCAAGTCGTATTGGTTTTTACGAATTAGCCGGAGCTGGGATGGTTAGAATAACAAGAAAATAGATGAACAAAAAAGTTGATAGCATATCCGACCAAGATCACTTCCGTCCTCCCAAGAAGTTAATATAGCTGAAATTAACTTCTTGGTAAAAGGACTTTATCGAACCAAGGAATAAGCATCAACGATTTCCATTTTCCATGCTTCTATTGTTTCTGCTGCTGCACGGTCGGCACGGTCAAAGAATAAATGGCACTTCACATCGAAGCCACAATAGGTATAGATACCTCTGTCGGAGGTCAGTATTAGCGCCTTATCCATTTCTATTTCCTGATATTCAGCCTTGGATTTTCCATGTGAATTGATAATGTAGGCGGTCTTACCGGCCAACAGTCCTTTTTGTACTCCATTATCGTACCTATAGGCAAATCCGTAGCTGAATACCCTATCGATATACCCTTTCATCATAGCCGGCATACCTGTCCACCATATCGGATAAATAAAGGTAACAGCTTCAGCCCAGGCAATATGTTGCTGTTCCTTTCTAATTGCTTCGCTTACGATGCCCCTGCGTTGTCCGTCCATATCTTCAAGGGACAGCACAGGTTCGAAATTAAGCTGATACAGATCCCTGACTACAACTTCGTTCTTTTGTTGCAGGAGTGTTTCTTCAATGGTTTGCTTGAATAAGTGATTTAAACTTGCCGTATTTGGATGGGCATAAATAATAAGATGTTTCATTTTTTTTGTTTTAAGTAATTGAATAAAACAAAAGTAGCCTGAAAGCAAACGGAAAAATTGTAAGAAAACGAAAAGGCTATTCTCCTGAAGCCCGGCAGATATCTTGCTGAAATCGCACAAAATTTCTTGGGGAAAGATTGATAAAATGCTTAAAATCCCGGATAAGCTGGCTTTGGTCGTAATATCCACATTCAGCTATAATTTCAAACCAGTCCACTTTTTTCGATGATAAAAGAACATGCTGTATCAGTTCAATTGCTTTTACAAAACGCTGGTATCGACTAAGCTCTTTGGAGCTATAGCCAAAATGCTTTTTTTGCGTCAATTGCACATTTCTTTCAGTTTGCCCGGTTTCTTCGGCAATGGTCTTGACTGGATTGCGTGAACTGTCTTTAAAATTAGCCAATAAAGCCGCGGTGCTATGCTGTGATTTTAAATAGGGTCTGCAAAAATCGAGAATGCAGTTTACTCGGTCTGATACACTTGTCATACCGTTCAGCTGATGCCACAGGTAGCTAAAACAATTTTCACCCATAACTTCATCTGGGTTTATTGGCAAATGGTCTGAAAGAAATGCCTTTCCAAAAAAACGATAAAACGCATCGCCCTTGAAATTAACCACTAAAACTTGTGATCCGGGGAGAAGTGTATATTCAAAGGCAGATTTTAAGGGACCTAGTACGATGCATTTGTCCACCTCGATTTCATTTTTGGCATCAGAAACCAATCGGACTATCGTACCAAAGTTGAACACCATAATAGTCTGAAAAGACGGCAACAATGTTTTCGTTAGGGCAGTTGCTGAATTGTTCTCTGCAAAATAAAAATGAGAAAACACCGTTTCAAATTCGCTTGCAATGGAAAGCCTGTAACTACGATATGTCTGTTCGTCTGCTTTCATGATTGTGGCATCCATATTAAAACTGTTGATCTTTTGCTACTGCTATTTTGGTGTTTCTCCTCTAATCTACGAACAAATTCAACATGATCAATTAAATCAATCATTTCCGAAGCTCAAACCTAATCTTGCTTCAAAAAGATCTTTATTTCTGTTCCATGCCCAGGCTCACTTATTAAGTCGATCTTCCCACCAGCTTGTGTCACAATCGTATTGACCAAATATAGACCTACGCCAGATCCATCGACCATTTTGGTTGCGCGTTTAAATTTCTCAAAAATCGTCTGCTGCACTTCTGGCCCCATGCCTATCCCATTATCCTTTACAGAAATAACGACATAGCCATCTTCCTTGAAAGATCGCACTTGAATTTCTGGAGACTGCGACTCTGGTGTATATTTAATCGCATTATTCATCAGATTATAGAGCACACTACGCAACTTACGCCGTACGAAAGTAAATTCCGAAACTTTTAAATCCTGTCGGATGATTGCATCGGTCTCTATCAGCTGCGGTGCTAAACTCAACCGCACGTCTTCTAGAATATTTGGAAGATCGATCAGTTCAGTTGATGCCTGATACTTCTGCTTTTCCCAACGACTTTCGGTCAGATCATCTATTATTTTTTTTATTTCTACCAAACTTTTCTCATGGTTTTGCATTAAGGGCAAGAATTTCGCTGAATTTTTATCCTTAAATTCCTTCATTAACCCAAATGTTAGTTTGAGCACCAATAATGGATTTTTGATATCATGGGCTATTGTATCGAGCAGCAACTCATGTTCCAGAACAAGCCGTTCTTGTTCTTTAAGATCCTTTACTCTTGGCGTAATATCCACAAATGTAATAATGACTCCATTCGTCCGGTTCTCATTACGAACATGATAAGGGAGTATATTCATCTGGTACCACTTAAAATCTGTAGTCTGTATTTCTTTCTCCAAGATTTTACCTGTCGCTATCACCGTGTTTATATTACTGATAAAGGTCGGAAATCTAAAATTTTCTCTTATATCCTCTAGCGGCATTCCGATGAATTCAGATTTAAGATCAAACTGCTTCATTGCTGGTGGAGTGAACTTTCTTAAAATTAAGTTCGCATCAACGAATAACTGCGGGATAATGGTATTGCTAAAATAGTTTTCCAGGTCTTCGTTGAGTTGAGTTAAGTCACTAATTTTCTTGTTTTTATTCATAGAATATCAAATATCTTATGAATAAAAACAAGAAAAAAACAGATATTGTTTTGCGGTATTAAAGCTCAAAACCGTAATTTGGGTCCATCTAAAAATTTTTAAATTCATTTTAAACAGCAATAGGCTCGAGGGGAGATTTACATCCATTATAGAAATGCAACCATTACGTTAGTAAAAACTATAGGTTACCTTTAAAGTGCGATCTTCAAAATAATCGGCCTTTGCAGCATCCGACTTCCGCCGTATGGAGATCAAAAAACCTTTTTCATCATAGTTCATTTCCAGCTCGCTTACTTTTCGTCCATTCCAAATATCTTCCATCAGTTTCAGGTTTCGGTTTTGGTCATAAACATACTTTTCGGTTTTTGGATCAAGGGAAGCCGGTGCATCGCTGAGTTGTAATAAAAGTCCGTCCTTGAATTGATATAATTCCGATGGTGTTTTCTTGACCGCACAGCCATGATGTATAAACAGCACTGCCGGATGTCCTTTTAGATAGTAATATGTCTTTTTTTGATAACAAGTATCTGAATTGCCACTATTTTTACTAAAATTGAAATATTCGGTACGTTCTTCCGCCTCGAATTCATTTTCGGTATAGTAACGATATTGCAAAGATGAAAAATCATTATTCGTCGTCATTTTCTTCCAAAGGCTTTCGTCCGGGAACGTACCCTTTAAAATCATGTTGTCCACTCCACGAACCTGCTCTCCCTGCCAGTCATTGTTGTGTGACCTATTTGGCATTTGGGCATTCAATGTGAAGGTTCGGATGATATCAACTTTGTTATTCTTATTGTATTGATAACTACTGACTTTTACAATGCTATTGGAATAATCTATTCTTGCTTTTTTATCGGTGAGACCATGTAAATTATAAGAGTATCTGGTATAGAAAGCGGTATCAACGTTTTCGTTATTATATCGTATGCTTGTCATACTTACGATCATACCGTCCGGATTAAAATTGTAAATATATTTCATCCCAATCTTCTCTTCGCTCTGAAGCAGAATACGCATTACTTTATTGCTTTTCATAAAAGTAGGATTGAATGAAAAAACAGTTTTTGTAAAATAATCGTCGTCCTCCAAGGGTGCAACGTTATAGAATGGTAGTACCTGAGCCTTTCCTACAGTCCCAATACCCATAAACAACATAAGGGTTAAGCAATAGCAAAGATTATGTTTCGTGTATATCATAAAGAAGAATTTTTGTTCCTTTAAAATCGGAGGGGCGGAAAGATGTCTTTTCCGACCACAGCCAATCCCAAATTAGCTCATCACTTTTATTTATCACTTAAGTTAGTCAATCAATTCATCATTTTTTGAAAACCGAGTTTTTTCTTCTCTCAGCCAAATATATAGACCATCATTAAAGGGAAAGGACTTGGGAATCTTCCCAGATTTGCCCAGCAAGCTTCAATTGGTACCGATGTTCTAATATAGCAGCAGAATATTCATATTAAAAAAACTGCAGTCTGAATTTTGTCAACGAAATAATTGAATAAAATTAATTATATTAAATTATCCAAACGACACTGAAAAAAAGACCTTATTCCATTTTTCGTTAGTAACAGTTAAGCGTATTGAAGAACTTATGAAACGATTGGATATAGACAAGCTACATCCCGTATCAAAAACGGAGAATATCAATAGACAAAACATCTTAAGAACTGATTTTGAAACTCTTACTAAGTTCTATGAGATCTGTAAAAAGAAAAAAATATCTGAACGAGAAGTTTCGTTCTTAATGGGTAAGACCGACAAATATTTCCAAGGGTGCCTCAACCTGTTTTTTAAAAGTGCTATTAAACCTGAATTTCTAGCTATTCTTCCTGCCATTACTTCAAACGACATTCAAAAAATTATATCAAATGACATCGCCCTAAAAGAAACGATCGATATTCATGGTGCTTATAAACAACAGAAAAACGAATTTTCGGTCTCCGATTATTATAAATTCACTGTAACTTATAAAGATGGAACCACTAAAAACTATCGGTGGAAAATAAAAATTACGAGGGGATCAGGGTCTAAAGTAAATCCAGAACTATTTGAGATATTGAAAAAATTAATCTCGCGCCATTACTTTCACAAGCCAAAATTTGCATTCAATATCTATATGACACTCAAATCGAGGTTTAAAAATGCTTTCAGTCCATTAGAGCTACAAATTGCGCTTTCGAAATTAACCAATAAAAGGACCAATCCAGCATTTTCTTTGCAAGAGGGTATCGATAATACGAGGACTACCTATAGCAAGATATTGACCCAAAGCGAAAAGTTTCTGGAACATTGTCAAGACTACATGATCTGGATTTTGAGCTATGTGCCATTAGATTCAACCTCGAGCAAATATTTCATCTGGTATGAAGATACCGACGAAAATGATAAGCTGCTAACCTCGCAGGATGGAAAAGTGCTACTCTCCTCTTCTATAGAAGAATTGCTGACTTTGTTGAAGAGTAATGAAGATAGCTTTAAAGCACCTGCTAATTTAGAAGCATGGTTGTCCGGTATGGAAGACTTACCTCCTATCAAGTCGACCACATATTCTCCCAAGGAAATTATTGACGGCTTTGAGGTAGATGCTGTTTCTGTAGATACGCTCGGTTATTTTGTAGACTTTTACAATTTAGCTGGTGATCTGGGCTATCAAGATGAACGATTCGACGCTCTTCTCGAATTTCGGAAGGTTGGAGAACTTACAAAAGTCTGGGATTATTTTTGCAACAACCACCTTTTCAAGGCCAGGAGACATAAGGAACTCTCTTTCGATAAGGCAAAGTTTATTGTTGATTTTAAGAAATTGGTGGGAAAATTTGAGAGATTACTGCTTGGATAAAAGATTGTGCAACTACAGGCAGGCTTCACACTCACTTAGCTTCTTTTTAACATCAGACCAAAACTCTTACAATGCTTTTAAATCCTTATCAGGTCAGAATCATTGATATATTCTTCCAAAAATTTCGAAAATGTATTACCTATGATTTTATAGTCCCCTCCACAGAATACGTAGACCTCGTTTTCTTTTTTTAATTCCGTATAAAGTCTTATTGCATAAACATATAAATTAAACTGATAATTTGCAAAAACATACAACTCTCCTGGAGAAGAAATTATATTTAATAGTTCTCTATAATTTGGTATTCCCTTCCAGTTCTCAAATTCTTCATTTATAGTTTTAACCTTATTCAATGCATAAAATTCATAAAGGGTATCCGTATATTCAGATCCAGTTCCATTTAAAACATTAAAGTATTTAATCAAGTCAGGTGGTAGTACAATATTATTGGTCTTCTGAAAGGATATCAATTCGTTATTCCTAACTGGTATAAATGTTTTTATACCTTCTCTTTTCCATTTATTTTGTAATAATTCGAGCAACATCGTTATTTTTCTAACACTTTATTAATTAATGCACCAAACTAATATTTCTTACTATTGAAAATATAGACGTCAGACTGGAGGAACTTCGGGCAGTTTGATCAATAGCGAAAAATCCCCTTTGAAAATATCCAGTTCATAAAAATTATCATCGGTATCTAGTATAACTGAGATAAGAAGATACATACCTGAAGGCTTCCCATACCACTATCATCCATTTTCTCAACAAATATATCTTCTAAGGTAGTTATAATCTTTTCACCCTCGGGTGTATCCCGCACCAGAAATGAAATCAGATTGATTTCAGCGAGGTTTTTACTACCTGATGGGCTTGGAAAGTATTCGAATTAAATTTGAAAAGGAAATATGGGTAGCCTATTGCATTTTTCTATATTTGAATTAAATGGAACTCTTATCTTATCTACTTAGACACATAAAATTGAACAGCGCCGAATGTGATGCTATCGACAGAGCCTTTAGTAAACAAATATTTGCGAAAGGTACTGTACTAGCACATCCTGACAATCACCACCAAAATGTTTATTTTATTGAAAAAGGATTATTACGCGCTTTTTATAATTTAGATGGAAAGGATATCACTCATTATTTTTTCGACGAGAATAATTTCCTGGTATCTTTTGAAAGTGTTTTTTTTGACCGCCCCCACCCCTATGGTAAACAGGTATTGGAAGAAGCTTGTTTGCGCGTTATCCCCTATAGCAAACTCGACGAACTTTGTAATAGCATCCCTGCTTTTAAGGACTTCCGGCTGCAGGTATCGCTGCAAGTGATTAGTATGCTGTCCGAAAAAACTCTTGCATTACAATTTCAAACTGCCGAGCAACGCTATAAAAATATGCTCGACAAATTTCCTGGCATATTGCTAAGAGCCTCCTTGGGACATATTGCCTCCTATCTGGGTATTACCCAACAAACACTAAGCGTGATACGCGCGGGCAGGTAAGCCCGTAAAATTTTCTTGTCCCCGCCCCAAAAACCGACAGCTCTCCTCAGGTGCATCAGGTATTCCTTGTAATTTCATATGCAGTAAAATTTAACGACATACATACTAATTGCTGTCCGTTGACGGATCATTTCGAAATACGTTAGTGATAACATAAGTTAAATCAAGAATTAGCTAAACAGTTATGAAAACAAAAAAGTTTTAAATAAAAAAATATTTAATTATCTGATAATATACACACCGAATTAGTTGCCAAAATAAAATAAATTATTTATTTTCAAGTACTTTATAATTAACAAAATCTATTTTTTGAAACAATTATAACTAATATTAAGCTTTGGCCATGAAGAATTATGGAATCGTCATCCCCTGCTATAACGAAGAAAAAAGATTACCTTATCAGGAATTTGTAGACTTCGCGCAAAATCACCCAGAGGTATTATTGTGTTTTGTAAACGATGGTAGTAAGGACAATACACTCGCGCTGTTAAAAACATTGAAAACTGCTCAGCCCGAAGGCATAGATGTACTTGACCTAGAACAGAATGGAGGAAAAGCTGAAGCTGTACGACAAGGAATGCTTCATGTCTTCAGAAATTCAAATGCTAAATTAATAGGTTTTTTGGACGCAGATCTCGCCACCTCTGCCGAAGAGTGGCTTGAAATGGCAGAATACAAAGAAAAATTTCCACAATATGGTGCAATAGTTGGAAGCAGGATACAACGATTAGGAGCTAGTATTTTACGGGATGATAACCGGTCTATGTTTAGCAAAATGGTCAAGACCTTTATCCGTGTTATTTTAAAAACACCTTTTCAAGACACTCAATGCGGCGCAAAGATATTCGCGCGGGATTTAGTTCCTTTCTTATTTAAAACACCCTTTATGACTCCCTGGCTTTTTGATATTGAGATTTTTCTCAGACTTCAGAAAAAATTCGGGAAAACGACACTACAGAAAGGTGTACTCGAATATCCGCTCATGAACTGGAAAGAAGTAGGCGACTCAAAATTGAAAATGAAACATGCTGTAAAAATCCCGATGCAATTGGCCAAGCTCTATTATCAATATCATTTAAACGGAGAGAAAAAAATTTAAAGTATTTATTATCACAATCTGTAGCAATGACATTGGATAGAACTATCTGGGATGATTTCAGAGGTAAAAAACTCTTACTCTCCGCAATGTCACTTGCGCTGCTTACCCATGGGATAATCATTTATTACACATTACCCCAGACTTACGATGCTTTTGTACATATATTTTTTGCCGACCACTATAGTAGATTTTGGTTTGAACCCTGGGACTACCGCTGGTACACAGGATTTCCAACCATTAGTTATCCGCCACTGGTCCATCAGCTGATTGCCCTAATCAGTAAAATTTTCCCCCTAAAAGTTGCATTTTGTATTTATGCCATTTTAATATTGGAAATTTTAATGGTAGGGGTATATCGCTTTAGTAAATTGTTTTTCGATAAGACTACAGCAGGTGTCGCTGCTCTTCTTACCGTGGTATTAAGCTCTATTGCAGAAACTCTCCATGTGTTTGGGCAAATGCCTACGCTCACAGGCCTTGCATTTTTACTGAATGCACTCCCATTTCTCTATATGTATCTAGTCAAGAGCCGCCCTATATTTTTAATCATGTCACTCGGATTCTTTGCAGTGGTCATCAGCTCCCATCATGTCACAGCAATTTTTGGAATGGTCTTTTTTGTCGCCCCTACAGTGTTCATGGCACTTACAGATATATTACCCGCAAAAAAATCCAAAACTAATTTTTTCTATTTTATCATTAACATTGCACAAGCAGCCTTAAAAAAATACAAAAGCCTTATACTTTTTGGAGCTTGTATACTGATATTAGCGATAGGACTGATCTTCCCTTATTGGTATTGGAGCAAAACTGATCCTATAACGCAGGTATCCATACCCCATGGCTCAAGGGATAATTTTTTTAAAAAAACATCTTCAGGGCTCGTCTTTTACATCATCCCCTTAACATTAATTTTTGCTTTTCTGCCTGCTATTACCTATTCCTTATTGCGAAATAAAAGGTTTCTGGGATGGCTAGTATCCTTCTTTCTCTGCTTATTATTGGGAAGCGGTGGAACCACCCCTCTTCCGAAAATGATATTAGGTAAAAACGCATTTGAAATACTTACATTAGATCGCTTCGGTTTTTGGGCATCAATTATTGCCATACCTTTTGTAGCACGCTATATCTATTCTTTTATGATCGGAAGATCAAGATTATGGTGGATTGATCGGTTTGGATCGAGTACCCATTTCGTACTTGCAGGCATCACGGGATTTACCTACTTTTTATTTCTGATATTTATTTTTCATCTCGCCAGTTTTAGACCCTTACAGCCACAGACAATTGCGATAGATCCGATCAAAAACTTTTTAAATAGGGACGAACATATGCGATGGCGGTATTTAACATTGGGTTTTGGTGACCAAATGGCATGGCTAAGTGCCAATTCATTGGCGGCGACGGTAGACGGAAACTACCACTCTGCAAGGCGGCTACCAGAATTGACAAGCCGCCCGGTGGAACGGCTAGAAAATGCAAAATTTTCCGGTGGGTTTGGAATTGCATCCCTCGAAGATTTTCTAACCGAAGCCCCTAAATATAGCTTAAAATATATCTTCTGCAACGACAGGTATTATGACCCACTCTTATATTACACAGGTTGGAACAGAACAATCAGGCTTGAAAATGGGATAATGGTATGGGAAAAAGGTAATATCCCGACCATTAAAATGACGCCACATAAGGAGCTCTCCAAAAAGTTGAAGTATATGTGGGGAACAGTACCCATATGCAGTCTGATAATTACCTTTATCCTTACACTTAGGTACCTCCGAAAACACAAAGAAGCAAATTACTTTGTCTTAAAAACAGAGACGGCTGATTATTATCCCAATTCAATTATTTTTATAACGGCCGTACTTCCCTTCTCTTTCTTTTCGTTTTACATGATTAAACAAGTATCAGAGCTCCTGTTTGTCAACGAACAGGGTACTCCAGAAGCGACAGTATTGAATTATTACAATCACCTGGATTTTCAACAATTCGAAGCGGCACATCGACTTTTTTTGCCAAGCCCCACCTATTCTCTGGATCAGTATTTACTGGAAAAATCAGTAAATGACGGCGGACTTTTACCTTCTTACGCGAAACTGGATAGCATTTCCATAGAAAGGGAACACGCTACTTCTGATCGTGGAAAATACAATGTCAATACACGATGGATGACTTCTCTTGGCTACCAATATAAATCTGAAAAACTTCATGTGGTCAAAAAAGATCGAAACTGGTATATCGAGCCTCGCCCGGCAAGACTAACAATTTCTGAAACTCAACTCTATGAACACAACTACCTGCTCTTTAAAAAGGCCGGTAAGAGGTTAATCACGAGTTTCCCTTCCATACGAGAGGATCGCATGGCAAAACCCTTGGTTAATGTAAATCAAATCAATGTAATCAAATCATCTCAAAAAACTTTTCTGACTGGAGAACTCATGAATATAGATGATGTACCTGCCAATGTATCATTAAAACTAACTGTAAAATATAACAACGGGATCGAAAAAATATATTTTCCAAAGGAACTTTTTCAATATAATTTAGCACCAAAAGCTTCAAGCCCATTTCAGATTGACCTGGAGAAAAACAAAAGCATGGATTCTTTGGTATTGCAATCTGTAGTGCTAAATGTAGAAACGGATGTGAGTGAAAAAGGGTATATACACGGCGGCGAGCTTTCTTATGAAGTCAAAGAAATCGATTCGAATAACATTGAGCTAGAAACGCGTTACCAAAATAACCTAACTACACCACTGACTATCCCTGGTTTTTTAGTGGTGGAAAAGGACAAAAATGGTCTTATTTGGCAGACTCAACTGATTACACACCCAACGGCTTTACGCAGTGGAAATGAAGTATTCATCAGTACCAATATTCGAAAATTGCAGCATATGGCAAAAAAAATTGACGTAAAAGTAATTTCAGTCCATATAAATGGTAAACAACAGATCAACCTTTTGCCACAGATTGCAACAAATTATAGGATTAATAAGGGAATACAAGCCATTCCACACAGTTTTATTGCCGAAGAATTTTATTTGCAATGAGAAAATTTAGCCCATACATCGTATTGTTTTCTCTTTTTTCCGCTTGTACAAAAGAAATTAGCGCACCACAGTGGCCTTTAAATAATTACGACTTGGTACTGCCTGCAAATGATATATCGTTTGACTGGAGTCCGAACGAAAATTATCGTGCTATATTGTATTCCTTTTCTCAGCCCATTGAATTATCAACTGCTATTGAAAATGGAAAACTCAATGTTAGCCTGCATCAAGTTACCGGTGTCACCGAAGGACCTGCTGAATTGTTGCTTTTGGGAAAGAATGTGTATCATTTTCCCCTAAGCATAAAGAATAAGGGACATAATCAACCTAACGCCAAGACATTCTATTCCCCGCGGACATTTAATCCAGATTCTAGTTTAATCCAACAACGCTTATCTATACTTATTGACAAAGACAGAAATTTACACCCGATCAGTTCCACTGAATTCTTTGGCGAACAGAGTTATACGGTATCGGCAAAAGCCGGAATCTATTGTCCAGAGCAAAACAATCCGCTCTCCTGTTATTACGTCAATCCTGGCACCTGTTCATCCATACCAATCAACATCAACAGGGTATCAGATAGCTTGCTTCAAGTGGAGGCGGGGCCACTTGTTGATCAGTTTAATAATCTTATCGCGAATGGAACCTTAGCGCAATTTATTTTGACGGAAGAAGAAAAAACCACCATTAGCGAAGTTTTGGTGCAGAAAGGTTATGCCAAAATAAAACTTACAATTGGGAACAAGGGTAGCAAAAAATTGCGTGTAAAAATTGGAGACCGCAGCTCAAAAGCAGCAGAAATAAAATCAACTTTATGAAACTGGCATTTTATCTGATTGTAGTAATCATAGCAGTATTTGCTTACCTGCAAATAAGAGTTGCTCCTAAGGCTGAAATTCTCCCCAGTTTTATGACTAAAGACGATGTTGTTGAAAACCGGAATAAACCGACCATAAACATGATAATTCGATCTCGGATCGCACCACCAAAAGCTTCACTGAGCAAGTTAGCATTAGATTACAGCAAAATATGGGCTCATCTAAATTATCTTTTTGAAACAAACGACGTGACAACGGGAAAAGAATTTTATACCGAAGATTGGTTTAAGTTTCTTTCAAGACGCCATACCCCCCTGTCTAAAAGCGTGCTATCAAGAGAAGACCTTAGTCACAACCTTATTATAAGTAGTTGGTCGAACGACAATCTGATCTGTATAGCGACAGACAGCGCAGTGCTGCTAAACTATCATATAGAAGAAAACAAGGTAAAATCCGAACTCGTCACTGTGGCTGTCGTCCTTTTGTTTCAAGGTGACAACTGGCGCCTTGATGGGCTAAAAGTAATTGATAGCAAAATTGTTAATCCCAAAATAGTTTTATGAATATAGCCTTTATATCACCTTATCCTCCAAGTCAAGTAACGCTTAACGAATATGGTTATCACTTGATCAGAAGCTTTATTGGAAAATTCCCAGTAGAGAAAATTTACGTTCTGACGGATCATCTGGAAAATGACCGCGATTATCAACGTTATAAAACGGAAGGAATTGACATTATACCTTGTTGGAAATTTAACAGCTTGTTATCATCCTGGCATATCTATAAGCGGCTGAAATCATTAAAAGTTGACGCGATCATTTTCAACATGCAATTTATGACTTTCGGCGACCGTAAAATTCCAGCAGCACTTGGACTTTTCACACCCTGGCTATGTAGAAAACTTCAAATTCCTTCGATTGTACTGCTTCATAATATAACAGAGACCGTAAAGCTTGATACGATAGGGATGGCCAAGGCCAAATGGAAAGAAAATATCTTACTGAAAATTGGAGAAATGCTTACCAAAATTATATTAAAGGCTGACCTTGTGGGTGTAACGATATCACAGTATGTAGATATTCTAAGAAAAAAATATCATGCTGACCACGTCGTCCTTCTTCCACATGGTAATTTCGAACTTCCGGAAAGGACCTATTTAAATGAACCTCTAAGGGTCATAAACTTAATGGCCTTTGGTAAATTTGGCACTTACAAGAAAGTGGAAGTGCTTATTGAGGCTACACAAATACTTCGAGCAAAATATCCTGAATACAAATTTGTGGCGACCATTGCGGGGACCGACAATCCCAATGTGAAAGGATATTTAAACGCTGTACAGCAAAAATACAATGAGGTCGAAGATCTTGTGTTTACAGGGTACATCGCCGAAGAAGACGTAGCTAAAATTTTTCAAGATAGCACTTTTATTATTTTTCCATACACAACAACAACCGGCAGTTCGGGAATACTTCATCAGGCTGGGAGCTATGCGCGAGCCTGTATATTACCCAAAATCGATGACCTCGAACGCGTAGTTGAAGAAGAAGGCTACAGCGGCGCATTCTTTGAAACTGATAATGCTGCTAGCATGGCTGAAGCTGTTGCCTATCTACTCCAGAACCCAGAAGAACGTCGAAAAATTGAAGATCAAAATTATGCAGCAGCCAAAGGCTTACCGATGAATGAACTTGCTGAATGGTATATTTCCCATTTACAAGTATTGATAACGAAAAAAAGGAATTGATCATGGCTAAAATTATCACGTTGTTTTTAAATCTTTTCTATAGACTGTTCAAAAAGTTTATTCCTTATCAGTTATACGCTTATCTGGCTGTAGGTGCCTTAAACACTATTTTAAATATCCTGATTTTTGTACTAAGCTATCATTTTATACTGCCAAAAGCTGGTCTCGCAGTCGCTGGTGTCCATTTTGAGTCTTATACAATCAGCTTAGTTATCGCCTTTTTAATAACCGTTCCAACTGGTTTTTGGCTTGCGCGGACCTTTGCATTTGAGGCGGGGATTACAGAAAAAACAGAGGGTGCAAAAAAACTTATTAAATATTTCATAGTTGTCTTACAAGGCCTAGGAACAGATTACCTAATCATGAAAACGCTCATCGTCGTATTTCGGGCCGAACCTACTCTAGCAAAAATTATATCGACTGCGATTACATTATCAATCAATTATATATTGCAAAAATATTTCACGTTTGTGAAAAAGAAATAAGCTACCATCGCCAGGCAAGTCGCAAAGTAAACCAATTAAAACGATATCCTGTTCCGGTACTGGAAGCAACGTTGCTTGTCTGATATTTGAAAGAAGATTCGAAATGACGTAAGCGGAATCCAATCTCTGGCTGTACCCGGAAAGCACTTTCCCAGGACTGCTTTTCTATCTGTTGCATGCCGGCAGCTCCCTGAACTTGAAAGTAGAAACTTGATATAAGTGGCAAAGGGGTTGTATAGTCCAAAAACACTTCCGTACTTAAATATCTATTGGGCGAAAAATAGTATTGAATACTGTTATCTTTAAAATGCAGTGCCGAAAAGTTAATACCGGCTTTAAAAGTAGGTTCAGTTCTGAAAAGGTGATAGAACGAGCCAAAGAACTGTTGACTCGTATTATCATCCGTCAAGAAACCAATGTTACCTTGCGAATAAAAGCCATATTTACCTCCTAACATGATATGGGCGACATAACCAAGATTTGTACTTCTGATTTTTTGTCCAAGCAACGAAGCCGTGTAATTTAAAATATCTGATCCAATAAACAAACCGATCATTCTGCGGTCATGCGGTTGATATTGTATGGTTTGTTTTCCTGTAATGCCGAAGTATCGTTCGCGGCCAGCTGGATCGATCCATTGTAAGTGCACATCGGTAGTCCCTGACCAAGCTTTACTCCATCTTTCAATCATATTGAGATGTGCAAATTGTAGTTTGGTCTTTTCTACATTTGGCGATTCGACGGATCCCAAGCCTGCTCGCAGGCTTAACCTGTAAGTGCGCCCCTCACCTTGTTGCCACCACACAGAATTTTCTAACCTTATATTATCCCCTACATCCTTAAAGTAACTAAATTCAGTACCTGCATTCTGCCTACGCCATGCATGATATTTATCCATAAATTCCTGAAGCTCCTTTGGCGAAAACTTCGTTGTGTCACGTCTCATATAGTGAAGTGCTTCCTTGAATTCTTTTTTACCTAAAAGTACCTCTGCATATTCTTTGATATAGTATTTATTTGGAAATTTTACGGAGAGCGAATCGTAATATGCTAAGCCGTTTCTATAATCACCCGACGTCGTTAACAGGCGGGCCCGGAGCAGCAACCGCTGTTCTGGATTGAGTTTTGTTTGCTGTTCCGCAAGAAAGGCAGCTGCTTGCTTCGTCCGAATATTCCATAACATGGCATTAAAGTAATTGACAATCGCATTTTGGTTGTCTTTATCCAACTCCCAGGCCATCTTTGCATACTTGATAGCTTTTGTAGGATGATGTTGCATAAATAGTGCATAGGAAAGATTAATTCGGGTGGTAATGGGCTCATAATTTAATTCCAATAATGACTCAAATGTTTTCACGGCATCACCAAAAGCTCTTTTTTGTAATTGCATATCACCTTTAAGAAGCAGCGCGCCGGCATCTTTGGGTTGTACGGCAAGGATACTATCCACTACACGAATAGCCGCCTCAAACGCTTCGTTTTTTCTAAAAATCAATGCACGTTGTATATACCCTTCGCGCTGTTCATTGCTTAATTCAGTAGTCGTCACTACATTTTGGGCAATAGACAATCTTGTAGAGCTAAGCAAAAACAAAACAAAGAGTAGCAGATTTTTCATAATTGTTTATTAACTTAATAAAAAATAAGGCAATGGACAATAACACAATTCTTACAACTAATTCAAATGCAGAATCATGCTTAATTGTGCTGGATAACCGATTTACATCATTCGAGACCTCGGCATTGCGGTCTAAAATTTTGGAAATATTAAATTCATCCATACCATTAGTTCATATTGATGCTTCCAATGTTAGCGAAATAGATTTATCGGGTGTCAATGAAATTATTCATTCAAATTATGCCCTTTCACTTGTCTCCAAAAAGATGAATCTGATTTATCACAAGACTTCACCTTTACAAAACTGGGCTAGCATTACAGGTTTTTCACGATTTATCAGCAGTACGATAACGATCTGATTTTTTGTATCCCCCGAGTATCGATACCAAGATCATTGCGTAAATCAAACTGCCCATAAGCCCCATAAAGAGATCCCAAAAGGTGTTATAATGCGATAAGATTAATGATCTCATCACAAAAAACAATAGTGTAAACAATGCTATCAAAGACCAGTATTTAATATAACCTTCAGCCATTTGATTTTCATCTTTTGGTATTTTCCTGATACAATTGCATACAACAACTAAACCGAAAAGACTAAAAATAACCTGCAAAATTGCGTAGACGGGGAATTTAGCATTTAAAAAAAATATTGTGGCATTAAGAACATGAAAACGTTCGACGAAAAATCCATCGTCGTGTGTAAACGCGTCCCAGAACACATGTGTTGCGATACCCAACGTAACAGAAAACAGCACCACAAATGGGTTCTCCACAGCATAATTCCCCCATTTAAATGAAGCATATTTTTTCAGACGTTTTTGCAAAAAAAGAGGTACATTGGAATACAGAGGTCCTTTGACAAACTCGTGAAAAATAAAACATAAGATTAAAGCCAACGGTATATCGAGAAAAAAGAATCCAGGGAAATGATGACCAATATTAGGTCCTGTCCTCATTTTAAAGAAGAATTCAAAATCAGGGACCATACTTCCCACAACTAAACCTGTAAATGAAAGATAACGACGATTTATTTTTCGAAAAGGTAAAATCAAAGCCGGATGTGCAAATGTAAATGGCATAATATCCCTTTCTTTTTAATCTATTTCAGCTAAAATCTTCTGAATTTCCTTTTTCGTAATATTTCTTTTCAGTAAAAATTCAACGGATCCTTGCGCAATGGATTGCATAGCTACGCTGAGGTCTTCCAATGCGGTGGTGAAAATAACAGCACTTTCTGATGTGATTTTTCTTAATTCCTGCAATACTTCCAAACCATTCATTTTTTCCATTTGATAATCCAAAAAGATAATGTCTGGTTTTTGATCAAGTTGATTTAGACAAGATTCGCCGTTCGTAAAAACAGCAATATCACTAAATTCAAGATCCCTTAAAATCTTGGATAACATCGCTGTTACCACAGGATCATCATCTACAATAAATATTTTTTTCATACTAGGTATTTAGGTTAAGAAACTCTATTAACAGCTTTTTGTTTTAATAAATTTAATGATTTTAACATAAAAAAAATCATTAAATTAAAATTGAAATTAAAAAAAATGGATCTAATTAACTTTAATGCATGGTTATTCAACACATCTTCAGTTATTTTTCAAACAATTTGATCGAAGTGGGAACTGCTGCGCTTGCCGAGATTTAGAATACGATCATCTAATGTTCAAGTAATATAATCGACAACAGAATGTCTATTATTGAAAAAGAATTATTACGCGACCTTTATAATTTAACCTCGCTGGGACATCTTGCCTCCTATCTGGGTATTACCCAACAAACACTAAGCGTGATACGCGCGAACAGGTAACTGATTTCATTTTTTAAGATATATTAAAAACACTGCAGATTATTTTAATTTGCTTTGCAGTATGAAATCATTACATATGAAAAAAATACTGTCATCCCTTGTCATCATCTTCATGGCAATAATGAGTGTTGCTCAATCCTCCAATGATAATTTTGCAGGTAAATGGAAAACCGAGGAAGGCTTCATTATCACCATCACTTACAGCAACGGAAAATTTTCTGGTCTCGATCCCAAAGGACGTCCAACCCTCTACAATGTGCATTTTGAAAAAAATGAATGGAAGGGGACTGTGCAAAACCATGATACTGGCCAAAAAGGCAATTGCGAAATGTACCTGCAGGGAAAAAAGTTGAAAATTGTGGCCCATAAAGGAATCTTTTCAAAAACTTTTTATTGGGTAAAACAATAAGCAAAAAATTTAATTTACGTATTTTGTGTTGCTAATTTTAAAATTGCAAAATGGAACAGTTACTAATAGCTGGTGCTGCAGCACTAAGGAAAGCTGCATTAAATGAAGATGCTAAAGCATATGTTTTGAATAATGAGGTACTTTATCGATTCATGAAGAAAGCCGCCGAACGTTATATCGGCGGTGAAAACCTTACCGAAACCGTAGAAAAGGTACGAATTTCAACGAATGAAGGTTTTAAGTGTTCGATGGAGTATATGGGGGAAAGTACGCGATCTATTGAGGAAGCGGATAAAGCCACAGATGAATTTCTAAAGATCTGTCATGTAATAAATCAAAAGGACCTCAATTCAACAGTCTCGCTCGACCTTTCACATATTGGACTAGAGATCTCAGAAGGCCTATGTTATGAAAACCTTTCCAAAATATGCGAAATAGCAAAGGGAAAGGAAGTAATCATCAGTGCCGAAGGGACAGAAAGAACAGATAGAATCTTAAAACTCTATCAGAAAGCGTCAAAAGAATTCTCCAATCTTTCCATTACGCTACAGGCATATCTCTATCGAACGGCAGATGACTTTGAGGCCATGTGCAAAGAAAGGGGGCGTATTAGGATAGTAAAAGGAGCTTTTGAAACAGCCAAAGGTTTATCCATACCACGGGGAGAGGCGCTTAATGAACAGTATCTATATTATGTTGAAAGGTTATTTTCGAAAGGCCACTTATGTTCCATTGCAACACACCATCATGAAATTCAGCAGGAAGTAAAAAAACTAATTGAACAACTAAATCCTAAAAAGGAATCTTATGAGTTTGAAAGTTTATTTGGCATCCAAACAGAGCAGTTGGTCAAATTAAAAGCTGAGGGTTATCCTACGAAGCTGTATTTTGTATATGGTCATGAATGGTATCTCTACCTTTGCAACAGATTAGCCGAATATCCATTAAATTTATTTAGAGCCTTACAAGATATTGTTGATTCAAAGTGAGAATCGATAAAGTAAATAATAAAGCAGCGGATTTCTGAGCTTATTTGAGCTGTCCAAATGCATCCACTTTATAGATTGGATTTTAGGGGCATACTTTGAAACTTTTTGAAAAAGTAAAGAACCCACAAAAACTGAGTGTATCCGTACACTGCATCTTCAACCGGAATCGTAAGTACCCTGATCCCCATAAATTCCATTGGATTGTAATTGACAATAGGGGACTCCAATCCTGTTCCGGTTAGTATGCCGTTGACAGGTAAAAAGCCCAGCATCAGCAAAGTGAAGACTAAAGAGGCCTGCGTAATCCATTGTATCCGAAATACAAAGTGAAAAAGCACCAATGTCACCATAGTCACAGCAGCGGTAACTACGGTATAGATTCTGTCAGCATATCGAAGGGCAACAACAGCACATATAATGAAACTTACAAAGACAACAATATTATTAAAAGCCGATAGCGATTGTAATCTAAAAAATTTATCGATGCAGAAATAGGTAAAAATACATGAAAAAGGGATGAAGATAAAGAATAGCCATTCTTCCAATGGTAGTCCTGCTATAGCGAGTCCCAAGGTATATCTTGTATCAAACCACCACACTCCCTTACTGGTAAACCAGACATCCCAAGCTATAAAAAATACAGCAACAAGCGCTGATGCCTTTAAAAATGGGATGAACTCACGATCGAATCGAAGCCGCTTGTCGAAGGATGCGACAAAACAGATTATGACCGTAAAAAATAAGATAAGCGAATAAGTATATTGCATCATATTTTTTCATTGTTAGTATACATTTTAAAGTATTTCATTGGAACATATAAAAAGCCAAAACACTCGCCCTCCTCTTTGCCTAAATGTTTATGATGTTGTTTATGGGCGCGACGAAGCGCCAAAAAGTAACGGTTATTCGTTTTACTCAACCATTTGAAACGTTGATGGATAAATATATCATGCACAAAGAAATATGCCATACCATAGAGCATAATTCCCAATCCAATATAAAACAGATAATTGTACCCCTTTAACGACCCGAAATACATCAACGCGATCGTGGGAAGGGCAAAAATGATAAAAAAGTAATCATTTTTTTCCAGAAACCCCACATTGCTGTGATCATGGTGATCGCGATGTAATATCCAGAGAAAGCCGTGCATAATGTATTTATGGATAAGCCAGGTGGCGCCCTCCATAGCAATAAAAGTGACCAATACTGTAATAAAATTCATAACTCTATTTTATAAGTAAGCAGCTTTGTAACGTAGATAACTTTTAAAAGCTACATAGGCTTTTTGCGCATTAGGTATCCTAATCCTGCTTTCCAGAATTTCTTTGGAGGATTTTTTCCGAATCTTCGCAAATAATGAAAGATAATATTTATAAGCCAGATAAACGCCAAATTTTGCCGATGCAGGCAATTTTTTGATTCCCAAAAGCGCTTCCTTAAATTCGCTGTGTATCTCATCCTCAATCTGGCTTTTGAGTGCATTGTCAAACACCGCCATATCCAGGTTTGGAAAATAGGTACGTCCAAGCACCTGATAATCGTCCTTGAGGTCACGCAAGAAGTTTATTTTTTGAAATGCAGAACCCAGTTTCATGGCGTAAGGTTTTAACTCCTCATAGCGCTCTCTATTACCTTCTGTAAAAACCTGTAAACACATCAGCCCCACCACTTCAGCCGAACCATAAATATATTCTTTATAACGTTCGGAATTATAGTCGACCTTATTCAGATCCATTTCCATGCTATGCAGAAATTGTCGGATCAGCTCGATGTCGATAGCATACTTATGCACCGTCTCCTGAAAAGACTGTAATATCGGATTTAATGAGATACCTTCCTCTAAAGCACAGTTAGTCTCGAGGTACAACCGCGCCAAAAGTCGCTGCTTATCATAACCATGAAAACTATCGACTATTTCATCAGCCAACCTTACGTAGCCATAGATTGCATAAATACTAGCCCTAATGCTTGGCTTGAGGGCCAATATACCAAGCGAGAAACTTGTACTATACTTTTCAGTTGTTTTTTTGCTTACTTCATAAGCGAGTTCATCAAATAGCTTTTTCATGGTCTTATGTTTTACGATATAAATCAATGGCTTCTTTGGCAACAATTTTCCCCGATAAGATGGATGGAGGTACTCCGGGACCAGGAACTGTCAGCTGACCTGAATAAAAAAGATTATGGACTTTCTTATTTCTAATCTTGGGTTTCCATACCGCTGTCTGTTTTAATGTATTTGCTAGCCCATAAGCATTTCCAGCGTAAGCATTGTAATCGCTGATAAAGTCGCTTACGCAGTAACTTCTCTTGTATGTAATCTGCTCGTATAGGTTTTTTGTACCAGTATGCTTTTCCAAACGCTCTAACATCTTAATTAGGTATTTTTCACGTGTTTCATCATCGTCTGAGATAGCTGTCGCCAATGGCATCAACAAGAAGAGGTTCTCACTGCCTGCAGGAGCCACATGAGGATCCGTTTTGGATGGACAACATACATAGAACAGTGGATTTTGGGGCCATTTTTTTTCACCATATATACAGTCAATATGATCGTCCAACGGATGCTCAAAGAACAGTGTGTGGTGTGTTAGATTTGGGATGGAGGATTTCATCCCCAGATAATATATCAAACTCGAAGGGGCAAAGGTCCTACTCTTCCAATAATCTTCATCATAGTTTCTCAACTCCTTGGTAAGTAGTGTTTCGATATGATGATAATCAGCGGATGCAACCACAAGATCAAATGCGTAATCTACGCCATTAACACCTAATGAAGTGATCTTATTCTTTTCAATTTTTAATGTATCAACATTATGATCGAAATGAAAAGTGACACCTTGCCTCTCCGCTACTTGCTGCATCGCCAGTACTAATTGAAAAAAACCTCCTTTCGGATAATGAGTGCCAAGTGCGTAACCGCCGTAGTTCATCAGGCTATATAATGCCGGAATATCCTTGGGTGAGGCGCCCAGAAATATGACCGGAAATTCCATTAATGTCCGCAATCGTTGGTCCTTAAAATATTTGGCAACATAGGATCGGAAATTGGAAAGCAAATCCAGCTTAAAAGCGCTAAGTGCAATTTTTGGAGAGAGAAATTCGCCCCAATTGTGACAGGGTTTATTGACGAAATCCCGCATCCCCACTTCATACTTAAATTTTGCAGCTTCCATAAATCGATCTAATTGCGTACCCGCCCCAGGTTCGATCTGTTCAAATAATAGTTTTAATTGCTGATAGGATTCCGGAACACGAACTTGTCCGGAGTCAAATATCATTTCAAATTGAGGATTGAGCGATACAAGCTCAAAAAAATCAGCTGTGCTGCATCCAAAATCCGAAAAAAAGGACTCAATGATATCGGGCATCCAGTACCAGCTCGGTCCCATATCAAATTTAAATCCTTCTGTCGTACTGAATTGTCTCGCCCTTCCACCGGGCTGCGTATGTTTCTCAAAAACATGCACATCGTACCCTGCTTTAGCAAGATACGCTGCCGCTGAAAGACCCGAAAAACCTGCGCCAATAACGGCTACCTTCTTTTTCATTTGTTTTTTTAGCTAAACTACTTGGGCAATTCCCAATCGAGTTATTGGCACCGCAACTAGTAATGTACACATCCTATTGCCTTTTGTCATTTCTATCGCATCCCGATGTGGATTATAACTTCACTTGCTCCAGCAATTTTTCCGGTGCAATATTTCTATCATAGATTAATTGATGAAATTTGCTCAGTTTATCCAATAAACTTATCAATGTTATTTTTTCGTGGTAGGTCAAATCGCCTGAAACAATCTGCGTCGCATGACGTATTTTTCCCATTTGCCGGTCCAATGCCGACAAGCCTTTTTCCGTGATGTACAGCAACTTACTCCGGCGGTCCAGTTTTGAATCGTGTTGACGTATCCAACCTTGTTTGATCAAACGGTTTATAATGGCCATGCCGGTTGGTTTTTCATGAATATTCCTTCTGATCAATTCCATTTTTGTCATCTCACCAAAGGACCGTAGTGTAATAAGATAGATAAACTCCTCTTGTGTGGAAAAATCAGATTCCCAAATAGCAGCCTTTGAATAACTTTTTGCGAACCTATTCATATGCACTATTAACGTGCTGATGACACTTTCCGGACTACGCCCATTTTCCTTACCGTCCCAATTGGGTTCTTCGAGAACATCGGTTTCCTTTGTTACTATCCAACGTTTAAATCCATTTGCGTCAGTGCTATAGATTCCGTCTACGTTTTCCTGTTCAAACTCTTCAACTAATCCAATGATTTCTTTTAAAAGCTGATATTTCATACACTTTATTTAGAACATAAATATACCATATTTGTTTTAATTATTTTAAAAATAATATTTTTTAGAATAAAAATAAACCAACATCATAGCCTTAATAGTGGCAAACTGTAACCCATCGAGGATAGAGACTTGCTTTAACTATAACAAGACCAAGGTTCTAAAGTTATGTTCGTTTTTATTATTACACGTGCAACATTTTTTCCGTGAGCTCGACTAACCTATAGTCACTAACCACAAAAAATCGTCATCAAGCTTTGCACAAGAACCTTAAATACATGAAAGAGTTAAAAAAAAATGCCCTACTTCTCCCATACCTGTTGTTTTTCGCTATATCTCATGCTTCGTCTAACACGACGATCATTTCATTCATCGATTCAACCTTTACTGTTACGGGCAAAGTAGTTGATTCTATTACTAACGAACCTGTTCATTTAGTTTCCATATCCTTACTGGATCATCAAAGTGGCAGTAATCCTGTCAGAACAGTGGTGACAAATGAAAGTGGGGACTTCCAATTGACCCATAGTCAGCGTTCATTTTACCTAAAAATCAATCATATGGGCTTTCAGTCTCAGATAAAAAGAATTGTAATACCCAACGGGAGCAATATAGATATGGGTACTATAAAGCTTCATAAGATTGACAATAAGCTTGAGGAGGTCGCAGTTTCTTCCAGAAAACCTCCCCTAGAACTTATTACCGGTGGGTATAGATTTAATGCGGAAAACAATATACTAGGCAATAGTACAAATATAGCAGAACTGCTCAAGCAGGTTCCGGGATTAACAGTTGATGAAATGGAAGGCAAATTACAATTGCTTGGAAAAGGAGCTACTGTATTGATCAATGGTCGGAAAGCCAATTTGGGTGGTCAAGATTTATTGAACTACCTGAAATCTCTACCGAGCAATGAGGTCTCGTCCGTTAACGTGCTTACAAGTCCAGGTGCGGCATATGATTCCGCCGGAGATGGAGGTGTGCTCGATATCAGACTTAAGAAAAATTCCAATTTGGGGTTCTTTGGGTCGGTAAGTACAAGTGTTTCCACCCTTTGGGGGACCGACCAATCGCTCAATTTGAATCTTAAAAAAAGTAAGTTTGAAATTTCAGTGGGTTATAATTTTTCATATAGTGAAAACCTACATAAACGAAACGATCTAATAAAAAACTATTACTTACCCGATTCTAGTTATCTCTATAGACAAGAACAGGCCAGCGAAAGATCCCAAAGAACACATTCCATGAAAACCAATACACTTTATAATATTGATTCGACGAGCACACTCTCTTTTAATTATTGGTACGCCAGCTTTTATGGCAAATTTCCTAATGAAAGAGATGCTACGATCTATAATCGGGAAGATCAATTTCAAAGGCAGCTTAAACAGCAGGACTTCATGTTTTTGGACAATAATTTTCATATCGCCGATTTCATTTATGATAAAGATTTTAAAACGAAAAGCAAGCTTTCGATCGGTATGAATTACGCGAAATACTCGAATGAGAATAACACTTCATTCTGGAGAAAGGCATATGATTTTTCTAACACGGAAATAAATTCCTCAGAAAATGATAGCAGAAATTTTATTACTTCCAGACCATATGAAATCTGGACATTCAATACAGATTACAAAACAAACATTGGAAAGGGTATTGATCTAAAATTCGGTGCAAAATATGCCCGTGCAAATACAGAAAGCTTCTTTAAGAATCTAGCCACAGATGGAATTATCGATGCAGGAGAATTAAATAGTGAAAATAAGGTTCACTATAACGAAAATATACTTGCAGCCTATTCTTCTCTGAATGGTAAATTGAAACACTTCTCCTTCGATTTAGGCTTGCGATTAGAATCATTCGACTATCAATTACGAGCCGTTTTAACTGACGAACAAATTAAAAACAACTATCTTAATTTATTTCCCAACTTTAATATACGTTATGATTTCGAAGACCTTAAAAACAGCATTGCTTTATCAGGGAACAGAAGAATCGAACGTCCCGGATATAGTATGCTCAATCCTTTTGCGGTGAACAATAATCCTATCTATTTCACCAATGGTAACACGCATTTGAAGCCATATTTTGCGAATAGGCTAGATCTGCAATATTCACATAAGTGGAATAGCAACCATTCACTGATATTTTCTTTATATGGAAACTCCTCGAAGAATATGTTTACATATATCTCCAGATATAATGAGGAAGTTGGGAGTCCAGAGTTTAACTATTATAATGATTACAATCTAAATCAAATTGGAGGTTATGTCATGTCGCAAAACAAGTTTGGAAGCAGCGTGAATGTCAGTACATATTTATCAGCACAACGCCCAACTTTCAGATCGAACAATACAGAAGATATTTTGTTACCTGGGATTGTCAACTTTAGTGGGTCGATCAATACTTTCATCTATATTCTGCCAAAGACTACTGTTCAAATACTCGGCTTTTATGCATCGAAAAAAAATAGTTTTCAAATGCAATATGGCGCAACGGGATATATCACGACGGGTTTACAGCAAAAAGTGCTTCAGGACAAGTTAAATATATCCCTCACGATTGAGGATATTTTCAACTTACAAAAAGCGCCTATTTCCAGTTTAGGCAATGTGATTAGCATTGAAACAGTGAATAAATTGAAGTCACGCTATGCAAAATTGAGTTTCAGCTACAATTTTGGAAAAACTTTTTCAGCAAAACAGACCAAAAAGCTCGAAAAGGATTCGAGGATAGATTAACCCATCAATACTTTGATCATCACAGATGATTCGTGGAGGCATCGCGCTGGATATAATTGAGTTTAGAAAATAGCTTAAATACAGATAGACATTAAAATACCGCGAATTTAAAACGGTTCACCACGAATTGGAATTCCCTTGAAAATTTGAGGAAAGTTATTCTAATTTAGTCCTATAAATACATAGAAGAAAAAGTGAATTATGAATGAGACTATCATAGAATTTGATAATAAAAAGCGCCTGAAATTAGCGCTGTTTGGTTTGCTGATGACGATAGCGGCTTTGGCATTTGCCTACTATATCTTCTTTGTCGCCGAAAAAATAAGAATTTTCCCTGGGGCACTGATGTTGACCTTAGGAGGCTTAGGGTGTTATTGTCTGATTGGTGGTATAAAGGCCCTATTTAATAAAGATCGAACCGGCCTCCTATTAAACGCAGATGGTATTCGATATAACGGTACACCAGTAGGAATAAAGGTTGGGACTGTAAAATGGACTGCGATTCAATCCGTCTCAACAGGGATGGCCCATGGTGTCCATTTTGTTTTTTTGAAGCTACACAATCCCGAAAATTATATCCAGCAGTTCGCTCCACAAGTACAACAACATGTGCTCGAAAATGGAATAGCCATTTCGGTCGATCAGTTGTCGCTTGACTTCAATGAGCTCAAAAAATTGATAGAAGAGTATTATCAGCGGTATCATTAACAGTAAAAAGAAAAAGATTGATTCCCCAACATCGTTCAAAACCTGTACAAGTCAATTGAATGAGTTGTTCGCCTTATATTTTTCATTGATCTTTTAAACAAAGTAAGTTAGGACGTCTAAACAAAACCATGCGTCAAAATCCCTCCTACCTTTGTCTTAACAAAATCAAATTTTTAAAATGAAAGCAAACAATTATCAAGGAGCATTACAGAAACCAATCGGTTCTGGCTTCACAGCAAAATCTACTTCAGAGGACGTCATTAAAGGAATTGATCTAAGCAATAAAATCGCAATTGTAACGGGAGGTAATACGGGAATCGGACTTGAAACTACCAAAACGCTCGCTTCTGCCGGTGCAACTGTTATCGTTCTTGCAAGAAACGTTGAAAAAGCAAAAGTAAATTTAGCAGGTATAGTAAATATCGAAATCGAAGAAGTGGATATGATTGAACCAGCTTCTATTGACAGATTTGCTAGAAAATTCATTTCATCAGGCAGACCACTTCATTTACTAATCAACAATGCCGGTATTATGTGGGTCCCTTTGCAGCGCGACCAACGTGGAATTGAATCGCAACTAGCGACAAATTATTTAGGGCAATTTCATCTTACAGCTAGACTGTGGCCCGCATTAAAACAGGCGGGTGCTGCACGAGTTGTCAATGTATCTTCTCTTGGACACCATAATTCTTCCTTCAATTTTGAAGATCCAAATTTTGAAAATCGCGAATATGAAACTCTTCAGGCTTATGGTCAATCAAAAACGGCAAGCAATCTTTTCACTTTAGAGCTAGATAACCGAGCCAAAGATTTTAATATAAGGGCGTATTCTTTACATCCAGGCTCGATCGGAGGTACAGAATTAGGACGGAATGCAGACCCGGAACAATGGAGGAAGTTAGGATTTTTAGATGAAAATGGAAATATACACCCAGCGATAATGGCTGCATTGAAGACCATTCCACAAGGTGCTGCGACTACGGTTTTTGCAGCGACCAGTCCGTTATTAGATGAAATAGGCGGTGTATATCTGGAAGATAACGATATCGCAGAGTTGCTACCAACAGATCCTTTAATCCCAACCCATACAAAACTGCATCAGAACGGTGTCCAACAATATTCATTGGATAAAGATTCAGCAAAACGCCTTTGGCACCTTAGTGAAGAAATGATCGGAGTAAAGTTCAATATAGACTAATATCCAAACGGCTTACGATAAAAGATTTAGCTATTAATTTTTTATATTTATGTCATCACAATGCCTTTAAAGCCGAACAGAAAATTCGAATCATGGAGTATAAAGCAAAATATATAACAGATGATATTAAGCTATCCTGTTATGAGGATAAGTTTTTCAAATCGGATATCAGTTTCGAGTGCCATATGTTAATCTGGTTTATTTCCGGTGAAACAAAAATTGTACAAGCCGATGCAACTTACTTCTTTAAAGAAGGTGATATTTTTTTAATACCAAGAAATCAGTTAGCAACAATTATCAACTACCCAAAAGATGGACAGCCTCACAAAACGGTCGTGATGCACTTAACGAGTGAGAAGCTAAAAAATTTCTATGCAAATCTGACCATAAAGCCTTCTGCTCGAAAATCGGAAAAGATATACAGCTTTAACAATCATCCTTTACTGGAAAGCTGTCTTTCCTCATTGATTCCTTATTTTGAACTACAGAAACTGCCCGAGAACATTGCCTCCCTGAAAATCACGGAAGCAATCAGTATCCTCCGGGCGATAGATAAAGAAATAGATCCTATTTTGGCTAACTTTGAAGAACCCGGCAAAATTGACCTGGCAGGCTATATGGAAAAGAACTTTATGTTCAATTTATCGCTGGAAAAATTCGGTTATCTGACAGGACGAAGTTTAACCACCTTCAAAAGGGATTTTAGCAAGATTTTCAACCTCACACCGCAGCGATGGTTAACAAAAAAACGATTGGAGCTAGCACACTATCAATTTGTTGAAAAAAGAATGAAACCAATCGAAGTTTGTTACGCGGTAGGATTCGAAAATCTTTCACATTTCTCCTATGCGTTTAAAAAGCATTTTGGTTACACGCCTACCGATCTGCTAGCATCGCGACTTTGAAAAAATGTTGAATAGGTCTAATAGCGAATTTCATTCCGGATACATATTAAGCATTTGAAAACGTTGAATACAAATCTTAGCGAGCGCAAGCTTATCTCAAAGGCCACCTATCATCGTGCAGACTTCCAATACATCCGCCGCGAGCCCATGCAATGGCAGAATGACTCAACGGAAGATGTATTGTTTTATCGACTGTATGTTAGATCCGTGCTTAGTAATAGGATTTCAAGTATCGTTCTGTTTCCTCTTTATTGTGGCTCATACGTATGCGCCAAATCAATTCCTGGACGTTGACGGTCTCGAAATCTATTCCCAAATGGTTTCGCATAAGTTTTGCCGCCGAAGCTCCGTCCAACTCTCCGCCCGTATTTTCCGCGATAGGATCTGCCCCTTTGCCAATATCTCTAAACTTACTCCACGCGTGCACCCCGATTACGGAGAACTTATTTTCGGTGTCTGCTGTAAGTTTTTGGGCAATATAAGCTGGGGTTCCCTCCCGTTCATGATTAACATTTCCAAAATTCCAAAGCGTATAACGAATGCTAATGACCGGAATCTCATACCCTTGTTTATTTTTCAACCAAATAATATCTCCCTTTCCGCCTGCATAAGGACTGTATTGTAAGACAACAAGTCCCTCGAGCTGATCATTAGCATCAATAAATGCTTGATACCCTTCTTTGGCAGCTGCCGACTTCACATCTTTAGCCATCAGTCCAAGCACTTTAATGCGATGTTGCCGCATATGCTGTGCAACATCTTTGGCCAAATTGGCCAGACGTGTGGTACGGTTATCTTCGATCCCAAAATTATCAACATATTGATAACCACCTCCAAGGGCTTCAATCAAAGTATAATCACGATGCTGCTTATTAAAGACGTTACTAAATTGACTTGGTGCCATTTGCAAAAGATTGCTCGCAGAAATACCAAACCCCATTTTCATGTTCGCGGCATCGCTGTTTTGATAGTAATCAGAAACAAAATCGTTCATCATCCACTGTACATTGTCACCATCCGAAAGATAATAAGCAACGAATTTCTTATCCTTCGACCAGTCGATAAACTGCGGATTGACAACCTTAGCCAATACACCTGTCTGACGCTGTTTGTATGTCAATGAAGTCAATGGAATATTATACGTCCAATCGCTAGGGACCCAGACATGCCCCTTGGCAGATGCCCTGCTTACGAATACCGACTCATCCACGCCTTGCTCCCATCCATAGATTGGGGCGCCAGGCGCCAGCCACGATAATATTTCCTCATACACCTGTAAATTCTGGCCGGCAGTTGCGTTCTCTTTTTGCTTATTAATGTTGAGGACAAATAAGTTGTTGGCAATTGCGAAGTCGCGCAATTCTCCAGTCTGTACGGGCATAACCACCAACGCTTTGTTGCTAACTTTCGTTTTAAATTCTTTCCAGGCATCTGCCGTGGATTTATTACGCGCATCATATTTCATCGCATATCCGGCCGCATCATATTTGGCCTTGTCGCGTACATCAACAATCAACGCATTGTACACGGAAGAAGCCACTGAAGCCACGATATTACTTTCTGGATTATTTGTTACATCCGTGAGTACATAACCGTCGAATAGATCTTTTATCTGCAACTTGATCCCATCGGACGGGCCATAATTATTCCGCGCCAGCTCAATGGCACTTTGCATCCCTTGTTCGCTAACCCCAAGATCACCCAACGCCTGCTTAGACAGGCTGTAGGATTCCCGCCCCGCATGATCATGCAACCAGACAGCGATCTGGCTCTTTCCCTGCTGTACAGCACGGTTGGTCAACCCAGCGAGCGATTGCGCCAATAAATGATACTGTAAGCCTCGTATTTCATTGCTTTCACCAATATTGTTTCTAGAACCAACGTTAAGAACCTCCACGACAGACCAGTATCGTTTGGGTTTTACCGTCATCTCTAATAAATTATACTGCCCGTTATCTTTAATGGGCTCGTAAAGCTCTTCATATAGTTGTGGAACGGTATCATTCATACCTTGATTGATATCGGGACTTTTATATTTTGAGCAGCTCAAAAATAGACTGCATAGGGCAAGCATTATTCCAGTAATCATAGCGTATTTCATAAAGCATTCAATTTAATTATAACCATTATTTTGGGTCAATCCTTCGGTTTTATTGATTTCATCCTGTGGAATAGGCCTCAATAGGTGAACGGGGTTTAGGTTGTTGTATTTTTGAACCAATGGATTGTTGGCCTTCGCCCGCACAATAAGTTTACCGGTCCGTTTTAGATCAAACCAGCGATCGTGCTCGCCCATAAGTTCGCGTGCTCTTTCATCGAGCAGTACATCCAAGCTAAGAGCCGACAGTTTGAGCTGATCGTTGAAAGCAGTCTCGGATAGCGCAGCGCGTTTGCGGAGCTCATTGACAAGATGGAGTGCTTCTTGATTTTGATGCATGCCCAAATAGGCCTCTGCTGCTAATAAATATGCATCCGATAGACGGTATATAACATCTTCTCGTGTACCTGCCCCACCCCAGGGCATTTTGGTATCTTTGAATTTTTGGATAATGGGCATCCGGTCTATCGCATTGGTCAGTACAGGCAATGCAGTAGACTGCGGATACCAATTGTAGTCATTTCCATTTTTAAAGGGGTAAAAACGTAACGCTCCAACAACATTCCCCGAATGGTCATTCCAGCGTGGAAAATAGATCCCCAATTTGCCAAAATCTTCACTTGCTGGATTATTCACTATAAATGAACGTTTGAAGGTTACGTCGTAACGTGTATCCACATCGGGATTGTCAAAATATTCATGAACACGCGGTATAACCCAATATTGCCTACTCATAGCGCTATAGTCAGCTTGATTACGAACAAAAAGGTCAGGCTCCAATGCAGTTATGTTAAAGCCAAATAGCTGCTGCTGTGGATTCCCCCCACCGACATAGTTCTTGTCCGTGCCATATTGCATCGCCCAGATTACTTCGCTATTATTTTGATTATTTTCGTCATACACACTCGCATATGATCCCAATAAGCGATATTGACCCGATTGACTGATACTCATAAAATTTTGTGCCGCATCTTTAAAATCTGTCGTCACCGCATAAGATTTATATGCCCGCGTTAGATAAAGCTTCCCCAACAAAAATCGAATTGCAGCGTCATTTACTTCTCCTAGCTCAGCATTTCCGAATGGAAGGGTCCCTTTTGCACTTTCCAGATCTTCAATCAATTGTTTATAGATCTGCGTTTCGGAGGCACGGTGCACACTTTTCAGCACCTCTTTCTGTTCTTCCAGATAAAGTGGGACGTCCCCGAATGTTTCCACTAAATAATAATATGCAAGGGCACGGAAGAATTTACCTTTCGCTACCATTTTTGGATAGTCTGTTCCAGCAATGTCTGCAGTTGTTCGAGTTAGCAGAATGTTGGACTCTTGTACAATCTTATATAAATTGTTCCAATATCCGCCTACAACTGGCGCTGTACCATTGAAGGTCTTATCATAACCGTTGAACATCCGCTCCGATTCACCTTCGGTAATTGCCATGTAGAGGTCCGTTCCGAAATATTGCATTTCACCTGTATTAAAAACAGCTCTACTCTTCACATATAAGTCGACTAGCAACTTTTGCTGACCTTCTTTGCTATCGTAAAATTTATCGGTTACTACAGAAGGCGAATCGACATCGAGAAAGCTGGAACAACCGACCATACCAACCATCAGCGAAACGCCCAGCACGAAAAGGTTTATTTGATTTTTAAATATATTCTTCATGTCGTAATAATTAAAATGAAACATTCACCCCAACATTAAATATGCGAGGATAGATGGAAAGTTGAGTGTAAAGATTTTCGCCGATAATCTCTGGATCGGGCCCCAGGTACTTTGTAAATGTAAATGGATTAATAACGGATGCATAGGCCCTAAAAGATTTACTTTTTAACCGTTTAGCCAACGCGGCAGGCAATGTGTACCCTAAGGTAATATTCTGTACTTTTACAAAAGTGCCGCTCACTTTTCCCAATACTTGGGTATAATAGGACTGTGCCCCGATCTGTGGATAGCTGTTACTTCTGTTTTCCGGTGTCCAATAGGCAACATTCAATTTATTCCAGTGCTCGTTGTCCCAAGCGGTGAATGTATAGGTGAAATCATCGTTATATAAACCTCCAATTCGTCCATACACATAGGCTGTAAGATCAAAATTTTTGTAGCTAAAGGTATTTGTCAAGCCAAAGGTATAGTCAGGAGAAGGCGTGCCGAGGACCTTGTAGTCACGCTCGTCCAAAACACCGTCGCCATTGAGATCCGCAACTTTGATATGCCCCGGGGCCTGCCCGTATTTTGTTGCCATGTCCTTTTCTTCTTCTTGCCAGATTCCCAAACGTTCGAAATCGTAGATAACCCGAATAGGTTGACCAATAAACCACCTATTCGCCAGGTCATCTTTACCGTCGCCAAAAATATCCTTAATACGGTTCCTATTCAGCGAAAAAACTGCGTTTGTTTTCCAGGAGAAATTGCCATGTTGTACGTTGATACTTTTCAGATTGAGTTCTATTCCACGGTTACCCGTTGTTCCGACATTACGAAGAATAGAAGTAAAACCATTGAGACCAGCCACGGATTGTCTGAAAATTAAATCTTTGGTCGTCCGGTCATAGATATCTATTGTCCCAGACAGACGGTTGTTCAATAGCGCAAAATCCAATCCAAGGTTCCATTCTGAAGTCATCTCCCAAGTGAGAGCAGGATTACCCTTTGTCCCGCCGATGCCATAACCATTTTGTCCTTTACCATTGATCACATATTTAGAAAGATCCAATACGCTATTGACCACATTGTAGTCCATATTATTGTTACCACTCTTACCCCAGCTCAGCCGTAGTTTTAGATCGTTAAAAAGGTGTTGTCTTTTCATAAACTCTTCGTTGGATATACGCCAAGCTATCGCGGCGGAAGGCATAAATCCCCACCTATTCTGCGGTGCTAACCGTGAGGTTCCATCCCTACGCCCTGTCAGTGTCAAGAGGTAACGATCTTTATACCCGTAATTAAAGCGCATCATATAGGATAACATGGCTGCTTCCCAATAGTAGCTCGAAACATCGGTAATTTCGTCTGCTGATTGGATTGCATGCCAATCTGAATCAAAAGGCATACCTACACCACGCATCTGTGATCCCTGATGAGTTTCTTTCTGCATACTAAATAAACCGACGACGTTAATTTTATGTATATCAGCCCAGTTTTTATCATAGGTTAAGGTATTATCCCAAACATAATTTAGGTTTTTGCTTTCCCGACGGAAGGCATCCGGTGCATTGACACCGCTTTTAGCCTGCGTATATCGACCAATCCATTCCCCATATGTATCATTATCCAGCTGGATCGCAAATTGCGATTTGAAGGTGAGCTCCTGTAAAGGTTTGAATTCCGTAAATCCAGCTAGATTGATAAAGTTCGCTTCTGTAACTTTCTTATTGTTCTCTATTTGAACAAAAGGGTTTATTTTACTTGATGTGGGCTGTACTTCGAATGCATAGTTCCCATCTTTGTCATATGGACTTGCAATCGGCGGGATGAAATAAGCATTGATAAGTGCATCATCAGCCCCATGATTGGTTCTATTAAACGAAAAATAGTTGTTCATCCCGACTTTGAAGCGTCCTGAAATACGATGCTGCAGCCCCATATTGACCGTGTAACGCTTAAAATTTTCGTTACCGACCAGTCCTTCGTCATTATTATACCCTGCAGAAAAAGCATAATTGCTCTTTTCGGATTGTCCGTTGGCACTGAGGTATTGTGTATTTCCTAAGCTATTTGAGGTCACTTCGCGTAGCCAATCATAATATTCACCATATTTAATACGACGTTTTTCATCAGTGGTTAGGAAATCAGAGCGGCCTAATGAGCTTTCACCATATTTCTTTTTCCAAAGCGCAATTTTATAATTTACGTATTCAAGTCCGTTACCCATATTGCCGATCATATCAGGAATACGAGTTGGTGTTTTAAGATTGAGCGAGCCCGCGTATTCTAATTGAAAACCCTGTTTTTTTCCCGCTGCCTTCGTCGTAATAATCACCACTCCATTAGCTCCTCTGGAACCGTAAATAGCAGATGAAGATGCATCCTTTAAAATATCGATAGACTCAATATCTGCGGCATTTAAGTGTCTCATCCCTGAGTAAGATGGAATACCATCAATGACATAAAGAGGTTCGTTGGAATAATTGAATGAATTCGTTCCCCTGATTTGAACACTCATATCGGCTCCAGGTCTATTGTTGGTTTTGGTAACCAAAACTCCACTTACCCTACCATTTAGCGCTTCGGTTACATTGGTGGCTTGCGCTTGAACCAACTCCGAATTTTGAATATTGGCAATTGAGCCTGTCAAATCCTTTTTTTGCACTTTTCCATAACCATAAACAACGACTTCATCGAGGTTTTCGTCCTTACTCATCATCGTTACTTCTAGACTTCCGCTGGCAGGAACAGTCGTAATAACCGATTCATATCCCAATAAAGTAAATGTCAACGAATTGCCCACTTGAAGGTTCAAATCAAAGGTTCCATCAGACTTACTTGATGCCAGCGATCTTGAATTAGTTGAAATAGATACTCCCGTCAAAGGAGTGCCAGACTTGTCTTTCACCCGACCTTTCACTTGACGCTGCTGTCCAATAACAACAATGGAAAACAGCATAAGCACTGCCATAGTGAAAATAGATTTATAATAAATTTTCATCCTTATCTTTTTATAAATTGATACTATATTGATCTCCTTATTTGATTTTGTGCCATTTATGCTGGCCTACAATTTTTGCATGGAACTTATTGGTTTTATCTGGGATCGACTGGCTGTTTTCGGGTACCTTCACGAAATCCCAAGCGCATATCAAATCCGATTCCGTTCCAGACACTTCAGCAGTCATCAACTGGTCTATTTCTACAGCTGATTTAGCGCTACTCCATAATCGAAATTTCTTTATATATCCCGTCATACCACGATTATTGTCCTCGGGCTCTACAAAAGCCCACATCTTAAGATTGCGGCTATTCGGCTGATATTTTTGTAATACACCCGCTGGATCCTTGATATCGTTAGATTTGGAGAATAATAATTTACCATTGATATACATCTTTAACTGATCCGAGGCCAAGGATTCGTCATAAACAGCTACAAGATGATTCCATTGCCCATAATTGGTTGGATAGGCTGCGCCCCACTCCAATACACGGTCTTGCTGAGGTCCCATTCCAAGCGTCGTACGGAGGTTACTTCCCATAAAATTAACCATCCAACCTTGTTTTACACCTTTACCATCATGACTAAAAGTGGCGACAAAATCTCCAATGGCAAACTCAAAAAAACCAGGGTCATATTTGATCCAGGATTCTACGGTAAATTGTCTGGAAGAGCTGAACAAATTAGACTCACCAAAATCGATGTATCCCTTTTTATCAATCCCAAATACCTGTAATTCACCAACAGTACCAGACGACAATGTTTCCTGATAGGAATTTCGAAATGTTTGAATGGCTTTACTAGCGTCGATACAAAAGCTATTCACCTCAAAAGGTAAGACAAAATAGCCGGCCTTTGCTTTGGAAATCCCCTCTTTGAGATGGCCTAATGCCTGTTCTAATTCAATGGCATTCGCTTTAGGATAAGTTCCATCGACTTCACCTATTTTGGCTGTATCCAAAAGAACTTGCATGGTATCCAGATAATTGTTCAGGCAGGAAAGATCAAGCTCCATTGGCCCCTGCTTTTCCTGAACACAGGCGGTAAACAATAACGTACCGCAAAAAATAAGAAGCAGTTTGTTTTTAATCCATTTCATAATCAGATTGGTTATTTTAATATCATTAGAATATGCACATTGCTAAATTGATTTACTGGATTTAGCTTAATTGGCTTTATTCGAAAACAATATTAATGCAAGCTGATTAATTTAGGGGTTAATCAAAGGGTTAATCATTAGAAAAACGCACTAATCCTGATCTAAAAGGGATTCGAAAGATATACTGTAATTAACCTCCATCCATTTATGATATCTCTTTTGAAATTTTTGATATGCCTTTTTAGCTTTGGCCATATCCCCGATTCTCTTCCAAATGTTAATTTCGATTTTCAGTGCTTCAGTGGAAGTTGGATCCGTTTCATAAAGGAAATGGATGAGCTGCAACGCCATCCTCAATTCATTTATAACAATGGCATGTTGAATCTGACGCATTAGAAAATCGCAAATATCTTGTTCCATTTGAGATTTTAGCATATCTAATCCATCAGCGCTTTCCTTGGACAGAAATTGTCCACGGCTCAAGATTGTCCACAATTCATTGCTTATTGAATTGCTCTCCATAATGGATTTAAAGTGATAACTATCGATATAAGTTCCGTCTAATTCTATTTTATAATAGGATTGAGCATATACCAATTTAATTCCATTCAGATATTCTAAAGATTTGCGAAGGTGGTTTAGCGTAACGCCTCGAATATTTTTGGCAGCACCATGTTCCTTCTCAGGCCAAAGCAAGCTGCTCAATAGTTCAGATTTGATTCCTTTTTGGGGGTTGTGTAAAAGGAGCAATATCAATAAATGCTTTATTTTTCCTTTGAAAAGATGTGTAATATCCACTCCTTTCGCATCAATAACCTGAAAATCGCCAAAGAGATGGATGCAATTTACTGATGGAAACAGAAAATCATTGGTCAAAAGCAATTCGGCTGAATGCGGTTTATTGGCTGGACGGTCAATGGGTATTTGATAGGATGACAAGGGTGTTAAAACAGCCTTATTACCTATTTTTCTCTTCCACTTCCAATATAATCCTCCTAGAATAAGAATCACACAACCTATTATCCAAGGGAGAAAGGATATCCGTTTTGATTCTTGTTCACTATTCCAATCACTCGCTGTTAAAACAGGAAGTCTTAATCTATAGATTGTGATCTCTGACCTCACTTCTTCATTATCATAGACCTCAGTCACAGCGTAAAATCTATTCAATGGTTCAAATTGAAAAAGGTTTGCATTGGTTTTTATTTTATCGGACCTAATCGGAATAGAATCGCCCAAAGGCTGATAGGTCGGTTTATTCAATGAAAATTGGTACAACTGGAGAGAAGAACTGGATTCGTATTCGGAATACATCAGGCTGTAGAAGTTCCGTTTGCCATCATAAACCAGTTGTCGTACAGGGATCTTGTTTCTCTCTTCCCATTGAAGCTGCCAGATTTTTTTAATCGACTGCTGGTTGACATCAAATTGATACAGATCATAATAATAGCTACGCCCAAGATTGTTATCTCCTTGTGGATTTCCCATTCCGCCAAAAATGTATAAATGATCGGAACTATCGAGAAAAGAAGAAGTAAAATAGCGGGGATGAATTTTATCACCTTTAACCGACAGCGTGTCCCATGTTCCATTTTGGATATTTAACTTTAGAAAATTTCCATTATAACGTTCGTTTCCAAAACCTCCAAAAATAAGGTAATCTTTTTGCGACAGGAGCTGCCCGGTATGGTGGTGGAGCTGCATCGGTAACTGCTTTTTGCTTACGCAAACAAGCTGTGGGTTATCCAGATCTATGCGTACAATGGAACAGCTATCTTGAGGCAAATTATTGACTTCATAGATGTAAAGCTTATTATCGTGAAGGAAGCTATTTCCTAACTGAATCCGAAGTGGAAGATTATGCGGCATTGGATGGACTGATTCCTTGCCAGAATACAGGTCAATAGTGCGAAGGCTGTCCTGTGAAAAAACAATTAGCCGGCCACCACGCTGATCAATTTGATAACCTCCAATAGATTTGAGTTTTATCGTCTTCCATTTTTCCCAGAAAAAGGATTCCGTTGTCATCCAGTTCGGATTCAGCACTTTTCCAATGGCATTGCCACGGCTATCATGAATAATATCTCCCTGCCGTTCCTTCAATGGGATACTGCAATGTACATCTCCACCAGATAAATAAATATCTTTAATGGTATAATCGGCTACATCTATTGCATAGCCATTCTTTCCGAAGATTAGCTGGCGGGGACCTGCATTGGCTTTCAAACCCGTGATTTCAGAGAGGACGATGCTTTGATCCAACACTTTCCACAATAATTTTTTCCTAGACAGGTCGATATGCAAGTTTACTGAAAACCACTGTTGAATTTTAAGCTGACTTTTATCAAAGACAAGGTGTCCCAAACTACTTGAACCTTCCAAATTAAGGCTAAATTCAATCTTATCGCCACGAATACTTCGGAGATTCATTGAAATGGCCTGTTCTGAATTGACAAAATTCAATTTAAATATTCCACCTTGATTTGATTTTTCATCAAGCGCCAGGTTAAAAGACAGCTGAAAAGTCCCTTTATTAAATGATTCCAATCCTTTGATTTGGCCGAAAGATATCGCTGCAGCTGATCGATCGTTAATCGGATATGCGTTTCCTTTTATTCTCAGTCCATTTCCCCATGTCTCCGTAAAAAGAAGCGCGAAACAAATCGCTAAAATATAGTTGAAAAATCCATGGTCTATACTCCTTGAAAAACACCCTTTCATGTGGCAAATGGTCAGAGAAATTAATATTAATATCGAAATCGATAATTCAGTTATGCTAATCTAATAACAAAAACTGAAAACTCATATATATCACCCAACACAGATGAATCCAATTCTTATACGTCTAATGGGAACAGTTTATAATACCTTCGAAACAATTCTATTTTTTGAATTTTATTCCAGTTGCAATATAGAAATTACGATAAATAATTACAGATCCAATTGAATACCTAAATTTGCTATTGTCCCGCTTCCTTTTACATAATAACGGCCTTCATTGGTGGCTCCTCTCACCTCTGCGTGCAGCGGGAAGTAATCATTATTTAGGATATTATTAACTGAAAAAATGAAAGCTAGATTCTTTAATTTATAGCGCGTTTGGAAATCCATCAGCCCATAGCCCGAAATCGGGTATTTGCCATAATTATATTCAGAAGGTTGAAAAACATCGCGTTTACCCAAATGTAAATATTGGAGATAGACGTTCCACCGATCTGTCAATTTGAAATCGGCATTAATATTTATTTTAAAAGGCGAAATAATGGAGTTGTCCAACTTATCCTTATACTTTCCCTCATTTTTCAAATCTTGCCTACCATCCATGTACCCGAGTATAGTACCAAACTTGAACCAGTCAACAGGAGTTATATCGACAACAAATTCCAAACCGTATATACGTTGCGGCACTTGAATCAATTCATAATTACCAGGTGTTGACGTTTCTGCGAATGTACTGCCTTTTTTGGAGGAGCTATAATACCCTGTCAATTGGTAGCTCAACATAGAATAGGTCCCGTTTAGACCCAACTCAACGTTATTGACAACTACTGGCTTCGGATCGATTTGACTCAAAGGTACTCCATTTCGCAATACAAGCCCCACATCGCCGATAGAATATCCTTGCGAAAATGAAGCAAAGGGCTGTAGGTATTTCAATTTATTATACCTTCCTGCCAAATTGAATACAAATGCATTTGAATTGCTCTTGTCTCCAGGAGTGACTTTCCCTGCTTTTGTCAGATCCCCTACCTTAAAATCCAAGTTTTCGTACCGCACACCACCTTTCACTATCCAGTAATCGGCGAGATTAAATTTACTTTGAAGATATAAAGCCCCACTTTTCATGTTCATATCGGGTGTCACTAATCCATCGCTCAACGTTTTTTGAACCGTGTGATCTTTTAAAAGATCTACGCCATAAATTAAGGTTACTTTATTGTTGTTGGATAGATCAAAGGGCGTACTAAAATTTAGTCTAGCTCCCTTATGATCTGAATAGGTTTGGTTGTAGGTTTCAAATACCGTGTTCATATCTTCATAATACAGACTCATATTTGCTGAAGTCCGACCAAAGTTGCCATCATACTTTACATGAAAAGCTTTATTGTAAGGTGTTCCGCCATTAATCACTGTGTCTGAAGGGACCCCTATAGCTGGTTTACTTCCAAACTCACCCTTAGTGCCGACGTATTTACTATCCTGAACACTTCTATAATAGTTACCCATCAATTCAATGCGATGATTATCGTTAATCTGATAACCGATCTTCGCTAAGGTATTATAACTTTTTGTCTCGCCAAGACCATAGAATGGACTTACAATGGTACCATCAGAGCTGCGGACCACGCCGGTTCGCGCAATCTTTCCTTGCACGACATAATCAAACTTGTTTTGCGATCCCGAAAATACTTGTGCCAAATTATACCCATATGTTTCACTTGGTTTGACCAAGCTTAGGGAATTATTTAAAGAGGTTGACGAATGAAAACTCTTGTCTGTCTTTGGCTTCTTTGTAATGTAATTAATTATACCACCAGCGGCACCATTTCCATACATTGCAGAGGCACCGTTGATGACTTCAATATGGTCAATTGCGCTAGCGTCAATCGTCTTCATATCTCTTCCGCCATTTCTTAAAGGAGTAGATTGAGGAATCCCATCAATAAGTACCAAAAAATTCCGACCACGTATTTTAGCGATGAAGTTATTTTGGCTTTCCTCACTTGGAGAGATACTTGGCACTTTCTGCATTAAGATATTAGGTAAGTTATCATTTATCAGACGCTGATCTTCTAAGGTCTTACCTCCGATATAGGTAATTGACGATGGTACTTCGTCGATGCTTTCAGCCAATCTGCTCGCCGTCACGACAACTTCATTCAAATGATTACTTGTTTGTTCCATGACAAAGTCCGGAAGCTTCAGAATTTCCCCTTCCAGTGCGATCTGCGATCTGATTTCTTGAAAACCAATATGCTTTACGGTCATGGAGTGAATTCCTTTAGGAATCTTTGAAAAAATAAAATTCCCCTCATTATCAGTCTTGGTACTATTTATCCCGTCAATATTGATATGCACATTGGACAAACCTTTCCCCACTGAATTTTTCACTTTGCCCTTAATTATCCCTGGTTCTTGACCATGACCATTTTTCTTAACAGTCATCGGTTTTTCCATGGAAAAACTTATTGCTGGAATTATAGAAAAACTTAAAACCAATAGACTACTAGCCAATATTGTATTCTGGGTAATAAACCAAGATCTTGTTGTTTTTTTCATGTATTTAAGGTGTTTAAAAAATCATTTGCCCTGTCTGCATATTGATATCTTTCTATTTCCAAACCTTGCTATCCTGGAAATACTGCTCTGCAAAAAGACATAATTACTATTTAGACTAATTATTATTAGCGGCAAATATAGTAAAGTTGGGAAATACTTAAAGCTAAAAATTTAGAATAATAAGCGATCGAATAACTCCATCGATATTCCTTTAGGATGCAGAATGATAATAGCGGCAATAAATCTTAATGTACATTATGTTTTACGCTTATTGTACTCCATTTTTTGCTGCTTCAACAGTCCCTAACTTTATCAAACAAAAGAAACAGGTTCCTCTAGGTTAGATTTCATGAATACCGGAACCATTGACATTATAAAAAATTAGTATTAACATTTTAAATCTTAAAGTCATGGCACTTACAACAAGAATCAACGCGGACGATGTAGCATTTTTATTGATCGATCACCAAAGTGGTCTATTCCAGACAGTAAAAGATATTGAAGTACCTATATTGAGAAGTAATGTAGTCGCTCTTTCACAGGTCGCCGCTATTGAAAACATTCCTGTTATTACAACTGCTTCAGAACCAAAGGGTCCGAATGGTCCATTGATGCCAGAAATCCACGAAAATGCCCCACATGCACAATATGTCGGACGTACTGGTGAAGTAAATGCATGGGATACTCCTGCATTTGTTGAAGCTGTTAAAGCTACTGGTAAGAAAAAATTGGTTATTGCAGGTGTATTAACAAGTGTTTGTGTGGCGTTTCCTGCCATTTCAGCAATTTCGGAAGGTTATGAAGTTTTTGCGGTCATTGATGCTTCAGGCGATATGAGTCCATTATCAACACAAGTAACAATTTCTCGATTACAGTTGGCAGGCGTTATTCCCATTACGACCACAGCTGTAATTAGTGAAATATTAAAAAGTTGGAAACATACGGACGCTGCGAAATATGCACATGCACTTTCCTTGGTGATGCCTAATTATCAAGCTTTAATAGAAAGCTATTATAAAGCACAGGAAGTCGCACTAGAAAGCAAATAAGTACTTTTATTTTGTTTAACCATCTGCGGGATCGCTTTTACATAAGCTTATCCCGTAGATTACCTTCCGTTAAAAAAAGCGTATCATCCGTTTTCATCACTTTTACCCTTTTCCTAAAGGAATAAAGGTCTTTTTCGTTTGGCAGTCTGGATAAGAAAATAAAAAAGTCCCAATTTCTCAAAAAGGGACTTTCTTAGTATATAATCAAATTACTTTTTTGTTTTTGACACTTGAGTTATCAGTGTATATTGCTGAGATGAACCATCAGCAGGAGGGTTTTTGACCTCTTCTACCTTTACTTTGATCACATATTCATATCCTGATTCATAGTTAAATCCCTGGATATTCCCATAAAAATATTCCCAGTTATCTGATTCTTTCGCCTTGACCTGCATGCACTTCATTGGGCTGACACCTTCGCAATCAACCAACTGCGGTCCCACAATCATTATTTTCTCATTGCTTTCAGCAGAATTTTTGCTACACTGGATAAAAAAGAATAAAGTGAAGACGGCAAGAAGCCCCTTGAGTAATTGGTTTATACGTTTCATACAAGAAATTTTAATAATAACTAATATAACCATTATATGTATTCTTTACTATACCTATTTTACGCACTTCAGTATTGGTTATAACAACAATATTCAATATCTCCAAACCTGATGATTCTTCTTAAAGCGTTTGACTTCACTTAACACAGCTTCTTTTTAGTAACTTTTCCTATCGCATTATAAAATTACGAAACGATTCACTGATAATATTGTTCTTCAATAAACAATCGTATTTAATATGGAAGATCTATTATATTTGGCAGGTATCGGTATGGTGATCATGTGGGCGGTCACTTTTTTAGGCGGATTCATAACTGAAGATTTTATTCATATACTTTTAGTTTTTGCGATGATAGTGTTTATATTTCGTGCAATTAAGGGTTTTAACAACTATGAAGTACACCAATCTCAACAATAAGTCAACTGCTATTATTTATCAAATCGACCTACATAATGATAAGCCCAAATCAATTAAATGAACACTATGCTAAGGGGAGCGATTTCGATTCCTGTCAAAAAATTTTAGAGGTATTATGCAGCCACACGAAAATGAGATATGGCTTGATACGCAAGAAAGATGGCCTGAAATGGGGGAATTGGTGTGTTTACGATTATCAGTCTCGGACAATCGTCAATAAAAATAGCGAAACCTATGTTAAAATATATCAGGAGATCCGTAGGGGTTTTTCACCTATTTACATTGCCGATAGCGAACAATGTTCTGTCGGCCGATGGGCACTCCTTCTTCAGGAATTCGGTCTAAAAAGTTATATTTCTTACCCGATAATTAACAATAGTGATTCTATTGTAGGACACCTGAGTTTCATGAACACCGAACCTGTGCATTTTGACCGAAGTAAATTGGAAATGCTGCTCCCAGTCTGTGGTGATTTGATTGCAATAGACTTTAAATCTGTAATTGAATATAGAAGTACGAGAAAAAAATTAGAACAGGAGATTAATTACTCCAAAAACAGAGAACTCGTTTTAGCTTCCTTAGCTCATGATTTAAATAATCCAGTCAGCATCGTAAAGGTGATATCGCAGTATCTTTTGGAGAATATAAGTGACGAAAACCATAAAAATTTACTAAAGAAAATAGAAGAAGCCTCTTTCCGGATGAAAGGGATGATAGATGACATTTTGGATTTCAGCAGCATACGTTTTGAAAATAGACGAATAAGATTGATTGAGCAAAAGTGCATGGACTCACTGATAAGGCAAATCTTAGCAGAATTTGAGCTGTTGCATCATAGGAAATTATTAGCCAATATCAATCTTTCAGCTAAAATACATTGTGATCAGCACAAATTGGGCCGAGTTTTCGCGAATTTGATTGGAAATGCAATAAAACATGGCAATCCCAATGAAGATATAAAGATAAATGCCTTTATTCGAAACGAAAATTTCATTTTTAGTGTCACAAATGAAGTCATGAATTCTGAATCTTTAGATTTTACAGATCTATTTGAGCCTTTTGTCAGAGGAACCAATAGCAAAGGACTTGGATTAGGATTGTTTATTACGCGTGAAATAGTGAAAATTCACAAGGGAAAGATAGTGGTAGATTTGAAGGGCAGTAAAATTACTTTTAAAATGATCATTCCCATTGATGCTTTATAGGTCTGTTAAATAGTATCTCAGGATTAAAGCTAGAGTTACCTATCTGATAGGAAAATACGCTTAGCATTATCAACTATGCCAGGTACTAAACAAATTTGACTGCTTGAAAGCTATTAAATTTGTGCTGTGCTGAAAATCCTCCCCTGCCAGCCGAACACATCATTACGCCTTCCCTATTATGGCTATTCACTGGTTACTCTAACAGCAAGTTCATCATGTGCAGTAAGATCAAGACGTAAAGGCGTAATAGAGACCAAATTGTGTTCTACTGCCCAGCGGTCCGTGCCCTTTTCTGCAGGTTCTAATGGCACCACGGTGATCCAATAATTTTTCCTTCCCATGGGATCCTCTCCGGGCACCACACGGCCATCATATAAACGTACTGATTGTCTTGTCCAGGAAAGCCCCTCCGGATTGGCTGGAAAATTCACATTATAGAGAGCAGGGCCTTTATTTTTCAGTAAAATCTTCAGCACATCGCTTGTCCACGGATACAATCCTTCAAAGTCCGGCTCGGTCTTTCCTACGGGTGTGCTCAATGCGATACCTGTAATACCGAGCAGTGTCGCCTGCTTTGCCGCAGCCAAAGTTCCGGAATGCCACATGGAATTGCCTAAATTTGGTCCCATGTTAATACCCGAAAGTACAACCTGCGTATCGGGAAACATATGTAGACCCAACGCCACACAGTCTGCTGGAGTGCCATTTACCCTAAACGCTTCAATATCCTCAAAAGTTATCGGTGCACGTCGGTAGCTTAGGGGCCGGGAATGCGTAATAGCATGTCCCATAGAAGATTGCTCCACATCGGGCGCAACAATCTTTACCGTCCCAAACTCTTTTGCCGCATTTGCCAGTGCCGCAATCCCCGGTGAATAAATGCCATCATCATTGGTAATAAGTATATTCATAACTGTCCTTTTCTATGAAAACCAATCTCAAGCAGGCTTTGTTCAGCTTTTATGAAAGAACATGGCAAAAACATAAGGTTAGTACATAATCCTGCTGCTGGGGATGACTCAAACGGAGACAAAGATGAACTATGCCAATTGATTGAAGATCTTGGCCACAATTGCATTGTAGTAACCAAAAAAGATGCTGTCAAAAAAATCGATCCGCAGACAGACATCATTGCCCTTGCTGGCGGTGATGGGACTATAAGAATGGTAATTATGGCGCTATTGGAAAAAAAACTACGATTTAAAAGGCCAATCGCCATACTCCCACAAGGCACTGCAAACAATATTGCTATTTCTCTTGGTATTCCTTTGAACATTGAAAAAGCTATCGATCTCTGGAAAAATTGCCAACTTAAAAAATTCGATGTAGGAATGGTTATAGGGCTAGAAAGAAAGCCGTTGTATTTTATTGAATCCATTGGCTTTGGTGTATTTCCTTTACTGATGAAGAAAATGGATAAAAAAAATACAGAAGAGCTGAGCGCAGAAGATGAAATCAAAACCGCACTAAGACAGCTTCGCAAACTGGTAGAAACATTCCGAGCTACCACACTAAGACTCACAGTGGCTGGAAATAACTATGAAAAAGATTGCATACTTGTTGAGATCATGAATATATCAAGTATGGGACCGCGGCTAGTTCTTGCTGCTGACGCTGACCCTGGAGATGGACAATTTGATATCATCATTATCACTGTCGATCAACGCCAGGAACTTATTAGCTATATCGATGGACTATTGAATGGAACCAACGTCGAATTTAAAATAAAACCTATCCGGGCTAGTCGATTGGCGATGGAATGGGAAGGCAACGAAATACACATCGATGATGAGCACAAGAGTTACTTCGGCCAACAATTGAAGCTTACCTCGCTCGAAGGTATAGTTGAAATTGTCACTGGCAATAAATAAAATATGATTTGAACCAACGATAATGGATCAAAAAATGTTCTTTTTTAAAAAACTCGTTAAAATGAACAGATCTAAAAACACCAAAGAAACGCATGTTGGCATGCTTGTTCTTATCATCGCAGCCATTCCAAACCCAGATCCACGGGAGCCAAGCCCAGACTTATCCGAAGCTCAACAAGATGGCACTTCCAAAGAAGATAGAGATCCCAATACCAATCAATCGGGTATTAAAGATGATCGTACCCATGACAGGGAGGAAGCGCAAGCCGAGCAGAAAGAAAAAGATGATGAAGATAAACCTGATCTTTCGGGTGATATCAATGTCTAGATAGGGCCACATCTTCTGCTAGCTGTATAGGTGTTGCGCCGACCTTAAAATAGCAAGATTGCTCAGCTAACACTGGAAGAAGCTTCCCATTTTTAATTTTTTTGTGGTGGAAAGAAAAATAGTTTTGGATTTATTTTGAAATAGATCCAAACCGCCTTTCCCATTTTAATCAATTCTTTTGATGGAAGGTTCCTCGAGCGAAACGCTAACAGTAAGGAAAGGGAAAAGCTGACCATAAAATTAAAGAATCCTATGATACCAATCCCTAAAATGCCCCAAATCCATATATCAGTAGATAGCTCCATCCCATGACCAAATAGTCCCAATGCCAGATTCCCACTGGCGAATGTAATGTGCCTTATATCCAGATTTAAACCTAAAAAAAGTCCAACGGAAGCTGTCGTTCCCATAAAGATCCCAAACCAAATATTGGATACGATACCAGCCCATTTTTTTTCATAAAACGAAGCTATTTTGTTTGTTTTTGCCTGGCCGAATATTTTTTTCAATAGGGGATGTTCTTGAATGCGGTAGTACACGGAGTTGTGTTTGTCTCGGTTTGAAATACTGCCGGCAATAATCCCGGAAAGAAATAGAAAAATACCGGCGATAGACGCATGCAAGATCAGCGGTGTTTTTATTGGATTAAGATCATTGACCAGATGTAACCACTTGGCGCTCGCAATATTGACCTGAAACAATTGTTGAATTACCCAGACAAGAAAAAGGCTCATCGGAAAAGCCATCACAACATTACCAATAAAGGCAATAAACTGAGACCGAAATAATCGGGCAAACAATTCAGCAAATTTCCAATAACGATGTTTGCTGTCCCCCTGTTCGGAAATCCCTTGCTCAATAGCGTTCACCAATGCAGAAGCTGTCATCGCAGGCTGTTTGGTTGCCAAAGTTGCACCAAGAAGATAAATAAGCGTAAAGCCAATCGCATAATTCATGCTGTAAAGAAATGCGTGACCAAATTCACTGCTGTGTATCTTACCTAACAATAATTTAACGATGCACATAACGCCGACAATGAGGCCTCCTCCACAGGCTGAACGGAACATTTTCCAATATTCCTGTTTACTTGAGGTAATATAATGCTCACCGGTCTGCGCAGTATGATGCGTAATTTCGTAGGCCAAGAGCTGTGTACTCTGTCCAACCAATTTGCGAATATTGCTTTTCCGGGAATTATAACCAATAAGTGTAGTGCCCAGCGCAATCGTCTTTTGCCTCTTTTCATCTGCATGATCGATGACTAAAAACGACAAGATTTCTCGGATCCTTTCCAGTTGTTGCCGCATACGTAAGAGCGATTGATTCACTTTGATGGAAATTCCAAAACGATGTGAATTATCGAAAGCCGTTTCAATATACGATTCGCATTGCTTATGAAGTACCAAGATTTGTTTATAAGAAAGATCATCCGAGGAAATAAACTTATATTCTGATTGTAAAATACGATCATTCAATTCGGTAAACTCCCGCATAATAGCAATAAATGGGCTATCAAAATTTTGAAACTCGGGTACCATCTTGTTTACGTCTGTTTCCATTGCACGCCCGGTAATACGTTGAACCAACAATTCCAACCCATACAATATTTCGGTCATTCCAAAACCCGTTTTGTCATCGTAAATCGTTTCAAATTGAGATACACGAAACAGCTCATCGAACTGATGTTGCGGAATCGCGGCAACCCAGTCCGCATCCCCAGGTCTATAAAAAACCTGATTTAACAGATATTGTAAAGTAGACTTTGGTGGTTGAAAAGGCAAATACCGCTCGGTGATTCTTTTTTTTAGTTCATAAAAAAAATCTGCATAACTAATTATACCAGTATCAGAAATCAATTGATCAAAATCTTTTTCAGCCAAGATTCTTTTGAGATAAAGCTGAAAGCCTTCCAACTCCTGCGGTGCGGCATTGAGATAATCCAGTAAAAATTGAATATCGACCTGATAAAGTATATGAACATGCTTTGGTCGGATGATGTCCACGAGTAAAACCAAAAAATCAACGTTTACATAAGCAGGATCCCTTAATTCACCTTTAAATCGTCCAAACAAACTTTTTACCTGCTGCTCTTTATCCTGTTCTTTTCTCATAAATTATAAAATCCCTACTCTAGATACCAAATTTGCATACATTTTGTTTTCCTACTCACAAAGATTGGCTCGCTGAATTGTGTCAAATAGCCACTTGAATCAATGATTTTGGTCATTTAGCTTCCACTTGAAGTTTTATACTTTTACAGGTAAGAAATTATAAATCAACGATTAACTTGATATAAGAGACGAAAATGAAAAATAACAATAAAATGAAGCCTGCAAAATTATGTTACGAACATATCGGCGGAAAACTCGGCCAACTTTTACTAGAGGCTCTGATTGTAAAAGGCTGGTTAGCAAAAGCAGATCCTAGTGATAAAAATTTCTATATCACTGAATTTGGAGCATCTCAATTGACGGCTTTTGGTATTGACCTATCGCAAATTAAATCCTGAACAAAATGAGTTTAATATTGGATTACGACAATTTCTTTCTACCCGTAGAAAATCTCGAGAATGCAAAGGAATTTTATGGAAATCTACTTGGCCTAGAAACTAAATTCGATTTTTCGGATAAGGGAATGACGGCTTTCAAGATAGGTGACAATGAACCTGCAATCATTCTTAGTACAATACAACATACCAAACCGACGATTTGGTTTACCGTTGCCGATGTCAAGACAACATATGAACGGCTTAAGGAAAAAGGGATCGTATTTTTAAGCGAGCCATTTGAGATCATGACAGGTTTAGCAGTTGAATTTAACGATCCATCCGGAAACAAACTTGGAATAACAGATTATTCCAAATCAAATAAGGTTTAATGAGTAGACATTCCAGCTGAACGTTTTTAATTCATAAATAGGGCTCTAATTTTTCAAAGCGGAATACCATGAGTATACAAATGAACATTTTAAGTATATTAGTATAATAAAATGAATTCATACAACGAATGTGATGACAGATTGTGAACTCCAAAATATAGATCCGGACGATATTGGCGATGTGCTCGTTATAGTCGAAAAATCATTTGACATTAAGTTTAGGAGTAAAGAACTTATGCATATCTCGACGTTTGGCGAGCTCTGCGATCACATCACGAATAAGATACAACTTGATCATTCGAGCGACTGTACAAATCAGCAGGCTTTTTATAAGTTACGTGAAGCAATTGCTTCGACAGCTCAAATCGATCATCAAATGATCACGATAAAGTCTCCACTTGCGAACATTTTACCCAAACATGATCGACGGTTAAAGGTAGAAAAACTCGAAAGACATTTAGGCTTTAAACTTGACATCCTACGCCCACCCTACTGGGTAACTCTAATACTCGCGATTTTTTATGTTTCTTCCTTGGCTGTTATTTACTTTAATTGGCCAATTGGAATCACAGGCCTGGTATCCGCCCATTTTGCACTTTGGCTTGCACAAAAAACCGGCAAGGTGCTTGACTTGCAAACGGTAGGACAATTGGCAAAAAAAATGACAGCGGAAAATTATTTAAAATCGAGACGAAACCCTACAACATGCAATAAAATCGAGATTGAAAAAGTATTGACAGACCTGTTCAGTAATGAGCTATATCTTGACAAAAGTAAATTAACAAGAGACGCGAAACTTGCTTAATATACACTGATTCTTCGTTTAAATTGTCCTATTATTATCTACTCAACGCTTAACTGGAATGAGCTACTACTGTCCCTGATATTCCCTAGATCGTAAAATTTAGTGTAATATATCGTATCTTGCTATCCAATTTTAAACCAAACATCAATGTTATGCGAAGAATCCTTTACTCCATATTAGCTACCGGCCTTATTTTTGCAGGATGCGCAGGAATGAAAAGCCAGGGAGATAATACTGGCTGGAAATCATTATTTGACGGAAAAGACATCAATGATTGGTTTGTTAAAATTCATCATCATGATGTCGGTGTGAACTACGGAAATACGTTTAGAGTCGAAGATGGAATAATTAAGGTCAGATATGATCAGTATGATAATTTTAATGATCAATTTGGCCATTTATATTATAAAACACCCTTTTCTTATTATCATTTAAAGTTTGAATATCGATTTGTAGGCGCGCTCCATAAAGGTGCCCCCTCCTATACGCTTCGTAACAGCGGCGTGATGTTCCATTCGCAGGACCCCAGAACAATGTTGAAAGAACAGGACTGGCCTATTTCTGTCGAAATGCAACTTTTAGGAGGATTGAGCGATGGTCAACCCCGTCCTACAGGAAATATGTGTTCCCCTGGAACCAATGTGGTCTATCAGGGCAAAATAGCTTCCTCACATTGTTTAAATTCTACTTCGAAGACCTATGATGGTGATCAATGGGTTAAAGGGGAATTGATTGTATTGGGAGATTCGTTAATCAAACACATCATTAACGGAGATACCGTACTAGAATATTCAAAACCTCAGATTGGAGGTGGAACGGCCAATGGGTATGACCCCAAAATGAAGATCGATGGTAAGTTGCTCAGCAGTGGATTTATCGCTTTACAGAGTGAAGGTCAACCCGTAGATTTTAAGAATATATGGATTAAGGAGCTGCCTAAACCAAAGAAGTAAAAAGAGGCTAACGTAAGGAAAAAAGTACAACAATAGCGTTTTTGAAGAGAAAACGACCGTGTATATTATTTCAATTGCTGAACAAGCTTGAGTGAACAAGTAAGATCATTCAGAAAATTTCTGAACGACCTTACCTGTTCATTTATTCAAGTGTATTTGCAATAGCGACCGACAGACCTACCGTTTTGTAGATATCATATCCTTAGATTTTTTCTTCATGCTATTCACCGGATTCCGACGGGCCACCTTACCACTAGGTAGCTTTACATAGTAAGAAGTATTATAACCATTTCCAGGTCGAAAAAAATCTGTTGAAATGATCTGAGCTCCACTGCTGAAAGCAGCATTAGCCCTACTGTAATCATTGATTTTTGCTTCAAAGGTTTCAATATCAGACCTACTACGTACGATATACCCCTCCCTCACCAAACGTCGAATTTCTTCCTGACGAACCAAAGCATTGTCCAATAGTATAAATGAAGCAAAACTATCATTGGGTTCCGACTGGACAAACATGATACGCTTCTCAAGATTAGGCCTATCTTTAACATACGCTGATTCAAGGTTCATTCCTGCTGTTGCCGGCAACAGCAGGAAGATAAATTTACCACGAGCGGATTTAACAGTGGGCCAATGACCAGAACGTATTGCCTCACGTAAAGTGCTGTAGTTTCCACGTACATCGTCAGGTGTAACAAGCTTTTCTCTTCCCAATACCGCAACAACTTCAGCATCCAACTGATCAAAAGCCTTATCATCAAATGGAAGTACTTCAGCACTATTAGGAAAAATCGGAATCCCTTTGTCTTTGGCCTCGACCATAATAAAAATAGGGAGATGTCCGGGATGCTTTTCAGACCATTCCCGTAGCGCTGTAAGACCAGCACGGAATGTCGTATAATGTGATCGAAAATCAAAATCAGCAATATGAAGCATCTTGAAACCAGGCTTTTCCAAATCCTCTTTTTGATACGGAGCAAGATCCGAAACCCCCATTTTATTGAGGAGCTCATAGCCCGCAGGTTTATCAAAGCGATGTCCAGTAGGGTCATAATATACATCCATTTCTAAGCTACGGATTCCACTATCAAGTTGCACATCGAAAGGTGGATGGTCGTACTTTAATCCTTCACTCATGGACATCGCATTAGGGTGAAACTCCTTAAAGGAATTAAGTTTATCTAGAGGGAATAGCGTTGACATCTTTTCCATCATCTTTGAAAAAATAGGATCTGCATAAGCCGAAAGACGAGGATCCACGGGTTTAGCGTAGCTATTGTGTGTCCCAAGGACTTGAATCTGGTTGATCTTTAGTTGGTCCAGCTCTGCCAGTTCGGTTTGTTGGCCAAAGCTCGTTCCAATACCCATTATAAGCAGGGATATTGCGGTTAAAGTGATTTGTTTCAATTTCATCATTGTTGTCATTTTAAAAAAGTTTTGCACTGATACCAATTTGACCACGGACAGAATACCATTCAGCCTGCTCAGCACGATCGTATACACCATGGTAATAGCGTACCGGGGCACCAGTAATATTGTTTAACTCGGCAAATAGCCTAAACTTGGCGTTAATAGCGTAAGAAGAAGAAAAGTCAACTGAAAAATTACTCGAATACCATCGGTAATGTTCTGGTCCGGCGATTTGACGAATAGCATCAAGATATTTCCCCTTATAATTCCCGGCAATACGAGCCATAAATTTGCTATTTTCATAGATTAGAGAAACGTTGAAAAGATGTTTGGCCTGTTTAGGAATCGTACTCTTATCTTCCATTAATTTTCCATTGTCGAAGCGCGGAACTGTAGCTTTTGAATCTGTAAACGTATAATTCGCATCGATTCCAAATCCTTTCCATATTCCGGGAAATTCGGTAAACCTCTTTGATATGCCGGCTTCGAAGCCTGCGAGCCACGCATTTTTGAGGTTATCCGGTTCATTGACATTGAACATGATACCATTGATATTTTGCGTAGACTGATTGGAATAAATCAGGTTAGAAAGCTTTTTATAAAAAGCGCCTGCTGAAACCATGCCTATTCCACCGAAATAATGTTCGACCATTAGATCAAAGTTGCTGGCAAAAGTGGGTTTCAAATTAGGGTTTCCGCGTGTGATCACACGATTGATATCATCCTGGACCGTACCTGGATTGAGATTTCCAAAATCAGGGCGCGCAAAACTTCGTGTGAATGCAAGTCTAATAATATCGTTTTTTGTTGCATTGATCTTTACATGCACCATAGGCAGAAAGGCATTGTAGCTATTGTCCTGATTGATAGCTTCAACATGCGTAGATTTATCGGCAAGCGTTGATACTTTGTTACCCGAAAAAGTGACTTTGTTATATTCGTTTCGTAAACCAGCAATAAGGGTAAACTGCTCAGTCAGTTTGTACTCCGCGGAGCCATAAATAGCGTAGACATTTTCCCTTCCGCTGTAATAGTTGGCCGCTCCGGAGGCATTTGTAGCGGAATCGACTCGGAAGGGGTACAACTTGTTATCTGCAATTCCTGCTGGTGAAGCAAGCTGCTTTACGGATTCCACGGAAATCTGGTCAATGAGTACATTGTTATAAGGTGATCCTATTTCCGTCAAAAAACCGCCACGATACGGATAGGATTCAGTCCCTAAACGAGCTAAGCTCGGAGCAGGTCCTGAGACACCGGCCACATAAATACTATACGGATTCTCTACCTTCTTGTCTTTGTGAATAAATTTGCCACCAAATTTAACGGTCAATGAATTGCTCGGTGTATATTTTAAATTGACGCCAGCACGTTTGTTGCTCTCCTCGTTTTTACTTCTAATATTGACGACTTGTGTCAACTTCATAGCCTCTGCACTAATTGGAGAGGAAGGTGAAAGATGTGGCAGGATTCGATCAATATTGTCCCCTACTCCGTCGGGTGAATCCATCGCCAAGTATTTCTTTCCATCTGTAGCCATGCCTTCGTAGGACACCTTCTGGGAGAAAGTAGCCATCGGGTAGTAGTCGGGATCCTTAAATTTAAATGAAGAATGATCGACACTAAGTGCCCAGTCCAAGCCTAATTTTTCTGAAAAAACAGACTGCCCGCTCAGCTCTCCGGAATACAGATTGGTATGATAATCTGCCGTCCTTGTTGTAATCGTTGCTGTCTTAGTATTAAAATAGAAATAGTTTTCCCGCACACGCTGAGCATCTAGATATTCACTATATAAGCCCTTGACCATAATTTTGTGTTTCTCGTTGAAGGCATATTCCAGCCCTCCATTAAACCCAACAGTACGCCTATGGGCAATATAATCGCGCAGTTGAAGATCTGTAATGGAAAAAGCTTGGCGCTTGTCGCTGTTTCCAAAATCATAGTTTAGATTGTATCGATCTTGGGCAGCTGTTCGGTCCCAGATTACTGCAGAAAGAATGTACCCTAATTTACCTTTGGCAATACGATCTCCAAAAAGGACAGAACCATTGTATGAACCTCGTTGAGATTGCCCATTATATCCACCAGCGGCATTGATGTTGAGTGTACGTTTAAGAGGGGCCGCTTTGGTAATAAAATTGATGGATCCACCAATAGCATCTCCTTCCATATCGGGAGTAATAGCTTTTGACAATTGTACATATTGAATCATTTCCGATGGGAAAATATCCATCTGAATTCTCCTATCAGCATAATCAAGACTAGCTGAAGGAAGTCTATTTCCATTTAACAACGAAGCGCTCCACTGGATTGGTGTACCCCGTACGGAAACATAGCGTCCTTCTCCTTGATCCCGCTCAATGGAGACCCCTTGAACACGTTGTACAGCTTCGGCGGCATTTCGATCGGGCAATTTACCAATGGCGTCTGCCGCCAACACTTCCATAATGGCATTTGCCCCTTTCTTGATGTTCAATGCTTTGACTTGAGAGCCCGCAGAAGAACCAACAACAACAACTTCACCGAGACTATTATTGGAAGGCACCAATTTAATATTCCCTAAATGGATCCCTTCTTGGGAAACTACTGTATCAAGTGTGAACACCTGATAGCCCGTGTAGAAAATAGAAAGCCTAATATGTCCCTTTTCTTTTAAAATCAATGTAAATCTACCATCTAAATTGGTTTGTGCCGCCAGCGTTCCAACTTGTACTGTTGCTCCGGGCAATACTTCATCAATAGTTGAAGTAACAGTTCCCGTAATTTGTTGTGCCTGTATAAAAAAAGGCATCAACACAATCAAAAAGAGTAACGTCCTTTTCATATCATGTAATCAATTTTTGTTATTTGATACGAAATTGATGTTTCATAAACTACAGATCGTCTTCCTCGATAAAGAAGTACCTATCGCTTACGACAAACAACACAACAAACTGTATATATGTTATTTACAAAAATTAATTTTGTATTAAGCTTAGGTTATCGATAAATTGGCACCGGGTTAACGACGTAGAAATACGCCTTTTCCATAGAGAAAAGTAAACGTAACTCGGAAATGCTGCAGTAAGCCATTAGGCCTTGAGTAGATTGAAATGCGCTGCGTCCTTGAGATAGGCCGATGGGGTGCAACCCTGGACTCTTTTAAAATATTGATTAAATGAAGATTTGGAATGGAAGCCGGCCTGAAATGCTAACGAGAGAATATGAATACTTTCGCCTTTCTTTCTGCACTTATCCATCAGCATCACCACCTCCTTAATCCTATATTCATTGATATACTGATAAAAAGACTTTTCTTTGTATTGATTTAAGGTTTCTGAAAGGTGATGGCGCGATACATCCGCTTTTGCCGCTAGACTTTCCAATGTCAGATCGGGATCCAAAAAAACTTTATGATTGGACATCAAATACTCTACCTTAGCCAAAATACCTGCATAGTCCAAGCTGCTATTCTTTTCATTTTCCTCCACAGGAAAAGAGCGCTGTTTTTTACTTTCGACACCGATCGGTTCTTTCTCATTATTGACAGATAGCTGTTCCTTGGCTTCCTCCAGCTGATAAACATGGACATAGAGGAAAGAGCTTATTTTTACATAAATAATCGAGATACAGATAATCGACAATATCAAATAGATAACGACGCGAAGCCACAAATGGATAAAAGAAAAATAAGGGGTTACATCAAACAGCTGAGTCCAGATCGTGATGATAAGAAATGCAAGACCTATTAGTAAGAGTAAAAATGCAGCCAACCTAACCATCCCTTTTTCCAATTTCCAGAACACCGATATCGACTTTATCTGAGCCAAAATCTTTAAAGGGTAAGCAATATATAATATCGTATATGCATAACCTGACGTCGAATTGTATTTTCTTATAAATGGCGGTAGCTCCCCAGCATTCTTAATTACATAAGCAGCAATCCAAAAATAACCGATTGAAGCACCTATAGACGGAAGCATAGCAAGGAGAACATCAATGGGTTTCCCGCGATGTTCGAGATAGCGCACATAACACCATAGTAACCCTGGATAAGCTAAAGCAATAAATGTGTTAAACTGTTGGTGGATTTTTGAATGGGGCCAAAAAACATTCAGAGCAAAACTGATTGCCAAATGCAAAAATATGGAGGCTAATAAATAAGAAAGAATATTATCATGCTGTCCATTATTTTTTCTATTCTTTAATAAAACACCCAATGCCAATAATGCCTGGGTGGCCCCTACAATAATAATATAATTCACGTCCTTAATCTGACTAAGCTGTTTCGCGAAGTTAAGAATCAGGTATTATCAAATTGTTAAATATGCTATCCGCTACCTATTCAATATTTGACATAACAAAGTATTAAGTAAGTTTATTACTATCGCGCAAATATTTTCTTAGCCAGATGATGACTGTCCTCCTATCCTGTACATTATATTTTTCCATGGCTTCTTCAAGCCACAACTCGCCATTAACAATTGCATTGATGACGTCCGTCTTCACTTCTTTTGTAAATCGAGGTCTAGCTTTATTATTTTCATTCATTAAACTGGTTTTTATAACTGGCTATTCATTACGCTCATATCGCGTACGCAATCGGGCGTTTTTAATTAAAGATAGGGGAACATAACAGGTCACTATGATTGTAAAAAGCAACCTGTAAAACAGGTCGCTTTTATCGCTATTTAAACGAAAATCCAAAATTCTAATTAAATAGCTCATTAATCATCATAAGAACGCGATGTTAATTCCTTACACAACGCACATTTTTCATCTGTGTCTCAATCAAATCTATACCAATGACAGATATGTTGAGTAGATTTGCTGTCAGATCTGCACTATTATTCCCGAAGATTCCTTTTTCACCGTGGTAATACCAGGCACCCAACCCAAGTAGTCCTCCAATTTTAATACCCGAGGAACCGGTCCAGATTTCTGCGCGTGTTCCAAAATTGCCCAGATTGATCTGTACAAGACCATTCACCACAGCGAAAGAGGTACTACCTCCATTGAAGTTAAAGTGAAGTTTGTTATTTGGATATGGTGCAGCTGTTCCACTTGCGTTATATTCAAAATAACCTCTACCGTTACTTGTCCCGTATGTAGGACTCTGACCACCAATTCCCAAAAAGCCGGTCAGCTTCCGAAAATCGCTTTCACTGGCTTGGCGCCACACACCTTTTGGGTAAACTTCGTTACAAGGATCACTATTGACCCCGAATCGATCTGGCACTAGCCCTTTGAATGAAAAGTAGGTATTTCTGGCATTTGAATGCGCATAGGTATGGTGAAAACGATAGGGATTATGTCCTGCCTGATAATAAATATTCTGTCTCGCCCATCTTACCCCGTCGACAGTTAAAGGTGATTCTAACAAATTGACCAATAAACGATGGCTGTTTCCTAATACTGGTGTAATATTGAACGCAAAATTCGCTGGAGTCGATGAGAATTGGCGCGTTGAATTATCATCTATTTTCAAAGCCAAGTTTGAAACATTTACTTTTATCCCACCAGACACCGCTGCCGGGTCCGCAGTATACACATAAGCGATTTTTGCATCTTGGTAAGCCGGGTCAATATCCGCAAAACTTGAAAAGGCTATTTCTTGATCGGCAGAAATTAAGTTTGAAAGTGTACCGTTAACAACATCGATTGTGGCAGTTTTTATTCCTGCGATCTCTACCTTAGCCCCCGTCATATTAGCGAACATCCCCATCGAATTTAGTTCTACCCCCAAGCGGGCAAATTTATGTTTAAATAGAATGTTGATCGGAACATTCACATTTGCACTCCCCGTGGGCACAGCAACCTCACCCATTGCATACAACACATCTTTTCCCGCTGGAAGCGCAATGGTTGTATTGCCCGTATTTATGTTAGGGATATCTTCACCATTATTGTAAGATAAAGCTACCCATTTATAGGTTTGGCCTTGCGTTACATCAATTGCTCCTTGGCTACCTGTTGTAAATTGGGTAGATGATATCAATTGGCTGCCGTCTTGTGAAAACAAGAATAAACGATAAGTAATGCCATTGTCCATCGCGGCGGCACGTGCCCCTTGTGCAGATGCTGCTGCGGCCTTGGTTGTAAACTGGGCCGCCTTAAATGGAATATTATTATCTACTTCAATCAATGCGTCAAATTCTGGAAACTCCAACAGTTTTGGACCATTCAAATTGGTCGAATTTGTACTGGCTTTACCTTTGATAGATGCTGTCTGCTGTGTCTCATCTATGCCCGATACTTTGAGAACCAGCTTCGTACCATCCAGTTTTGTCCCTTCCTCAGTCTGATCAATACGACCGTCTTCCTTAGAACATCCAAAGAATGTAACTGTACTTCCCAACAATAAGGCAATAGATGTAACGCTCCAACTTAAACGCTTTAAACGTGATATTTTCATAAAATTGTTAATTTAAATAAATAGATGTTAGTTTATAAATCACCGTTTCCTTCGCCTCCAGAACCATTTCCCCAATCGCCAACACCAGGATTTGGAGTTCCCGTACCGCCCGAACCGGCAGCAATCCCTTGTTCCAGCTCAATTGTTTGCACCTCCATAGTAGGTGCTTCGTAGATTTTCTTTTCTTTTTTCATTTTTTTTTAAAATTTGGTTTAATTAAGTCGATACTTAATTGAGTTAAGCCTAAAAATGACCTAAACAACATTACCAACAACATTTACGCAAACTTACACACGTAAGAAGAAAATTATTTAAAAACAAAGATTACATTTTGACCACAAACGTGACTACAATTTGACCACACAAGACACAACAACCTAATAATCAACCAAGTAAAACAGAAGAATACGGTATAATGCGATACAAACGTAGTCCACCTCAGAATATAACAAACTATAAAACAAATAGATAAAAACGTAAAGAAAAATACAAAACATAAAATCAAACAAATTAACCCAAATAAACAACCTATCGGCTTCAGCGGAAAGCAATAAAAAATGTGCCCTAAAAAATAAATCACAGCTTATCATCTCGGTCTAAACTAGACTTTGCAAATAGGCTTCGAGATCCACCTGTTTTTCTAATTTCAGCTTTTGTTTTATTCGATACTTCGTCACACGAACACTTTTGGGTTCAATATGAAATGCAGTCGCAATATCAAGTGTACTGTGCTGCAGGTACATGTATGCGCAATGCTTTAATTCGAGTGCAGTGATCTTGTTTTCAGACAGCATTCTTAGCTTTAGAAAAAAATCAGGGTTGATGGTTTGAAATTCGCGAATAGGTTGTCCCGTTACTTCATCAAATCGCAGTTCATCTTTTATCATCCGTTCAAATACACCAGCATGTTCATTGCCCTCAGTTTCTACGAGTACGACCTTCAAATGATCAAGGAGTTTATTTTTGCGTTCGATCTGCAATGCATCAAAAAGAGCAGCCTTTTGCATCTGTTCATTTTGTGATTGTAGTACTTGTATTTGAGAAAGCAATTTCATCCGATCGTCTTTTTGATAGTCAAGCTCAGCATTTAGTCGGTTTTCTAAATCATCATTCCGTATTCTTAGTTTTATACATTCATCTGTCTGAGCTTTATATTTTATCCTGAAGAAGAAACTTAACGTAAGAATCATAAGAAATAGGATGACACTCATGCTTCCCCAAAATATACTATGATATTGTCGATGTTTAAGATCTCTTTCAATTGTGTTCAACACTTCAACAATTTCAGTTCCCTGTCCATTTTGACTTAATTGAATATCCTTGGCGCCACTTCCTAACAATCCTTTCGTTCTCCATTGGTAGGTCACATGCAATAACGGCGTAACATATCCTTTACTTAAATATGTCTTTTCCAACGAATAAAAGAGCTTTTTTTTCATCTTTATGGCATATACTGGAATATATCCTGACCTTGTAATATCTCTAGAAATTTTTTGATTAAAAAATAAACCCTTTACCATGATAAGACCTTTAATTATTAGTTTCTTGATTTCAAATAAGATTCATATAACAGCTTTTGATCAATGTAAACGACCGATAAGTGGTGTACAACAACTAATTGAGCATCTGTATCTTGTTACTTTTCGGCAGGAACCTTTCATTGGCAGTTGATTTATGGCTGAAATCTTTCTCAAACAAATAAGCCAAAAATTCAAAACTTAATCAAGGGTTAAAAGGCTTCAATTTGACCACAAAAACACACTAGAATGACAACAAATCGACTACAACATGCTACAAATTCGTAACTCAAAATATAAAACAATCCATTGTAACGTAACACACGCGCTGTAAAAGAACATCATAAATTAAAATATTTTCGACCCTACCTTCAATAAAACTCTCCCATTATCCAAAAATTTCGAAGACAGAAATAATGCCATAACCAATCACCCTTGTAGCTAGACAGCTACAACTATATCCCCTGAAAATTATATTACTGCAACCGACACGAAAAGCATGAACCAGTAACCTTTTTTTTTTGCCGCTTTTCTCCGTATAGTACTAACAGCGTGCAGACTATGAAAATATCTGGCTAAAAAGCTACTTACACTAAATAAATAAGGAGCTAAAAGAAGGTGTAATTAATTATCTCAAATTGTCATAAGGAACTTAAACAGTTACTGTTCTCGTGGAACATAGCGCGCAAAAAAGAAATTGTCAAATGGCGAAAGCTCAACAATGATTTAGTATTTTTAAAATAATAAACACTTAAAACAAAGATGGTAATCATCAGATTTAACTATGGACAAAATAACAAAAGAAGATATTGTCGAAGCTGAGAATCAGCTTTTTGCGGCTCAGTTAGCAAGTGATGTAGATGCTCTTGACCTCCTTCTGTACGATAGCCTGGTAGCAATTGCGCCAGATGGCCAAATGCTAACAAAAGAAATGGATCTAAATGCGCATAGGTCAAAGGCAATGATTATTGAACAAGCCACAACAGAAATCGATGCGATCAAGCTCGTGGGAGATACCGCACTTTCAGTCGTTACGATGACGGCCAAAGGTCAGGTTATGGGGGCACCACTCGAAGGAAAATTCCGGTATTTTAGAACCTGGAAACGCATTGACAACTCATTAAAGGTTATTGGGGCAAGTTTTATGCAATTACCCTCATAAATAATTGGTAATAACTAATTAAAAAAAGAATATGTTAGCACATATCTGCATTACAAAAATTATAAAACTTGCTTTTTTTGTAGCTTGTATTTTTTCTTGTTTTCTTATCTCTTGTCGAAATATTGGCCAACCCGTCAATAAACAAAAATCGGGTTCCTATTTTATTGATTCGAAAGGGCAGATCGCTTATTGTCAGAATGGAAATTGGTTTAGCTTGGGTATTTCACAAATGCAGGCTGACGCCAAATCGTTTGAAGTCCTGTCAGAAGATATCGCCAAAGACAAAAATGCGGTCTATTTTCGTGGGATGCCCCAAAAACTTGTGGACAAAAGTTCCTTTTATGTTGACCAGCAGATTCCAAAAGATCGTTTTCACGTTTATTATATCGATCAGGTCCTGGGCTTCCATATTATCGAAGGCGCAGATCCGAAGACATATGAAGCGGTTGCGGGTCATATAAACTGGGCACGCGACAAGGATCATTACTTCTATTCGAATGATCCCATAAAAGTCGACAGGAACACCTTTTCGTTCATCAACGATTACTTTCTAAAGGATAAAGACTCCGTATATATTTCACCTAATATCGGTACTTTTAAGGCAATTTTAGCCAATACTGGAAACGTTGAAGCGATTAACAAATATTACATAAAAATTTATGACACGATTTATTATCCGCCATTTCAACAGGGGTTAGCTATTGTAAAGAGGCCATTTAACACCATTCACAAAATTCGTGTGCTTGATCAGGACCATATCAATATCGACAATAAAACTATCCTATTCAGAGGAAAAGATTTTAAATATGCGCATGTTGATGCCCCCTCTTTTAAATTATATCCTATTGATGAAGAAATTGACTCTTACAGAAGCAACTCCTATTCAAAAGACAAAAGTCACGTGTTCTATAATCAGGAAATAATCCCAGGTGCCGATGTAAAAACATTTATACCCTTGGGCAATGATTTTGGAAAAGACACAAAAAATGTGTTTTATAAAAACCAGTTGCTTGAAGAAGTAGATGCAAGAAGCTTTAAGAAGGAAGGCGATTTTTATAAGGACAAACTTGGCAATAAGTTTAGTAGCCTTACAGGAAATAAGGTATAAAATCCATCATGGAAGCAATTAGTCAGACTTTAAGCGCTATACATCAAACAACATTCTCTTCCTTCCTTGGGTTCGCCACAATCCGACCAATATAACAATTTCTTTTTCCATTACTTACAAATTTGTTAGTAACACACAAATAGCTGCTTGACACCCAGAAGCAAGTATTTGCCTTTACATTTGCTCGTATAATTAATCATACACAACAGTTTTTATTTATGAAAAAATACGCATATATAGGCGCTTTGGGTTTTCTCGCAGTAATCACAACAGAGTTTGGCATTATTGGCATCTTACCGCAACTAGCCGATCATTATCATATCAGTATCGATAAAGCAGGTTATTTATTGAGTGCTTTTGCTTTGATCATTGCAATAACTGGGCCATTTATGACATTACTCGCTTCGGGATTCGACCGCAAGAAAGTCATGTTAACTGCCATCGCTATTTTCTTAGTCACAGCGATTGTCTCTTCATTATCCCCTCCTTTTTGGTTACTGCTTATTGTAAGAATTCTTCCGGCCTTTCTCCAACCTGTCTATATTGCAACAGCATTGTCTGTCGCCATTTTAAAAGGGGGGAAACAAAATGAAAATGAGCTTATGAGTATTGTTTTCAGTGGTGTTGCGATAGCCATGGTAACAACCGTCCCCTTCGCCACCTACATTGCCAGTCTCTCTTCCTGGACATATTCTTTCACAATACAGGCAGTTGTCAGTATAATCGCGCTATTGGCGATCTATCTTACCATTCCTCCGTTGCCCGTGAAAGAAAAAAAAACCTATGGAAGTCAAATGAAAATATTAACCAAGCCCATCTTTTTGGTCAGCACCGCCATGAATTTCTTTATGGTATCAGCTTGGTTTTCTACCTATAGTTACTTCGCCGAGTATTTAAACAAAGCAAAGAATATGGACAGTACCATGGTTAGTTATATGTTATTTGTATTTGGTATTATCGGAGTGATTGCTAACTGGGTTGCAGGGAAAATGCTCAACCGAAATATTACGTTTACCACGGCCTTTTTCTTATCGGGTACACTTATTATCCCCTTACTACTGTATTTTTCCGATGGCAATCTATTCGCCACGGTCTGTACGATTGCCTTGTGGGGATTTCTTTATTCTCCTAGCTTCTTAAACGCATCTACCTATATGATTTCCTCTGCACCCGAGGCGCTAGAATTTGCCAATAGTCTAGCGACTTCATTTGGCAATCTTGGGGTAACCTTGGGAACTACCGTAGGTGGCTGGATTATCGTTTCGAAAGGTGTAGAATTTTCGCCATGGCTTACGATGGGCTTTGGTTTTCTTGCTTTTTTGATGATCGCCCTACGACAGTTTCTAGAAAAACGTAGCGCAATAAAGCAAATAACGGTCGCGCAGTGTACATCGCAATAATATATTTTGCCCGTATCGTAAATAGCGAATGCACGGTCAATTTAGATCTAGTTAGCGTGAATAATCATTCCAGCGCGAACTAGATCTAACGCTTTCTCCTTAAAGACCATCGATAAGATACCAGCTCAGAATAATACCTATGACAAAAATTAACACAGCCACAATCGTGATGCTATTTGAAGTTTGAGTAAAGTTTTCCGCTTCAATTTGTTTGTTCGTTTTACGATATTTAAAGAAAGCGACAATAACTGTCAATGCACCTATGACTACAATGGAAACGCCAACAGCGCCAGAATGTTCATGCTGCGAGCCTGCAACTACATCTTTTTTTAAAATGAGCTCAATCTGACGAATAAATAATGAAAATTTAACAACTACAAAACCGAATCCCATAATCCCTAGGCTCGTCCGGATCCAAGCAAGGAAAGTTCGTTCATTAGCAAGATGGTCATTTACCTTTTGTGGGGTATTTTTAGTCATTCGAAATAAATTTTGATCAACAAATACGTTAAAAGAATTGTAAAATTTATACCTAGCCTTAAGCAACCTGTTATGGCTGTGACTATGCTTTAGCACATATCGTTCACAGGTTAGTCAATTTTTTAAGGTTCAGCAATCATTTTGTTTGTTTTTCAATAAAACGCTGCAGAACGTTGAAAAGTTTGATTAATATTTTAATGTTTCATCTTTCAGCTCTTTTTTATTAATGGAATACCAAAACCTGCAAATTTTGCTTTATTTTGTCTATATGCGCATATTGGTAACAGGATCTTCGGGGAAATTGGGAAGTATAACAGTTCGGAATCTTCGTCGGGCAGGGCATAATGTTACAGGAATTGATTTATTAGCAAGTGACACCACCGAACATTTTTTAGATATACAGCAAACTGAGGCAGTGGTTGAATTCACACGTAGTTATGATGCCATTGTTCATACGGCAGCACTGCATGGTAGACATATGGATTTGAATTATAGCCGGCAAAGTTTTATAGATACCAATATAACAGGAACATTAAATCTGTTAAATGCCTGTGTAACGAACGGAGTAAAACGTTTTCTTTTTACCTCTACAACCTCCATATACGGAAAGGCTCTTGTCGATTCGGAAAAAGCGGTATGGGTAACAGAAGAACTTACAATACAACCCCGTGATATTTATGACATTACTAAACAGGCCTGTGAAGAGCTCTGTAGAGACTTTTTCGAAAAAGAACAGCTCATGACCAGCGTTTATCGAGTCGGCAGATTTCTTCCAGAACCCGATAACCTCATGCTAAACCATCGTTTGTATCGGGGACTGGATCAAAGAGATGGCGCTGAAGCCCTTCGACTCGGTATTGAAACCGACTTCACATCGTTTCAGATTTTTAATATTTCGAGCGGTTCACCTTTTGAAATTGAAGATCTAATTGAACTAAAATTCAATCCATTGAATGTTATTGCTACGCGTGTTCCAAAAGCGATTGAAATATACCGACAGAAAGGCTGGAGTTTCCCTGCATCGATAGATAGAGTGTACCGCAGTGATAAAGCAATGCAATTACTTGGATATAAACCGAAGTATACTTTCGAATTTCTTCTCGATCAGCTTCCATAAATCGCTCGCTGGATGTTGTTCGCTGTACCTTTCCAGTTAAAAATGTGGAATCCCGAAAAGAAAAGTCAAAAAACTTTTGGAAGTAATCGACAGTGGATGGTATTTTTTTATAGCTTTGTTTAGGATGAAAAAGCTGCTGGCTATATGCTTCTTGACGATTTACATCGCGTCGGCAACCGAAATTTCACAATTATTGAGATTTCCGTTGTTGATTGAGCATTATTTTGAGCACAAAGTAAAAAATCCAAGCCTCTCTGTCGTCGATTTTCTGAACGTACACTACAGTGGGTACCACCTAGAGAATCACCCACATGACGATGACTATGAGAAAGATCAAAAACTTCCTTTTATGATGCATACAACCTCATACAACGCTGTTTTTGTGTGCCCCCAAATTGCTGCTATCAAAATTAAAAATAGATCCTTACCCGAAAAAAATAACAATACCGCTGTTTGGAATGATCAGTTTATAGAGGATACATTCATAACTTCCATTTGGCAGCCGCCCAAATTCTGTTAATACATCATACTTCTTATTATTTCGGTTGAAGACTTCCACCCGACCATAACTTTCACGTCAGTAAAAGTTTAAGTTTTGTCATGTCACAATTGCATCCTTTTTTATCGCTGCGATTCTACGCTTGGCTGAAGTCTTCCGCTATTATTTTACGATTTAACAGAATCTATTTATTATGCTTACGAAAATCATTGAGTTCTCTGTAAAGAACAAACTCATTGTAGCACTACTGATGTTGGCATTAATCGGGATAGGCACATATCAGGTGACCAAACTTCCTATTGATGCTGTACCTGATATTACCAACAATCAGGTGCAGGTCATCACTATTGCCCCTTCTTTTGGTGCAACGGATATTGAACGATTAATCACCTTTCCAATCGAACAGGCCAACAGTAATATTTCTGGATTACAGGAAATCCGGAGTTTTTCGCGATTTGGGCTATCCCTTGTAACCATTGTCTTCGATGACAACATTGATGTCTATTGGGCCCGGCAACAAGTCGCTGAACGTCTGCAACAGGTACAGCAAGAAATTCCTCCAGGCATAGGTTCTCCCCAGCTGGGCCCTATTTCTACAGGTCTTGGAGAAATTTATCAATATGTCGTTCGACCCCAGTCGGGATACGAGCACAAGTATAATGTAACCGAACTGCGTACTATCCAAGATTGGATTGTCAGAAGGCAGCTGCTAGGCGTCAAAGGCGTAGCTGAAGTCAGTAGTTTCGGAGGAAAGCTGAAACAATATGAGATCGCTGTCAGCCCTGACAGACTCAATGCCTATGGGATTACAATCAACGATGTCTTTGACGCACTAAATGCCAATAACCAAAACACCGGCGGCGCATACATTGAGAAAGGACCAACAGTCCTTTATATCCGAAGCGAAGGACTGGTCGGCAACATTGACGACATCCAAAATATTGCGATTGCGGGTAAGCAAAACGACCTGCCGATTTTCCTTCGGGACATTGCTCAAGTACAACCTGGCTATGCAACCCGCTACGGCGCAATGACCTACAACGACAATGGTGAAGTTGCTGGAGCCGTCGTGATGATGCTAAAAGGCGCCAATAGCAGCCAAGTCATTGCAGATGTAAAGGCCAAAGTAGAGGAAATCCGAAAAACATTGCCTAAAGGTGTCCTTATTGAACCTTTTCTTGATCGTACCAAAATGGTCAATAATGCCATCAGTACGGTGCAGACAAATCTCTTGGAAGGAGCATTAATTGTCGTCTTTGTACTAGTACTCTTCCTAGGCAATATACGGGCTGGATTGCTCGTGGCCTCCGTCATTCCCTTAGCCATGCTATTTGCAATCTGCATGATGAACCTCTTTGGAGTGAGTGGTAACCTGATGAGTCTCGGTGCACTCGATTTCGGATTAATCATTGATGGGGCTGTCATTATTGTCGAGTCTGTGATGCATCAGCTTATGCAGCAGCAACGATTCAAAGAATTGCTCAAGGTGCCCGCTTCTGAAATGGATGATATGGTGACAGCATCAGCCGGTCGTATGATGAACAGTGCTGTTTTTGGACAGATCATTATCCTGATCGTTTACCTCCCCATCTTAACATTGGAAGGAATCGAAGGTAAAATGTTCAAACCCATGGCCGAAACAGTTGCATTTGCTTTATTAGGCGCGTTCCTTTTATCGCTCACCTATATACCGATGATGAGTTCAATATTACTCCGTGCGAGAAATAGCAAACCTTCGCTTTCGGATCGGCTGATGAAAAGACTTGAAAAATTTTATGTCCATGTATTACTCAAAGTACTCCGACTTCCAATGACTATTCTTGCATTGGTTATCTCACTTTTTATACTTGCCGTAGTTACACTAAGTCACCTCGGCGGGGAATTTATTCCTTCACTAGAGGAAGGAGATTTTGCAGTCGACACGCGGGTTCTTCCGGGCAGTAACCTGACTACGACTATTGAAAGCACTCAAAAGGCTGCCCATATTCTGAAAAGCAGATTTCCTGAGGTCGAAAAAGTAGTCACCAAAATTGGCAGCGGCGAGGTGCCAACCGATCCTATGCCAATGGAAGCATCAGACATGATGGTTATCCTAAAAGACAAAAAAGAATGGACTTCGGCCCATACATTTCCAGAACTTGCTTCAAAAATGAGTATCGCCTTGACGGATGTACCCGGTATTACGGCCGGCTTTCAGTACCCCGTCCAAATGCGGTTCAACGAGCTGATGACGGGGGCGCGGCAGGATGTTGTCCTCAAAATATTTGGAGACAACCTCGATTCTCTGGCCTTACATGCTCAGCAAATAGGTAAAATCATTGAAACGGTCCAAGGAGCCCAAAATCTTTACGTCGAACCTATTGGCGGACTTCCACAAGTCGTCATAACCTATAACCGTCCAATGATCGCCCAGCATCGACTCTCCATTGCTGACGTAAATAGAACCATAAATGCTGCTTTTGCTGGACAGAATACAGGTCTGGTATTCGAAGGAGAGAAACGCTTTGACATGGTCGTCCGTCTAGCCGCCAAGGACCGAAAGAATATTACCGATATCCGTAACCTCTTAATCCCAACGCCTACGGGCAACCAAATTCCACTTTCCCAATTGGCACGTGTGGCCATTGAGCAAGGGCCAAATCAGATCCAACGTGAAAACGCACAACGCCGGATTGTCGTCGGATTTAATATCAAAGACCGCGACGTACAAAGTATCGTCCATGAACTACAAGCTAAAATTGATAAGGAAATCAAACTTCCAACAGGATACTCCATCAAATATGGCGGTTCTTTTGAAAATCTCAATAATGCCAAACAACGCCTCCTGATTGCTGTCCCTATTGCTTTAGCCTTAATCTTTATACTTCTATTCCTTGCGTTTAAATCTGTTAAAGAAAGTTTATTGATCTATAGTGCTATCCCATTATCGATTATAGGTGGGGTTTTCCTGTTGGCACTAAGGGGAATGCCTTTTAGTATCAGTGCCGGGGTTGGATTTATAGCCTTATTTGGCGTGGCTGTCCTCAATGGTATCGTATTGATCTCCGAATTTAACAGGCTTCAAAAAAGTGGCATTCGCAATATTGTACGCATTGTTGTCGATGGCGGAGAAAATCGTTTGCGCCCCGTTTTGATGACCGCATCGGTTGCCTCACTGGGGTTTATCCCCATGGCACTGAGCAATGGCGCTGGAGCTGAGGTACAACGCCCATTGGCAACTGTTGTCATTGGTGGCCTGCTTATAGCAACGTTATTAACATTATTCGTTCTCCCTTTGCTTTATGTAACTATAGAACGGGGATTTAAACTCAATAAATTAAAAGGACGACATGTTGCACCTCTTTTGATTGCATTTATTTTTTTAACAACAAACAATTCAACAGCACAGACTGTGGTTACTTTGGATCAATCTATTGAACTCGCTCTCCAAAACAACCGTAACATAAAAATTGAAAAACTAAGAGCTGCCTATGCCAAAGCGCTAATAGGGTCATCCACTGCCGATATTCCGCAGATGGATATCAGTTTGGATTATGGCCAGATCAATAGCGCCTATCAGGATACAAAGGTCAGTATCAGTCAACGTTTTGGTTTTCCTGCGGTCTACAAAAGGCAACGGGCCCGCTATACCGAAGAATGGAAAAGAAGTCAACTACAAGTCTCTCTCAAAGAGTTTGAGCTTAAAAAGGCTGTCAGTCTTACCTATTACAACATACTGTATTGGCAACAAAAGGAACAGCTTTTGACTAAAGCACTGTCATTGTATAGCAGCTTTCTCGACAAAACCATTCTACGTCAAAAAGCAGGTGAAAGTGATGCCCTTGAAAGTGTAACCGCGAAGAATCAAAAAGCAGCTATCACGATCCAATTGAGACAGGTACGTGATGAGATAAAGGGACTTCAATTGCAATTCCAGTGGCTGCTAAATACGGAAGAGACCTACACCCTAAGTTCTATGGAAAAGATCGAATTTCGTCAGTTATCAATAGCCGATCATCCTTTGCTCAAGGTATTGGAACAAGAAAAAATAGTCTCGGAACAAGCAACAAGGGTTGAAAAATCTAAATTGCTCCCCGAGTTGCTATTAGGCTATAATCTAAATAGTTTTAAAGGTACCGGTCCAGATAACAGGACCTACGACGCAAGTCCGCGATTCCATTCTGTACAGTTAGGTGTTGCCGTACCGGTATTTTCCAAAGGACAGAGAGCTCGGATCGAGACTGCACGTCTAGCGGAAACCATCGCGAGCGACGAATTGCAAAATGCACAATTTGAGCTTAAAAAAAGAGTACAAGAGCTTTCTCAACGCTATCAGACCAGTCTCGATATTGTCGATCAATATGAAACCGAAGGACTCAAGAATGCTGAAATCGTCTTTGAAACCGTACAGAAAAAATTCTCAAACGGCGCCATAGATTATCTCGAATTTGTCACTTTGGTCAACCAAGCAATCCTACTGAAAAGTAATTATACGGATGCGTTGTGGCAGCTCAATGAAAATGCCATTCTGCTTCATTACATTATGATAAATCGATAAAAATGAAAACGAAAAATCTTTTATCCCACTATATGGTTTATGTGTTGGCTGTACTCTGTATTTCCTGCCATCGAAATACGGAAAGTGCAGCCTCCACGCCACCAGGCCCTAAAGACGAAAACCTGGTTTCGCTAACAGATGCCCAGTTGCGAAATGTGCATTTAGAAATAGTAACGCTTGCGGACGAACCGATAACCAACATCTTAAAAGTCAATGGAAAAATAGATGTTCCGCCTCAAAACTTCGTGTCGGTAAGCATTCCTTTAGGAGGATACTTAAAAAGTACCAAGCTGCTTCCTGGTATGAAGGTTTCAAAAGGAGATGTTATAGCAGTTGTGGAAAATCCACAGTTTGTGCAGCTTCAGCAAGATTATCTCTCGGCCCAATCAAAGTTACATTTTGCCCAGCTTGACTTCAGACGTCAAAAGGAACTCAACCAGAATCAGGCGAGTAGCGATAAAGTAATGCAGCAAGCTCAGGCCGAAATGAACAGTCAACAGATTATAATGAATGCCATTGCAAAACAGCTAGAGCTCATACATATTCAGCCCAGTACAGTTTCTGCTGAAAATATTCGAAAAAGTGCTCCCGTATACAGCACTATAGATGGGTATGTGAGCAAGGTTAATGTCAACATCGGGAAATATGTGAATCCTTCAGATATCCTCTTCGAATTGATCAATCCAACGGATATCCATCTGAACCTCAAAGTCTATGAAAAGGATCTTGAACAGCTTCGCCCTGGACAGCTTCTATTGGCGTACTCCAATGCTAACCCAAGTAAAAAGTACAATGGAAAAATCTATTTGATCGGCAAAGATGTCGATCCCTCCGGCATGACAGATGTGCATTGTCATTTGGACAAATATGATCAGAATATGATACCTGGTGTATACATGAATGCTGAAATACAAACAACGGCTACGTTGGGGCACGCTCTGCCTGAAGAAAGTATCGTAGACTTTGAAGGAAAAAATTATGTATTCATATCGGAAGGAAACAGCAATTATCGCCTGGCGGAAATAGCAGTTGAGGAGCCTCAAAAAGGACTAGTGAAGGTATTGAATTACCGCGATTTTGAAGGGAAGAAAATCGTTAGCAAAAATGCCTACACGCTCTTAATGCAACTAAAGAACACATCAGAAGAATAAAACATACGTCATTGGAGAAAGACCTTTCCTGCATTTAGGAAAGGTCATAACCTCCCCCTCTGCTCCTACTCTATTTTTTATACTGGATCTTGAAGCAAAGGATCGAGAGATTCTTCTATAGTACGTTCTAGGTCCACCCCAGATCCTCCGGTATCTATGATAAAACCATTTCGATCAATGATATAAACCTTTGGTAATCCCTGCACCCGATAGTTAATTGCTGTTTTGCTATACAGCGCTTGCTGATCGCCCACATTGGTCCAGGATATGCCGTCTTCGACCGCTGCTTTCTTCCAAATCTCCCTATTTGTGTCTAGGTTAAAAGATAGGATCTCTAGACCTCGTTTTTTATATTTAGCATACAACATCGGTAGCTTCTTATTACTTTTTCTACAAGGCACACACCAAGCAGCCCAAAAATCGAGAACAACAATCTTTCCCCGAAAATCAGTCAAATTCACATCATTATTATTAAGGTCTTTGACAATAAAACCTGGAGCCAGATCCCCTCTTCTAAGTTCCTTTGCTTGGAGAAATTCCTTTAAGAACCGTCCTGTTCTACTTTTTTTCATATTCTGAGGGAACCTATCAAAAGCCAACTGCAAGGAATCTCTTGTTAATGATGTCCTTAAGAAATAGAGTTCCTGCATAAGTGGATAAGACGGTGTTTTATCAAAAATATTGTGGACTCTCAACTGTCTGATGGACCGATAATAATGGTCCGATGCTATTTTCAACTCCACCAGTTGGACCGAATCGGTTTCAATTTCAATTTTTCGGTCAAGCTCAGCTGCTCCTTTCCACATGGGATCCAGTTGCCTATTGATTGGGATGGCATCAGCCTGTGATCTGGAATTCAGCACCGCTATATCCGAAAAATGTAAACTATCGCCTAATATCTTCATGCGAGCCGGTTCAATCCAGATGACTGCCCTCAAATTGGGCTTTGCCGTTAGTACATATAAAGAAGGCTCCTCTAGAGTTCCTTTTATGGCACATTTTCCATCCTTAAGTATGACGTCATAGGACCGACCACCTTCCTGGAAGCTATTCAATTGAAGCTTTGCGCCATTGGAAAGTCCCGAGATATCAAATTGTATTTCGAAAGGCTTTCCTTTTTCTTGCTGAGCCAAGCAAGCTAGCGGTAAGAAAAATAAAAAAGGAAATATCTTTTTTAGTATCATCATATGCATAATTGGTTTACCTATCAAAAACTAATATCCTTCCTCTCCGACCCACTTAAACGGGTATTTCTAACAAAACCTGCCCCTTTAAAACGATATTGCAGACCAACTATTTCAGTTGGTGCATTTTTAATCATCGTAGTGTATGTAGGTTTATCATTGATCCAAAATTTAACCTGCTGATTTTTACAAACTATTTTAAGCTTGGTCCACTTGGAAAGATCGCAGCCAAATCCACTGAGGTCATCTTGTTTGCTATCCGTATAAAAGCCACCAGCTGTAAGAGCTATGTCACCGATACAGGCTGTATTTACTAAAGGTACAATGATGATATCGTTTTTAGCCTGTAAGAGTACTTCCACACGCTGGCAATTATTACCATTATTGCTCGCTCCTGTTTTGATGTCTGTTTCAAAACTAAAGTTGTCGGTCATAACTCCTGTCGTATCCTTTTGATTGTAAAGTCTTACCAGTGGAGCATCAGGGAGGAGGTCGACGTTATAGCTATTCAACAATTCCTGAGTAATGGCAGTTTCATGGGGTAACACGATTTCAGTTTTTTTGAAATACAAAGGCTCCTTTCCCGAGGCTGCTTCTACTAATCCTAGCCAGCCATTGGTTTTAATCTGTATATCATGTTCTCGAACAATTTTATTCCCAATAATCAGTTTAGCTCTAAAGTAACCTGGATAATAATAAATCGCAGAATGGTGTTTGCCCTTTCTATCCACCTGTATCTTACGGCTGGTGTCCCAACTTTGTGCAATAAATACCGAATCGTTTTCATTTGCAGCAGAAGCATCGTAATTAAAAACGACCGAATTTGGCAAGCCTTCTGTCAGCATTGTCTTGGACGAGAAGTGGAAGGCACTATTATTAATAGGCTTCTTATTTGGAATAAACCTATTACCGAAAAGTCCGACCAAGACAAGGACGAAAACAGATGAAATAGCGATAATAAATATAGGACCGTGCTGTTTTCTTTTCTTCACCTTTGGTTCAAAAGCGGATTTATGCAATAACTGCTCCTGCGGTATATATTTCTGTGCATAAGCATTCCGAAAAGCCCGCCAGTCCTCATGATCAACGTAGCGCGCCAATGTATTTAATGTCGTGAGGGCTGGTTTGCTCTGGTAATCAATCCTACCAAAAATCCGCTTCAACGTAGAAACACTAAGTATTACTCCCGTTTTCTCCTGTATCTTTTCCGAAAGTTTTTCAAAATCAGCTGTACTCCAATGAGCGGTTTCACCCCATTCAAGTTGATTTTCAATGGAATTCTTAAGATGCAGAAACAATTCGGGATCACTCAACTTAACCATAATTTATTATATATCAACATTTTAAAAACAAACAATCTGCTTGAACAAACTTGACTAAACTTGCCGCAAGGTTGAGCGAGTTGAAATAAGGTCTATCCGTTAAATTTATCAAAAATTTAATTAACATGAAAAAGATATTTTTGACACTAGCCTTCATATGGGTCATTCTATTACAAAGTTATACTCAAGAAAAAAATAGCAAAGCATCAATAAGCAAGAGCATTCCATTAAGCGCAGAACAATGGTCCTTCCAGCACGGAAAAGTTGATTTTCTAAACTTTAAAGGTCGTAAAGCAATGAAAATCGCTCCAGCATCTGGTCCGGTCGTGATTAAAGACTTAATTTTTAAAGACGGAACCATCGAGTATGATGTGATACCTTCAAAAACAGAGTTCGCCAGCGCCATTTATTTTCATCGAAAAAATGAAAAAGAACAGGAGATTGTCTATCTCCGAGTTCCTAAAATGGCCAACCCATTCGCTAATGAAGGCATTCAGTACTGTCCCATCTTAGACGGTGTCAACATGTGGGACATCTATCCCCAATATCAGGCACCTGCGGCTGCTAAAACAGAAGAATGGAATCATATTAAACTCGTCATATCAGGTGTGCAAATGCAGGTTTTTGTCAATAACAGCTTGAGATTGACCGTACCAAAACTCGAGGGACGAGAAAATACGGGAAGCATTGCCTTCGACGGGGATGCATACATCAGTAATATCGAGATTAAACCTAATGAAATTGAGAACCTACCGCAAGCCGAAGGTGTGGACCTGACCCGACATGAGGCCAATTATATCCGAAGCTGGTCGATAACCCAACCCACGACTTTGGAAGAAGGGCGAGAACCAACTACTTTTCGTGACCTGCCGAAAGACGAAGCCTTCACGGAAAAAATAGCAACCGAGCGGTATGGATTGGTAAACCTTACAAGACGCTTCGGTAGTGCCGAAAAGCGTCGGATAATATGGCTAAAAACTATTATTACAGCACAAGAACCTACATTAGCTAATCTTCAGCTCGGATTCTCAGATGAAATATGGCTTTACCTAAATGATCAGATTACCTACACAGACAAAAATATCTTTAGGCAGAATATGAAAAGGTATCCCGACGGAAGGATATCTGTACAGAACGGGAATACCCGCTTAAAACTTAAAAAAGGTGAAAACCAATTGCTCATTGGGGTATCCAATGATTTTTATGGCTGGGGATTGATGGCACGTTTAGAAAATATGGAAAATATTACCGCCATAGAACCTTATGAGGTAAAAAAACGGGCTATCGAACACATCGAGCGCTATTTGGGCACCTATGCTGCTGAGATATCGCCCGCATTTAAGCTCACCTTTGTACAGAAAGACAGTATGCTTATTTTAGAGGCCTCCAGTCAAGAAAATGTAGCGCTCGATTATCTTGGAAATGATCTCTTCAAAATGGGGCTTGGAATAGAACTTCAATTTACGCCTGACCTGAAACAAGTCGTAAGAAAAGAGAATGGGTTTGAGATGAAATTCATTAAAGAACAATAGTATAAAAAGTGTTAGAATATGGCCCTTAAAACTTTAAAAATAACAGGGACCTTATAGGGACTTTATAGGGACCTCATTCGGATGAATAGCTATAAACTCCCTTTAAATTCCGTATCACTTTATGGTAAAATAAGCATTAATCGTGATGCCTTTGCTTATTAATATTATAGCTTCCAGCAAGCTATTTCATCCTTCTCGAATTGCTTGATACATCTTAAGGATATGTTAAACTTTTAACATTAACACTTTTTAACCATGGAATATGATACCTTTAGCAAAAATTATAATTTACATCAACCACAAATGCCCTTTTTAGACCATGTTCTGCAAGTTCCAACCTACGGATGGAAAGACGCCGATGGAAATCTCGTAAAGCCAAGCAAAAAAGAAATTTTCACTGAATTCTTCAAACGCCTTAATATTTTTAAGGATAAACGAAATTGGTTACCCTTTTTTAGCTGGTTAAAAGTAGCTTGCCTCATCCCCTTTTTTATCATCTTTTTGGTTTACCATTTCAGTTGGTGGACTGTGTTAGCCGCGTTCCTGTACAGTATGATCGTTATGGGGACCCATGGAACGATATGGCATCATCGATTTGCGACACACGGCGCATTTAAATTCCGCAACGGTTTCTGGCGTTTTTTCACGCAGAATTTGACCATCAATGTAATTCCCGAAGAAATATATGTTATTTCACATCATGTTCACCACGCAAAATCCGATAAACCGGGTGATCCCTATAATGCCCAAGCTGGCTTTCTATACTGTTTTTTAGCCGATGTAAATCACCAGCCTATTGCTAAGAACCTTACGGAAAATTCCTATAACCGCGTCAAATTGCTTATGCGACACGCGGGTGTAACAGCTAATAGTTATGCGCAATATCAAAAGTGGGGGTCGTATGTCAATCCTTCACATGCAATAGGATCCTGGATATTAAACTGGGCTTTTTGGTATGCCGCCTTTTATTTAATCGGTGGTCACGCACTTGCCTGTACACTCTTTGGAGCCGCCGGCTTTTGGGCAGTCGGTGTGCGCACATTCAACTATGAAGGGCATGCAAAAGGTGAAGACAAACAACGTGAAGGTATCGATTTCAATGAGAGAGACAAATCCATAAACCAGTTATGGCCTGGCATTGTAGCAGGCGAATGGCACAACAACCACCATTTATATCCAAAGAGTGCGCGGAGTGGCTTTAAGCCTTATCAGATAGATCTCGCATGGTGCTATATTAAAATGATGCATAAATTTGGAGCCGTCAGCAGCTATCGGGATGATAAGAAAAGATTTGATGAACAATATCGTATCCCATACCTAAAATCAAAAGAATAGTCAATCGTTGCATTTCGAAGCGATCTTGGTCCTTTTCCATTTAATGTAATAAAGTTTCAAATTTTATTTGGATCCGAATTGTAAAATCGACTTTGGAGACAGCGTCTTCTTTGATCGTCAGCATACTGTTCGGCGCTACTCATAAACATCGATAGCGCCGAACAATAGTGAACATCTAATTTTCTTGATGATAGAGATCAGAAAATATTTTTGATAATTTCGCAGGCTCTTCTCGCCATGCGGCATACATACCTTGTCCCATTTCATCCGGGACTATATCGAGGTTTCCGGCTGCGACACTTTCTACTATCTTTATTGCGATACGATCTGGATCTGGCATATCCCAATCACTTCCCTTGTTCATATCGGTATCAATTGCTCCCGGATTAACAGCATATACTGTCACATCCTTTTTAGCCAGTTCAATTCGAACAGATTGTGTAGCAGAATAAAGTGCTGCTTTGGAAGCAGCGTACCCAGCAATAGAAGGTAAAGGCGAATAGGCGGCAATCGAAACAATGTTGATCATGATAGATGGCCTATTCTTTATCAGAATTGGAGCAAATGCACGCATCATGTTTATTGTTCCAAAATAATTTACCTTCAGATCATTTTCCATCGCCAATACTTCTCCTTGTAGCATATTCCCTGGATTTAAGGTTCCTGCATTGTTAATCAGAATCTCAGTATCTGGGGCTGCTAGCGCACTCATTTCTACTTGTTTAACATCGGTAATGTCTAGTTGCAGCGGTACGATTCGATGATCGTTGAATGCTGGCATATTTTTTAAATCCCGGCAGGTTGCATATATCTTCCCTGCACCGTTATTGAGCAATGCACTTACCAGTGACTTTCCTATCCCCCTATTAGCCCCTGTAATCAGGATGACTTTATCTTTAAAAATTTGCATGGTGTTTTATTTATTATCCAACACAAAGCTATCCAGAAAGATAATGCTGTAAAATCCGAAACTTGCGATAATAAACATGCTCTTGATACGCTAGAAATCAAAAAAATCATATTCAAAGGAAATCAGACACTTCATCATCGCCCTATCAAGAGAACCTATTAACTGTGCATAAATGGATAACTTAGGTCGTAAATACGGCTCATGCAACTTTGAGAGCTTACTTCAAACTAAGAAACGTTCACCTTTACTAAAGCTGTATACAGCTCCTCCGGCGTAAAGGGTTTGACTAACCATCTACTTATGGCCACGGAATGACATAGCTGTTCTATATCCTGCTGATTCGAACTAAAAATAGGAATAATGGTCGGCTCAGTATTGTTATCGAAATTTTTTTCACGAATATTCTGTATCGTTTCAATACCGCTGATGATAGGCAATTGATGATCGATCAAAATTGCATCAAAATGATGTCCCTTTTTTAATATCTGTAATACCTCAAATCCAGTTTTTGCATGCACGGTATTAATCTTCTTTAACGATAACATCCGATCCAAATCATTTCGCTCCGACTCTTCCTCTGCAACAATTAGTACATCCTTTATTTTTTTTAATCCATCCCACGCATTAATTTCCCAAACGGCGGGAACATTAATAGTGAAAAAGAAACGACTACCGGCACCAAAGGTACTCTCCAATTTCAATTCACTGCCCATCATTTTAAGCAATTTATTCGATATTGTTAGTCCAAGGCCAGTTCCCCCATAACGTTTAGTCATCGAGTTATCTTCCTGTGTGAATGCATCAAATATCCGTTCCACATTGTCCTCTTTAATACCTATGCCTGTATCTTTGACGCTAAAGCACAGAACAGCCTGGGTGGCATCATGTGATTCTACTGTAATGCTGAGTTCAATGGTTCCCTTCTCGGTAAATTTTGTGGCGTTGCTCAATAAATTCATCAATACTTGCTTGATACGGAGGGCATCAACCCAAATATAATGTGGCACATCGGCCGCGATATTCAGATAAAACTCTAAATTTTTGGCTTTGATCTGCATATTGAGAAAGTTTGTCAGTTGAATAACCAAGTCCTGAAGATCCGTCTGTTCAACGTCCAGTTCTAGTTTGCCAGCCTCAATTTTAGAGAAATCTAGAATGTCGTTTACAATTCCAAGCAATAAATTGGCTGATTGATCAACGATACTCAGATATTCCCGTTGAGTATCTTCAAGTGCTGTCCCAAGCAACAAATCGGTAAAGCCAACAATCCCATTCAAAGGTGTACGAAGCTCATGGCTCATATTTGCCAAAAATTGTGATTTTGCTGCACTTGCCTGTTCAGCTACTAATTTCGCCTTTTCCAGCTCTTCCCGTTGATGAATAATCCGGCTAATATCAGTTGCAATCGCAAGATAACCGATAACATTTTCGTTAATATCCCGAATAAATGTAACGGCTAAGGAAACATACAATCTAGATCCATCTTTTCGACAATAGGTCCACTCTCGCTGTTCAGCACCATGCAGCTCTGCCATATCTACAAAGAAACGAAGTTTATCTACCGAACGTCCTAATTCAACTTCCAGTTCCTTAGCTCTCAACACGAGCTCCTCTTTCAAATGAAAATGTTCAAGCCCCAATTTCCCAATGACCTCTTCACTGCGGTATCCCAAAAGGTTTTCCGCTCCTGTATTAAACAATGTGACTACACCAGTCGTATCGGTCGCGATAATAGCTACAGCGGAGGTTGCATCCAATACTTCTGAAAGCAGTTTTTTTGAATTCGAAGACTCTGCTTCGATACGTTTACGCTTATCAATATCCTGAAAGGTACCGTATAAACGAACGCAATGGCCATTTTCAAAATCAGCATTTCCCAATGCACGTATCCACAGTTCATGACCAGCGAAGGTGACAATCTCAAGCTCCAAATCCCAAGCTTCTCCCGTAGCGAGTGCATGTTCAATGGCAGTCCGTATTTTATTCCTACTTGATCCCGCTTTATAGAACTGTAAAGCAGTTGTTAGCTCTGGTTCATAGTCTTCGGGTACTTCATGAATTTCTCGCGTAATTTCGGACCAAACAATCTTCCCATCAGCAGGCGTATATTCCCAGCCTCCAATTCTAGCTACCCTTCCAGTCCGCATCAATGTTGCTTGAGCATGCTTCAGTTCCTTTTCTAGAAAATGCTGTTCCGTAATATCCACGGCATTGCCAATCACATAGGGTATTTTGTTCCCATTGGTCTGCAAAATATTATTAAACATCCAGATACGCGTCTCACCCGAGCATGTCAAGGTTCGCATTTCTCCTTTGATTGTTCCGCGTTGAACAATTGCGCCCAGATAGTCCTGTAAATTCTTGTGCCCCTCCGATGGGACAATATCAAAAAGTGATCGTAACTGAATCTCCTCCCGTGTATAGCCCAAAGTCTTGGCTCCAGCTTCATTGACGGCTATAAAATTGCCCTTCAGATCATGCGTACACATAAGTCCCTGAGAGTTATCGAAAAATGCTTTCAGTTTTTGTTCACTTTCTTTATACTTTTCTTTTTCTTTTCTGTTGACAATAAGCGCGACAACCTCATCCCGAAGAAGGGTTAGGATCTCTTTTTGATGCTGATCGAGCTGCCTTGGAACACGATCAATAACACATAAGGCCCCTAAGGCATATCCGTTGGGATCGATTAATGGTAATCCAGCATAATAACGAATGTTTGGTTCTAAGGTAACGAGTTCATTCGATTTGAAGCGATCGTCTTTTTTAGCGTCCTCAACTTCCATCAGCTGATCTTCTTCCAGCGTATATTGGCAAAAAGAAACATCGCGCGTTGTTTCGTCTATCTCCAAGCCAACCCGCGATTTAAACCACTGCATATCCTTATCCACTAGTGAAATCAATGAGATGGGTGTACCGCAGACTAGTGATGCAATTTTCGTAATGCGGTCAAACTCTTCCTCGGCTGCTGTGTTTAAAATTTCGTATTCATGCAACACGCGTATCCGATCTGATTCATTCTTTGGCGATAATTTAGCGTTCATTCAAAAGCCTGTATTGTTAATAATTTTATCTTCGAAGTCTTTATAGGTCCAAATGTATAGCATGCGCTAACGTACAAATAATATTTCACTAATCTTTAACGATTGATTTGAATCATTCCAATGCCCAATTAATATCGATTTGGTTTTAACTTTTCTTAGTCTATCGTAAAAAGTAGAAAACCAGCGGTAATAGCATGATAAAATATAATCATGAACAGCGCTGTGTTAAAATAGTTTTAAATAAAAAACAAACTATTAGATTAAAAGATCACCGATAATAAGCGCCGTGCTGCCTTCGGTTCCCAAGAGGGCGAAGATTATATCGGTTTTTCAATGCCAAAAATATATTTTAAAAAAAAAGAATTTATGAAATCCAAGCTTTCCAAAAAGTCGTAAATGGGTATAAGTACAGAAAAAAATTATAAACTAAAAGACTTTTGTTATGGAAAAGATAACCTCCCACAACGAAACACTATTGAACTCCAATAGTGACATGGACAAAAGAGATCTCAGACGAAGAGATTTTTTAAAATATGCAGGAGCCAGTGCTGCTACATTAGCCATCCTGGGTATGTCGAGTTGCAAAAAAGACCACGATGATGGCATGGATAACGGTGGTAAGGGCATGTACTTTGGTAGCGGCGACATTGCCATCCTAAATTATGCCTATGCACTTGAACAACTTGAAGCTGCATTTTATATCCAGTTAGTCAACAACCCCTATAGTGGCATGACGGACATGGAAAAAACTTTTTTTACGGATATCCGTGATCATGAAATTGCTCATCGTGAGTTTTTCAAGGTAGCCCTAGGGGCCAAAGCCATTTCAAGTCTTGAATTTAATTTAGGCGGTATCAATTTCAGCAGTCGCGAAACGGTACTGGCAACAGCAAAAACATTTGAAGATCTTGGCGTTTCGGCCTACAATGGTGCTGGATGGTTAATAAAAGATGTCAATTATTTACTGTTGGCTGGCAAGATCGTGTCTGTTGAAGCTAGACATGCCGCCTGGGTCAGGGATATGATCGACAATGGTAGTTTTGCCAATCAGGAAGTAGTGGATTCAAATGGCCTTGATGTCGCAAAGAGTCCAAGCGTCGTCCTTAGTGCCGCAGCGCCATTTATTAAATCCAAGATTGATGTGAGCGATCTACCAACTTATTAATTCACCTAAAAACTGATTATCATGAATCTCTTAAACGTTTTTGAACAAATAAATGCTGTAGATCCTGAATTCAGCGATCGCATCAGCCCTCGTCGCGAAGCAATTAAAAGTTTGGCTTCAATGAGCAAAAAAATAACTTTGGCTGCCCTGCCCTTTATGATAGGTGAGCTCTTTAAAAAAGCTTATGGTGCTACGGCTCCCACAGATGTCAATGGAGTACTCAACTATGCGTTGACTTTGGAATATCTCGAAGCAGAATACTACACTATGGCTGTTGCCAAAGCAGGTCTTATCCCCACAGGTAAACCACTCGGTGCGATAACCACCATTCGTGACCATGAAATTGCACATGTGAATTTTCTTAAACAGGTATTAGGCAATAAAGCTGTTTCAAAACCAACCTTTGATTTCACCGCTGGGGGGACTTTCGGCAATGTTTTCAGTGACTACGACACATTTTTAGCTATCGCACAAGCATTTGAAGACACCGGGGTAAGAGCTTATAAAGGGCAAGCGGGAATTTTACTCGGCAATCGTGTTGTACTGACTGCGGCGCTTCAGATCCATTCTGTTGAGGCACGACATGCCTCTCATATCCGCCAAATGCGTCGTGCTCGCGGAGGTGGAGCTGCCAATCAAAAACCTTGGATTACAGGAAGTAATGACAGTGGTATTGGCGCAGTTGTCGATCCGGTATATGCAGGCGAAAATAATATAACACAAGCGGGAGTGGATATTACAACATTGGCAGGTGCCATGGGGAAAATTTCGACCAATGCAGCAACCCAGTCTTTCGATGAACCTCTAACTGCAGAAGCTGTACTTAATATTGCAGGTCTTTTTATAAAATCCTAACAAAAGACGTAGTTTACCTGTTTTTAGCATGTCCTGATCGGTTTATCCCATCAGGGCATTGTTTTTTATATACTCCCCATTACACATAATGCAGTGAGTGTCGGTACATCTTTGCCGCCTTCATCTTCGAGGGTAATAGCAAAAGCCTGGGCCTTTGGAATATCCAGCATCTTACTTGCTGTATCTCCTTTTAAGTCAAGTGGAAAAACACCGGCATTAACAGGTTTACCATCGACCATTGCCCACAGTTGATATTGCTTACCTTTGGGTGCAACAGGCATGTGCTCAATACTCAGATAAACGGTCTTTGATACCTGATCCCAGAATACCAAAGCAAGGTAATCGGGTTTAGTTTCTACCCCCTTCAGAGGGATTGTTTTTATTGCTGGATTTTGAACGAGAGCCCATTTATCCTGTAGGGTAGCAAGTTTTGCCTGCTCAGCATCAAGTAAGGACGTCGTCTGATTTAGCTTATTCGCTGTATCTTGTTTACGTTGATATAGGAAGATATTAGCACCAATACTAACGGCTAACAATAGGCTTGCAGCAATAGTCCACTTGTATGATCGAGCAACAAGCGTTTTCTTTTCGGCATCCATAACAATTACGTCGTTATGGTCCGTAGAAGAAGGTACTAGTGTTTCATCAATTTTATGATCTTCGTTTGGTACTAGATTTTCTGCAATGAGTTTATTCCATATATCCTGTTTTAATTGCATAGGCATCTCTATCGCTTGGCTATCGGCCAAATCTTCGAGTGCAATCTCTGCTTCGATGATGGCTTGTTCCACTTCGCTATTATTTTTTCGAATACAATTCAAGATGCTCACTTCCTCTTCAGAAGCAAGTCCCAAAACGTACGATTCAATAATCCCCGACGATATGTATGCTCTAATATCCAAAACTAGCGGTACTCTTTTAGTAATTGTTGTAATTGTATAAAAGCTGCCCTGGTACGTGTTTTTACTGTTCCTAGCGGCACATCAAGCTGTTCAGCGATTTCTTGTTGTGTATATCCTTCATAGTAGGCCATCTCAATCAAGATTCGCCATTCCGGCTTCAATTTATCTAAAATATTTTTAAATCCAATAAAATCTGCTTTCGTGTGTTGTTCGCCCTGACTTAGATCTTGTTCTTCCTCCCTATTTACGATATTTGAGAGCGGTTGGTTTTTCTGCTCGTTTACGATAGCTTTTGATTTTTGATGATCGAGGGCTGTATTGCGGGCAATGTTAATCATCCAGGTATAAAGGCGGCCTTTTTCTGCATCGAAAACATCGATATATCGCCAAATTTTGACGAATACATCTTGGATGACTTCTTCCGCATGCTCCGTTGAGACCACGATACGACAAACCACACCAAAGAGTGCATCGGCATAGTGATCATAAAGATAACTAAAAGCCTGTTGATTCTTTTTTTTCAATAAAAGAATCAATGTTTCTTCAGAAAGGTTGTGTAATGGACTCAAATTTTACGTTTATAATACGCTAAAGATGAAAATTAAAAATTTAAAAAAAAAGCAGCAAAGACAAAACAAGTTAAAGTACCTATAAAACAGGTTAAAATACCTAATATAAGTTAGCCTATTTTCCGTTAATCCTCATTATTATTTATATTTCAATACGCAATGCATGATTTGCTTCCACCATATCGTACTAATTTACTCTTTTTTGTATTTCTAATTTTCAATGCTAGTTTTTCATGATTTGATTCCGCCTGGGAGGACGAATCACATTTAAATCTATTAAAATCTGTCTAAAGCTTTATTTTGTCGGGCGAATTCCCTTAGAAATTGGATTTATCGATAGCATATCACATGTCGCCAGATAAAATTCATCAATTAACTGGATAATCAAATCATCTCTTTGGTTATTAACAGCTAGTCCCACCCAATTTTTGGAGGGAAGATACTTACTCCGAGTCCATTGAACAGGCTGCACTATTTGTTTTTCTGAACGCAACCATTCTAATCCACTATCATTGAAATATATCTTTTCATTTGACAAATCCATCACGATGAAAGGTCTTTTCTTAAAATAGAAAATACTCATATCAAGATCTGCAATTACATTCATTCGAATATGTTTTTTGAGATGCATATATGCATTTATACGGGTTAGTGTTGACATCTATTTATCTTATTGGCTATAATAAAATCATCATAAATTTCCATGAACATTCAAAGCAGGCGAAGTGTTCATCAGACGAGAATCAAAGATATTCGAACCAGCGGTCTAAGTAGGGGTATATTTTGTTCTAATAGGTAGAAAAAAATGTTAATGTAAGTTGAAAATACGACGGATAAAACCACTAATTTACTAAGCGAATGAATATGTGTTAGTTTGCCCCATTATTGGTTTCGGCGAATCGTAAAATGCCTGCACGGATTGTAAATACCACCATTGAACCAGTGTTGCAATGGTTTAAATTTGATAAATAACAAAAGATATGCGGAAAGAAAGTAAAAGCACGTCATTCATTAAAAAAATTCTAGGCTTAATTAGTCTTATCCTTATGGTAACAAATAGTAAAGCACAGCAAGTCACGCACTATTTTCCAAGCGGAAAAGATAAGGCAAAGACCATCAGTGGACAGTATGGTGGTAATAGCGGGATTTGTCTTTTTGAAGATGGCAGATTTCTGTTATATGGTTATGCTACATCTGTTTTCGGCTCCTATGTTTTTGAAAAAGACTACCTGCTTTTCTATCCAGATGAAGCCCCTTTATTTCAACTATATGGGCGTCACAAGCCTAATTTCACAGACAGTACTTGTATCAATTTGGCAGGTTTTGAAGAAGGTAAAACCTATGTACAATTTGATAATGACAGTACACATCGGGTTTTCAATGACAAGGCAAACTGTTTCAGCCCCCCTTTTGTTCATCAGGAATCCAAACCGGTTCAATCGCTTAAATTTATTGTACAAAACCAGCTTATGGAACATGACAGTACTTATCAAGTCTTTCAGTATAGCAATGAAGAAAAATTCAATGATTTTATAGCTGTTTATAACAGACCCCAACGTGCACGTCAACATTTCAGCGCTTTCCTATATTTGGCTGAAGGGAATAAATTAGCCATCAGACTCTCCAATTACGGTGGAGAAAGAGGTTTTTTAAGAGAAAATCAAGACGGTTCAAATCAAGAACACTGGCACGAAATATTGACCATGAAGAAGGATTATGATCAGGCAAATTATATTGCCCCCCTAGCAATATTTAGTAACGCATATTATACCCTATTTTATCCTGACCTCGAACAGTACGTCTTGGATACCGTCAACAATCGATATGTAAGTAAGTTTGCATCAGACAATGAGGCCTATTTTGCGGGCAATCCTGAGCAAGACGATCGATACTTAAATAAATACATCCGTCAGAATCTGTTGCTTCTAAAAGACGAACAATTCGATCCATCAAAACTGTCAATTACCAGTCTATTTTTTTCGCGCTGTGAAGAATCTGAAAAGCCAGATCATGATGAAAATGGATCACAGCAATAATCGCTCAAAATCCATAGCAATGATTCAAGTGGGAGCTTAGAGCTATTAAGAGTCGAAAGATTAGCACGTTTTCTTAAATATGGCTTAATTTTGGTAGTAATGACTAGATAACTGGATAACATTTATACTAGTTTTATTTCGGTGAAGATGATGAATTATAAAACGCTTATTATTGGGCTAGGATTCTGTTCGCTAGCGGGTTGTGCAACGCAAAAGGAAAATATTGGAAATAGAACAGAGAGAGAAAGTGTATCCTTAGCTGAGGGACAAAGAAAATCATTGCGAGAATATCCGATCAAGATCAAATTTAATGGTATTTCAGAAGATAGCCGTTGCCCTGAAGGCGTCAACTGTATTTGGTCTGGAGTTGCAGTAGCAGAAATTGAGATCGCAGAAAAAGCAACTAAACCCACGACAATAAAGCTCGCAACAATAGACCTACAGGATAGAGGTTACCAAAGAACTGCCAACACCAACGGATATACCATTTCATTACAGGATATCGCCCCTTACCCGAACAAGGAACAAGGGACACAAACGCTACGGGGTAACTACAAAATCGCTGTTATTGTACAAAAAACTTTAAAATAAGCCCGCAGCGGTTCACTGTGCGCCAACAATCGTCCTATGGAAATAGTCATTGAAAAATGACCCGATTCTATTAAAGAATGACCCAATTTTTAAAAACACCAATACATATATTTTAATTATATGCATGGATACTTATTGGTTCATTCCTTGAAAAATAATACCTTTGCCAAAACCTCATTTATGAAAAAGTTTTTTAAATTTATTAAGATTACATTTTTTTCTATACTGGCTATTATTGGGCTATTATTCCTCTATTTTTTCATTTCCAATCGGATATTTATAGGAAATACCAACGCGGAAAATATAGCGTACCTCAAGCTTCATAAAACGGAGATTAAGGATCGTATTGTAGATTCTCTATTCGATAATAGTTTCTATAATTCGGATATTTTCTTACTTGGGGAAATTCATGGCTACGCAGACAATCAAAAGTTGGACAAGGAGCTGTTATTTTATTTGAACAAAAAGCTTGGTGTTAAATATTACATTGCTGAGATGGATAGTACAAATGCCAACAAACTAAACAGCTTTTTATCCAAGCCGCTAAAAGATAACGCCCTACTGAAAGATGTGGTTCGCTCCATTCGCAAACGTATCCCGCAACAGTCTAGTTTAGAGCTATATCAAAAATGGATCGAAATTTATGATTATAACCGCCACCTTGCCGATTCGGCAAAAATCACTGTTATTGGCATAGACAAAAGCTTTACAGCGGATAAATCTGACGTATCCAGGGATTCAGCTATGCTGTTAAATTTGGAAAATTATATTAAAAATCACCATATTGATGGTCAAAAACTATATGGACTATTTGGTTTTTTTCATGTTTTACAAAAAGGAAAGGATGCAACCAATGATCCTTTTGCTACACGCTTGAAAAGTAGCGGCTATAAAGTATCTAGCTTTGTTAGTTATACCGTTGCTAGTGAAATGTATCTTCCAAAGAATCCTCAATTTCCAACCCCTGCAGATGAAAAAGTAGATTGGGTAAATGCAGATGGCCCACTTATGCTCGTGAAAGGCATTCAGGATCTAAAAGAATTAAGTCGACCAAATAGTATATCGTTATTTAAACTCAATGCAGCACATTCACCTTATGCTACTTCTCAAGATTTAATAACTGTAAAATCACGGCTTTTTGGCGAAAATATCATACCTGCTGAAACGAATCATACAACAGACTTCTTTCAATATGTATTTTTGTTACGAAATTCAAAGGCCTTAACAAAACTTGATTAGGACAGCAAGCATTTCATCAAAAAATTGGATAAACAAGCCGTCTGCTGATCACATGATTAAAGAAACAAGGATCCTATTGAAAAATATTCCATTCATAAACAGGATGATCCGTATTTAGGAGGAGGAATCTCGCTTATCGATTTGCAAGATATCACTTTGGTTTTTATATTTGCGACATCATAAGAAATCCTAATGCGGAAGTGGCGTAATTGGTAGCCGCACCAGACTTAGGATCTGGCGCCGCAAGGCGTGGGGGTTCGAGTCCCTTCTTCCGCACTTATCAATATCCCAAGCTTTCAGCTTGGGATTTTTTTTGACCAGTACTTTTTGATGCTAAGTTATCACCATTGAGGGTATAATTTCTTGAAGCAAACAGAATAGATTAGCGATAATATGCCGCGTCAAGAATTTAAGCCGCCCAGTCAAATGGTTTTGTACAAGGGTCACACTCATATTTCAACACTTTTCCTAAGCTTTTAGCTTTTTTACCTTTTTTTACGAACACATAAGCCAAGTCTACATATTCCTCTACTTCGGCCCCACTTTCATCCCGTCCTTTTACAACCACAGAATAATATTTTCCATCCGGATATGCCTTGAAATATACTTCTTGAACAGTAATCTTTTTGGGTATTTGATTATCACAACAGCTACACCATAAAATAACGATGGGTTCTTTTTTAAGGTATGCAACGGCCGTTTCGGCTTGCTTTTGTGTCAAGGCCTGAAGTTGATCTGCTTTTGAGAATAAAGCTGTACACAGCAACAGAAGGAGAAAAATGGTCTTTTTCATTTGGAATAGTGTTAAGTTTAAAGGAACTTATTAGCAAAGACTATGCCTTTAGCTTCTAAAAAAAAGATAACAGTCGCTATAATAAATTAAATGGTCAGTTATTTCTCCATAAATCCCCGACAACAAGATCATATATATTCTGTGAAAGTGCCGTTGTATTTTAGCGATTTAACCAAGTTGTTCTCAAAACACAACAGTCCCGATAAGCGGTAATTCTGCCTTGAGAACAAATTAATATATTATTTTTCCCAGACCAATGCGCTTGCACCAAGAATAGCAGCATCAGCCTCTTCCAATTCACTAAAGACCAGTTTAACTTTGTTTCTAAACAAAGGAAAAAGGTTTCTTTCCATATGGAGTTTCGCGGGTTTTAAGATAAAATCACCGGCCTTAATTACTCCTCCAAAAAGTAGAATTGCTTCAGGAGAAGAAAACATCACAAAATTTGCTAATGCTTCACCTAGTTTCTGCCCAGTATACCTAAATACCTCAATTGCTATCGCATCCCCTTTGAGCGCACATTCATGAACTGTCTTCGAATTGATCGCGTCCTCAGGGAATTGATTCAACATCGATTCCGGAAATTCGGCCCGCATTTTCTTGGCTGTAATGGTGATCCCTGTAGCAGATGCATAAGCCTCTAAACTTCCTTCAGAACCCGTACTCCAATGTTTTCGTCCTCCTGGTTTGACAATGGTATGGCCCAATTCGCCAGCAAAGCCATCGTGTCCATAAATAAGCTTCCCTCCGGCCACTATGCCGCTTCCTACTCCCGTGCCTAAGGTAATCATAATAAAATCTTTCATGCCGCGTGCCGCACCAAAAAGCATTTCACCATAAGCAGCGGCATTTGCATCATTGGTAATGGTGCAGGGAATCTTAAATTTGGCCGTCATTAAATCGCTAAATCGAATCACACCTTTCCAAGGGAGATTGGGAGCGTGGTCTATTGTCCCAGTGTAATAATTAGCATCAGGCGCGCCGACACCAATTCCATCAAAGCTTTGTTCACCACCAAATGCTTCAATTAAGGGATAAGCTTTCTCGTACAACGCATCAATAAACTCTTCCACCGTTTGATAAGCATCTGTTTTTATGCTTCCTTTTTCAAGTACTTCGCCCCGATGATTGACCACACCAAATTTTGTATTGGTTCCACCGATATCTATTCCCAACGCCACGCGTTTTGATAAATCTATTAATGACATTTCTCTTCCGTGTTTCTAAGTTCTAAAATTACTAAAAGATAATATTTTATAAGGAATCAACAAAATCTTCTTCACAATTATCCATAAATAGCATGCTAATCCCCTTTGAAAAGCCGATCTACCGATCACCAGATCAACCTAACTTAAAAAATTTAAATGTGCTAAATACCCGATAAATATGAGGTAAAATAAAGTATCAGCAACCTAAAGCAGACAACGATATCTGCCGGTCACCCAGGATTTCAGCCAAATGAAAAATAGATTTCACGTTATTGACGAGTGTTTTTGTCCGTAAAGACTTTGTATAGCAGAATTACGACAAAGGACTAAAATCGGCATAATTTTAGCGTCTTAATAATTGCTGAATAATTGCTGAGCCGCTATATTAATAAGCTAATGAATAAAATATTGAGATTTTTCGATCTACATCAGGGAGAAGACCGAAAGGAGACTGTTCTAGAAAATGTTGTGAGCAATATCTCTTTTCGCGGTGCTAATGCATGGATTCTAGCATGTGCAATTGTGGTTGCATCTGTAGGGCTAAATGTAAATTCTACAGCGGTAATTATCGGTGCTATGCTTATATCTCCATTAATGGGCCCGATTGTTGGAGCTGGATTTGCGTTGGGGACATTTGATTTCCCCCTCTTAAAAAAATCATTAAAAAATCTATTGATAGCAACTTTAATAAGCTTAGTTGTTTCTTTTATTTATTTTCTTTTAAGCCCCTTCAAGGAAGCGCAATCCGAATTATTAGCGCGTACATCGCCCAATATCTATGACGTAATGATTGCACTATTTGGTGGTTTAGTAGGGGTTATCGCTATTACTAGGGTAGACAAAGGTAATCCTATTCCTGGCGTTGCCATAGCAACAGCCTTGATGCCCCCACTTTGTACTGCAGGCTACGGATTAGCTATCGGTAATCTCAGTTATTTTGCGGGTGCTTTATTTCTATACATCATCAATTGTGTTTTTATCTGCATTGCTACATTTATCATTGTTAAATATTTGCGTTACCCCAAAACTCATTATATCGATAAAAAACGCGAAAAAAGAATTACTCAAAGTATTACCATCATCACGATTATTCTTGTATTGCCAAGTGTCTATTTTGCATACAATCTACTGCAAGAAAAAAAATACACCAGCAAGGTAAACCAATTTGTTCAACAGGAACTCAGCAACAAAGGTTACACCGTTATCTATGAAAAGCTGGAGATGAATAGTGATCCAAAGAAACTTGAACTTGCCTTTTTATCAAAAAAATTCAGTGACAAAGAGGTAGAATCTTTACAGCGTGTAATGGAATCATTTGGTATTACCAATACTAACCTTGTCATTCATCAGGATAGTTTAGATTTAAAATCGAGTATTCTAAGCGAAATAGACAGACGTACAGCAGCTGTAAGTGAAAAGGATCTCACGTTACGCGCCCTAAACAATGAATTAGCGAAATACCAGTTGGCCAGTCCGCAACTTGATCGCGATATCGCTGTATTATTCCCCGAACTGAATTCCTATAGCATTGGTGTCCAACAACATTATGCAAAGGCCGATAGCGTCGCCAGGATCGTAGCATTTATATACGCTACCAAGACCCCACTTCCATTAGCGCAACACGAAAAATTACAACAATGGTTGCAAAATCATTTTCCTAAAGATAGTGTAGCGATTATTAGTCAATAGTAGGCAATCCATCGGAAAATATATTTTTAATAGCATCTGCTCAACAAGCAAGTAATGGAAAAATTAAAAGATCAGGACCAGCCATTCGTGTTTTTTAACGATTTAAGGAAAATATAACACAATACTGGAAAGCCTACATAGTAAATAACGACAATGAACAGCGGAAATATTCCTTCAGGTCTAACCGGATCGACGGCATGAGCTTTTACCAAAAGTTGCAATCCAATATTTTTTTCCTTTGAGAATACGACCATTGTTGTGAAATTATAAGCAAAATGCAAAGCAATTGGAAATATTATTTTACCTGTTTTTATACATATACGTGCTAGTAAATAACCAAATACACCCGTCGACATAAAAACTCTTGACATTTCAAACACATGTCCGATTATGCCATATGAAAACCAGTGATAAACTCCAAAAGCTATGGCTGTTATGAATGCAGCTTTTGTCTTCCCAAAGCGACTGACTAGTATATACAATAGAGCTCCTCTAAAGATCAATTCTTCAAATATAACTGCTTTTGATACATAATAAAGACTTCGAAAAAAATCTCCAAGTGTATACTCTGGGTTAAACTTATAAGGATTTTCTACCAAATAGGCTATTCCTAAATAGAGGATAACCAAATAAAACATTGGTACAACCAAACTTAAAAATAACGGTTTGCCTTTCGCATAAAAGCCCAATACCTTAAGGTCCTGGTGACAGAAGTGTTTTAGTAAAAACCAAGAAACCAACAATTCAATAACAATAGCAATCATACTTTTTTTCTACAAAGCTATAGCCTTAAATCATTTAATTTTACGACATTTGAATACGTCGCAAAATGCCGTAAGATGACCAATAAATCAAGTAAAGAAAAAATTGCACTTCTGATCAAAAATGCACGTATAAACCGAGGCTACTCACAACAGCAACTTGCTGATCTGGTCAAGCTTAATCTGCGATCCGTACAGCGTATTGAAAATGCTGAAGTCCTTCCAAGGGCCTATAACCTAAATCTTATAGCAAGGGAACTTGAGCTGGATATAGCAGTACTGAAAGAGGAAAGCAATATTTCAGATACAGCAGAACCTGACCAAATCAATAATTCATTTAATAAACCTCGAAAACTCATACTAAGTATCGGTATCGGATTGATTGGTATTTTATTAATAGCCGCCTTTCTATCACAATCAAGTGGTTTCCCGGAAACGAGCTTTGAACTGTTTTTGTTGCTTGCTTTGGTTGTTGTGGTTTATGGGATCATACTTTGGACCATTTGGCGTAGTTAACAATCTACTACTTTACGATAGATGCATCTTGTATAAAAATTTCAACCCGAGTCCTGTCTTTTTCGTTAAGCTTGACATATCCTTTTAAAGTAATAGGGTTCTCCTTCAACCAAATTTTATCGTTGTTAGCCAACGTAATCTCTACCATCGGTGGAATTCCATTTTGCCCACAAAACATGCATTGTAAAACAGGTAAAACGGACAATAGGAATCTGTTATGTCGGAGACCTGCCTTGAGCGGCACCATATACCCCTGAAGTTCCACCTTCATGCCATCCATTTTTGCAAGCTTACTGGGAAAAAATGGCGTGTATATCGTTTTCCCATTTTTCTTGTTCACTTTATACAACATGGTATCAAAGGTTTTCCAAACTTCATTCATGAGTGGCTTATGGTCTGCTAGATGCTGAGATTCCAACCCCGTTTGTGCCAAGACTGAATAACACTCTCCACCTAAAAAAATGAGTAAAAAAACAAGAGTAAATTTCTTAAACATAGCCTATTAAAGATGTGACAATCAAATATAGTGAAAAAACATTACATGCAACTAAATTGCATTTACTACTTTTTCACTATATTTATAAAAATAAGTTAACAACTCCTAATTGCAGGAGCCTTCGTATATCTAATCAGCGTACACTAACAAAACAATTATTTATGAACACATCATTAAAAAGAGACATCTCCTCCCCTATCGAAAATCTAGGCGATCTTCATATCATGACTTCGATTGATACACCTATGCGACATGATGCATTTACACGAACCGACAGCGAGAAAATTAAAAAGATAGCGCAGCTTTTTCAGGATATCATGCATGAACTAGGCCTTGACCTCCAGGATGATAGTCTCAGTGGAACCCCCTATCGTGTGGCTAAAATGTATATCAATGAATTGTTCTATGGCCTCAATCCAGCCAATAAGCCCCAACTTTCCACATTCGAAAATCGATATGGTTACAACAAACTATTGGTTGAGAAAAATATACGTGTAAATTCAGCCTGCGAGCATCATTTTCTGCCAATTGTGGGGCGAGCGCACATTGGTTATGTAGCAAAGAAAAAAGTAATCGGATTATCAAAGATAAATCGTGTAGTAGATTATTACGCACACCGCCCACAGGTACAGGAACGGCTTACGTTACAGATTTTTAATGAACTTAAATCGACCTTAGAAACGGATGATATTATTGTGCTCATTGACGCAGATCATCTCTGTGTATCAGCACGGGGAGTTAAAGATACGACCAGTAGTACAACTACCATGGAGTATAGTGGGATATTCGCATCGGAAAGTCAAAGAAATGACTTCTTTAATTTATTGAAATAAGATACCATATGGAATAATTTTCCATGTACTTCTGATAATTATAGATCGCATATTTAATCATAAAAAATGAATAAAAGTCATGCTCGCCCTGTCACGATACTGACAGGCTTTTTAGGTGCCGGAAAGACTACTTATCTAAACGCCCTAATGAAATCATATCCGAACAAACGTTTTGCTATTATCGAAAATGAAATCGGCCAACTCAACGTTGACAGCATGTTACTGACTGAAAATTACGGACAACTTGTTCCACTTCAGGAAGGCTGTCTCTGCTGTACGCTAAATGACGAGCTCTATAGTTCGCTTGAATTACTTTATAAAAAACAAGATAGTTTTGACGAGTTGGTTATCGAATGTACTGGTTTAGCCATACCGACTGCAATTATAGAGCCCTTTACGACGCACCCGATATTCCATAACTACTTCCCTTTAAAAAAAATTATTTGTCTCGTAGATGCCGCTCTTGTCGAAGATCAGATCAAGGAAAGAGATGAAGTACTCAGACAAATTATGGCGGCTGACGCCATCATCATTAATAAAACCAACGATGTACACCCAACTTATCTAGATTCGCTATACAATTATTTAGCGAACCTAAATCCACTTGCAAAAACTTTATATTCGAAAGGAACAATGGAATTTCCTTTTGAAATAATTGAAGATATAGTGTACACAAAGAAAATAGAAACGTTTTCTTTTCTCAAAAACCTGTCTCGCAATAAGACGACAATATTAGGTCAATCGAGTTTCGGAAAATCACATCTCAATGATATTTCGACACGAATCTACACCTTTGCCGAAGAGTTTAATTTCGTCAATTTATTCCTTGGTTTGAGCAAGCTTGTCGGAAAATATACAAACAGAATCTATAGGGTAAAAGGAATCGCATTTAAAAAAGATAGCGACAAAAAAATCATTATTCAAGCTGTAGGTTCTCGTATCGAAATGAGTTATGGCAGCCAATGGAAACAGGAGGATAAAAAGTTGAATACGATGGTTTTTATCGGGAAAGAACTGGACAGTCTGTATATAGAGCGCCTTCTCACAAGACTACTGGAAAATCATTCCAATTAATAAGAGGTAAATACCATCATCGATGTACGATGTCTTAGAATTGCTGCGCTCGATAGTGAATTCGCGCCCGGCTTTTCTAAATTCCACTGTGGAAGCTTTAAGGTGATTAATTAATCTATCAATTTATGTAGATTTATATTTCAGCCGCGCTCCAAAGAAATGCAATCATTTCCTGCCGAACCAGCATACGATACTTGCATTCGGAAAGAAATTTGGATTCTATTGAGGTAGCAGTTAACAGATCGCATTAAAAATCATAGGTCAATGTATAATAAAATTATAGATTATGCACAGATTTACTTGTTGCTGAATTAGAATTTTCCGTCATTTGTGTAAATGATTTTTTAGCTTTAAAAAAATCACAGCTAATTATTGACATGGCTGCTACAAATCGAATTACACGGAGCAAATAACATAACCTATTTTATCCGTAATTTGTGCGTACTCCCAGATTGAATTATTGAAAATCATACAACATTAAAACAACAATGAAAAAATTAACACTCGCCCTAATTTTCTTGGCTGGAGTCTACACACAGCATGCGGAAGCACAGACAGCAGGTACAGTACCCGACAAAGGACTTGATCTGAGCTTAATGGACAAATCTGTACGTCCACAGGATGACTTTTACAACTACGTAAGCGGAACCTGGATGAAAACGGCTAAAATTCCTTCCGACAAACCCACTTGGGGAAGCTTCAATAAATTGGCAGAAGATACGGACAACAATTCGATGAATATTCTGAACTCACTTTTAAAAGATAAATTTCCTGAAGGAAGTGAGGGCAAAAAAATACAGGACCTGTATGCTTCTTACATGAACTTACAGAAAAGAAATGCAGACGGTATTAAGCCGATTCAGGGAAATTTAAACAAAATTGACGCGATTAAAAACCTAAAAGATCTTCAGAATTATTTAACTTCCGTAACCAAAGAAGGTGAGAATAATTTCTACGGCTGGGGGGTCGGTGCTGATTTAAAAGACTCTAAAATGAACGCGGTTTATTTAGGAGAAGCGTCCTTAGGTTTGGGAAGAGATTATTATCAAAAAGAAAATGAAAAAAATACCGAAGCAATTGCGGAATACCAAAAGTATGTAGCTTCCATGTTAAAGGAGTTGGGGTATAAAAATGCTGAAACTGCTGCAAAAGGGATTGTTGACTACGAAAAAAGCATTGCAAAAACCTACCTGACCAATGAACAAAGCCGGGATAATACATTACAATACAACCCGCAGACTATGGCTGAGCTATCTGCTCTAGTCAAAAATGTAAATCTACCTGAGTACCTCAAAAAAGTTGGCGTCAATACAGAAAAAGTAATCATCGGAGAATTAGGTTATTATAAGAACTTTGACAAATTGATCAGCAACCAGAACCTTCCTGTCATTAAAGATTACCTTAAGTTTCATCTTATTAATGGGAGTGCCTCTTATTTGAGTGAAGAACTGGGAGATATGCGATTTGCTTTTTATGGGAAATATTTAAGAGGCCAGCAAGAGCAAAGAGCACTAAACAAAAGAGGATTTGAACTAATCAACTCCACTTTAGGTGAAGCTTTTGGGAAGTTATATGTTGAAAAATATTTTCCCGCAGAAGCCAAAGCGCAAATGGTGGAATTAATTGACTATTTAAAGAAAAGTTTCGCACTTCATATCAATGATTTAACATGGATGTCCTCTGTCACCAAAGTTAAAGCGCTTGAAAAACTAAATAAATTTACCGTAAAAGTTGCCTATCCTGACAAATGGAAGGACTATTCTAAATTAAATATTCTATCGGAAAGCAAAGGTGGAAACCTGTATGCTAACTTGCAAAGTATCACCACATGGCGATATGAAAGAGATTTGGCGAAAATCGGAAAAGCAGTAGACAAATCAGAATGGGGAATGACTCCACAAACAGTAAATGCCTATTACAATCCTGTAAACAATGAGATCGTGTTTCCAGCAGCAATTCTCCAACCTCCATTTTTCAATCCACAAGCTGACGCCGCGGTTAATTTCGGTGGTATAGGTGCTGTAATTGGCCACGAAATGAGCCATGGATTTGACGATTCCGGAGCGCAATTTGATGCGGATGGAAACTTGGTCGACTGGTGGACACCAGAAGACAAAGCTAATTTTGAAAAAGCAACAAAAGCACTCGCAGCTCAATACGATAAATATGAACCTGTAAAAGGCACTTTCGTCAACGGAACATTTACAAACGGTGAAAATATCGCGGATTTAGGAGGTGTAAACATTGCTTATGATGCACTTCAACTATATTTAAAAGATAAGGGAAACCCAGGTGAAATAAGTGGATACACACAAGACCAACGTTTTTTCCTAAGCTGGGCAACGGTATGGAGAACCCTATCCAGTGAAAAATATATGGTCAACCAAGTTAAAACTGATCCACACTCTCCAGGATATTTCAGAAGTTTTGGTCCATTGATCAATGTTGACGCTTTTTATAAAGCTTTCGATGTTAAACAAGGTGACAAACTTTACAAAAGTCCAGAAGAGAGAATTAAAATCTGGTAATAAGCATTATACGGGAGCTGTCTCAAAAAAGGCAGCTCCTGTTATTTTCTTTAATCCAATATCTATTTCTCTTGTGAACCAACCAACCCCAATATCGAAAGCCCCACTAGTAACATTTCGTTTATAATTCACTAAATCATTTTAGTATACTTATATTCATATTCTGAAAAACCAAGAAGTATACCATGATTAAAACCAAAACCTCAATTTTTGTGCTGGCACTATCGCTCTTCGGTTGGCTTAATGCTTTGGCACAACAGCCACAGCTTTCAACTCCATGGACAGCAATAGCCAAGCAAACAGAAATCCCACTTTCCGAATATCCACGTCCCCAAATGGAAAGGAATGAATGGCTATGTCTCAACGGTAAATGGGATTATATAGGTGGAAAGGATGCTCCGAACGCACTAAATCCTGCTGTCCCCATTTCCTTTGACCACAGCCGAGAAAGCATTCTTGTCCCCTATTGTCCAGAGTCCTATTTATCCGGAATACAACGCAAACAAGAAATTAATCTGTGGTATCGTAAAAATTTCGAGCTACCTAATCATTGGAAAGGGAAAGATATTATACTCCATTTTGGTGCAGTGGATCACGATGCAACTATATTTGTAAATGGTAGAAAAGCTGGTACTCATTCAGGTGGCTACGACTCCTTCTGGATCAACATCACTGAGTTTTTAAAGGCCGGTCCAAATAACATTGTCGTCGCAGTGCATGACAAGAACGACGGTAAGTATCCTTCGGGCAAAAATGGACCTCGAGGCGACTATACATTTTCTTCTGGCATATGGCAAACTGTGTGGATGGAACCAGTAAGCAAAAACCATATACAGGGAATCAAATTGTTGCCTCAAGTAGCAGAAAAACAACTAAAAATACAGGTCACTAGCACAGCGAAGGCAAAAGTTACGGCCATCGTTTCTTCAGAGGGAAAAGAAATTTCAAAAACGGTAATTCAGTCGGGCATGGAATTTAATATCCCGGTAGAAAATCCAAAACTTTGGTCTCCTGACTCCCCCTTTTTATACGATTTAAAATTAAGTATACATGGGAAGAATGGAGAAATCATTGACGAGGTTAAGAGCTATTTTGGTATGCGTGATATTAAACTTGGTAAGGTAAACGGAATTGTAAGGCCGCTCTTGAATGACAAATTTGTGATGCAGCTCGGTCTCCTGGATCAGGGGTATTGGCCCGATGGTATTCTAACAGCACCTACGGAAGAAGCTCTCAAATATGATATCGAGTTTACCAAAAATGCTGGTTATAACCTTATTCGTAAGCATATGAAAACCGAACCCCAACGGTTCTATTATTGGGCAGATAAAATGGGACTGCTCGTGTGGCAAGATATGCCCTGCCTTTGGTATCCCGATGAAGATACTACGATTTATCGAAAAGCATTTCGTGATGAATACAAGGCCATCGTTGACGACCACTACAACTCGCCATCCATTATCGCCTGGGTTCCTTTTAACGAAAATTGGGGCGCTTTCGATGTACGCAATATTACCGACTGGACCAAACAATATGACCCTTCACGTTTAGTGAACGGTAATTCGGGATTTAACAACAATCCATCTTACCAAAAAGCTTATGGTGACCCCGGAAATGGAGATTTTGTTGACACCCATATCTATGTTGGCCCTAAGGGTGCCTCAGAACCTGATTCGAAACGGGCAGCTTCCCTTGGAGAGTTTGGTGGCGTAGGCTTATTTGTCCGCGGTCACATGTGGCCTGTCGAAAACAATGCCTATGCCTACGAACCCACTATAGAGGCACTCACAGACCGTTATATATTCCTAATGGACAATGTCGAACAATTGCTCCGATACAAAGGATTGAGTGTTGCTATTTATACGCAAACTACCGATGTGGAACATGAAGTCAATGGCCTATTGACTTACGACCGTAAAATACAAAAAATGGATCTTGAAAGAATAAAAGCAGTCAACCAAGCCGTGATTAAAGCTGGAAATGAATTGAATTAGCCGATACAGATGTTCGCTATTTCGCTCTCAAAGAATTTTCAAACGATTCAACTGAAACAGCTGTTCTTTTTGCAGAAGTGTTTAATAACAGATCAACGGGTAACACTATTATGGCAAAATATTCAGAAAAAGCATCTGAGAAAGTTGAAAAGACGATGCACGAAATGAAAGAAGGAAAATTAAAATCTGGTAGCGGGAAAAAGGTAACATCACGAAAACAGGCGATTGCTATCGGCCTCTCCGAAGCAAAAAAAGAAGGTGCCAAAGTACCCCAAAAAAAATCCTAGCAAGTAAACTTGCTAGGATTTTCTCTTTAGCCCAAATTATGCTTTTTCATGCGGCAATCTACAGTAGGGATTTTTTCTTGTCTGTACCATCATAAGGATCTGACAAAACATTTTGACTATCCTCGACATCTATAAAATTTTGATTTACATCTACGGGTGTATAAATATGAACACTGCTTCCATTTCTTTTTTTGAGATAATATTGAATCTTTGTTGTATCAATATTGGTCACATCTGAAGCTGTCCATATCATTTTATGACCTGCACCATCAATCGTTATTACTGTATCATTGCCACGAGCGATGATACGCTGCAGTCCCAATTCTCCTTTTCGATCACCTTCTCTTGTCAACAAATGTGTGTTACCATCTTTATCAATCATCCTGATCTGTTGATTATTGTTGCATCCAACTAAAAGGATGAAACTAAACAGAAGAAATGGAAGGGTCGTTCGTATTATTTTCATATCGTTCGTGGTATAACTCAATATAGTTTAACGACGAGACACAAAGATGCTGCCAAAATACAGCTGGCATGAAAGATACCTTCCAAAAGTTGGTGGATTTACCCCGAGTAGTGATCGCCTCCAGCAAACAACCTGCTGCTAATTCACATACAAAAACTATCTGTCTCTATTTTATATTCGTTTTTTTTATCAGACGGCTGGCACTTTCTGCTGCAATGATCAATGCTGCTGCAAGCATAATTACATCTTTCAGGACTAATCTACCGGCCGCGGATAAATAAGGAAAACCATAATTAGGTGACGGGAAATCTCCATCTAGCTTTGGCACAAACGCCTCTGGAGTTGTTATCAGGAAAGAAAGTGTAACCAATGACATAAGCACGGTACACAATGCCCCAAAAATTCCGATTTTAGGATACCAGATACCTAAAAATATCATCAGACCAATTGAAACAATTACAAAGCCAAGTATATAAGAAAAAATATAAGTTCCATTTTCTTGGTGCCATGCAATATTTTTCTTTACGACACGACCCTCCGGATTTTTAAACAACTGGTATTCCGGTATTAGCTCTCCGTTTTTATCCAACACCCGTTTTTCCGTATTATGATAAAAAAAACGCATTGCCGGACTATTAATAACAAAAGGAACTATACCATCAGCTTCATATTGAAATGCTTTTAATCCTCCAATCCATGCCATCACAATAAAAATTGAAATTCTAGCAAAGTTTGTAAAGATATATTGTGACTTTGCCAATAGCTTTATTATTTTCTCCATAACGTAGTTTGTTTAATACCATGCAAAACTAAACAATGGCTTAAATCCACAACATGGACAAATAGATCTATAACATAGACTTTTCGGCAACAATTGATAAACCGACCCGCTTCCGAAATACCTTAGGAGATACGCCTACCATCTTCTTAAAAAATCTACTGAAATAAAACTCGTCTTTGTACTGCAAATTGGCTGCTATTTCTTTAATACTTTTGGCCGTCAAATGGAGCTGTCTTTTACTTTCCAATACGAGGCGTTCCTGGATCAACTTTGAAGGGGATTTTCCCCATTTCAATTTTATTTTTTTCGTAAAAACGGCTGGACTTAAACCATAGTTCGCTGCATAAAAGGTAACTTCTTTATGCGCTTTATAATTCTTTTCCAAAAACTGCTCAAAGTCATCAATAGTATCTCTATGAGCCCAATACGGTTTTTGTAGGTCGTTAAAAAGTAGCTTTTGTCTACTCGCCAGCGCTAAAATCAGCTGTAAATAGGTTCTGCTCAATGACTGATCATAGGATTCCGACGACATTTTGAGCAGATCTATTTTTTCCATGATAGTTGATATCTCATGATAAATAGCTGCGGAGAGCAACACATGAGGTTGCTGGTAGATGTTGTTGAATAGAATTCCATTACAGGCAACTTCATCTTTATGATATTCTATACAATAGAAATCGCCGTGAAATTTTAGCACACTAAAGGTACTTTTCTGCACCACATCCATCGTAAACAACTGATAGGGAGACAAAAACAAAACACTTTTAGGATCCGCATGGTATGTCACCAAATCAACCGAAAAACTCGTCGCTTTCTCAAATAAAAGAATGCAGTACAATGGTTCACTAATGTTGAATCTACCGGCAGATAATACTAATTTTTCAAACAGGATATGGGAATAGTTCATGTTATTAAGATAAAATATGAATTTAATCGAACCTATTCATCCGGTCTTAAGCTTCGCTTCAAATGATAAAACTTAAGTAGAATATGGTCATACCATAAGGCAAATAAAAGCATACTAGCCGGTAACAATAATGTTTTCAGTTTAAAATATTGAAACATAAAACCGCCTATAACTCCCCCAATAAAAAAGCCTCCAATAATCATCAACTTAAGAAAAATACTTTTGTGTAATTTCACTTTTTCAGCAATTTCTCTATAAAAAAGTAACTGCGAGATTTCAATACCAAGATCAGTAAACAATCCCGTCAAATGCGTCGTTCTGACAACTGATTGTGACACCTTCGTTACCAGGGCATTCTGAAGTCCCATAGCAAAAAGCAGGGCAAATGAAATTATTGTTGGTAACGTTGGCCCTGCTTTAAATAAAGCTGGGAGCAGTCCTACATTAATTAAGATAATAGACTCCATACAAATTGGAATGATATAAGCGTTATGTGATTTCTTTTTTGAAGCTAATTCTACAATAAAACCTGAAACGGTAGCTCCCATTAAAAAGAAAGCAATGTATAACAGATAAATCAAAGCCATCTTATAATTCATTAAAATCAACTGTTCTGAAAAAAATGCGAAGTGACCTGTGACATTCGTTGTTAAAGTGCTAACGGCAAGAACACCTGTAATATTGACCAAACCCGCAACACAAGATAAAATAGAGGCTAACTTTAAATTATGAATATAATTCCTTCCTCTCCCTTGATGCCTAAACATTTGAATTAATCTTTATAAATTAGAGAAATAGATGAAAACAAGATTCATTTAAGGTTTCAGTAAATCATATACCCTGACATAATCCACCTCCATCTCTGCAGGAAATGCGCTGCTATCAACGCCTTGCACACCGCCCCAATCTCCACCAACGGCCAGATTCAATAGTAAATGGAATCTTTTATCAAATGGCCACACGCCATTGCCTTTTCCTTCATTTGGAAAACTGTAGATCTGTACATCATCCACGAAACCACGAATATACTCGGGGGTCCAGTCTATCCGATAATTATGAAACTCCGATGTTGCCTGATCAATTCGTTTCATCACTCCTTTTTGAGTTCCGATAGAATGATTATAATCCTTTGTATGAACGGTAATATGTATTGCATTCTCGTCATAACCGACATGCTCCATGATATCTATTTCTCCCGAATGTGGCCATCCTCCGTAAACCCAATCTGTCGGTAACATCCAAGCGGCTGCCCACGTACCTTTCCCTTTCGGCACCTTGGCTCGGACTACAAATCGACCATATAGAAAATCGCCCTTGTTTTTACTCACCAGCCTGGCAGAAGTATAGTTCAACCCTTCATATTGTTCTTTTATTGCAGTAATACGTAAAACACCATTTGCAACACTTGCATTTTTTCTGTTTGCATCTGTATAGTATTGAAGTTCATGATTTCCCCAACCATTATGCAAGGAGCCTACATCATATCCCCATTTTTTTGCGTCCGGAAGACCATTGTAATCGAACTCATCACTCCAACTGGGCATTTCAGCAAACTTATATTCTCCTACATGTTTACTATCGGGACTTGCGGAAAGTATTGCGATCAAAGGAAGTATCCAAAGGCTCATTATGTTTATATTTTATACAATTATTGATAAAACTAATGAAAAATATGAATAGATTACCTCACATCGGAGACGCAATTTAAAGCTCAGTTAGTAATTATAAAACCGCGGCTACTAACTTTAGTTTAATCATTTTCACTTTACTAAAACGTGCACTATCAACCAATGGAAAGTGATAAGCAGGAGGAGATTACCCGCAATTAATATAAATTACGCTTAAAAAAGGTAGGTACAGTCAGGTTGCGATAAATTGCTTTCGTAAGATTTCGGGAAAATATACTTTTGAAAAAACTTTTAGGACTGTACGACACAAGTAAAAGATCAATAGCTTCAATTTCCACCATGTAGTCGATACAACGTGGTATAGGCATATTGTAATCTAAACGATTGACCGCATTTTTTTCCACATAATCAATTTTATTAAACGAAAATTGGGCGGATAGCTTTTGTTTCCAGTCTTCAATATCTTCTTGTTTTGGAGAGATATACTTTTGTGTTACGTGCAACAGGCTGAGATTAAATTTCTCCGGTACACGTAAGATGAAACTGTCGAGTAGATCATATTCGGACGCTTTAAAATTGCTCAGTAATCCGATATTTTGCAACCTAAATTTTTGGAAAGTGATGGGTACTGCCAAGACACCGATTGGACTCTTTTTTATCAGGGCGAAGGTATTGCTTCCCAAGACAGCTTTCTGTATCATACCTTTACCTTTAGCTCCCATGACGATAAAATGATATTCCTTTTCTTGTAATAAGTTTAGTACCGTTTTTTCCAAGTTGCCGGCCAAACTTACGGTTTTACAGCGGAGATCAGGAAATTCATCGTCGATACGTATCTGCCAGTCCTTGAGCATGCTTTCAGCCTCTTCCTTCTGAGGCTTCAAAAACATATTCTCCATTTTCGCATGGACACTGTCTTTTATTGGGATGGTATAAGTATGCAGAAGTTCTACTGTCCAATTAAATTTTTTAGCCAGATTCGCCGCATATCGAATAGCAGTCCATGAGTTTTCAGAAAAATCGGTGAGTACGAGAATTGTTTTGTCCATAAATATTTTGCAGATAAATCAGCGCGGATTATTAGTATTACAACAGTAAAGAAGGCAGAAGGTTTTTAATAATCAATCAAAAGAGAGACTTTAAAAAAAAGGTTTTCAAACGGGGAGAATGAAAACCTTAAATAACCAATTATAAACCTAAATTATGATACAACAAAGATAAACATCAAAAAGATAAAAACCAAAATAAACTACTAAAAAGATAGACTTTTTTTTACTAAGGAATCAGTACAGCCCTTCCTTTGATCTTACCGTTGCGCATTCGATCATAAACCTCGTTAGCCTGATCAAGCTTAAACTGCTCAATTTCAATATGAATCTTCCTTTGCCTAGCCAAACCTACAACTTCCATAAGCTCAACCCGCGAGCCCCAATATGGGTTTGTCATACTCACACCAAAAGGAAGCCCCGACATATTGTACTGGTAGTGTCCCCCACCTAATCCAACAATTGTCAGGTCACCATCCAAACCAACAACCTTTGTTCCTAGATCTATAGTCGATGTCGCGCCTACAAAGTCAATCACTACTTTAGCTTTTTTAATGCCAGTAATCTTATTGATTTGTTCGGCTGCATTTACATCCTTCGAATTAACCACATAGGCTGCGCCCAGTTCTTTAGCAAAGGCTAGTTTTTCTTCGGTGACATCACAGGCAATAATTGAACTCGCACTTACTTCATTTAGTATTTGTAAGGCAACATGGCCCAAACCTCCAACTCCGATCACAACCACATACTCATCCGCTGTCAATTTGCCTATCGAACGTTTTATCGCCGAATAAGGAGTAAGTGCCGCATCCGTTAATGGCGCAGCAATGACTGGATCTAAGTCATAAATTGGGACCAGTAAACGCGAAGAAGGGACAAGCATATATTCCGCCATCCCACCATCAAGGCCTAGCCCACCACCATAGGCCATTTCAGACTGGTGATCACAATAATTTTCCTTTGATTGCTGACAGGGCTTACAGTGCCCACAACCCCAAGGGCCATACACCAGTACCGCGTCTCCTTTTTTATAGTCTTTTACATCCGATCCAACTTCTTCAATCCAGCCCGCATTTTCGTGTCCCAAGGTAAATACCGTACCTACAACGGTCCCCTCATCTATAATGTGGAGATCAGAATGACAAACACCTGCACCACCAATTTTTAGTAATACTTCATCGCCCTTAGGAACGGGCTTCACAAGATCATTCACAACGCGGACATCTTTATGCCCAAAAAAACGTACTGCTTTCATATTGAATTTTTTTTGTTGACTAATAGAAGAACAAATAAGAACGATATATGTTTCAACACATATAAAGACAGCGGCAACATGTAAGTCTTATTTCAAGAAAAAGTATTGCAATCCCCTGATCGTATTACCTAACGGCAAGTCAAAAGTATTCATGCAATAAAGGCCGGCAACTCGAAGATATTTATGTATTTTTATCAGGAATCAAATGATAAAAATACATGCTAAAAAAAGGTGAACATATTGAAGGCGTTCCTATGGAACTCCAACAATTGTTGGATATGGACGAAAAAGCCAATGCTTTTTTTGAAACACTCTCCAAATCGTACAAACAGGGATATTGTGATTGGGTAGGCTCAGCTAAACAGGAACAAACTAGAAAAACAAGAGCAGAAAAAGCAATTCAGATGCTAAGAAATAATCAAAAAACGCTTAAAACCCTTTAAAAAAGGGCCATTAACTCCTAGAAAAGAGTTATAAATTAACGACAAGAATAAATTTGATAGGCAAAGGTATTCAGAATAACATCGCAGACCTTTTTACATTTCAGCAATGTCAATTTTCAATAATTGTAACAATACTAAATAAACTTTAAAATTTCGATACCCAAATCACTTGTATCATTTTTAAAGTTTAATTACATTTGCTTTCAAGGATGCAAGGAAAATTCCATCAATATCTGTTCGGCGTAGTTTGCGCAATACTTATCAGTTTTGGCTGGTATCATGTGCCAACACCAAATAATATCCCCTCCTGCAATCTTCACGCTGTCAATCACTTCAACAAGCAAGTAAAAAGCGAAGATTATGACACCAAAGTTATTCGCAAAACTAAACGTCCTCGGCATGAAAAATTAAGGGCATATTTTTCAGAAAATGACAATGAAAATGATGACGCGGGAAGTGATTCCAATAGCCCTAACTTATTTGCACTTACCGGGGATGATTTTGGGAATATAATATCGTATATCCATCCTCAATTTCAAAATACACGCACAGCAGTTTCGCTTGCAAATTCCAACCAGCTTACTTCTAGAAAAAACGCTCTCTATATCCATTACAGTGTATTCAGGCTGTGATTTTTTAATAATTTCTTAAAAAAACATCGAAATAGCTTTCAAAATCACTTGGAAGCAGGTCACACTATTGTTCAATTTTTCGGAAATAATTAAAAAACTATTATCATGGTCATGAGAAGCTTTATGTATATAAGCCTGTGCCTTATTATTCTATCTACAAGCTGTCAGTCAGAAAAAAAAGACAAAAAAGAAGCTGCAGTTTTCAACGTCACTACTCCTTTGGTCAAGGATACAATCGTCAATAAAGACTATGTCGCCCAAATCCGTTCGATCAACCATATTGAATTGCGCGCGCAGGAAAAAGGCTACATTCAATCGATATTTGTCGATGAAGGTCAATTTGTACAAAAAGGACAACCCCTCTTTAAAATCATGCCCAACCTCTATGAGTCCGATGTTAATCGTGCTAAAGCAGAGGTAAAATATGCTGAAATCGAATATCAGAACACCAAAAATCTGTCCGAAAAAGATATTGTCGCTCCGCAGGAAACTGAAATGGCAAAAGCAAAATATGAAAAAGCCAAAGCTGAGCTAGCCGCGATGAATACTCATCTCAAATTTACGGACATCGTAGCACCGTTTTCCGGAATCGTTGGTAAGCTTCACGTCCGTAAAGGAAGTCTTGTCGACGAAGGCGAGTTGATCACGGAATTGTCCGATAACAGTAAAATGTGGGTTTATTTCAATGTACCCGAAGTGGAATACCTCAATCAAATGGACGCAAAACAAGACAATGGCCCGCTGCATGTACGGTTAAACATGGCCAATGGAAAAGAATTCGGTCATGAGGGTATTGTTGAAACAATTGAATCAGACTTCAATAATGAAACTGGAAATATTGCCTACAGAGCGACTTTTCCAAATCCAAAGGGATTACTGCGTTATGGTGAGACAGGCAATATCGTCATTACATCGCCCTATAACAATGCGCTTATGATACCGCAGAAAGCAACATTTGAGGAGCTTGAAAAAAAATATGTTTACGTTATTACAAAAGATAATAAAGTAAAAGCAAGAGAAATAAAAGTTGCTGCCGAACTGCCGCATATCTATGTTGTTTCTTCCGGATTGGGCAAGGATGAAAAGATTCTGCTCAATGGACTTCGCATGGTACAGGAAAACCAGACCATTGAATCCAAATATCAGACTCCGGAGAAAGTCATGTCAAACTTAGATTTATATGCAGAGTAATTAAAAAAGCAGCATTATGTTTAAAAAAGTAATACATCGACCGGTATTTGCTATTGTCATATCGGTTGTCATCCTATTTATCGGAGGTTTGGCCATAAAGCAGCTTCCTACAGAGCAATTTCCAAAAATCGCACCGACTACAGTGGCGGTCTCCATTGCCTATCCTGGTGCAAGTGCCGATGTACTTGTAAAATCCTCCCTGATTACACTGGAGAATGCAATCAATGGTGTACAGGGAATGCGCTATATCGCTACCGATGCAACCAGCGCCGGTGAAGCGACCGTAAACGTCGTATTTGACCCCGGAACGGATCCCAACGATGCCGTAGTACTGGTCAAAACCCGGGTGGATCAAGTCATGCCACTATTGCCTGAACTTGTTCAAAAGGAAGGAGTCGTCGTCAATCCCATTCAGCCCAGTATGCTGATGTACGTGAATCTTTACAGTACAAATAAAAGCATGGATGAAAAGTTCTTGTACAACTATGCAACGGTAAACATCATTCCTGAAATCAATCGTATTCATGGTATCGCCAAATCACAAATCTTAGGTAGCCGTAAATATGCCATGCGCGTCTGGTTAAATCCCGATCGTATGCGTGCCTATAGCTTATCAGTTGATGAAGTGATGAAAGCGATAGGAGAACAAAGTATCATCGGCCGTCCCGGTCGACTGGGACAAAGCTCGGGTATTGCAGCGCAATCCCTCGAATATGTCCTAACTTATAAAGGACAATACAATACACCTGAAGAATACGACAATATTATCGTTCGCGCAAACGGCGACGGTGAAAACATCAAGTTAAAAGACGTGGCTAAAGTCGAACTGGGAAGTGAATTCTTTGACATCTATTCCAATTTAGACGGTCATCCCTCGGCTTCAATTGTGTTGAAACAGAATTATGGTAGTAATGCTAATGACGTTATTAAAGATGTGAAGGCAAAACTTGCTGAGATGAAAGGTAACTTTCCTCCAGGTATAGACTATAAAATCAGTTATGACGTATCCCAATTCTTGGATGCTTCTATCGAACAGGTGATGCATACCCTACGCGATGCTTTTATTTTAGTTGCCATTGTTGTGTTTATTTTCCTTGGCGATTGGCGTTCGACTTTGATTCCAATCATCGCCGTGCCCGTTTCGCTGATAGGTACATTCTTCGTCATCCAATGGTTCGGTATGTCGATCAACTTAGTGACCTTGTTTGCATTGGTGCTTGCCATCGGGATTGTAATAGACAATGCCATTGTGGTCATTGAAGCAGTACATGCCAAAATGGAAGAAAGTGCTATATCGCCGTACAGTGCTGTAAAAGAAGTCATGGCCGAAATCGCAGGTGCTATTATCGCTATTACAGCTGTTATGGTGGCCGTTTTTATCCCCATTTCATTTATGACAGGCCCTGTGGGAACATTTTACCGTCAGTTTTCAATTACTATGGCGAGTTCCATCGTGATATCTGCAGTAGTCGCATTAACCCTTACTCCTGTGCTTGCCGCGATGCTCCTTAAAAATAACCATGGTAAACCAAAAAAATCAAACGTATTCACTAAATCGCTCGACCTTTTTAACCGTACTTTTGACAAAATAACGGGCAAATATGCCTCCTTACTTCGTAAAATTGCCAGCCGAAGAGTGATTACATGGGGTATCTTAATAGCATTCTGTGTCGGAATTTTCGTCATTAACAAAACGCTTCCAGGAGGTTTTATACCGAGTGAGGACCAAGGTACAATATATGCCATTATTCAGACTCCTCCAGGATCAACATTGGAACAGACCAATAAGCTTTCCAGAGAGCTCCAAAAGATCTGTCAAGGGGTAGATGGGGTTGAATCCGTCTCATCACTGGCAGGTTATGAAATCATGACCGAAGGCCGTGGATCGAATGCCGGAACCTGTCTTATCAACCTCAAAACCTGGGGTGAACGTGAACACTCCGTTAAAGAGATCATGGAAGAACTTGAAGAAAAATCAAAAAATCTAGGTGCAACAGTTGAATTCTTCGAACCTCCGGCTGTTCCGGGTTTTGGTTCTTCAGGAGGTTTCTCCATGCGCCTGCTGGACCTCAATAGGACAACCGATTACCAAGATTTCGATAAAGTCAATAAAGCTTTTATTGCTAATCTCAAAAAGCGCAAAGAGTTAACTGGTGTATTCACTTTCTTCGCTGCCAATTACCCGCAATACGAATTGGTATTTGACAATAACGCCGCCATGCAAAAAGGCGTTTCCATTGGTAAAGCCATGGACAACCTCAATATCCTTATCGGTAGTACCTATGAGCAGGGTTTTATCCGTTTCGGTCAATTCTTCAAGGTCTATGTACAATCTTCACCAGAATTTAGAAGGCTACCTTCCGATATCATGAACCTTTACGTCAAAAACGATCATGACCAGATGGTTCCTTATTCGGCCTTTATGACCTTAAAAAAAACACAGGGACCAAATGAAATCACGCGCTACAACATGTACAATTCGGCCGCCATCCGTGGACTTCCGGCAAATGGGTATACAACAGCCGACGCCATTCAGGCAATCAACGAAACCGCAGTTCAAACATTACCGCACGGCTATAAAGTTGCCTGGGAGGGCTTGTCCTATGATGAGGCTCAACGCGGAAACGAAGCCGTTTATGTCTTTTTGGTTGTCTTAGTCTTCGTATATCTTGTACTTGCTGCGCAGTACGAAAGCTTCATTATTCCATTTGCGGTATTGTTGTCGCTACCCGTGGGTGTATTTGGATCATTCTTTTTATTAAAGGCAATGGGTCTTGAAAATGACATCTACGCACAGGTCGGGCTGATCATGATTATTGGTTTATTGGGTAAAAATGCGGTGCTTATCGTAGAATTTGCCGTGAAAAGGCGCCAAGCTGGCGATAGCATATTGGAAGCAGCTATTGAGGGCTCAAGAGCGCGTTTCAGACCAATTCTCATGACCTCATTTGCATTTATCGCGGGACTTGTACCACTTGTCTTTGCCAGCGGCGCGGGAGCTATCGGTAACCAAACCATAGGTGCCTCAGCACTGGGAGGTATGCTTGTCGGAACAATCTTTGGCGTTATTGTCATTCCCGGACTTTACTACATTTTTGCAAAATTGGCTGACGGAAGAAAAATGATCCAAGCCGAAGACGAATCACCATTAAGCGAAGACATGATACATTATGAATAAGAATAGATTATATCACTATACAGGTTTTGCACTTTTCTTGCTCAGTCTCGCAGCCTGCAAACCACTGGAAATAAAACAACGTGCCGAAAATAGAACCGTTCCTTATAAATATGGCGATGCTGACAGCGACACCGCGAATACAGGAAAAATAAAATGGAACAGCTATTTCAGCGATCCCAATTTACAAGGGCTGATCGGTCAGGCACTAGCAAACAACCAGGAGCTACATATTATGCTTCAGGAAATTGAAATAGCCAAAAATGAGGTAAGCGCCAAAAAAGGTGAATATCTACCTTCCGTAGGCGTAAAAGTTGGCGCGGGGGTCGACAAAGTAAGTCGCTACACAAACATTGGAGCGATGGAAAAGAATACAGAAATCGAACCCGGACGTGAAATGCCTGAACCGCTATTTGATTTTGGAGTTGGTGTACAGGCACAATGGGAAACAGATATCTGGGGTAAACTTCACAATGCGACCAAAGCGCAGCTGCAACGGTATTTTGCCAGCGTGGAAGGCAAAAACTTTATGGTAACTCACCTAATATCCGAAATTGCAGATTCTTATTATGAACTCCTAGCGCTGGACAACGAACTCTTGGTTATCAATGAGAATGTAAAGATTCAAAACGACGCCCTTGTCGTCGTGAATGACCTGAAGAAAAATGCGCGATCCAATAAATTAGCGGTCAAAAGATTCGAAGCCCAAATATTGAAAACCCAGGGTATGCAATATGATATCAAGCAGAAGATCACAGAAACAGAAAATAGAATAAACTACCTTGTTGGAAGATTCCCGCAGCCGGTTCAAAGAGACCAAGCCTCTTTTGACAAGCTTGTTCCTCAAACCGTCTACACAGGTATTCCCTCGGAGCTATTAGAAAACAGACCCGATATTAAGCAGGCGGAGTATGAACTTGCAGCTTCCAAACTGGATATAAAATCGGCTAAAGCCCGCTTTTACCCATCCTTGGATATTGCTGCTGGTGTAGGGTTTCAGGCCTTTGATCCAACTTATCTCGTTAAGCCGGAATCATTTCTGGCTTCGCTCGTTGGAGAACTTACTGCGCCCCTGATTAACAAACGAGCGATCAAGGCGGCTTACTATAATGCCAATGCACGACAGGTTCAGGCTGTTTACCATTATGAACAGACCATATTGGCTGCATATATTGAAGTTGCAAACCAGCTCTCCAAAATTAAAAATCTGGAGAATGGCCTACAAATTAAGACCAAGGAAGTCGATGCATTAAATGAGTCTATCGGTATTTCCAACGACCTCTTTAAATACGCTCGCGCAGATTATATGGAAGTTCTGCTAACGCAACGCGATGCCCTGGAATCTAAATTTGAGCTCGTTGAGAAGAAGGTCAACCAACTCAAAGCAAGCGTAGCGATATACAGATCCCTAGGAGGCGGATGGGATCATTAATAGCGCACTTTTAATTTTAGTTTTTATATGTTGGGGACTTATCATGTGATAAGTCCCTTTTTATTTTAACAATACACTTACTCCACCACGATTTCTTTCATTTTCTCGTTTCCATAATATGTCGGGAAATACATTAATTCAGCCTTCGCGGGGTTGACAGTATAAGTCCCGGTATAACGAGGTAAAAGTTCGATCTCAAAGGTATGTGTACCTTTCCCCAGTTTGTTGCAAAAAATGACAACACGATCTTTGAAATGCTCTCGGTGCGCCTCGATTCTATAGTATCCATTGGTTTTTGTTTCATAAGAACATCCCGCCGGTATCGGAACTTCAATCTGCACATACTCAGCTTCACCAGTTAATGTTACGCTTGCTTCAAGTTTTACAGGCTTCCCTTCCTTGAGTGCCGCTACCGTAGCACCATTGTCCTTAAATCGCGTTGCCACGGCAAAGCCCTTTTCTTTTTCTACAGCTGGATTGGGATTCCAAAAATTTTGATAAGCCGTCACAAAAGCCGGCCCCGTCCCTTCTTTCCTCACTTTAATCTGCTCATCCGACTTAAAGCTTTGCGTATACGGAAATGCAGTGACGCGTTTGCCATTGATGACCATTACCGGTGCCTGGAAAGATTCACCCTCTTTCAGTACATCAGGAAGAATACTTCGTATGATACGGGAAGATTCTTAGATATTATACCATTGGTTTTGCTGCCGCTGCGCGAAAAAGTAATTACGGATATTTTCTAAATCTGAATCATGACCACCAATTGATTTTAAGACACCATAAGCCAACAATGTATTCTCGGTATTGGTTTCCGTTGGGCGCATAAAAAATCCGCCTTTCTGATCTGTTGTAGTTCCAGAAGTCCAATACAGCCCACCTAAGACAGCCTTTGACGCGTATTTAAGAACGGTATCTGCAGCATGTGAATCCTTAAGACTCAGTTTTGAAATCAATAGATATTTCAACAGTTTATCCTTAATGGTTTTACTTTTCAGTTTTGTGTCGATTTCGAAGAAATAATCTTTGTAATCAGCTTTAGGATCCAACCGGAGTAGATATATCAAGGAGCTAAACAAATTCTCCTTGGCCCCGTGAAGCTTATCTTTATCCAATAGAACATCCAGCGAAGCCAAGCTGCTTTTCAACATGGTCTTTTCACGTTCTGCATAAATCTCCGTATCGATCTCAACCTGGTAGCCGGCTTCTCGGGCATCCAACAGTACCCCGATCACATAGTTGCTGATCCAGGTCACAGTTTCACTTTTGTTCCACCAACCCCAGCCCTGATTGGAATTTTTGTTTTTCTGTAACTCCTTCAAAAGATCCTTTATTTTCTTATCCTCTGTAAAGGGCTTTCCGATCAATTTTGTCAGCTCTTTTTTAGAAAGTAATGCGCTCAATTTGGAAGCCATCTGTTCATTGCATAGAAATTTATAACGATCGATCGATTCAATTTCCCGTTGTAAAAATTCCAGCGAATTTGCTTCGGCATGCAAGGTGATTTCGCCTAGTGCTGGAGAAGTTTTTAGTAAATATTCTGCGGTACTGTTGAGTACTTTAAAATCTCCTTCATGTTGTTCAAGCCCCTTTTCAAAAATTGGGATGATTCTTTCATCCGGCACTTCAACTTTCGTGCAGGGATGCGAAGAATATCAAAATTCCATAAACGAAGAAAAAAAAATTATAACTTCAACCTACTTTTGACCGAATTTACAACTTCTGTTTCCGAGGGGAAGTCACCAGCTCCCGAACCGGAGGAACGATTCACCAAAGGCGGCTCCTCACCATATAGGGTATCGCGGGCAATGACTACCTTCTTGTCGAGATCTACATAGCTAATGATATAATTGCGCTGATAAGCTTTATCTCTTTGGCCGATTTTATTAACATACTCACCTTTTTCCTGCATGTCCATCGCTATCATAACAATGCCTTTGACAGCATCACCGGGATAATTATCTATTGTTCCCAATGCCTCGTTCCATTTTTCCTTATAAGTTATTCCCAAATCACCGGCACCGCCATTTTCAAGAATTAGACAGCTCTTCCCCCAGTCTACTGTGGACAATTGTACTGGATATTTATAAATAGCGGTATGATCGCCAAAACCTGCTAAAATTCGGAAAGATAATTGTTCTGTTTTTTCCTGATCCGCCTCCATATTTCCCAAAAGACGGTAAGCCCATATACCGATACCAATTGCTGCAACCAATACCAGGCCTACAAAAGTGAATATTGCTTTCTTATTTCCCATAGTTCTATTTTATTTAATTAATTACCAATCAAATATACTTAGTCTATATGCTCATTTTCACCCTTTTTACAATTCGCTTGACCTGCTTTATTATTTGCTGCGCTTGCGTAAATAAACGTTATAAAAAAAACAAATACTCGAACCTTTGCAGTCCAAGTTTTCAACAACATGAGATAATAAGAACTGCCACTATTTTATTTTTATCATAAATCGATAATTCATACTGACACATAGCTGTCACCCTGTGATTATATCTTTGTTTAACCTTAGTAGGAAAAGAAAAATATTAAACGAAAAAACAATTCCAGTGCGAAGGCTATTAGTAGGATAACTAATCGAATTTTAAATTATTACAGTAAAAAACATGGAAACATTACCACAATTAAAAGAAGAATTAGCGAATGAATATCAAATTACAAAAAACTTTATTGCACTTTTCCCTGAAGGCAAGAATGAATATGTCCCACATGAAAAAAGCATGAAAATGATGCGTCTGGCAACCCACTTAGTCGAAGTTTTCGAATGGCCAAGTACCATTTTAAAGACTTCAGAACTTGACTTTGCCAAAAGTGCTTATGTGCCAACAAGTCTATTGACCCGGGATGATCTCTTAAAAAAATTAGACGAAGATTACGAAGCCGGAAAAAAGGCTTTAGAAACAGCTAAGGAGGAAGACTTAATTCCAAGCTGGACCATTAAAAATGACGGCCATGAACTGGCAAGCTGGAGCAAATACGGTGCTATTCGTCACTCATTAAACCAGATTACACATCACAGGGCACAATTAGGTGTTTACTATAGACTCAATGATATTCCCCTTCCAGCAAGTTATGGCCCCTCTGCCGATTCACTGAATTTCTAAAAAGCTAGCTGCTGGAATGAACATACGACATCTAGATGTCGTATGTTCATTCTACGCCGGACAATAGGTATGTGCGACAACACCACCTGGAAAAACCTGCGCGTGCATAAGCTTTAGTTCACAGGGTTTGGAAAGACCGTCAAAGATGGGCAGCCCAGTACCCAATGCAATTGGATGTGTGATCAAATGATACTCGTCAATTAATCCGGTTTCAATTAAACTTCGCATAAATTCAGCTCCGCCATGCGCCAATATTGGCTTCCCAGATTCTGCTTTTAGTGCTTTAATTCCTTCAATGAGACCTGCATCAAAAACCCGGGCATTCATCCAAGAGGAATTCGCAGGAAGCTTTGTATTGTCTGCGAAATCTTTTGTTTTGGGATGATAGCCCTCTTTTGTAAAGACAGCTTTAGGGATTTCATTCATTGCTGCCGCAAAAGGATTTGTCGAAGCAGGCCAATAGGAAGCCATTACTTCAAAGGTCTTTCGACCCATTAGATGAATGCCGGCAGATTCACAAATATTTAAAACCCATGCGCTAGAATGATCGTCGCCACTTTTAAACATCCAATCAAGTTCACCGTGGATGCCCGCAACAAATCCATCGATGGAAATAGACATTTTCATTATTAATTTCCGCATAACAAAAGCTTTAGTTTTTAATAAAACAAATCCAATTTAAAATTGGGTTACTGTCTCTCAAAATTAAACCATTTCATTCGACGTACAGCGGGGACAAACCGTCAATATAGAAGGGCAATTACGACAGTTCTTTTTTCTGCCCCTTACCCTCCTCAAGGATAAGCATAAAATCTAAATAGTGCTTTTTCTTCGCGAAATGCTGATCATCCAATAACTTTTTATAGACCGAGATGGCATTAAAAAGAATTTGAAGATTATCCTCATTATAACGATCTACATTAAAATATATTAATTCCCTATTGATATAGGTGTCCAATGACATAAGCAACGTATCATCCAATTCGTCTTTGCTTCCAGGAAGTGCCATAAGTGTTGCCAGTTTCTTTTTTAACTCCCCTTCCATAGGTTTGACGTCTCGCAACCTAGCCTCAATATCTGCGAAAGGCAAAGTCTGAAATATAAACCGGGTGTTCTCCGTCATGTCAGCATAAAGTTTTTGTGCCTCTTCATAATTTTTATCGAAAAAAGCAAAATCATAATATCTCCGTTCAAACTCTTCACACATCCCCTGGTTATCCGCTAAGCGTGCAAAATAAGAGTGGATCTGTTGGTTATAGAGGGTAATTTTATGCTCCGTAGCTACAATATTGTCTTCAATTTTCCCCAGTAATTCGAAGGCATCCGCAGCACGATATTTTATACCATCGTAGTCAAACGACTTTAACTTTAATTCGCCTTTGCCGATTGCTTCAACGACATACTTATCATTTTTCAGGCTATTAAGTTCATATAATGCGTCAACTCTACTATCGGCAAATAATTCATCAAAAGTCGGCTTTGGCTGTTCCTGAAAAATTGGCGTTTCACCTTTTCGCACAGGATGATTGTAGTCATAGAAATCATTGAATCTTTGATCAACAGCATACTTGTTCATCCGATTTTCAAAATCCGCACTGAAAGATGCTATTTCTAACAGCGAAGGAGGATGTTGATACTGTACCTGCGCAAACAACTTGTCCGAAATCTTGTTTGTTACCGCAGCACGATTAGCTAGCAATTCAATAGCAGGTGCGTTGTTGATTTCTTTCTTGACAATATTAAGCTGCTGTAATGCCTTTACCCGATCTTCATCCGACGGATGAGACGACCATTGATCTTCAAGATTTAATTTCGATTTATCATATTTTTTTAAAGTCGCTAATTCGATCTGGGGAAAGCCATTTCGCACTTGATATCTATTGCGTTCCGCAAACAGGAGCATGACATAGCGATGCTCGGGATAAATATTGCGACTACGGATATTTTCAGAAAATTTGCTATCATAGAAGGTAAGCACATTATTTAGTGCATGATTTGCAAAACTCAAGCGCAGCAGCGAATCAGCCAAAGCCTGGGAACCGGCAACATGTGCCGCAATCTCATCCGCATGAAATTCCATCTCTCTCGATAATGCCAAATAATTGAGATTTACATATTCGTAAAGATGCTTCAAAATATGCTGAATCTGTTGGATAATAAACACTGATATGCCAATAAAAATCGCAGTGTATCCACTGATGTTGCCCCATTTATCAAACATATTATCCAGCGATTCATTCTTATACAGCATATTGTAGATAATCTGATTAACATGGTAAACATAGCTACCCACTTTCATGCTCTTTTGCGAGAAGTGTCCAAACTCGTGTGCAAGAATAGCCTTTAATTCCTGTTGAGTAACTGCATTCACCAGCCCCACACCAATCTGAAGATTTTTCTTAATGGGTAAAAACATACTCCAAAAACTAGAGTCATAGAATACAGATGCATTGACCTCATGCGATAGAAAAACTTTCTTTGGAAAGCTGGTATCAACTTCTTTTACGACCTCATGAATGAGTGCGAATAATTGTGGTTCGTCTCGCTCATATATCTGCGTAAGATGTCCCGTATCAACTTTTGTTGACGCAAAAACAAATTTTAATAAAAAGAACAGTATAGTCAGACCTGTAGCGAGTAAGCCCAAACATAAAATTGCAGTGTAAAACATGGGCTTGGCGGTGAAAATCATTATTCCAAGTATGGTAAAACCAACAGTAATACCTATTGCCAAGAGCAGTAGAATAACGTAAGTAATCGCAAACACAACAATAGATAAAATTGTTTTACGCGCGTGTTTCCTAAAGTTTGTAGATACTTGTACCTTCATAAATTGTTGATAAAGCAAGGATAATTGACTATATAAATCTAAAAAATAAAATCCACTTGCCTATAAGTTTACAGCAAACCAACTTTGCAAACTTATCCGATAAAATACCAATCAATGCATTATGCCGCAAACCCACGTACATCTTAAATTGCTAATAACCTTTTTGTAAAGAAACCTCATTGAGCAAAGGTCGCCCGTCAACCATTCTTCGATAGTTATCCACCACTTGTAAGACGGAAGAGCCAATATTTGTCCTACTCGCAACATGCGGGGTTATCACAATGGATGGGCAATCCCAAAAGGGATGATCTTGCGGTAATGGTTCTTGATGAAATACATCCAGATATGCTTCGGCAATTTTCTTTCCATCAATTGCATCCAACAAATCACTTTCCACGAGATGTTCCCCTCGACCAACGTTCACGAGTACAGTTTCTTTTGGGCACAAATTGAACAAATCACAACTTAGAATTCCCTTTGTTGCATCGGTCAATGGTAGGATATTAACCATAAAATCCGTGTCTTCAAGGGCAGAACGAAGTCTTTTCATTCCAGTAAACGAATTCACTCCCTTAAGATTTTTAGGTGAATTAGCCCACCCATTTACGTTGAATCCCAATTGGACCAACCTTTCAGCCACATAACCACCAATTTCGCCTAATCCTAAGATAGTAACCCTGGTTTCACCAATTGATTTGTATAGCAAGGGCTGCCAATGTTTCTTTTCTTTTTCGTTTATATAAGCCGAAAACTTCTTCATCGAATGCATCAAGCAAGTCAAAACATGTTCAAACATATCGCTTTTCAACATGGGATCGATAATCCTACAAATGCGGAGATGGGATGAAATACTCTTGGGAAAAAGGTGGTCTATTCCGGCGCCCCCAGACTGGATAACTTTTAAGTTTGGAAAATGAGTGTAATAATCTGCTTCAGGTTTCCAGCAAAGCGCAAATTCGACCGCATCATAATTTTCAATCTCAGGAAAGATCTCCACCTTTATTTCAGGTAAATATTTATTGATTTCGACCTTCCACTCCTCGGCCCTGGCCCTATTCAGTATTAATGCTATACTCATGTTTTGTTGGTTTACACGAAAATAACATTTTATGCCGATCTATCGTTTGCTTTCTTGGGGATTCTTAGTCTTACGTTTTTAAAAAATTTTGTGATGATTTCCTTTATTTAGACAAAACAGTGGGCTAGCTGTCTGCCCAAATTAGCTGAAACAATCGATTCTATTAAAAAACAAAGTTTAGAATCTATTTTAATCGTAAATTGGTGGAGGACATCCATAAACACAGATTCAGATGGCACTCAAAAACCGAATTATCCTAATAAGCCTAATCATTTTTAAATTCATCATGCAATACCAGTTGATTAGCCCAACCTACGAATTGCAGCGCGATGAATTCTTACATATAGATCAAGCAAACCATTTAGCTTGGGGCTACCTTTCCGTACCACCATTAACATCGTGGATTTCCTATCTCATCAAAATACTGGGCAATTCTGTCTTTTGGATCAAGTTTTTCCCGGCACTTTTCGGAGCCTTAACGATTCTTATCGTTTGGAAAACAATAGAATCGCTGAAAGGAAATCTATTTGCACAGCTCTTCGGAAGCTGTTGTATTATGTTTTCTGTACTATTCCGTTTGAATGGTTTATATCAACCTAATTCATTTGATGTCTTATGTTGGACCTCCATATATTACTGTATAATAAAATACTTAAACAACAGACAATCCAAGTGGTTATTTTATATGGCTATTGTTTTTGCGCTTGGATTTCTAAATAAATATAACATCGTATTTCTCATCTTGGGCTTGATCCCCGCAGTCGCATTGGTTCCGGAGCGAAAAATATTTACAGAAAAAAAGCTATATTACGGAATACTCATCGCCATACTAATTATCCTTCCCAATCTAATATGGCAATACAAAAATAACTTTCCTGTATTTGTTCATTTCAAAGAACTTCAAGATACGCAACTTGTCCATGTTAACCGATGGAGCTTCATACGTTCTCAATTTTTATTTTTTTTCGGAACCTTTCCCGTCCTCATTTTTGGATTATATGCACTGCTGAAATATCCTGTATTTAAAGCATATCGCCTATTCTTCTATTCGTTCTTTGTCACCCTCGGAATCCTCTTATTTTTAAGAGCGAAAGACTATTATGCTATAGGTCTTTACCCTATATATTTTGCATTTGGCGCAGTTTATATTTCATCACTTTTGGAAAATAAAACTGGTCAGATTTTAAAGCCTATTTTGATCGCTTTAACTGCGATCCTATTTCTTCCGGTCTATAATATTGCATTTCCCAATAGAAATCCGGCATATTTTGTGGACCATCCTGATAAATACAGGAAATATGGTATGTTAACATGGGAAGACGGCAAAGAGCATCCGCTCCCGCAAGATTTTGCGGATATGTTGGGATGGCAAGAACTTGCACGCAAAGTCGATAGTCTCTATGACCAAATACCTAGATCGGAAAATACGCTGGTACTTTGCGACAATTATGGGCAGGCCGGCGCCATAAACTACTATTCCAAACGCGGAATTAAGGCTGTTTCATTCAATGCTGACTACATCAATTGGTTTGATTTGAATAAAGCATACCGCAATGTTATTCGAATTAAAGACCGCTGGGAAAGAGAAAGAGAACTAGCAATAACAAGTCCTTTCTTCGGCAAATCAATATTGGCCGACTCCATTACAAATAGCTACGCCAGGGAATATGGCACAGTAATCTTCACTTTTATTCATGCAAAAATCAATATCAATGAACGTATCTCCAAAGAGATCACATCAGAAAAAACAGCGAAGAAACTTCCTTTGTAAATAAATCATTTTTTAAGCGATTAAGCTAATTCCAGTCTATTTTTTTATTAAAAAAATAGTATATTTAATTCAATAGCCAAAGGCTTCCAGCGCAAATGATACTTATCGTATATCTTCTGGTATCATAACTACGCCATGGAGCTTAACACCAAATTAACAGGATAATTATGCGCTTTTTGAATTTCTTGAAAGGACAAAGTAATTTGAGACAGATTGACGTTAGTGAAGACGATGATTTTGTAGATTTACAGCTGACCGTCACAAAATACTGGAAAGATGACGACGAACATCATATTGTCCAAGCTAAGGGGCTTTGGGGTAGAGAGATAGTTGGTTTGGCAATCGCCTTTCGTCCCGACATGAAATTGGGCATTGTCGATACCGAAGTCGATAAACAAAGGTTTTATCGCGAAGGGATCAATTTCTATTCGATTGGCAAATTAAGTGACAATTTTACCAAAGCCTTAAATAGCCTCTTTAAAATTGATGGTACATCCTTTAAAATGCACGATAATATTGGATCGACCGCCTTTATCGTCAGTGGGCACCCGGAATATTTTGATGAAGAATATATTAAAGCTAAAGTTTTCTTTGACGACGGAAATGAAAAACATCATTACGCGGAATGGTATGTCAACATCGATTTAAAACACAATATTCTCGAACTTCGAGAAAAAGACCCCGGATATAGAAAAAACATCATTAGTATCTTGACAAATGTTTAAATTTGAGCGTGAATCCCTCAGCCTCAAAAAAAAATAATACCATCCCATTAAATTCATTTCCTAATGAGTTTAATTCGGGAATGGCTATAAAAAGGAATGCTGTCAGAAATTTAGAGTTAGCTAAGATAAGTCAGGCACATCGTGATGATTTCTACTTGTTTTTTATTCTTGAAGAGGGAAATGGAATATTTGAGGTAGATTTTCAGCGCTATCAATTAGGCTCCTCCGCCGTAATGATCATCCAGCCTTACCAAGTACATCGGGGTTTAGCTATGGATTACAGCGCTTTTAGTGTCTTAATGATCAGTGTAGAAAACCTAAACTCAGACTACGTAAACGCGCTAAAGGATATTACGACGATTGCTCCCATCGAAATCGATCAGGATACAATGGCGGTCTTATCCCAGACTGTAGACACCTGTTTAAAAATCAACGAAAGAAGACATGAAAAACTATATACTGCACTAATGAAAGATAGCTGCAATACCATCGCGGCACTTATTATCTCGCAGTATTTAATCCAATCAACTAAAAGTGATGCACAGTCTAGATTCGAACTGATCAGCAAACAGTTCAGTTCACTGTTAGATAAAGATTTTATTGACATTAAACAGCCTAGAGTATATGCAGAGAAAATGAAAATATCAACGGCCTATCTCAATGAATGTCTCAAAAAAACAACCGGAAAACCCGTTACTTATCATATTCAGCAACGTATTGTATTAGAAGCAAAACGTTTGCTCTACCATTCAAATAAATCTGTAAAAGAAATTGCAGTAGAGCTAGGTTATGATGACTATCCATATTTTTCACGTCTATTTTCAAAAGTAACCGGTATGACAGCTCTTACCTTTCGAAATAGAAACCTTGAATAGTCCAATATTTACCACTTTTTATCTCTTTTAAACTAGAGCGAATTGGTATTTCTTTGTGTTAGAAAGCTTGGTTCAGCCCGTCGTTAGCGACAACTCGAACAGCGTCTTTAATGATTATCTAAATCCGACAGAAAGGAGATCGTAGTCCATTAAATATCAAGAAGAACACCACAAATAAAAGAGAAAAGGAATGAGATATTTTATCGCTGAGCCCGTCGGGCATATCAAAAACGATTTATTTTTTGAAGTCGCAAATTTTCTTTGGGACAGTGGAAATGAAGTTGCTTTAGGAAAAAACAGGATATGCGACTGTGAAAAAATGCAACATGATGACTATGATTACACCATTTCATTAGTCCCTAATAACGAAACTGTTGAGTCCTTATTTAAAACACACTACACCATCCTAGGCAAATATTTTGACAAAATTAATAACAGCAATCCGATGCTAATATTAGCAAATACCGGCATTTATACGAATGCCCTTCCCTATCCCCATAAGATTTACAGTTTTGAAAAATTGGACAAACAGGCGTTAGGCAGCTTTTTTGACTGGTGCAAAAAATTCAATTTGTTTGTTAGGAGAAGATAAACAAGGTCAACCACTAAATATCAGAATATGCAGTGGGATATAACAATACTTTTATACTCTTGGAAACGTTATTCTGATATTGCGGTAAATCCTGCATTGGTTTGTATAAAGGTCCAAAATCTTTCCAATGTATATTCCGATCCTCCATGTTTTCAAATGCCGTCAGATACATCAGGTTGGGCATTGTGCTACCGGCAATCACCTGTCCATAAAAAACAGCATTAAAATTCAGTTTTTTGAAAATATCGATCTCTCCATTGTTAAACATCGCTATCTTATTTGCAGAAAGCTGCTCGGTTGCGGCCTCATAACTGCGTAGTTCATAAATGCGTTTATTTTTTTCAGCAGATAATTTAGGAAGCGCCGATTTGGGCATTCCTTCAAATGCTTTCATCCATATTGTCTCCAACCTTTTGAAAGGAGGATTACTATAACCTGCCTCAATATAAGCCTTTCCAGCCTCCAGGTATTTTTGATCTTTGGCAAGCCGCTGATCCAAATTAACCAGTAAATTGAGATCAGAAGCACTGATGAACACATAAACCAATCTATCTTGACCAGCAGCATTTTCTAAGGGCTTAAATACCCCGACCTCTTTAAATCCCAATTTATGCAATGCCGGCAAATACGCCGATTCAAGATACTGATCAATGACTTTCTCCTGCTCATCGTTCTCATAATGATATACTTTCAATTGAAAATACGCTTGTTTCGATTTCTCAAAAGCGAACAGGCAATTTCCTGCCATGATAAATAATAGCGGCAATATGAAATGCCAATTGGGAATAAAAATGTATTTTTTCATTAGAATTCAGGACAACATTGGATATTAATTAAAAAATAAAGATAATACTATTTTTGAAAGTTCAAAATTAGACTAACCCAGCAAATTAACTCCCTTTTTCATCTTTATATATCGAAAATACGGGTTTATACTTATTAGAATCGGTATTTTAACCTTATTCTCGCAATAGCTTTTTATTTAATTTAGCTCCACCTTTTTTAAAGCTGCAACATGTCAAACAAAACAATACTTATGTTGGACGATGATAAACATGTCCTTGAAATATGTACTATAATCCTCGAAACAAATGGCTATAATATGGCGGTCTCTGAAACGTCTCATGATATTATCGAAAAAGTAGAAGAGGTACATCCTGATTTAATTTTGATGGACAACTGGATACCCAAAATAGGCGGTGTAGAAGCCACACGGTTGCTCAAAAATCATCCCTTATATTGCAATATCCCTGTCATCTATCTATCCGCTAATACCGATATCGAAACACTAGCCCAGCAAGCCGGAGCAGACAGCTATCTCGCCAAGCCTTTTGATTTAGAAGACTTAGAAAATAGAATAGCCGAACTACTGTAGTTCTATTCTTATAATTCAGCACCTTTACATATTTTAGCACCATTACGGAAATGCTACTCGTGAAACTTATATTTTGATGTCCTAATTGCGCATAAGGCCACATTGAAACGAATAGGATCATGTGTTCCTTTAATATAATTGCGGCTTGCTCAATTGCAGGCATATATCGTCGTAGTTGTCGCGCCATAATCATCGGGAATCAGCAATTGAGAAGGAATGCTATACCACATTTGAAGTATAAATAATAATACATACTTTCGCGTTATAGTATTAGAAATAATCATTAAGACAGCATTAATTACGTTATGTCAGAGCCCGTTTTAGCATTTCAATCAGGTTCATTCCATATCCGTCAGCTTGCAGAGAACGAATCTCCACTTTACAAAGCGATGCGTATCGAGTCAATTCAAACCGAACCTACACTTTTTAGACGGAGCACTCCTCCTGAAATAGAACTATCTGATTTGGATTGGGCAGAACGCATAAGATACCCACGCATTGTTTTTGGTCTTTTCGAAAATGAAAAAATGATTGGGATAACCAGCATGCTGCTGTTGAATAAAGAAGAGGCCTACTTTGGTCAGTCCTTCATACAGCCGCTGTACAGAAAATTAGGTCTATCGAGTCTTTTGTATAAAATAAGAATGGCGTGGGCCACCGAGAATCAATTAAGAAAACTGACGATAAGCCATCGTGAAATAAATATGATTTCGAAAGCCGCTATCCAAAAAGCCGGTTTTCATTATAGTCATAAAGAACTTGTGCAATGGCTCGACGGAACGACTGGTTACTCCATGTATTATAGTTTATTCCTATAGTCAGTAAGGCTAACTAACTTGACTGTTGATCAATCCCGGCAAACCAAGATAGGGTAAAAATAATAGCTTTTCCATCTTGAATGCGTATATTGAATCGTAGTCATTTTATTGGCTTTCGAGACTTTCCATAAACGCAATAATATCTTTCATTTCCTTTTCACTCAGATGCAAATTTTCATCTGACAATGTCTGATTGGATAATTTGATCCCCAATCCTGCCCCACCCCCATTATTATAAAATTCCATGACCTCATCCAACGTCCGATAGATCCCATTGTGCATATAGGGAGCAGTTTTCTTTACATTCCGGACAGAAGGTATTTTAAAAGCATATTTATACGAATCAACACCAATGATATCATAGTAGCCTAAATCCGAATCCAGCACAGAATCTTTCATGGATTTTGGAACTCCTAGGACTTCGACTTCGCTCTGAATAAATTTGGGCGGTGTAACACCGTTGAATAAAGGAAGGAAATGACAGGTCGCACATTTTCCCTTGCCCATAAATAAATTAAACCCATTCACTTCCGATTTGGACAATGCGTTCTTATCCCCACGCATATAATCATCAAATCGGCTATTGATTTTGGTCAGGCCACGAATATAGGAAGCAAGTGCATTGCTTACCTGCTCTGCTGAGATTGGGCCATCCGCTGTATTGAATGCTTTATTAAATAATGACCGATAGATTTTATCCGAAGAGACATATTGAACGATATCAGTTACCGAGCCGTCCATTTCCTGCTTATTACCAATGACATCGTATATCTGATCTTCCAGCGTCAACGAACGCATATCATAGAAGTAGTTGGACTGTAAGGCCGCATTGAGCAAAGTAGGCGTATTACGTTTGAGCAAACGTCCCGAACCGTGAATGTCCACTTGCAAGTTCAACCCATCTGTAAATGCGAGGTCCGGATGATGGCATGAAGCGCAACTTCTCGTATGTGTTCCTGACAAAGCAACATCATAAAATAATTTCTCTCCCAGTACGGCCTTTTCATTGCTGAAGTGAAATTTCGGTCCCGGGCTAAAGGCATCTACATTAAATGCATTCAGATCAAACATCGTATTGACGTCTTGCCGAAGCATTCGATTGTATCTGATTTTAGGGCCAGGCAGATTACGTTCCAACTGTGCTATCTCTGTACTGATGTTGTTGGCAAATTGGGTAATGAATTGCGCTCTATCGAACGATTCAAATTCCGCGTGTTGTTGCAAATATTTGATCGCCCCTTTAAGCATCAATGGTAGCGTTTCTTTTCTACCTTCATATTGCAAAAGAATTTGCTGTAGACTGCCTAACGCCATAGAAGACTCGATCATACTATTTCGAGAAAGTGCATTATCAAATCCGGTAATCCCCAAAGATATAATCCGAAATACTTCAAGTTTCGAAGCATCCAAAATGCGCCAATCCTCCAATTGATGATCTTCAAAATAGGAAATCAAATAATCCGTATTGGTTATCAAATGTTCGATTTCACGAATTAGCTTTTGCCTATTGCTATTATCGTAAGTGGGATAGATAAGCTCTTCAATCACCTGCAATCCAATAGGCTCCACCCCTCTAGCCAAAGAGGGATCCAACAAATCCGCATTTTCAACTTCCTCCACCGGAGGTCCATTTAACCTTCTGGATAGATCTGCAGTAAAATACTCCGAAGCCCATTCAAACTTTTTAAAAAGTAGCCTTGTCGTCAAAAAGGCTCTTCTGAGACGTAGCGTATCCACCGTACCTTTCTGTACTTCGGCCTGCAGCGTATCCTTGATATATTTCTTAAAAGAAAGCATCTGACCCAGTACTTCTTTCTGAATCAGATGCTCACGGGCATTACCCTCTTTTTGTTTTGTATAAACAGGCTGCCCTGTAGTAAATCCGAGGGTAAATACTATTGCAACCAATAAGATAAAAACGACAACCTTTTTACACATAGTTCAATTTCCTATCTCTCGATATAAAAACCGACTATTTGAAAACGAGCGCATTTCTAAAGGGATTTGCTTTTTTATCCCTTTCAGCAAGAGGGTCTATTCCCCAGCGTTTTTCTATAAATGAAAGGATGCTCACTGTCTCATACGGCGTATGATCCACTACACCACGCTTAGCAAATGGTCCAATGACAATTGCCGGGATTCGGCTACCAGGTCCCCAGCGGTCAACGACGGGTGGGTTAACATGGTCAAAAAAGCCACCAAATTCATCGTAGGTCAAAATCACCAACGCATCTTTTGCATTCGGTCCCTCCAATACAGCATTGATCAAATTAACAGCAAGTTGCTCTGATGAATAGACTGCCGAACTTCCAGGATGCTCATCATTGCCCCCACCTGGTTTAACAAAAGATACACTAGGAAGCGTTCCTTCTTTTGCGGCCTTGATAAAATCGTTTTGATCCTTCATGTGTTGTCGTCCTTCCTTACCATCCTCATAATTAGCAAAATATAAAAAAGGCTCATGATTGTAGGCAAAATTATTTTTACGTTCGGCAACAGCGTCATCCCAGCCTTCTGAATACCAAGCCCAACTTACATTTTTCGCTGTCAAGCGATCGCCAATGGTCGGCATAGTCTGAGAAGGTAATAATTTGGAAGTATCAGATTTCGCAGGATAAGGTTTGTTGCGAGAAAGCACATGATTGATTGCATAACCATCTGGCGTAACTACACCATCTTTAATCATCTTTCCATTTGCATCGAGTTTAGCAACCATTGAGCTTGGTGCATCAGGCCAAACAGGAATAGCCGCAGAAATCATATAAATATGATTTAAATAGGATCCGCCGAATACACTCTGAAAGAAATTATCACATAATGTATAGGCTTTGGCAAACGGATACAAAGGTAGCTTCTCTGTATTGTAATAGCCCATCGCTAAACCTTTGGAATCATTATAGAGTGCAAATTTATCCATCTTTCCACCATTGATCTGCAATTGATTATGATAAAACCGATGTGTAACATCGGGCGTCGCCTTATCCGAAGGTACATATTGGTCTATATTAAAAAATTGATTGGGTAGATTGGTTGGAAAGGAATTGTTACGTGGAATTTCGGGGAGGTATTGGTAGGCTTTACCATTCTCGTCTACCTGTAAAAAATCACCCTTTCTGACATTCGCTATGCCATTGGCTCCCTTGAATTCGCCATAAAGATTGTCAAAACTATGGTTTTCCATATAAATAACAACCACATGGTTAATTTTTTTGATACCTTCATCAAAGGGAATCTCTTGGTGTCGGGCGTTTTTGGTAACTCCGCAACTGCTGATACTCAAAACTCCAAGAGACAAATAAAGTAAGTGTTGTAACCGCATCCTGTCTTCTTTTTAGTAGGTTAGACTGTAATTTCTAGAACAAACTTACAATTATTATCGTTTTCATAACCTATAATCAAAGGGATTTGCTACCAACGTATCAGGTTCTTTACAGGCATCCTCCCTCTTATCACTAAAAGTAAAGGCGTGTTTACATACTAGGTCGTTGCTTCCAGTTCCCCATTCTTGGTATAAAGCTTACTTCGGTAAGTTATACCCCATTTAGTAATCTCATCGATGATTGGGCCCAAAGTTTTTCCGCATTCGGTCAATTCATACTCCACCGTCAGAGGTTTGGTATTTAATACTGTTCTTCTGATCAGCTGGTTCATTTCTAAATCCTGCAGTTCTTTAGACAACATCTTCGCACCTATCCCCTCAACTTCGCGCAGCAGTTCCATAAAACGTAATTTCTCAACCAACAATAAGGTACCTATAATATGAAATTTCCATTTTCCGGCCAAAATCTCCATGGTATCGTTAATGGCCAACACACGTGTTTTGCATGCACCTGACGACGTTAAAGTTGCTTCCTTTTTCATTACATTATTTTTTTATTCATGTACGCTCTACCCTCACAGGCTTCCTTATCCCCGATACGATCAACGATAAATGAACACACAAGCAAAGCTTGGTGCCACTGACATGATTTCTTTATTCTTACAAAAATACGCATTTATAAAGTTACAGACCACTATCTTTTTGGAAAGTAGTTTCTTTAAGGAAACTGATACCAAAAATAAACTATCTATCATCTACCTTTGTATCGACAACATCAGGAGCTGCAAATTGGCACAGTTGATGCGGCAAAATATAAAGTGTAAAAAACATATAAAAAATAAAACGATTAAAAATGAAAAAGCAATTAATCTCGGGTTTAGCCCTTATCCTGTTGTTAGCTTCTTGTCAAAATACAAATGGCGACAAAGCAACAACAACAACTGCTCAGGAAGTAACTGAACAAAAAGGACAGACTTACACTGTTGAGGCAGATAAAAGCTCATTAAAATGGACTGGTTACCATAAAGGCGGTTTAAACCCAAGATATGGTGTTTTGAAAAGCGAAGGAACACTTTCAGCTGAAAATAATACAGTTACTGGTGGTACTTTCACTATTGATGTCAATTCTATTCTGACAGATACAGCTTCTGTAGATCCTGCAACATCTGGTGGTAAAAAATCATCAGATTTGGATGCACATTTAAAAAGTGCTGATTTCTTTGACGTAGCAAAATATCCGACTGCAAAATTCGAAATCACCAAAGTTGGCCCATTCGATGCAGCGCAAGGAAAAAGTGTTGTTGCTGATGCGACAAATACAGTTAGTGGTAACTTAACCATCAAAGATAAAACGGTGAATGTAACTTTCCCTGCAAAAATCACTTTCAATGGTGATGAAGTAACATTCTATTCTAAATTTACGATCCAAAGACAAGATTGGGGTCTTACATACGGTACAGAAGGTAACCCTCAAGATTGGATGATCGCACAAAACGTTGACATTGAACTTAATGTCACTGCAAAAAATGCGAAATAGATTTCGATAGCGCTTCGTCGCTCTTAGCAAATAGATTAATCGGGTAAACTCTACTTGATTAATCTATTTGATTTAAATAACCTCCAAATACGAGCTCGTCTTCATTCAGGACATGAATCAAATGTGAATCTTTTAGGAGGTATAATCGGTCACTTAATTCCATTACCTGCCTAAAATAATGATCTGATATCAATATTCCTTTTCGATGTTTTACTAGCTTAATATGTTCTTTAATAAGCTCAATATAAATAGGGCTAAGACCGACAAAGGGTTCGTCAAGTAAAGCGATGGATTCTTTGGTATAAACGATCAATAGCGTTTCAAACAAACGAATCATCCCCAAAGATAGGCTGCTCAATCGCCTATTTAAATTCTCTTGAGTCAATGGAAGCTCCAGTAAATTAAGATCATCTATTTGAAAAAATTGAAGGGCTTCAGAAAGCAATAAATTTCTAGGCAAAAAACCTTCCTGAGGGAGATAGGTAATCTCTCCTGTCTTGTAGCCTTTTTCAAATTTAACACCCTTGCAACGCATGAAAGCAAAATCCGCTTTAATACGTCCAAATATGACGTTCATCAGGGTAGATTTCCCACTGCCATTTCTGCCCAAAATTCCGACTACTTCGTTCTGTGCACATGTCAAATAAAGCCCATTAAGGATGCTTCCCCCACTGCGACTAATCGATAAACTATCTATGTATAATAGCTCATTAGATAAATTTTCAGACTCCAACATAAAATTATAAATAACAAAAAGTCGATTACAGAAAGTCTTATTAGCAAACTTGTAGGAGATATATGCAAATTTTTCAGAAAAACTTCCTTCTTAGGAAGATGAAAAGTATATTCGGCAATAAAAGAAGTAATAGAGCCAATGACTTTAAGCCAAAAAATGAACATATAGAATGACACCAAACCAATGGAATTCAGTATAAAATGTGGCGATTGCAAAAGAATACAGCCTGTCACAAATAAATTAAAGAGGACAATGAATCTAAAAAATTTTAAACTCAACTGTATCGTCTTGATGGAGTTCAATAGGAAATATATTAGCTACTTTATTATCGGCGTTATCGTAATAAACAGGTTTTAAACGCTGAAATGAATATAGCCAAAAAAAAATAACTGTACATCATTTTTAACATTCCTTAACTTCAGCAGATACACCTGACCGTACTTCAAGATCCTTACACTTCAGTGTGCTCTAATTTTTTCTTCAACCGTTGTTTTGCCTTACGAACGGCTTCCACCGAAACACACAGCAATTCACTCATACTCGCATTACTTAAATCCAATTTGAGCAGCGCTAATATCTTAAGATCATTCTCGGTAACCTTTGGATAAGTTTGCCGCATTTGTGTCAGATAAGCTGGATACACTTTGTTAAAAACATGTTTGAATTTTTGCCACCGCTCATCTGTCATAATGTGTTGCTGCAAAAGCGCATTCAAATTATCCGTAACCTGCGTGATGTACGCCGGATCAGATTCGGAAATCGTCGCCACCTCCTGCCTAAGTTGCTGGATAACGACATCATTCTGCCGGATGGTGGCTGTAAATTCAGTCAAAGAGTTTCGTAAAATCATTAGCTCCTGATCTAGCAATTGTTTTTCATAGGCAAGCGCAAGTTGGTCTTTTTCTAGTAAAGTATTCCGCATCTGAATTTTAATTTTCGACTTATTGACCAACAACACAATTATGGCAAAAATCAAGATAAGAACAATGCCTATAAACTGATACATCCGTTTTGTCCGAATCCGTTTTTCTTCAGTAGCCTGTATAGTCCGATTGTATTTTTCAGACTCCCTTTGCCACAGCATTTTCTGTATCTCTTTATCATTCATCCTTTTTTCCAACGAATCTTTCAATATCAGATACAAATGCAATTGCTTAAGCTCCTCCCCTCCACGTCCTAACCCCCGCATGATGTTAGACTTGGATTTTGCTAATTCTACTTTATATTTTAAAAAATAGGGCTTATCTTCCATCAAACGCTCACAGGTCATCACATATTGCTCGGCCAATTTCCACTCTTTTCGTTCGATATACCAATTTGCTAAATTGAGATTTGCACGCATCGCATCTTTCCGCTCATTATAACGCATAGAAAGCTCAATATTTTTCTTAACTAACGCAATAGCTTTTTCCTTTTCACCTTTTCGCCATGCATGATCTGCTAGATTACCCGAAATGATACCAATCCAAACCGAATCTTTCGCCAATTTAGCCTCACCCATTGCGTGATTCAAATAGGTAAAAGCTTGGTGATTGAGCGAGTCCTTTGCCAGATATACCGCAATGGAATTGATCAGATCGATACGCTCCCGTGAAGCAGACTTTGTAAAAGGTAGCGCTTCCTTTAAATAAACAACAGCATTTGCATGTTCACCAATGTAGCTGTAGAAACTCGCCATAAATTGGTAATGCTTGACTACCAAAGGGATTTTTTTGATAGTAACTTTAGATTTTAAATCATTCGCTCGTAAAAAGAACGGAAATGCTTCCTTTACCCGTCTATAGATAAAGTTGTAATATCCTTCACGGGCACAACCCAACATTTCTAATTCAGGATCCGGATGTACACGGAGCAACTGCTCAGCCAAACGATAATAGCGCTCAGATGATGAATTTATGCGATCAAACGCAATTGAGAAACCGTCAGCCATACGCATATAATAAGCCCATTTTAAAGCAACACTTCTTTTTTTGTCTGCCAATTCCAAAAACGGCGCCAAGGCATTTTTCAATTTTATCGTATCACCATCAAACCTAATAGGCAACTGAAGAGCAGCCTCCAGTTGGACAACAGGGTTTTTAATTGCAGCTATTTCCACTACAGATTGCCCACATACATGATTAAAGTTGCTTGACAATACCAAAGAAACGAATACAAAAAAATAAAATATGGTCTTCATGCTTGAAAAAGGTCAATTTCAACGTTCTGTCTGCCTATTGGCATAACCGATAAATTAATTTCAACAATTCTGTGAAATTAATACGCAAAATCCTCCGAGAAAATGGTTAATACTGACTTGTTGTTCGTAAATCGGATCGCCGACTTGCGGTTATAAATATAATATTTATAACTTTAACATAATTACACGTTTTCATTAAAATTTCGCCTTTTTTTGATACCACTGCAACCCATTAGGTTTGGCATATCAGGCCTTTTATCTAACACTTTTTCCAAAAGATGAACAAAATCCAAACAAAAACAATGGGATTGACTCTCCGAAAAGGAGTATTGCAAGATCTGCAAGAAATGTTAATCCTATTTTCTGAAACTATTGCGACTGTATGCGCAGATGATTATAATAACGAGCAAATTGCAGCATGGGTATCGTCCGTCAATAATCATGGCCGTTGGCATCGGCTAATCGAAGATCAGTATTTTATTGTAGCTATGCTAAATCAGAAAATGGTCGGGTTCGCTTCCCTCAATCATGGAAACTATGTTGATGTCATGTATGTCCATAAAGATTTTCAACGCCAAGGGATTGCTCAAAAACTTTATACTACATTGGAAGATGAAGCAAGAAGACAAGAAAGAACTTTGGTGACTGCTGATGTAAGTAAAACCGCGAAACCCTTTTTTGAGGCAAATGGATTTAAAGTTATCGCTGAGCAGATACAAATAAGAACTGAAGTCGAAATACCAAATTATACCATGAAAAAAGATCTTTAGATTCACTTCCAAATTTTAGAAATGCTCCCCATAGTCGATTACCTCAGTTTTCAAAAGCAGCTTACTTTCACTATCAGTTCTTAATGTCGCTGTTGCTATGTTAGTCTTTGTGTCAACACTGAACTCCAGCATAGCCCCAACGTCCTTTTTGTCATTAAAAAATGAAGCGAAATTCTTAAATGTCTCAGTTTCATCAAACAAAAACCGCGCAGCACATCGGTTATTATGCTGATCATACCATTTGATGTACACATCTTTGGGAATACCTCGAGATGCCATGTCCATATCCCGAAGACGCTCATCAAAGACAAAACGTTCGGAATTATAAAATTCAAAGTCCGCATCAAATGCTTTTATGTCAGAAGACAATACAAATTTAGGCTGTACAGGATAACGTTGCCGTAATTTATCCCAGTAGCCATAGGGAATAGGTTTATTTGCAATGGCTTGTTGAACATCCGAAGGAATAATCGATGTATCGGACAATACTTGATCGCGCCATTCCTGATTAAAGACATTACCGTACGCTCCATTATCTTTGGATGTATTCGTAGCATGGATCACTACTTTTTCGGCTTGATAACGACCGATTTCGACCTGACGACGTCCTGTCCCACCGGCCCATACTACAAGTACACCGCCAGGAGCAAAACCCAAAATAATCTTATTATAATGTTCATCATTAGTTTTGATCGCTCCTTTTTCTTGGTATGGTGTACTGAACAACCTCCGCAATTTACTATAATCAATCGGACCGTTCATGCGATAAAAAACATCTTCAGCAAAGGAATACCAAGTAATGTCTAATGCCTTAGGCAATGACATCACCTGCTCATATGTACCGCCTCCAGCTTGTCCCCACACGGCGTGATAATTCACGATATTGCCTTCACTAAATGTAAATTCATAATCTTCATCTTTCGGAAAGATAAAACGGCCACTATATAACTGGACGGGATAAGCTGCTGGATTACTCATCGCACAGAACCATTTATAGCGCCCTTCTCTGATATTATCTTCTTGTGTTAGGCGTTCTTCCCTGAGGTCATTAAACTCACGTATTGTCGTTGAGAACGCGAATATAATCGGTAGTAAAATAAGATATCCAAGCAAAGTCGGAACCAAATATTTCCAGGATTTTATTGCCCATGTGATAATCACGCTACTAAAGAATGTCAGGAAAATACTGAGTGTTAAAATCAAAGGAAACATTTCCTTAATCACTCCCCCTAAATCTGCATAAAGCCGATGCTCGTATTCATCACCCAAGGTTGATAAAAAAAGAAGTACCGGAAGCAATAAAGAAAATAAGCAATAAAAAAGAAAACCGTAGCCAAGTTCAAAAGCGAATCTTGGTTTCTCTAAGACCTTTAACTTCTTCCGAAAGAAATTAAAATGGAAATAAACCAAGGCGATAACAATAAAATAAGGCGAACAACAAAATGCGGCATAAACCATATTTAGATCTGCATTCTGTACAAGTAAGGTCGCAATTAGGCTGATGATAGCAACCAAAAAAGCAGAAACTGTCGCTCTTATAATCATTGTAATTTGTTTTTAATCCAAAAAAAGCTGCCGAAAGACGTACAACTGACAACAACACGATTCAAAAATAACAAGAAATGTCTTATGAATATAAGCCGATCAATATTCAAATACATTGATCAAATATTCGATCCAACGTGGACAATATATTTTTTTCACAAGAAGTATTTAATTAACTGTTATCCGTTTTCGTCAGGATCGATACATTGAGCCATTTCATATTACATTCAATAAACGCTCGACTTTATCCCCTCTTCAGCGAGATATCGCTCGTTATAGTAAAATTTCTTCGAAAAAAAATACGATCAAAAGCCCTTTGACGAAAATCATTTAAGTTTGCTAACTTCGCTTTTATTCTTCAAAAAAATGGATATACATCATAACATTAGAAGTGCCCAGGAAAGTGACGCACATCATGTCCCTGAAATTATGCTCCAGGCAATGGAAGACATTATATTTCGCTTTATCAAAAAAGAAGATCGAAGCGAGGCTGTAAATTTCTTAACGCAGCTCTTCAAGCAAAAAGGTAATCTCTATAGTTATGAGCATACGTTTGTCGCAATTGACCACAATGGACATATTTTAGGCTCATTAACCGGTTACGATGGTGATCGGTTTATTGAATTAAGACAGCCTATTTTGGATCATATGAAGGAACTGTACAATAATAATTTGATTCCAGAAGCCGAAACAATTGGCGACGAATTTTATATCGATTCAATTGCGGTTGCTCCCATTGCACGGGGCAAAGGTATCGGAACAGAACTTTTAAATTATGCGATTACACATGCCAAGCAAAATGGTTTTAAGAAAGTTGGCCTGCTCGTCGACCTAGAGAATCCCAATGCACAAAAACTCTATGAAAGGATTGGTTTCAAACTCGGCAAAAAAACTCCTTTAGTAGGGGGCGAATATTATCACATGTATATTCAACTTGATTAGATACGGCTTTTACTAGTTTATCGCCATTTCAGGCCTTATCCCGCTAATCAGTATCTTTTGAGAAGAAGTCCAAGCAGCTCTGGCAGACAACACCAATTAGATCAGACATAACCATTGATCAATTGGCAAGGATTTTGTATTCTAGAAAATAACTATGAAAATTTGGGAATAATGAAAAAGCTAATTTCAATTGCGGTGGGCTGTCTAAGCCTAGTTCTGGCGACGCCAGCTTTAACACAAGCACAACACAGAGGACATGGTGACCATGGCTGGCATGGCAACAAGGACCGGGAAAAATACATTCGAAAACGGGAAAAAGAGTACGACAAATATGTGCGCGAACGCGATAAGCAAGATCGCAAATACTGGAAACATGCATACGAACATGATCATGGGCGTCCCAGATGGGCTAGTGCACATCACTACGACATGAGACATCATGTGTACTTTAGCGATTACAAAACGTTCTATGATCCTTATCGGGGCGGATATGTTTATATGACCAATGGCCGATGGAACTTTTCTGTGAATGTGCCTTCTTTTCTCGTGAATGTCAACTTAGGAAATGCTGCGATTCGTGTGGTCAAAGATGTACCTCTTGACAGAAGACCAGAAGAGTATTACGACGATAATGAGGATTGGGACGATTAACGGTACGATTAAACTTTACGTTTATTTAGAATAATTACTGATAATACTGTATTTTTGCGCTGTTCATCCAATTGACAGCGCATCTATGACAAATAAAAGAGCTAAACAAAAAAGCCTAAAAAATATACTTAGAAAATTGCATCTTTATTTGGGCTTATTATTTGGTATAATCTTTTTTACTGTTTGCGTGACAGGGATGTTATTGAGCTTTGAAAAAGAGCTTACCCCACTTTTATGGCCGAAAGAACAGCAGGTAACCGTACAAAGCAATCGGCTTTCCCTTGCACATATTTCCCAAAAAGCCGAAGCTATATTTCCGGACAAGAAGTTGTTTCGCATCGAAATTCCAGCAGATCCTTCCCGTAGTTTCCGTATTCAGTATGGACAAAAAAAGACCGGATACTGGTATGCATATATAAATCCTTATACAGGAGCACTATTATCCAAAGGTCGGCAGAGTGACCGTTTTTTTCAAAAGACTTTGGATATCCATCGTTTTCTTCTCGTCGAAAAAATCGGAAGTACCCTAACTGGAATCTCAGCTCTAGCGGCTTTCTTTCTTACCCTAAGTGGTATTTACCTTTGGTGGCCAAAAAATAAATCCATGCTCAAACAACGTGTAACGATGAAAATGGCAGCCTCTCTCAAAAGAAAAATCTGGGATTTTCACGCAGTGGGCGGTTTTTACGCATCTTTGTTTTTAATTATTTTTACCTTAACGGGATTGACCTGGAGTTTCGATTGGTACAATAAACAATTCTATAAAGTATTGGGTTCACCCCAAAAATCAACAAAAGAGAAGATCGGCAACATCAACAATCAGGCTTTTTCAGATTACCTCGTGCTGGATACGATCTATCAGCAGCTAAACAGCCTATATCCCAGCTCTGGAAATATAATTATCACGTTTCCTGAAAAGAAGGACTTAGCTTTTGCACTAACTAAGGAAAATTTTTCAAATGCAACTTTACAGATCAACCAGGCTTTCTTTGACAGTAAATCCGGACAACTACTTAAAAATAACCCTTTAGAAAAATTACCTTTGGCGCAACAGGCTCAACGTATGATGAAATCTATTCATATGGGGTCGATATTTGGATTACCTTCTAAAATTATTGTATTCTTAGCCGTTACACTGGCCACTTCTCTCCCCATCACAGGGATATGGATATGGTTAAACAAAAGAAGAAAGAAGAAACCGTCAAAAAGCCAAAAGAAGAAAGCAATTCAACTTCAAACCATAGCATAGCATACCATGCGTATTATCCTTACTTTTAAACTTATTCAAATGGATTCTTATATCAGACACACGACTAGATAATATTAGAAGAAATGATCGATATTAGCTGCTATGAAAGACCGCAAAGAAAATTCGACGAATGCAATCAATGAAAAAGCATTACAACAGTTCTGTAACGCCTCCAAGACGCTGGCATTATTCAGTGGCCGATGGAAGCTTTCGATTCTATTCAAACTCCTGGAGCAGGATACGAACTACTCGGAATTCAAAATTCTCCTCCCCCAAGTCAGCGATCGTACACTTGCAAAACAATTGAAAGAATTACAACTGGACGGACTCATTCAAAAAGACCGAAGTAAAACAGCATCAATCTATTCGCTGACCGATAAAAGTCGTAAACTAAAACCCCTATTGGCGGCGCTTTCTGGGTTTAACAACGACTAACCTTAACTAAAATCAACACGCTCCAAAAACTCAATCACTTCCCCATTCGGACTGTAAACGAGGCTATTTCGCACAAAAACATCTTTTTTACCTTGGCTGAGTATGAGTTGAAATACTCCATCACTCAAATCTTGAGCACCATGGGCGATAGCCTGTATTCGGGCATCTTCGGCGTCTTCTACCGTAAAACACATATGAAGTAGCGCATTCTCGACATATTCCTCCCCTTCTATACGCCTTCTTCCCTGCGTTGGAATAGTAGCATTCTTATCACAAATTTCCAAATAATAGCCAATAGAGGCATTAAAAAGCATAGCACAACGTTCTAAATTAAACTCGGGTAATGACCATTCATGCACAATAATAAAACCGAGATTTTCATAAAATCCAATTGTCTTATCAAAATCCTGAGCCTTAATCGACAGGTGGTGAAAACCCACAATATTATCTTTCAATTCCATAAAGTATATTTTTTGAACAAAACTAATGTGTTTTTCTGGAGACTGGAACAACTTACAAAATTGTAAGTTGCGCTGGTGGCCATAAAAGAGTATACGTCAAAACTAGCAGTATCAGAGGGAGATTTTAAATTATAGGAGATAGATTTTATTATTTTAATGTACTTTTGCCCATTAAATTTCTCGATCTGAACAAGGAATAAAAGCTTTGTAACGACCATGAGTCTATAAATATGAGGTATTCATTAGACATCATTTCGATGGACTTTACTGTCCAAAGTATCGTGACATCCAACATAAGAAATCGGATGTTATAAATTCTTCAAAAATCGAGATAGAATGCGCAAAGTTTAAAGCCCTTAGTCTATATATATTTGCAAATAAAATGAAACAGCATCTTCACCGACAATTACGGATCTATAGATATGTAATCTATAGAGAGACGTTAGTCGATCCTTGGGAACATTTTTGGTCATTTATTGGCGCCTTTGTAGGAATATTTATTATCGCTTATATCCAATCTCTTCATTTACCTTCGCTGGAAAATATCTTTTTGATAGGCTCCTTCGGAGCTTCCTCGGTTTTGGTTTATGGTGCCATACAAAGTCCACTTGCCCAACCCCGCAACTTAATTGGTGGGCATGTTGTTTCTGCAATCGCCGGTGTTACCGTTGCACAGCTCCTTCCCGATATTATCTGGCTGACCGCTCCCTTCGCCGTGGCCTTGTCCATTGTTTGTATGCAGCATACACGCACGCTACACCCTCCTGGTGGAGCAACAGCACTCATTGCCGTCAGCAGCGGAACAAAAATTTCATCGATGGGATATTGGTATGTATTAAGTCCAGTACTATCGGGTTGCATAATTTTATTCCTGGTGGCTCTGATCTTTAACAATATCACGAAAAAGAGACATTATCCTGTAAAAAAATCACGTTTGCGCCGCTCAAGAAGACAGCATTTAAAAACCCGTTTTGAAACAAGTAGGAGCCCATCGAGTCTTGATTAAAAGTCTTTATGATCTATTGAATAATACGATCTAAAACTAATAAAGGATAGCGTTTTGGGTAGACGCCCAAACGCTATCCTTTTATGATCGCTTCTTCCCGTCATCTAAAACAGTTATTATAGCCCGATAAATTCCATACAGAAGGAATAGTAAACTCGTAATTGTAAGCCCCAAATACTCCACCACCCAAGCAATAAGTATGGCGACCAAATGGATTTTACCATTCTCCGGTTTAAATGCGGCACCTGAATAAACGTAATAAGCGATGGAACCAAATAAAAGAATCCATATTATCGCATAAACATAATGAAGCGGATTTTTGCTGAGCTTTCTATTTCTAAACATATGTCAAGTTTTATGATCTAATACTGATCCGCTTATCTAACACGAACGAGCATTTCGTCAAATGTAGGGTGCACATCCGTTTTTGACAAGCTATAACTATAATTCGCTTACCCTGATTTAATATTCGTACTTCCTATAAAAAATCGCCCGCGGCAATGGTCGGCATACACTTGCTTCGCTACGTTAAAATCAAAAGAAAAAGTCCCTTACATTACTGCAGGGACCTTGCTTTCACCGATTATTCCGTTGTGATTTTTATGCGGTTGGAAATTTGCTCATATCCATGTAAAATATCTCCCAGGTATGCCCATCAAAATCTTCAATACTTCGCTGCTGCATAAAACCATAGTCTTTCATTGGCGTGGGCTCTATACCACCAGCTTTCAGTCCTTTATCAACAATTTCGTTCACACGATCCAGACCTGAGACAGCAAGTGAAAATAGTCCTGCGATCTGTTTTTTTGTATCTGCAAGCGGTTTCTCCGTAAATGTTTTAAACTTATCCGGAGATAAAAGCATAACAAAAATATGCTCACTCCAAACCATACATTTACCTTGCTCATCCGAAAACTGAGGATTGTTCGTAAAGCCCAATTGTGTATAAAAATCCATTGACTTATTCACATCTGCTACTGCGAGATTTATAAATATCTGTTTCATCATTTAAAGTTTAATTGCTACTGATCTAACAAAGATGAAAATTTCCGTCCATAAAAAACTTGGCCTATGCGAAGATTTTTATTCAGCATCAATAAACTGGTGGAATAGCCAAATCTTGTTTGGCAAGCTCGTTACTTGGAGAGCTCATTCAATTCGGCCTGCGAAAACACATGCTCGCCTTTTAGATAACCATTCGCTTCTTTCAGATAGGTATATATTACTTCTCGGCCCTTTGGATTGGGCAATTTATGTAAATTTTTGACCAAGAAATCTTTATCACGCAATCTATCTTTACCATAGCTTAAAAAAGATGGTGCATGCGTCTGCACGCTCCAACGGATAAAACGTAAATCGATATTGTCAGGGTATTTCATGATCATTTCTTCGAGGAGCTTTTTTCCTTTCTTGAATTGCCCCAATTTTGTAAACGGGTTGCCCATATGTTTTGCCCATAATATCTCATAAGCAGCAAGATACCCCTTTTCCGTGGCGGAATTGGCAGCTTTTTCCAATAGTTTCAGATTCGTTTCACAGAGCTTCTTGTTTTGAACAGCAGTCGCGTACTCGGCTCTCATTTTATCAACATCCACTTGACCAAAACAACAAATCCCACATAATACCAAAGAGACACAGATAAAAAATCGTATAGCCATTTTCAATTCAATTAAAGTAAAAAATAAACGCTGTTTTGTGATATAACAATATCGAAGAGCTTTGAGTTTTCTTATTTTTTAATCCGCTGAGAACGCTGTTTGTTTTGCCACCTTCCCAATACAATGAGCAATGCACCAATGACGATGAAAACCAACGTTACTCCAAAGCTGTTCAAAATAACCCTGTCCATCCCCAATTCGGAAACATTGACAAAAGGATAGGGATAAAATCCAGAAAACGAACCATGCCACAACGTATAAAAAAGATAGACTAATGGGAAGATCAACCAATAAAAAATATGACTCCACCGGATTGTTCCCTTGTCCAAAAAACGCCACCAAAAAAGGAAAAAACTCAAAGGAGCGAGCACATGCAATAATTCGTCAACCACCATTGATAAACCCTGCGGATGCGACAGAAAGCGAAGTATGGTATTATAGATAATTCCGACAATAAGAATATATAATGTTACGGCAGTAATTGTTTCGGGTCTAGTAAAAAATAGGCCCATTCGACTTTTTGACCAGCAAATAGTAAAAAGACAGCATAACATAACCATTACATTACTCAGAATCGTAAAATAACTAAAAAACTGAATAATATAGTCGACCCCGTCAAGCTTGGAGGTATGAGCACTTAAGATAAACTGTCCAACAATTGCAAACAAGGTAATCATACCAAGGCTACCAGCAAAAACTGATTTTAATGATTTTTGATTCTCCATAGTCCTATCGGCTTTTACCATACTAAAGATAAAAATTTCAACTGCTATTTGGAATTTTAAATGATCAAATCCAATTCACCCCTACTCGAATCTTAAATCCAGATTGTAAATAATTGCAACGAATTGTAAATGGATTCAGTTTCCTTACTTACAATTATTATTTTTATAGGCTATAAAGTATTGATAAATGATCAGAGTAGCCATTATCGAGGATGAACCCGCGGTACGCAAAGAAATCAGCTATTTAATCCAACAGGAAACTGATGTTGAACTTGTTGGCTGGAGTGATACGGTGACAAATGCTGTAAAATTGATTGAAGAGAAACAACCCGACGTTATACTCATGGATATTCAACTCCGTGATGGTACAGCATTTGACATCCTAAAAAAGCTAATCGCTATTCCACAGAATATTATTTTCATTACGGCCTACAATCATTTTGCAATCAAAGCCATCAAATATGGTGCTTTGGATTATCTCTTAAAGCCGGTCGACCAAACCGAATTAAACGAAGCATTAGAACGTTATCGGCGTAAAAGCGAAAACAATCCCCAATGGATGCAGCGTTTATCTATGGCAAAGGAGGCTTTACATGCCAGCGAGCTTCCCGAAAGCATCGCCTTGTCTTCCATACACCATGTACGTATCGTCCCCGTTCACAACATTGTTTACTGCAAGGGAGACGGTCCCTATACTTTTTTCTTTTTAAACGATGGTACCAAAGAGTTAATCTCTAAACCGCTCAAGTATTATGAAGAATTATTGCCTCCGCCCTATTTCTTACGCACCCATCAATCGTATCTTGTCAATCGTTCGCATATTTCTGGTGTCAATCGTTCCGAGTATATTGTCTTAAAAAACAAAGAGGAAATTCCAATTTCATCACGCAGAAAAAACTCGATCTTAAATCAGCTTTTCCCTGAAAAATGAGCATACTGAACCGCATTTTCCCTTGGCTGCTACTGCCTTTGTTTTCGATCGCTTGCGCTCGAAAGAATGACGCACTGTCGCCCGATCATGATGCTATTGCCGCAGAGATTAAAACGCTCGAAGACCAAAAGTTAAATGCAGCAAATGGAGATTCCATTAAACAGGCCTGGTTAAAGTTAGACCAGCATGCCACCGTAAGAAAAGACACGATGCTCGCTGCCCGTGTAAAATATTGCCTGGCACGACTCTACGCCATGAGCGGTCAAGACTCGGCTCTTTTTTTTGTTCAACAGGCGCTCGAACTCATTGAACCCACCACCGGAAACGCTAAATACAAAGCGCTTATTTACAATGGCATAGGAAATATTCGCAGCATAGAAGCAAAACAACGCGAAGCGGGCTATTATTACAACAAAGCCGCCACGATTGTTTTGTCGGATACCGCATCAGGATTGTCAACCGAAGCGAAATCAGCGATATTACTGTCCGCTGCCCAAAACAACTTGAGCTCCTTCCAGTATAACCTTGCAGAAAAAATGAATCGATCGGTATTACCCCTAGTTGATTCACTGCCTGAAGGACACATTAACCGGCAACGCGTATTGGTACAAATGATACAGACGCTGAATACTTTACAGCGGCCAGCAAAAGATATTGCCCCCTTCCTTCATCAACTCGAAGAATTACATGCTAAAAATCCAGACAAATACAACATTAGTTTTCTATATGACTCGAAGATCCAATACTATGAAACGGCTAAAAAACCGGACTCCATTTTACATTATGAGTTGCTAAAAATAGCGATAGATGAACGTTTGCACCAACAAACAGCGTCCTCTATATTGATGAACAATTTATTCGTAGACTACAGTAATGTTGCCGCAATCTATGTTTCATTAAATAAGCCGGCCTTGGGAGAAAAATTCATCCGAAAAGCCAGCAAACTTAAAGCGCAGTTTCCAAAATTAATCTTTCCCAACAACGAAATTACATTTCAAAACAGTCTAGCAGCCGTCTATCGCTTGCAAGGAAAAAATAAAGCCGCAATAGACGTATTGAATCATCTTGTACAATTACAAAGGGGTATTTACCAATCGGAGAATACACAGGCGATCGCAGAAATGAATGCCCTATATCAACTCCAGGCGAAGGATCAATCTATTCGAATACTGAACGAAAATATCAAGATCAATAAACTCCAGCTACAAAAAAATCGTTTAGGGCTGATCATATCCTCGCTCGCGGTTATTTTATTGATCATCATACTTTTCTTCCTATTTTACAGTTTTCGCCAGCGCCGTTCCATACAAGAGAAAGAAAAGATCTTGTTGCAGCAGCAGTTGTTGCGCACACAGATGGAACCGCACTTTATTTTCAATACCCTTTCCGCTGTACAGAGTTTCATGCGCCTGGATAAGAAGGAAAATGCCATCAAATATTTAAATCGTTTCAGTCGGCTACTACGCAGCAATCTCGAATTAAGCCGTGAAAACCTTGTTCCATTAAATGAGGAACTGGAAACCTTAGAAAACTATTTGATCTTGCAGCAAATGCGTTTTGAAGATGCTTTTCATTACCATATCACACAACCTGAAGATCAAGATTTAAGCGCGGTCATGCTGCCACCAATGCTCATACAACCCTATGTTGAAAATGCGATTCTGCATGGCATAAACCTCGAAACGGGCGATGGCAGTATCGACATCGAGTTTACGTTATCTGAAGATATCCTTCAGGTGACGATTAAAGATAGCGGTAAAGTAAATCCAGACATTCCTGAAATTACCCATCGTTCACTCTCTGGGACCATCAGTCGTGAACGCATGCAGCTGTTGGGCAAGAAAGCAAGTGTACAGATCACCAAAAACCCCACTGCTGGTACCACAGTCATCCTGCATATACCAGTGACATATTAATGGCAAACAAAGGAATATTTAACGTCCTTTCTAGGTTCTACTGCAGTGAAAATTTCAGAAAAACAATACAGAACTTGCAAGACAACACGTATTTCAACAGAAATCAGAAAAAAGAACCATGTTGAGCCAAATTTCGATACCGTAAAATAAGAGATATTGAAACGCATAACCCTATAAACAAACGGCGAGCAATTCTTTAATTGCCCGCCGTCTTATTAACTAAACACAAACTAAATACTTCATTATCGGCTCCTGCCCCCTACTCATTTTCCTCATTTATTTCTGTTTCATGATATCCGCTAAAAGTTTCATGTAAAACCCTCCAACAACACTACGGGCCTTGAAGTTTTCACGGATCCCCGTAGTCGAATCATAAAAATCATTTAATGGGACACGGGATTCCGTTTGAATCGCATGATTATAGACTGGTTTTATCAAAGCTTCAAATGCTTCTCTGGATGGAGCAAATGATGCTGTCCAAAGAATCCAGTCATTTTTTGTGTATGCTTTACGGCTATCCAATGGTATGCCGAATCTATTTTGCTTGGTCAGATAATACTTAATTTCTGTATCATACACTTTTTGCGGAAACAGATTCAATCCCAATACTTTGTCCCAGATCAAATTATATTTTTGACTCCAGGTATTTTTATCATCAAATGTCAATGCATAATGATCACCGGCATCTGCCATTTCCATCCATTTCGGAACCATTTCCTCGGCAATTGCACGGTATTTTTTTGCTATCGCAGTTTCACCAATGGCCTCCGCGAGCTGCGCATAACAAGCAATACCAACGATAGCCTTAACAGATAAATTGGCATTTCGTGCAAGGTGACCGGCAAAATCATCTGTACAGAGCTGCGTTTTAGGGTCAAAACCATCTTTAACCAGATAATCTACCCATGTTGTCAATGTTTTCCAATGCTTCCTGGCATAGTCAGCATTCCCTTGCACTTTTGCGATTGCAGCAGTTAAAATAATCATATTGCCCGATTCCTCCACAGGCATAGGTTCACCATAGGTTTGACCATTGGCCAATGGATACGTACCCAAATCGTGCGCTGCCCAAGGATAGGGATATTTACCGCTCTCACTAAAATAAAATATTCCACTTAACATCCCTTTCAACAACTCCGGATTATAGATCAGATACAATGGCGCTGAAGGATAAGTGACATCGACCGTATTGATGAATCCGCCACTATTATTTTCTTTGGAAAGCCATAATAGTTCGTTTTGTGGACTTTTCACCAAGGTATGTGCTGCAATACTTTGACGATAAGCGAGAACGCTAAGGTGTGCATACTCTTTTCCACCCGATTTTGGCGCATCTGCATACACTTTTTTGTCGAATGCCACGCACTTATCGAGTACCTTACGATACTCATCTGCAGCCAAAGTCAGCTGATTTTCCATCGTTTCTTTACCGGAGTTGTTCCACCATGGTCTCAGGTTATTTTTGAAATACTGAATCGCATAAATTTCATCGTACCCAACCTCTACAAAACGTTCCTCCGCTTTCGCCCCCACATTGCCAAATGGAATGACCGTGTTCAGCGCAAGTGATGTCCCCTTAACAGTTTTTACCGATGTCGTTGTTCCCTTTCTAAAGCCGTCTACAGCTCGGCCCCTCGGACTAATAAACTGTTGCGTTTTATCCCGCTTCGGTGAAGCAACATAAAAATACCCCCAGTCTATCCGCATATCATCGGCCCCTTTCTGCAGAATAGGCTGTTCGACGGTTCCCGTTTTTAGTACAGACAATTTTGCAGTCTCATATTTTTCGGCGATCACCTCCTGTGAAGGTTTATACACCGCAATATTTGTGGATGCACTTAGAAAAACTTTAACCGCATGCTGCTTGCCATCGTTTGCTTTGACGTTATACGTGATATAGCTTACCGGTCGAGCCAATAAATTCAGATCATCCATAAGCAAAGGCGACGTAAAGGTTAATTTTAGATCAACCTTACCTGCCTGAAAGTTATAAACCGTACGCGTCGCTGTTATTTCTACATCGTTTTGCACGGCTTCTTCAATCCGTGCCCCACGCTCTTTAAGCCTGTCAACCAAACCAAAATCGAGATAACGACCGCCAGCACTATTCTTCAAATGGATGGCAATATTATTTTGCCCAGCCTTCAAATTCGCCTTGTCAATCGGTATATACTGAAAGTTGTTGGTCCAACCTACTTTTTCGTAAACCTTCTTCCCATTCAAAAATACGTCTATATTATCATCATGATTGAGTTTTAAAAACAACTCATTAATACCCTTCGGATCCGCTACGGAAAACTCACGTCTCACCCAGATATCGTCCGATTTCCAAAGGGTTTTTACCTGCTTCTCGTCATCACCTATGGGTGCAAGTCCCGATTTCCACGTATCCGTATTATAAGCGGAAGATTCCCATCCACCTTGAGGTTTTGATTCTGTATACTGTACCGTAAAAGATTTATCTTCGGCAGTCGGTAAAATAATCGCATAACTCGGTTCCTCTTTGCCAAGAAAACGATAAATATGACCATCAACATCAATTAAGCCCAACAGCGAATGATCAGCGTCTGTCCAGTGCTTTGTTGTCGATGCATGAAGCTGATCTGTCATTGACCATATACTAAAATTGGGGTTGTGTGTAATCAATGGATAAGCCGGAGCTTTGCGTTCTTGGGCTTGTCCATCTAAAACAGTGGAAACACAGGCTACAATAACACAGAGACCTATCTTCCCAAGTTTGTTCATTGCATAAATAGATTTTTGAAAAGGTTTAATCATATTTTTTAGATAAAATTAGCTATACAGTTTTTCGTATTGAGCATATGCTCAATCGTTTTAACAAAGAAAGTCGGAATAAGTTAAATTCAGCTGTCGCATCGTATCATTTTACCTTCAATTTATATCATATTTGACGATCTGCCGTCTAATCGAGATAATTATTATCTTTGAGAACCTGTCCGATCGTTATGCGCAAAGTAACCTAGTAAACATCGGCATTCAATTTTACCAATAACACGATGAGAAGTATTTACGTTTATTTCTTAATGACTATATCTTGTCTATTTTCAACGAGCGCACCGCTTTATGCACAAGAAACAGATTCGGTCAATAAAAAAGAATTGGATCTAAGTTCCCTACTGAACGGAATTAGACAACAGCAAATTAATGATTCTCTTGAACGGGTAAAGCTTCAGCATGAAATTGCCGATCTTAAAAGTCAAAATAGCCCCAAAAAAGAAAATTTAAAACAGCAGCTGAATGAGTTTGACGAAGAAAATAATCTTCGGAAGCAGCAGCTGAAAGTTAAAGTAGACTCCATCAAAAAAAACACAAAAAGATATGCGGTCGCGCCATTTCAGGATACGCTATTCTATATCTATAATAAACTTGGATCATCATTAGCCAAAGACCGCGCCTACAATGTGGTCAGCAGAATTCATAATCTATATGAAGACGATTTTGTGAAAGTAGATTCCTTTAAAATCGAAAACAGCGAAATAAGTGCCGACATCGTTTATAAAGATCTCGTCATAACTTCCGTCACAGAACTCGATGCCCTTCTTGAAGGAAAAAGCAAAGAAGAGATTGCGGCAAACTACCTAAAAAGAATTCAGGATTCAATCAAAACGGAACGTGCTGATAACAGCATTACAAAACTTCTTACCCGTATTGGGCTTGTATTTCTCATTCTAGTCGTTTTTTCGATATTGATTCTATTGATAAACAAATTGAAAAAATATGGTACACGACGTATATTGACAGAAAGAACACAGCGGATCAAAGACATTAAGATCAAAAATTACGTCCTTGTCACCTCTGTACAAAAAACACGGATGTTTATTAATGCCATAAATATCTTACGTTGGGGCTTGATCGTACTCATTGCCTTTATCATGCTGCCGATTGTCTTCAGTGTTTTTCCATTTACACAGAGCTGGGCATCCAATCTCATTGGACTTTTTACAAAGCCCCTGAAGACTGCAGTTTTGGCAATTTGGGATTATATTCCCAATCTGATTACTGTATTTGTCATACTCGTTGTCATGCGGTATGCCGTTCGATTCATAAAGTATATTTTTAGCGAAATTGACAAAGGCAAATTGGAGGTCAATGGTTTTCATCGCGATTTTGCCATGCCAACCTTTACTATTGTTCGTTTTCTGCTCCAAGCCTTCACGCTGGTGCTCATATTCCCTTACTTACCCGGCGCAAATTCAGATATATTTAAAGGAATATCCGTATTTATTGGTGTCCTGTTCTCTTTAGGGTCATCTTCTGCGATTTCCAATATCATAGCGGGGCTTGTGATCACCTATATGCGTCCTTTCCGGATCGGAGACCGTATCACTATCGCCGACAAAACGGGCGTTGTTATCGAAAAATCCCCGCTGGTAACCAGGCTTCGAACGATAAAAAATGAAGAAATTACCATTCCCAATTCCTCTGTACTTTCGGGAAATACCGTCAATTATTCGACATTCTCTGAAGAGGGAATCTGTTTTCAGGTGGAATTGACAGTCGGTTATGAAGAACCTTGGCAACGTATCCACGAATTGCTGCTGAACATACCGCCGCGAATAAAAAGAGTCAACCTTAATCCTGCCCCATTCGTCTTGCAAAAAAAATTAGACGACTTTTATGTTTTATATGAACTGAATGTCTACATCGCTAGATCCGCGGAAATTGAACTGGCAAAATCTGAAATTTTTCAATTGATCCTCGATGATTTTTTAGCGGCAGGAATTGAAATGAATGGTCCACACCTATTTGCCAAAGTTGATCATGTCCAGCAATATAATCCAAAAGCACCCAACAATTCGCACGAAAACGAAATTTAAAGCTTGTTTCCATGCGTTGTATTTTGCTGTATTTTATAGATCAATTGCTGCGTTCAGACCGGACTGAAAGCAGCAATTGATCAACAGCGGGAAGCAGGTTAACTAAAGATTCAAAACATAGATCAGCTCTTCTGCTTTGACCCCATCAGGCCAAACGACATCCCTTGAATGTGTATACTCAAAGTTAAACGATTGATTTGCAGCTCGCGAGGCTTCGTTACCAACCCGATGAGATACCGTAATCCGGAGGCAGCCTTGTTCACGCGCCCATGTTATACGCGCTTTATAAAACAAGCGGGATAAACCCCAGCCTCTATGGCCTTCCTGAATGAAAGACGCGATCAAAATCGCATTTGATTCATCCGCCCGATCCAACACGACACCGGTCAGCCCAATCAATAAATCTTGGTTATACAAACCGAATATCGCACACTTGGGATTGCCCAGTAAGGCCATCCACTCGGCATCACTATAAGCCGCTTCCTTTTGATAATTGCTACCGAACACCTCAGGAGCAGAAGATAAGGCCTCCAGTCTTATCTTTTTGTATTGCTGCCATTCTCCTATTTCTAAACGTCTTAGCTCATATTTCTCCATTTTTGGCGCCTTTTTTTGCTTATCTTTCAACGTAAATATACTTAAGCAAGCGCAATAAATGAACACTGGACCAGCTACATTATACAATTTGGACTAGCTCATTTGCACCCATTGACCGTAATTTTGACTTATATCAAGAAATAGCTATTTGCATGTATGTACCCAAACATTTCCAGTTCGAAGATTACGCAGAAAAGGTTGAATTTATGCAAAAATATAGTTTTGCCACCATCGTATCGGTTAAAGAGGGGATTCCAATAGCCACACAGCTCCCCTTCCACATCCGTACGGATAAAGATCAGCTGCTTTTAACATCACACTTCGCTCGCGCAAACGAGCAGGCAAATTATATCGAAAATACGCCGTCATTGGTTATTTTCTCCGAACCACATGCTTATATCTCGCCACAACACTACGACAAGGAGGAAAGTGTACCAACCTGGGATTACATTGCGGTTCATGCCTATGGTCTTGCATCTATCCTTACGGAGGAAAAAGCAATAAACAAGGCTTTAGAGCAAATGATCCTCAGTTACGACGAAGCTTATCTAACACAATGGAACAATCTCTCCGATCGCTTCAAAAGTGGCATGATGCGAGGTATCACCGCCTTCGAACTTGTCGTTACGGATTTACAGGGCCAAAAAAAATTAAGTCAAAATAAAAGTGAAACAGAAAGACAGCGTATCCGCGATTTTCTGAAAAATAGCGACAATGAGCTCGAAAGAAATATTGCCGCAGCAATGAAAAATAGATCAATAAATAATGAAAAAAAATGAACAAAAATAACACCGAAATAGCAATCACTAAAGTAAAACTAACAGATATTGACCTGCTGCAGCAAATTGGAAAAGAAACATTTATCCAGACCTTTTCAGACACAAACACTGAAGATAATATGAGAACCTACCTGACTGAAGGATTTTCAAGAGAAAAATTATTGGCCGAGCTCTGCCACGATGAGTCTGAATTTTACTTCGCCGTGTTGGAAAATAATGTTATTGGTTACTTAAAAGTAAATACTGGGCAAGCGCAGACCGAAAACCAATACCCAGAGGCATTGGAAATTGAACGCATCTATGTTCTACAGGAATTTCACGGTAGAAAAGTGGGGCAGCTATTGTTCGAGAAAGCACTAGCCTTAGCTCAAAAAAAAGCAGTTTCATTTATCTGGCTTGGTGTTTGGGAAAAAAATTCCCGCGCGATCAATTTCTATCGGAAAAATGGCTTTGTGGCATTCGACAAGCATATATTTCAACTGGGCGACGATAAGCAAATCGATATTATGATGAAAAAAACAATACAACCGCAACATGGATGAGTTTATTACAGAAAATATACGCATTATACAACAGCGTATCGACAAAGCGTGCAAAGCAAATCAGCGCGTTCCACGCGAAGTAAAATTATTGCTAGCGACTAAAACCGTACCTGCCGAACGTATCGAAATCGCACTGCAAACTGGTCAAACCTTAATTGCCGAAAATAAAGTACAGGAATTAAAAGACAAATTTGAGTATTTAAATACTATTCCGCATGTTAATCATTTTATTGGCCACCTGCAAACCAATAAAATCAAGGATCTGCTTAAATACAACGTATCCTGCATCCATTCAATCGATCGTATAGATCTTGCCGAAAAATTGCATCAACGACTTTTAAAAGAAGATAAAACCATAGAGGTGCTCATTCAGGTGAATACTTCCTTTGAAGAGAGCAAGTACGGCGCTGCTCCAGAGGAAGTGATCGATCTGGTTCAGCAAATAGCAACATTAAACACACTAAAGATTAAAGGATTGATGACGATAGGTCTATTGAGTGCCGAGGCCGAACAGGTGCGAGCCTGTTTCAAATTGCTTAAACATATTCAACAACAAATTATAGCCCTAGCTATTCCTGATGTATCGATGAAAGAACTGTCTATGGGCATGAGCGGGGATTTAGAAATAGCGATAGCGGAAGGCGCGACGATTGTCAGGGTAGGAACGGCAATTTTTGGACAGCGTCCTACTCCAGATAGTTATTACTGGAACGAAAACCGATAACATAAAACCAATGCGGATACATTTTATACAACACGAAGTTTTTGAAGCACCCGGAGCCTATTTAGCCTGGGCAGAAAAACAACAGCATGAGGTCACCTTTTCCCAGGTCTACCAACAGGACCTTCTGCCAGACGAAATTGATTCCGTCGATGTATTGATCATTATGGGCGGACCGCAAAGCCCAGATTCATCCCCGTCCGAATACCCTTATTTTGACGCTAAGGCCGAAATCGCCTTTATCCGCCGATGTATTGATGCAGGCAAGGCAGTTGTTGGTATATGCCTGGGCGCACAACTGATTGGCGAAGCGCTATTGGCAAAGTATGAACATAGTCCGCAAAAAGAAATTGGGGTTTTCCCCATCACGCTTACAGCGGCAGGAATAAACGACTCCAAAATAGCACATTTTGGCAGCCCGTTATCGGTTGGACATTGGCACAACGATATGCCTGGACTTACCCCTGAAAGTGAAATCTTAGCAAGTAGCGCCGGCTGCCCTAGGCAAATTGTGCGTTATACAAATCTCGTTTACGGATTTCAATGCCATATGGAACTCACAGCTGAAGTCGTCCGGCTATTGATAGCTTCAGAAGAAGATCTCCTTCTCCAAAGCCAATTGCACCAATTTGTGCAATTACCCGACGTAATTCAGGCTTATGATTACAACGAAATGAACAATAAACTTCATACATTTTTAGATTTACTTGAATGTGCATACAGGAGAAGTCTGGTCAATAAATGAGCATAACTGTTTAAATGAGGCCATAAAAATTCGTAGAGGTAATTCATTAGTTGGATAAAAAATCGTAGATTTGATATTAAGACAAAGAACTATTGATGGACCTAAGACGCAGTAAACTTCAAAAAATGGGCTATGTCGCCCTTCTGGCATTTCTCCTGTACGGCTGTGTTTCCCAAAAAGAAAACAAAAAACTGACCTGGTATCAACATCAGATTATCGAGCAGCTTGTTCCGGAAACTGATTCCAGTTACAGAGTGCAAATTGGTATCATGGCTGCTACCTTCTGGCTAGATAATCAAGATGGTCAGCTGACCAAAAAATTGAATCTCCTGCAACAGAGCTACACACAACGAAATAAAGTCGATGTCGCTGTTCAGCAAGGTACCAACAAAATCATTCGCGTCACCAAATCAGAATAGAGCACGCTCTATCTAGGCAACACAAATGATTTTGGCACCACCAATACTTCAATTATAGTTCATATCCTAGGCCCACACAAATCATCCACTACACATGTTGTTTGCTATCTTCTCAATAAGGTCCGGACAGACCACATGGTAAATTAAGCAATCTTATTCATTGCTATAATTTGAGGCGTTTCCTGTAATTTTTCACCAGCCACTTTTCCAAATGCCACAATATAAGGTTGTTGATTATGCGCATCCAAGCCCGCTTGATCTTCCCAGATTTCATAAAATATAAATTGATTTTCATCACTGTTTACCTGGTGCAGATCATACTGTATACACGCTTCTTCTTTCCTACTTGCCTCGACCATTTCTAACAATAATGCCAATACTTCTTCCCGATGTGCAGGAACTACTTTTAAAATTGCGGTTAAATATACCTTCATGTTATTGATTTTATTTTGGTAATTTACTCTTTTCATCGCAATAACGCCATGGATAAAGCGATTTATCGATCAATAAATTTTTAGTTCAACGTAGTTTCCAAATGGAAGACTTCTTCCAAATATTGTTTATATTCCTTTTCGTAATTGTCGACACGTTCTTGAGATGCCCCCTTTTCCATATCATGAAAATGGAAACTTCCCAGGTGTTCCAATCCTGCAAACTGATTCATCTTATGAAAACCGAATAAAACACCGGCATCAACTGAATGCTGATCAAAAAACTCATTTTCCATTGTAAATGCTGTCTCAGGGGCATTCCAGCTCGAAGTCACCATGTATTTTTTACCTTGCATCAAACCTCCGGTGCCATAATTAATTGCCGGATTCTTACGCGATCGACCATCACTCTTATAGATACCGTTGTTGTGGCCGGCCGTAAAGACTTCATCGATATAAAGTTTCAGACGATTCGGAACCTGGAACCACCATACAGGAAAATGGTAAACGATAATGTCTGCCCATTTAAAATTTTCAACTTCAACCATTGGATCAAAATCATCATTGATATTGGTAACCCTTGTTTCAAATCCATTTTCAGCCAATGTTTCAATGGTCCAATTTGTTATCGTAGTATTAAAAGAACCTCCCGAGTGTGCGAATTTCTGTCCGCCATTGATAATAAATATTTTCATTTCTATAATTTTTATTATTGATAACACAAATTTCTATCATATTTTTAAATCATACAAATAATTTAAATTGTATATTTGTATCATAAAAATAATAACTATGAAATGGAACTTAGAATGGCTTCGTACATTTAAGGCAATCTATGAAACCGGAACATTATCTGCAGCTGCACAGGAATTATTTATTTCTCAGCCGGGGGTAAGCTTACATCTGAATTCCCTGGAAGCATTTACGGGGCACAAGCTTTTTGATCGCTCTGCGCGAAGAATGGTGCCGACCGAAAAGGGGAAAATCTTGTATAACTATGTTATTGATCCGCTTAAAAAACTAGAAACTGGTGAACAGCATTTTCACAAACGGGCATTGGACGAACGTATAACGATCAGTATCGGAATGTGTTTTGAGACCTTTCAGTACACCCTGGAAGAACATATTGCCCAGCTCCCCTTCAATTTAATTATCAAATTTGGAGAATATCCGCAGATGCAACAGGATCTTGATAATGGTTTATTGGACCTTATTATTACGCCTCAAAAAGGAAACCAGCAGAACCTGCAATACGAAGCGTTCTCAAAAGAACGTATTGTCTTGATTGCAGGGTGTCAGACGGATACATCCACACTGGAAGCACTGCTGAGCGCCAATAAAATTAAAGAAGCAGCTCAACTCCTTAAAAAACAATTATGGTATAGCACGGCTGCCGATATGGATCATTTAAAAAACTACTGGTCAACACACTTTGGCGAACATCCAGACTTTAGCCCCAATTATATTGTTCCCAATATTAGCTCCATCATACGCTGTTTGAGCAACAATACAGGCTTTTCGATTGTTCCGGACTTCCTATGTGCTGAAGCAATTGCATCCGGGAAAATAAAACTAATCTGGGAAGGGACATCGCCTGTCGAAAATATCCTTTACTTCGGAACTAGAAAGAAAACCATGTATCAGGAAGAAATTGGGCAGTTGGAAACGCTGTTAAAAGAGAAATGGTAGTTCACCGGGCTATTTCTTGCCGATGGCCCGATTTACCCTACTGGTGGAGCATTTTACTTAAAAACTCGGGCGTAACGCCAATATATGCAGCAACTTGTTTCTGCGGAAGCCAGTCGATCAATGTAGGATAACGTGTACAGAACTTTTCGTAACGTTCTCTGGCAGCTAGACGGAGATTCTCCATCGATCGACTTTGATAATAAACCAATGCATTTTCGGCAAGTATCCGAAAATAGACATTCAGTTTCGGAATCTCCTGATAGAGTCGATGCAGATCGACTTTGGAAATCATCCATACTTCAGATTCAAATACCGCATCGATGTATAAACTTCCGGGTTTTCCAGTCACCAAACTATACATATCGCCGATCCACCAACCCTCGGGAGCAAACTGTTGAATATACTGAAAGCCGTTTTCATCCACGCAATAACTTCTTAGACAACCCGAAGCGACAAAAATAGCATACCTGCTCAGATCGCCCTCCAACAGCAAATATTGTTTCTTCTTCACTTTTTTTGATTTCACAACAGCCAATAGGCGTACGATTTCATCTTCCGTTAGGTCGATCTCTTTCTGAATACTGTCTAACAATACCTGCTTGTCCATAAATTAAAGGATGATACACAACAAACATAGATAAATTGATTTTTGTATCCAAAAAAATAGACCAGCAGCGCCTTTTCTTGGACGGAAACCCGTTTAGTTCTTCTGAAAGAAATACATTGAGCTCTTTCAAAAGAAATACGCGTTGCCCTTCTCTGAAAAGGCGCATAGGATACTTATATATTTACAGATGGACGCCCCGAAGCAATGGTATGCGCTTCCTTCAAGACTTCTGAATAAGTAGGATGTGCATACGACACCCTTGACATACTATCGGCGGTGATTTCATATTCCAAGCCCAAAACACCTTGAGCAATCAGATCGGCCGCACGTGCTCCAATGATATGAACCCCCAATAATTCGCCATATTTAGGATCGGCTAACACCTTTACAAACCCTTGCGTATCCATCCCCGCGCGGGCACGGGCGTTTGCGGAAAATGGGAATTTCCCAACCGTATACGCTACACCCCTTGCGTTGAGGTCCTCTTCTGTCGCACCAACTGAAGCGACTTCAGGCCAGGTATAAACCACACTTGGAATGCGATCATAATGCACCTTTGGTTTTTGGCCGTCTATATGTTCAACAACAAAAATTGCTTCCTCTTCAGCTTTATGCGCCAGCATTGCTCCACCGATCACATCGCCAATAGCGTAAATATGGGGAACCGCCGTCTGTAGCTGCTCGTTGGTAACGATCATACCTCTGGCATCCAATTGAACAGCTGTATTCTCCAACCCAAGCCCCGCTGTAAAGGCTTTCCGTCCGACAGCAACCAAAACGTAATCCGCTCGTAACTGCTGCTCCTGACCATCGCTATCCCGAAAGAATACGCTTGCCGAACTGCCTTCATTTTCTGTTTTGTAGACAGCCTGTTTAAGCAGAATTTTAATGCCATCATGGAGTAGTATTTTTTTCAATGCATCCCCCAATTCATGATCCATATTGGCAAGGAGGCGATCGGCATATTCTATGATAGTGACCTCACAACCCATCCTGTTGAATATGGATGCCATCTCTACCCCAATCACACCACCACCGATGATAACTATTTTACCCGGCTTCTCTGGCAAAGACAACGCCTCCGTTGAGCTGATGATACGTTTTTTATCTATGGTTATTCCCGGAATTGTCGCCGGCTTTGAGCCGGTGGCAATGATGAATTTATTTGCACCAAGGGATAGTCGTTCCCCAGCTGATGTAGCGATCTCAACAGTAGAATTATTGACAAAAGAAGCTGTTCCGTGGATCACCGTTACCTTATTCTTTTTCATCAGGAAATTCAGCCCCTGTGTATTTTGCAAAACCACTTTGTCTTTACACTCATACAGCCGGCCAAAGTCTATCGACAGCCCTGCTACCTGAATCCCATGTGCAGCAAAATGATGCTGCGCGTCATGATAGTGATGTGTACTATCCAAAATTGCCTTTGTGGGAATACAGCCGACATTGGTACAGGTACCACCCAATGTATCATATTTCTCTACAAGAGCAGTTTTATACCCCAATTGAGCACTGCGAATCGCCGCTACATAGCCGCCTGGGCCAGACCCAATGACAACCAAATCATATTGTTCCATATACGAACTATTTTTAGTTAACAGAATTATTCACGACCAAAACAGGTCTTACAAATACGCCCCGCATAGTTGACACCATCCAAAAGGCTACTATAAAAATTTCACGATATACGCCAATCATAGCACAAAATAAAATACCAAAAGGTATATTTAAAGACAATAGAAAACATGGTATTATTCACAAAAAATATATTTAATTAAAATCACAACAAACTTACGAATAAAATACCAATCAGTATATTATAAACAAAAAAATAAATCAAAAAACATAATGTGAAAGTCAATTCTACCCAAAAGACATTGCGCTTATGTTGAGGATAAAGGGATATTCTTTAACTTGCTTACAGATTAGCACCAACAGCGTCAAACGATCATTTTCAAATGAAACAGCATAACTACACAGCCACAATTGCGTGGACAGGAAATCGCGGCAGCGGAACCGATCATTATAAAAACTACGAAAGAAGCCACCGCATTCGTATTGACGGCAAAGCTGAGATTGAAGGTTCTTCGGATCCAGCGTTCCTGGGAGACCCCAGTAAGCACAATCCCGAAGAATTATTGCTTGCATCCCTATCCTCTTGCCATATGTTATGGTACCTTCATTTCTGCTCCGTCAATAAAATTATTGTAGAAGAATATGTAGACCACGCAACGGCGATCATGCTTGAAGAAGAAAGTGGAAAGGGCTATTTTAAAGAAGTTACGCTAAATCCTTCAGTCCGGGTAAAAGATTCTGCGATGATTGCACAGGCCATTGAATTGCACAAAAAAGCAAGTGAATATTGTTTTATTGCCAATTCAGTCAACTTTCCCGTATTGCACAAGCCCAACGTCAGTATCAGCACATCCAGCTAAATGAATAAACTTTCTTCTTCAAATGATATGCTGTGAATTGACAAGAACGGCGATACCTGGTCGAATTACTTCATAGCTTGGCGCTATTTATTGGCTAGCCGCTCCTGCAATTCCCGACGAAAAGTTATACCGACAGGTAAAGACGTATTATTGATCTGCACCATGCCATGCTCATATTTGATCACCTTATTGATCGAAGCAATATAGGATTTGTGGATACGGACAAACTTTGATGCTGGCACCTGTGTGAGAATTTGTTGGGTGGTGCTTGCTGTTAAAAAAGTTTGTCCCGGGGTAACAATTTTTACGTAATTGCCAAAGCTCTGAATAAAATCAATCTGCGATAATTTAACCTCAATAATGCGGCCATCCATGCGTATACTAATCGATTTGGGTTCTTCTTCCTGAGGTGACAGGACCGTATTATACGACAAAAAACGTTGAACAGCCTTAAAAAAACGGGGGAATGAAATAGGTTTTAATAAATAATCGACAACGCCATAGTCATAACTCTCCAATGCGTATTCGGAATAGGCTGTTGTCAAAATCGTTTTGGGTGGATTATCCAGCATCTTCAAAAACTCCATCCCATTAATTTCGGGCATTTCAATATCCAGGAAGATTAAATCTACTTTGTTCTCCCGAAGAAACTCCAATGCCTCAAAAGCATTATAACATTGAGCAACTAACTGTAGATCAGTACTTCTTTCAATATAATTTACCAGAACATAATGCGCGGCAGGTTCATCATCAACCACGATACAGCTTTTTTTATTCATTGTTTAAAGATTGATAACCAATGACACCTCATACTCTTCTTTCTTGGAATTTGTCGTTAGTTTATACCGATTAGGATACAAAAGCTTCAATCGAGCCACTGTATTTTCCAAACCTATTTTTGCTGAAAACACATTCCTTTTCTTGACCGGAACAGAATTTCGGACATGCAAATATAAGTTCCCTTTTTCAATCTTGATTGAAATATGTACAAAACAATCTTCAATACTGCAGGTTCCGTGTTTAAAAGCATTTTCCACAAAAGTAATCAATAACATTGGCGCTATCTGATAATTGATATCTTCCTCTTTTTGATAGTCAAATTCAATTTTTGTTCGGTATCCTAATCGTTCGCGCTCCAGTTCGATATAACTTGAGATAAAATCGATCTCATCATCCATCGCAACAAATTCCCGATCACTGCTCTCCATCTGATAACGCAGCAGCTGGGAAACTTTGATGATCAATTCGGATGTGCGTTCCGGATACTTCAAATTAATGCCATAGATAGTATTCAACGTATTGAATAGGAAATGTGGATTGAGCTGTTTTTTCAAATGCGATAACTGCGTCTGATTCGAAAGCAGTTCACGTCGCGTCTTCACCCGTTGGAAGCGATAAAATTCTATAAATTGAATACTGCCCAATATGCAGATCAAGGATCCCAACAATACACCAAACTGATAATGGAACGTTTTCTGAACCAGATTCTTGTAGAGAAAACAATTCTTGTAAATGACGTTATCCGTCAGCTCTTTTAATATCAATGCAAAAATCAGCAGCGTTGCCACCGAAGCCAGAATATACAACAGGGGTTTATTCTTTTTAAGCAGTAATGGCAATAGAAAAAAGCGATTTAGTTGCGCATGTGCATAAAGGATCAGGAAATAGAGCACCCCCATCAAAAATCCCTTCCAACTCAGGATCAAAATCCAGTCGTTCAACGTAAAGAGGATAAACGAAAAGATCAATAGGACGACTTCCTGTATCATCTTGTTCTCCAAAACCTTTCTCATAATCCTTTTTTTTGTTAAAATTCTGTTACAAAGTAAGAGTTTTAAGTTTATAACAGCAGAAAAATAAATGACGAATTAAATTGGTCACTTTTAAACACGATAGATCATTTAAAAGGGGCCTTACAGCCTAGCTCATCGCTATCTTCGTGTCCATAAAATGATAGATAACCTATGCTGAAATTGAATTTAGTGCTGTCATTGGCTGTGTCACTTGCGACATCCTCCTCCTTCGCTCAGACGCTTACACTGCGCGACGCCGTAGAACAGGGTCTTGCAAATTATGGAAATATCAAGGCAAAGGAATATTATCTCCAGTCTTCCCTGCAGACCAATGAACAAGTCAAACGCGACTTTTGGCCCAATCTGAACATCGTAGCGCAACAGGACTTTGGAACAGTCAATGGACAAAATGGTCCACTGTATGGATTCGGCGGACTAGGGGTAGCTTCTTCAGGAGCCGCTCTTCCCGAACAAAATTGGAATGCCGCATTTGGTGCGCTTTACTTAGCCAACGTCAATTGGGACATTTACACCTTTGGACGAAAAAAAGAACGGATCGAATTGGCCAAATCTGATACCAAACGAATACAGGCCGATCTCGGCCAGGAACAGTTCCAGCATAAAGTCAAGATTGCTGCAGCTTACCTCAATTTATTGGCGAGTCAGCGCTTGGAAAAAAATCAACAGATGAACCTCGACCGTGCACTGGTATTTTTAAATATCGCTGCCACGAAAGTAAAAAACGGCATATTGCCCGGCGTAGATTCAACGCTAGCTTCTGCCGAAGTCTCACGCGCAAAGATCAGCCTCAACCAAGCCAGCGAAAATGTTAAAGAGCAAAACAACAAATTAACAGTACTGATGGGAATACCAGCAAAAAACCTGCAAATAGATACCTTGCTCGTCCAGAAAACACCAGTACAGCTAACTCCCCTTTCAGACAACTTGATTGAAAGTAATCCTATTCTGCAATTTTATAAAAGTAAAATTGAATTGGGTGAACAACAATTAAAATTATCAACCAAAGAATATTTTCCCACTGTAAGCGCCTTTGGTGTTTTTCAGACAAGAGGATCAGGTTTTAAGAGCGACTACATTACGGATCTACAAGCTTATAGCACAAATTATTGGCAAGGCGTTCGTCCCAGTAGGCAAAATTATCTCTTGGGATTGGGCATAAACTGGAATCTGACTTCTATTGCACGCATTAATAAAAAAATCAGTGCACAGCGCTTTACGAATGATGCCCTAAGAGAAGAATACCAAACCGCCGAAGCTCAATTGGCAGCACAGCTGGATGCTGCTGATGTTAAAATTCAATTGGCCCGAAAAAGTGATTTAGAAGCTCCCCGACAAGTATCGGCAGCCCAGCAAGCTTACAATCAAAAAATGACGATGTATAAAAACGGCCTAGCTACGCTTGTCGACGTTACACAGACCCTTTATACACTCAATAGAGCCGAAACCGATCGTGAGATCGTCCACATCAACCTTTGGCAGTCGCTTTTATTAAAAGCCGCAGCTGCGGGAGATTTTGATATTTTCAACAAAGAACTATAAATAACATTACATGAATTTAATACGTTTTGCCTTACGCAAGCCGATATCCATCCTCGTACTCGTATTGGGACTTATTGTCTTTGGCATAGGTGCCGTTCGATCGATCAAGGTGGATATCCTGCCAAAAATGAACCTTCCGGTTATTTATATTGCCCATCCATTTGGTGGCTATTCGCCGGATCAAATGGAATCTTATTTTGCTAAAAACTACGTTAATATCCTTCTTTTTGCCAATGGGGTCAAGTCTATTGAGACCAAGAATATTCAAGGTCTGACCTTAATGAAAGTTTCGTATTACGAAGACACCAACATGGCACAGGCTGCAGCCGAGCTAAGTGCCCTGGCCAATCGGATCCAGGCCTCCTTTCCTCCAGGCTCGCAACCGCCGTTCATCATTCGCTTTGATGCCTCGTCGCTTCCTGTAGGTCAACTGGTATTGAGCAGTAGCAAACGATCCAATAATGAACTGCAAGATCTGGCCAACGTCTATGTCCGGGCATCATTTACATCAATCCCCGGCTTATTGTCCCCACCTCCTTTTGGGGGAAGTCCACGCACAATTGAGGTTAACGTTGATCCCGATTTAATGCGTAGCCACAATATGACACCCGACCAAGTCGTAGAAGCGCTACGACTGAACAATCAAACTGCCCCGGCAGGAAACGTACGCATTCAGGATAAAAACTACATTACGCCGACCAATAATACCATTAAAGAGGTCAAAGATTTTGAAAAAATCCCGCTTTTTAAAGGTGGGGTACAAAATCTTTACCTTGGAGATATCGCTACGGTAAAGGACGGAGCTGATGTTACTGCAGGCTACGCCTTGGTCAACGGCAAGCGCTCCGTATACGTCAGTATTGCCAAAGCTGGCGATGCCTCCACATGGGAAGTCGTCCAGAACTTAAAAGCAGCTTTACCAAAAATTCAGGAGAATTTGCCCGACGACGTCAAGTTATCGTATGAATTTGATCAATCCGTTTATGTCATCAATTCGGTAAAGAGTCTGATTACCGAAGGTGCCATCGGAGCTATCCTGACCGGACTTATGGTGCTCCTATTTTTAGGTGATCGAAGAGCCGCGCTGATCGTTATCCTGACCATACCGATATCCGTGATATCCGGAGTGCTCTTTCTGAAACTCTTCGGGCAGACCATCAACCTCATGTCCCTCAGCGGACTAGCCCTGGCTATTGGTATCTTGGTCGACGAAAGTACGGTAACGATCGAGAATATACACCAGCATCTGGATATGGGGAAACCCAAAGCCTTGGCTATCTGGGATGCCTGTAAGGAGATCGCCTTACCAAAATTATTGATCCTGCTCTGTATATTAGCCGTATTTGCACCTGCATTTACCATGACGGGAATTCCGGGCTCGCTATTTCTTCCCTTGGCCCTGTCCATTGGATTTTCGATGATCATATCCTTTCTTCTTTCGCAGACATTCGTTCCCATCATGGCAAACTGGTTTATGAAAGATCATGCCCATAAGGCTCCACATGCGACCAAATCCGAGGGTTTAAATGCAGATGAAGCCCAGTTTGCAGCATCTGGACTGACCGTAGAATCCGAACAGGATACCTTGAATCAGAAGAAACTATTGGTGGAACGTGACGACTTTAACAACGATGGAAAGATCAGTATTTTTGAACGGTTCAGAAACAGATTCATGAAAATGATCGATCGCTTGTTCAAAAGAAAGAAAACCATTACGGTGATCTATCTGCTTGGAGCGCTAAGTCTTGTTGTCATTTTACTTTCCACGATAGGCCAGGATGTATTTCCGAAAGTCAACTCCAGCCAGTTTCAAATGCGCCTTCGTGCCGCTGAAGGTACACGTATCGAACGCACCGAAGAAAAAGCAAAACTGGCGCTGGCCGAACTGGAAAAACTGGTTGGCAAAGAACATATCAGCATATCTTCTGTCTATATCGGTCAGCACCCCGGGCAGTTTTCAGTATCGCCGATCTATCTTTTCATGGCCGGTCCACATGAAGCTGTTTTCCAAATAGCACTGAAAGACTACCATCATGATATGGACAGTTTCCGTGATGAATACCGAAAACGCCTGAAAGCAGCAGTTCCCGATGTACAGGTATCCTTTGAACCGATCGAACTTACGGATAAAGTATTAAGCCAGGGGTCGCCTACCCCTATTGAAGTTCGAATAGCAGGAAAAAACAAAAAGAACAACGAAAAGTACGCCGGAAAATTGATCGAGGAACTAAAAGCCATCCCTTACTTTAGAGATGTACAATTAGCACAATCCATTAAATATCCTTCGTACGATATTAAAATAGATCGCATTAGAGCTGCACAATTGGGTATCGATCTCAGCGAAGTAACACGATCGCTCATCGCGTCCACCTCATCTTCGCGTTATACCGAAAAAAACACCTGGATCGATGAAAAAGCAGGACTCTCGTATAATGTCCAAGTTCAGGTGCCCATCGATAAAATGAAAGATGAGAAAGAAATCGGTGAAATCCCTTTATTGAAAAATTCGGCGCGACCAATACTGAGCGACGTTGCAACCATCACACCGTCCTTCACTTATGGAGAAAATGACAATTTGGGCGCGATGCCCTATGTATCAGTTACAGCAAATATCGATCATACCGATTTGAAAACAGCCTCCAAAGATGTAAAACGTAGTATCAAAGCCCTTGGTGAACTCCCGCGTGGGTTATCCATGGAGCAAATAGGGCTCGGAAAAGTATTGGAAGAAACCATGAGCAGCCTTGAATCTGGTTTGGCTGTAGCCATTATCGTTATATTCCTGATGCTATCAGCCAATTTCCAATCGTTCAAAGTTTCTATGGTTGTACTCACCACAGTTCCTGCGGTGGTGCTGGGGTCATTACTTCTATTGTTGTTAACCGGATCTACCCTCAACTTACAATCCTACATGGGGATTATCATGTCGGTGGGTGTATCCATTGCGAACGCTGTTCTACTCATCACCAATGCCGAACATATCCGTCGGCATCATGGAGATGCGCTGGCTGCAGCTCGTGAGGCAGCATCCTTACGGCTTAGACCCATTATCATGACCAGTTTGGCCATGATTGTAGGCATGCTCCCTATGGCCATTGGCCATGGCGAAGGTGGTGAACAAGTTTCACCACTCGGTAGAGCCGTCATTGGCGGATTACTATTTTCAACATTTGCCGTACTCGTCATCTTACCGCTCATATTTGCTTGGGCGCAAGAAAAAAGCAGTACACAATCGATCTCATTAGATCCTGAAGACAAAGAAAGTAAACACTATATTGCCGCATTAAAACCTTTATCGTAAAAGCAGTATAATCTATAAAATATGAAAAATAATTTGTTCAAAATATTATCTATCGCCGGCCTGATCGCATCCTTAACAGGATGCCATTCGGCAGCCGAGGAAAATGTCAAAAAAGAAAGTCCCGAAGCTGCAGCTCCGGCAATGGAGACATTTGTACCTTCCAAACAGAAATTAACCAATAAAATGCAGATCCCTGGGGAAATCACGGGATTCCAGCAGGTCGAAATTTACGCCAAGGTCAGCAGCTATGTCAAAAGCCTCAATGTGGACATCGGCAGTAAAGTGCATGCAGGCCAGTTGTTGGCTGTCTTGGAAGCTCCCGAATTGAGTTCACAGCTATCTGCTGCAAAATCGCGGCTCAAATCGCAAGAAGCAGTCTATATGGCTACAAAGAGCACTTACGATAGACTCTTCGAAACCAGCAAGGTGGAAGGAACTGTGGCTAGACTCGATCTTGAGGTTGCTGAGTCAAAAAAGAATGCTGATTTTGCCCAGTACCAAGCCGCTAAATCAGCCTATGCAGAAGTACAAAACCTCTTGAATTATTTGGAAATCAGAGCACCCTTCGACGGTGTCATCGCAACAAGAAATGTCAATCAAGGCGCCTATGTTGGTCCAGCTGGCCGTGGTTCGGAAATGCCCATCATGACCATTCAACAACAACGTAAACTCCGGTTAGCCGTTGCTGTTCCAGAACAATATTCGGGTTTTCTAGCTGAAAACCAGCCCTTGCAATTTACCGTCAAATCATTGCCTGGAGAAACCTTCTCCGGTAAGATCGCACGTAAATCGGGTGCCTTGGACAGTAGATTAAGATCCGAACGGGTAGAAATTGATATTAACAATACCGACAACAAGCTATTGCCCGGCATGGTTGCAGAGGTCGAATTACCTTTAACATCGCAAGACAGTACTTTCGTTGTGCCAAAATCAGCGGTATTTACTTCGGGCGAAGGAAGCTTTGTGATTGCTGTCGTTGCTGGCAAAACCCAACGTATCCCTGTACAGAAAGGACGCAGCATCGATGGTCAGATCGAAATATTTGGTGACGTAAAACAAGATACTAAATTGGTCAGCAAAGCGGATGAAGAGATTATAGACGGAACCTCAGTCAACTAGGATCGCTATAAAATCGCATAAAAACGGGCTTGTCCAATCTTTTTGGACAAGCCCGTTCTAATTTAAATACCCATAAATTTAAAAGGTTGGGCAGCCTTAAACAGCGTATTTGAAATGCCATTTATTGCCATCCCTTGCTTCATATCCAACTTCATCGTTGGAGCACCTTTCTTTAAATCAAATTTAGCCAGATCCACCCACAACGTTCCCGGAACCAATACATTCTCAAAATAATAGACTTTATTCTTCTGATCAGCTACAGATCGCCACCGCGTAGAGGAAATATTGGGCTCCGTTTCGGAACTTATTCCAAATGGAACCGAACAGTTTCTGATCACACTGAAAACGCTCGCAACAGAAAGCCGCAAATCATCGGTCTGCGGAATCGCATTAATGTAATAAGAAGCCCTCACAAAACGATCAGCAGCGCGGTTTGTTCCCGGAAGCATAATGGTTCCCGGAATTCCCTGCCAATACCTGTTTAGCGCAAGTTGATCTTCGAAGACAGGAGAATTTGTCATGACGGTATAAGCCGCATCGTGATGAATAACCAATTTCCCATTGATGTATTCAAATATAGCGTTATCGCCTGTGGCATCTGAAAGCGATAAATGCACCGTCGTAAATTTGGTATTGCCCGGGATATAATCACTTACAATCACAAATGGTTCATCCTTTAAGGCAGATACGGCTTCATTGACGGTCGCAAAATTATCCAAAACATATTGGGCCCAAGCCGAGATTGCAAGACCTTTTTTTGGTCCTGCTGGATCAAATTTAGGATAAGTAGATTCGACAAGCCAGAGTACATTGGCCACCAATCCCTTTTCATTTAAACCATCGACCGTAGCAATGTCCCACGCACTGGAAACAACACTACCATATTGTGAAGTCCACTGCAATGACTGCGGCCCTACCTCCCCGCTTCTTGCTACGCCGCGCGGAAATACCCATAGATTGGCCGCGATATCATCTCTCCAGTCCATACTTCTAGCCGTAATAACGGTTTGATTAGGCCCCTTATAAACAACGCGTGTGCAGGATCGGCCTTCTTTAACAGTAAAAAGGAATACGATCAACATAAATTGTGCAAGATACTTCATATGTGTAGATTTTTTTTAATAAATGATACAGCTTTTTTGCCTTTGAGGACAAAAGGAATCTAATATCTTAAACAATAATTCGAACTTATTGTTTGTCTAAGCTGTGCCGGATTAAATCATGCCGGTTACAGCTTAGACGAGCATAACCTACAGCCGTAGTAGATGGCTTTGGGTACTATTCAGTTACTTTCGGGTCAATTGCTGCGGCCGCTGCAGTTAATGCCAAAGCACCCCCAACGATCATAGCCTCCTGTCCTTTTTTTTCCTTAACAGCTAGCACGTCTCCGCGCTTATTATACAGTTCTAGAATATTATTAAGTGCTACTGCACCGGTCTGCCAAAGCTGGGCTGCATAAAATTTTTGCTCCGTAGTTTTAACAATAGCTTTACCATCTTCTAAAATCGAATAAGTCAAATAGCTACGTAAACTGTAAGGTGAATCAGCACCTTCAAATCGGGCAAGTTTTACCGCAAAACTTTCGCCACTCATATCATACATATACACTTTTTCTTTTTGGGACGATCGTACAATGGATTTAACATCGTTTTTAAAATTAAAATAATGCCCATCCACATAGGCATGCGGTGGGATAAGTACCACATCTTTAGGCAAATTTACCGACCCCGTGATATAACCGTTCACCCAAGTTTCGTTGAATATAGTGGATTTACTGGCGTTTATATCGGAAACCGAAGCATTCATCTTTCCATTAAAAGCAGCTTGTTCAGCAGAATAGCTTTGCGTTTTACCATTAATAACCATAGCCGAACTCTTAAGATCCCATAAAATCGGTTTATCGATTTTATTTTCTATCCGAAGGTAAATTCGACCATCTCTGTCGGCGAAGGAATAATCAATCTGTACCGTATCATTTTTAAATGAAAACGTTCCCTTGTCTTCGTCTTTTTTTACGTTCTCCCCATTGAACGTCATGAGATAGTTGGAAGAACAGGCTGAAAGAAAAACAGCACAATAGATTAGCAGGAGAACTTTACATACTTTTCGCATAATATCAGGATATCTTTGTGTAATTACACAGCACTAGTGCTGTTGTATAACAATATAAAAAACTATTATTAAAAAAACAGCGAACCGCCATAAAATAATTTCCTAATTAGGGTATTAATCGCAAAGTATCGCTGTTGCTATAAAATAGAAAATGATCCTCATAAAGCAGTAAAAGATCTTCTTTTATCGCCCGATACAGGTTTGAAATTGCTTAACATCAGTTCCGATAATAACAGGGATATTACAGGGGGTTAACAGGGGTATAACAGGGTTTTGCAGGGGTAAAACCCCTGTTAAACCCTTGTTAATACCTTGCAAAAAGACTATTATACCCTTCTTAATGGAAAATATGGTATTCGATTGATCGTAATCATAAACAAAGCAAGGAATATTCTCAACTGTTGGTCAGATTAGCGCGACAAAAACGATTAAACGAATAGAAGTTTTTTTAACCGGAAGGCAAAAGCTATATTTACAGTCAACTAAACCCAATTCAATGAAAGAGAAATTTATCGACAGAAAGGATCAACAGGCCAATAAGATATTTGAGAGAAGAACACTATCCTCCGATTACAGAACGCTTATTCCCTTACTGTCTCCTGGCATGGAAATCTTGGATGTGGGCTGTGGTACCGGAACACTCACGAATGAGGTCGCGACTTATATCGGTGACGGAACCATAATCGGGCTCGATAATACACAGTCCTTTATAGATAGTGGCAATGAACTATACGGCAACACCAAAAATCTGAACCTGGTCTGCAGCAATATTTTTGATTATCAGCCTTCACATCCGTTCGACCTGATTATAACGGCGCGCACCATGCAATGGTTAAGTGATATTCCCAGAGCATTAGGCTTATTTAAATCCTGGTTAAAACCTGGCGGACAAATCTCTATTTTAGACTACAATCATACCGCCATTGAATGGACCCCGGCTCCGCCAGAAAGCATGCGCACATTTTACCATACTTTCCTGCAATGGAGAGCAGATGCAGGGATGAACAATCGTGTTGCTGATGAGGTCGCTGCACTGCTCCAGGAAGCAGGTTTCCATTCGGTTCAGGTTATCAATGCCGATCAGACCTACAAAAAAGGAGAAGCTAACTTTGATACCAATCTGGCCATCTGGAACAAAGTCGCCCAGTCGCGACAAATGGTTACGGAAGGGTATATCTCGGACGAACTTCGCTTACAGGCTATCGCCGAATACAGCCAATGGATCGAAACAGAAGCGAAAAGCATGACACTTAAAATGAACGATGTACGGGCTAAAGTATAATCTCCTTTTATCCGTTTTCCTCCTACTGACACTCCCCGGGCTGGCCGTAAAAGCACAGCTCAGGGATACCATGATCAATGTAGGCAACCACAACCTTCATTTTACTTTAATGGAGGGAAAAGGTATCCCCATTGTCTTTGAATCTGGAGGGGGAAATGATGCTTCCGTTTGGAGAAAGCTATTGGAACCCCTGTCCAGCAAATTGGGCGCACCGTTAATTACTTATGACCGGGCGGGCTTTGGAAAAAGTGAAATAGACACCGTTAACATTAGCTTGACAAATGAAGTAAAGGATATTAAAACTGCCTTGCAGCAATTGGGCTATCGTGATCGGTACTTTTTTGTTGCCCAGTCCTTCGGTGGTAACTATACGATGAAATTTATAGCGACCAATCCCGGTCAGGTTGTCGGCACCGTAATGATCGATATTGTCTCCCCTTATTTCATGACTATGGAGCGATCCAAATTATTGAAGAGAGAATATGCCAGTGAGCTTGATCTCATCAAAAAAGAAAGCTTAGGGTTCTATCACCTCGTTTTAAACTACGAAGCGTCAACGGCTGTTTTACATGAGGTTGCTGAAAAAATCAATGTCCCTATGACTGTCATTGGTTCGGGAAAATCACCTTTTGAAGAACCCGATCGCAGTTTATTTATTGCTGCCCTTAAAAAATTTGCTGATCAAAAAAGCAATAGACGTTATATTTTAGCCGAAAATGCGGAGCATCATGTCTTTTACGATGAACCTGATTTAGTTATTGATGAAATCGTCAAACTATATCAACAAACCGCATTCGAGTAATCGAAAAGTCTATCGCTAAAACCGATTTTATTTGTAGCTTAGCAAGGCTGTACAACACACAACAACTTATCTTATGGATCATCAGGCCCAAAATGTCATCGATACACCGAGCAACAATACGGTGTTTATGGTATGGAATTTCCACGAAAATGGGATCGTCAAGGATGTCTTCCAACGCTTATGTGCATTGGTTGTCAATCTCAACAATTCGGCGCAGGTACGTTCAAATCTCGTGAAGGCCAGCGTGGTATTGGGCATAAGCCACCATGCGTGGAAAAAGCTGGAACTCAACGAACCTATGCCAAAGGAATTGGTTCCTTTCGAACCCATCATTGGTCAAAAACATGTTGCTGTAGCTACCCCCGGCGATGTACATTTCCATATTCGCGCTTATGAAAAAAGCTATTGCATTGACATAGCGACCGAAATAGCAGCCTTATTAAGTCCCGTTGCGGATTGCAAGGAGGAAGTTCATGGGTTCAGATATTGGGATGGCCGAAGTATCTTGGGCTTCGTCGACGGAACGGAAAATCCCCTTGGTGAGGATCGTGCTTTCTTTGGTATCGTAGGTGATGAGGATGTAGCCTATAGGGGTGGAAGCTATTTATTTGTACAAAAATATATTCATGACATGAACGCCTGGCGTTCTTTATCCGTCGCCGATCAGGAAAAGGTCATCGGCAGAAGCAAAGCAAACGATATTGAGATGGGCGACGATGAAAAACCGGCCAATTCTCATTCGGCCCTGGCCAATGTCGGTGACGATTTAAAGATTGTTCGCGACAATATGCCTTTTGGGCAAATCGCAACAAATGAAATGGGAACCTACTTTATCGCTTACGCCAGCACATTCAGTACCGTACAATTGATGCTGAACAGAATGTTTATTGGTGAACCCGAAGGAAATTACGATAGAATACTAGACTTTAGTACAGCACATACCGGCTCCCTGTTCTTCTGTCCAACAATCAATATGCTGAAAGAATTTGCAGGTTAAAACCTATTTATCCGCTATCTCGGATCATTTTCAACAGCATATCCCAACGAAGTGCAATGGATCATGGAATCTGGTCCCACAAATATATTTTTCAAACGACACAACAAAAAAAATGGAAATCACTATTATTCAGCTAGGTGACGAAAACATTGCTGAAGTTAAAGGTTCAGGCGTATTTATCCATAATCTCGATGATGGTCTACAGATTATGGTCGACTGTGGCGCGCAAGAAGCATACAAAGCAATTATTTATCAAGAGAACATCACAGACGATTTCTTCGAACTTAAAACAAAACTTGCCGGTGAAATACTTCAAAAATATACGCAGTATGGCTTTGACATTGCCATCGTTGGCGATTTCTCCAAATACAACAGCAAAAGTTTAAACGATTTTATCTACGAAAGCAATAAATCAAAAAAAATCAATTTTGTAGGTACGCGTGAAGAAGCGATAGCCAGATTTTCAAAACGTTAAACCATGCGCATTGATTCAGAAAGATTAGCGATTCGGCCCATCATGCCGGAAGACAGTCGGGCAATATTCGGGTATCGTTCAGATAAAGAAACCAATAAATACCAAGGTTGGATTCCAGACTCTTTGGCAGAAGTCGATGAATTTATAGCAAAAAACCCAAACACGTTCAATCTTCCAGAGTCCTGGTTTCAGCTCGTTATGACCGACAAAATAGCAAAGGCTGTAATCGGCGATATTGGCATTCATTTTTTTGGTACTGAACACCTGCAGGTGGAATTGGGCTGTACGATAAAAAAAGAATTCCAGCAACAGGGATATGCCAAAGAAGGGCTGAAAACAGTTATAGAGGCCCTGTTCCGTCAGTATCATAAACATCGGATCACGGCCTCGGTAGCTCCAGAAAACAAGGCATCCAGGCAGCTCTTAACAAGTCTGGGATTTCGTCAGGAAGCTCATTTTGTAAAAAGCTATTTCCATAACGGTCAATGGGAAGATGATGTGGTCTTTGCTATCCTTGCCGAAGAGTGGAAATCAGCAAAATAAGTCGCCCTTTCGCGACTTATTTTGCTGTACGATCGATCCAATCGGCATAAGAAAGCACGCCCAATTCGGGCCTGCCCTCCCCTTCCAAAACTGCGATAAACTCCAATTGGTTGCCATCCGGATCATTAAAGTATATGGCCAATGCAGGCATCCATGCGAAGACCATCGGTGCTTCGATACCATCTTTTAAAAAATTGTAGGGTGTCAGATCCCGTTTTTTCAGATAATCCACGGCATAATTTAATATATCCGCTTTATTTGCGCTAAAAGCAAAATGTCTGGGTTGAAAGTTTGTTTCTTCCTGCCACAGGCCCAACATATAGTCTTTCCCGGTTCCAATCCATAGAAAAACAATGGGACGTGTCGGATCACGATGTGCCACACGTAATCCCAGTACCTCCGTATAAAATGCGACAGACTTAGCTAAATCCCGCACCTGAATATGCGTTTCGTATAAACCTTGTATCATGAGTTATTTCATTTTATTAAAATTATTTCAATCCATTAATAGCGCTCTCGTGATGTAAATGCAAGATCGGATAGGGTTTCCCCATACCATCTACAGCTGATCGCCCAGTAAGCTGGTACCCTTTCTTCAGATAAAAATCAACCGCCTGCTGGTTTTGCTCATTGACATCAACTTTATATACCTGAAGCTTTTCCAGCACATGCTGTAGTGCCACAGTCCCGAGACCTTTCCCTCTGTATGCTGAATCTACAAATAACATTTCCAGATTATCGTCGGAGACAGCGAAAAAAGCTGTAGGCTGTCCGTTGTCATCTATGACATATACCTTTAATTGTGGTAAATACTCGGTTGGGATCAGCCTCTTATATAACTGAAGATCCTCCTCCTTCAAAAAATCATGTGTCGCCCGAACCGAATTTTCCCAAATGTGCAGAATTGCTGCATAATCAGCTTCGCTTGCCGCTCTTATTTCCATAACTATTATCTCGCTCTAAAAAAAATGTTTACACGGTATAGCAGCAGAAAAGCATTCTTATAAAAACTTCCCGTCCGCTTTACAGAAAGGCAATGTAAGTTAAATTGGAGAACTAAAATCATGAAAAAGTTAAATAAGACAGAAAGATGATGATTTAAGTTCCGATAATTTGATTTAAGAGAAAACAACCTTATCTTGTAAATAAACACATTAGCCATGCACAATACGTTACGATTTGAAAAATACCTATTGGAAGATTTTGATGCTTTCCACGACCTGGTGAAAGCGGATGACGTCATGAAATATATTACCGGCAAAGGATTAACTGAAGAACAGGCCCGCAGAAAATTCGATTCGATTCTCGCGATCAACCAGGATCCTGATTTAGGCTACTTTAAAGTCATTGAAGCCGATACACAAAGACTTTTGGGGGACTGCAAACTGGTTAACTATAAAAAAGATCCGACAGTATTCGAAATTGGTTATTTGCTCCGCAAAGAACATTGGGGAAAGGGGCTGGGAACACAGATTTGTGAGTCGATGCTAGCCCTTGCCACAACATTAAATCCAGATAAAGATGTGATTGGTATTATTGATCCCGATAACACCGCATCGAGACGACTACTGAGCAAATTCGGATTCAAAAGTTTCTTCGTTGGGATAGAAGACGATATTGCCACAGAAAAACTGCTGGTCAAACGGACAGCATCCGAATAAACAAAACCCATTCGAATATTAAAAACAATAGGAACTGTATATGCCCAAACCGAACAAAAAGTCAATGAAGTTTAAGGTAAAAACAACTTACAATACACACGAAAGTCTTCAAGATACCTTATCATTCTTTGGCGTAAATTGCCACCGCCCCTATTATATTTCTTCTGGAAATCCAATTTTTGAATACCCAAGCAATGCTTTTCGTATTGATTATTATGCCATCTGTATCTGTACGGCGGGCGATATTGATATTCAGGTAGACAATCAGGAATACCATATCTCGACAAATCATATCCTCGTATCCGCTCCAACAACGATTATCCGCTTTTCGCAGGTCAGTCCCGACTTTAGAATGAAGCTACTCTTTTTTGACAAAGCGTTCCTGCTTAAACATATTGTCAATCCATTCTTTATTGAGCAACTGGGGCTTTTCAAAAATTCGACCTTTACCATTGTCAGCTACCAAGACAAACAAATTGACAAGCTATTAAAACTAATAGACTACCTTAAAGAAGTTACCTTAAGGACAACGCATTTTACAGCAGATATTATCCGCACGATCATCTTTAACCTACTGCTAGAGATCGCCGACGAATTGGCCTCTAAAGACCAAAATACGACGGAAAGTGGACAAGAGACCAACAACCTGTTCTATAAGTTTACAGACCTGGTGCAGCGACATAGCAATCAATACAAAGAGGTACAATATTACGCCGACCAGTTATTTATTTCAAACAAATACCTTATTCAGGTTGTTAAAAGAGCATCAGGTAAAACGCCACATGAAATTATTGATGAGCATGTACTTAAAGAAGCCTATGTGCTGCTCGGGAATCCCGAAAAGACAATCTCAGAAATTTCTTATGAAATCGGATTTAATTCCATCTCAGCATTTGGTCGTTTTTTCAAAAAATACGCCACCTTATCGCCATCTGAATACCGAAAGCGACAAAATATGTAGATAGAGGAAATTCGGTAGAACAATAGCGAATTTGAGGGCACAAATGATTAAGGTGGTCTTAGTAACTTTACTCAAGAATTAAAAAACATAAGAATCATGAAAGAAATCACCTCAAAATTCGACAAAGTATTAAATGCATCTGCTGAATATGGAAATGTAAATCATGAACCTGATTCAAGCAAAGAACAACAACGTAATACGCCGAAAAAATCGATGCCCTTTTCTGATCAGATCGGAAACTATCAACGTAATAAAGGTATTCCACCAAAATCATATAAAGACAGTAAAATCTACATCGTCGGAAGTGGTATAGCAGGGATGTCTGCGGCCTACTATTTTATCCGGGATGGCCATGTTCCTGCTGAAAACATCACCTTCCTTGAACAGCTCCATGTGGAAGGCGGCTCGTTAGATGGCGCCGGAAATGCAACCGACGGCTATGTTATCCGTGGGGGCCGGGAAATGGATATGACCTACGAAAATCTTTGGGACATGTTTCAGGACATTCCTGCATTGGAGATGCCTGCGCCCTACAGTGTCCTGGATGAGTACCGTTTGATTAATGACAACGACTCCAACTATTCCAAAGCAAGGCTTATTCATAAACTGGGTGAGATAAAAGACTTCAGTAAGTTTGGCCTAGGTAAGCTAGATCAACTGGCCATCATTCGATTGCTGCTCAAAAACAAAGAAGATTTAGATGATCTAACCATCGAAGATTACTTCAGCGAGTCATTTTTATCCAGCAATTTCTGGACTTTCTGGCGGACCATGTTTGCTTTCGAAAACTGGCATAGTTTACTCGAACTAAAACTGTACATGCATCGTTTTCTACATGCGATCGATGGATTGAACGATCTTTCATCACTTGTATTCCCAAAATACAACCAGTACGATACCTTTGTGACCCCTTTGCGCAAAGTACTCCAAAGCAAAGGGGTAAACATTCGATTCAATGTGTTAGTCAAAGACCTGGATATCCAAAGCAATACCGATGGAAAAGTTGTGGAAGCCCTGATTACAGAACAAGATGGCAAAGAAGTGAAAATACCGGTCGGAAAAGAAGATTTCGTCATTGTGACCACCGGATCAATGACAGAAGATACTTTCTACGGGGACAACAAAAATGCGCCGATCATCGGTATCGACAACAGCAGCAGCGGTCAGAGTGCAGGCTGGAAACTCTGGAAAAATCTCGCCGCGAAATCGGCCATATTCGGCAAACCCGAAAAGTTCTGCAGTAACATCGAAAAATCGGCCTGGGAATCTGCAACCCTTACCTGTAGACCTTCGGCGTTGGTCGAAAAACTCAAAGAATATTCGGTTAATGACCCTTATTCTGGAAAAACCGTTACGGGCGGTATTATTACCATTACCGACTCCGATTGGCTGATGAGTTTCACCTGTAATAGACAACCCCATTTCCCCGGCCAACCGGATGATGTTCTTGTCTTGTGGGTATATGCCTTATTCATGGATAAAGAAGGAAATTACATCAAAAAGCCAATGCCACAATGTACCGGAGATGAAATTCTGGCTGAACTATGTTACCATTTGGGCATTATCGATCAACTGGACGATGTCATCAACAATACGATTGTACGTACGGCATTTATGCCCTACATTACCTCTATGTTTATGCCAAGAGCAAAGGGTGACCGTCCGAGAGTGGTACCTGAGGGATGTAAAAACCTGGGCTTAATCGGTCAGTTTGTTGAAACCAACAATGATGTGGTCTTTACGATGGAAAGCTCGGTACGTACCGCACGTATTGCCGTTTACGAACTGTTAAATTTAAACAAACAGGTTCCGGATATCAATCCGTTACAATATGATATCCGCCATCTTTTAAAAGCGGCCAAAACATTAAACGATGACAAACCGTTTGTGGGTGAAGGTTTGCTGCGCAAAGTACTTAAAGGTACTTACTTCGAACATATCTTACCGATCGGTTCAGAGGAACAGGAAGAACATGAATCGTTCTTGACTGAACAGATCACCAAATTCAAAGATTGGTTAAAAGGAATTAAAGGATAAGGATTACAACCTGCGCCATGGCTCCGTGGTGCAGGTTTTTACGAATTAAAAAAACAATAACATCATGGACTTTAAAAATATAACGATAGCTGGAAGTGGCGTTTTAGGTTATCAAATCGCTTTCCAAACAGCCTTTCATGGCTATCATGTTACCGTGTATGACATCAGCGACGATGTATTAAAAAAAGCTGCCGCAAAATTTGATATTTTAGCGCAGGCATTCGAGAAAGATCTACAGGCGAGTAAAGAACAACTGGCTGCGACTTTCGATAGACTCAGCTATAGTTCAGATCTTGCATCGGCTGTAGCAAAAGCAGACCTTCTGATCGAAGCCGTTCCCGAAAACCCCGCTATTAAAATTGGCTTCTACCAAGAGCTGGCCAAAGTCGCACCGGAGAAAACCATTTTCGCCACAAACTCCTCAACCCTACTACCAAGTCAATTTGCCCAAGAGACCGGTCGTCCCGAGAAGTTCCTGGCATTGCACTTTGCCAACGAAATCTGGAAGCACAATACGGCCGAAATTATGGGCCATCCAGGGACAGACAAAGCGGTATTTGAACAGGTTGTAAATTTTGCAAAATCGATTGGCATGGTTGCACTCCCGCTGCATAAAGAACAGCCTGGTTATATTGTAAACTCCTTGCTTGTTCCCTTACTTTCCGCAGCAACGGATCTTTTGGTCAACGAAGTAGCTGATGCAGAGACAATCGACAAAACCTGGATGGTTGCCACCGGAGCTCCAACTGGCCCCTTTGGGATACTCGATATTGTAGGAATCACGACAGCGTATAATATCAACAAAATGAGTGCTGAGGCAACAAATGACCCTGTAAAGATTAAAACAGTGGCCTATCTAAAAGAACATTTTATAGACAAAAACAAATTAGGCGTCGCTACTGGAGAGGGGTTCTATACCTACCCCAACCCCACTTATCAATCGCCTGACTTCTTAAAGTAAGTCGGCTATAAGCAACAAATCGTCCCAACATACATCTGGGGCGATTTGTTGGTTCTAACGTCCGTTATAGTGCCTGCGATTAACGGATGGGACATGGACTCCTCTGCTAATTGGCATAAACAGCATTCAGCCATGCAAAAGTTGAGCGATGCTGTTCATTCAATACCGGTTTATTGATGCCCATTGTTTTAAGAATGGCGTCGAAGGCTTCACCGATCATAAAATCATCGCGGTTACTAAAAAACGAAATCACCAGATCTTTCTGAACGTCAATATAGACCATATTGTGAAATCCGGTAGATTCACCCGAATGAAACAAGATTGTATGATCGCCAAGATGCTGTATAAACCATCCCAAATGATAGGATATTCCATCCTTTACCGGCATCGCGTTTTGGGCTAACAATTGTTTCAGTTCCGGCTGTTGTAACCTGTCTTTTATTAAAAAATTCGCCCATGCATGATACTCATCGGCAGATAAGTAAACACCACCATCACCCTGTGTCGCACTGGTCACACTCTGATCGGCAAACAGATAGGAATTTTTCCCTGGATGATAACCATATGCTCGCTCTTCCACTGTATCACCGGGTGTATAAACCATTCCCTTGATAATGCCTACGGGTTCAAACAATTGGCCTTTGACAAAGGATGCAAAGGACTGTTTAGCCACCCGTTCAACAATTAGAGACAATAGACAATATCCCGTATTGCTATAGCGAAATTGACTTCCCGAAGGAAAATACAAACGATCAGTCTGCCTGACATACTTCAGCACATCTTTATCCGACACTTGGTCTTTCCTTTCTTTTGGTATCAATTCCTCATAATCCCAAATACCCGATGTATGTTGCAGAAGTTGGGCAACCGTAATATCTTTCAACGCAATGGGGAGATCTTCAAAAAAAAGGGACAATTGATCCTCCAGTTTTAAACGCTTTTGAAGCACTAAAGCATAGATCGCCTGCGCAGTTATTTGCTTGCTCACAGAGGCCAAACGAAAATGCGAACTGGCTGTAATCGCACGTTTTTCGGTCAAATCAGCCTGCCCAATGGCATAGCGATAGACGATAGCACCATGTTGACTAATGGCACAAGCGACGCCCGGCGCAGTCTGTTCGTTGTAATAGCCTGCAATGCTGTTATCCAATTTTGACTTATCAATTTTTTGTCCCATAACCATACTTGTTACACAGATCAAAATAAAGCTCAATTTTAAGTTCCTCATATTTTTTAAGGCACATTTCGGTTTATATTGTTAGCAGCTCGAAAAAGGTACATCCGTCAATGTGAAGTCCAGCTCGCTGATCTTCAAAAATCGCTATTTTACAGCAATGCTTGGCTCTTTTTTGTACATTTTTATTTATTTCTTTTATTTTTGCTTTCAAGCTTCATTTCTCATGAAGTCCAATTGGCCCAGGATCCTTCCGCCAGTTTTTTATTAAAATCACAACAGACTATGTTTTTTATTTACAGTATCTACGACTTTGTATTAGCAGAAAAAAGTGTTACAACAACATTAAAAAAAGAAAACGCGCCAAGAACCTTCACCTTAAAGATTATTACCCCAGCCCGGCGGTTTATTGGCTTACCTTTCGGTGGTGGATTTGTCAAACTTTCTCGACTGTATGACGAGCAGGGTAAATTGATTCACGCGCGCAATTATTCAGATGAATTAAAAGCGGAGATCAAATCGTTCAAAAGTCAGTATAGCATCCCCTATTTCCAGTTATGGAAGGGATTCCTAATTGTCGCTGCGGCAATTCTAATCTGGGCAGTCATCTATGGCGTCAAAAATAAATTGGGAAATCAACAGCGGGAAAAAGAGGTCGGCCAAATGATTGATCAGTTGAAGCAATTAAAAGCCGGCCAGCTTTATGGTGCAACATTTTTTACCGATCAGGAAGGCAACAGCATCGACGGACTTCCAGCGCGTTGGATCAAGATCGATAAAATAATAGGGGATACGGTTTTTATACATCGGTCAAAGCAGCTCGATACCTCCTCTGCACTCTTTGACATGAAGAATATCGCTTCATTCAAGCCTCAATCGACCGACGAGTGGCAGGAAAAAACTGAAAAAATGGATTTTAATCTATTGAAAAAACAGCTTCAGGACGCTGCGACAAAAAAAGTCGATCTGCTCTATATCGGTAAAGACCACGATACATATTCGGGTGTTATCTTAACGATAAAAGGTAGTGAATAGTTCTTATCTTCGGGCATGCTTACCGCATTAACCTTTCAGCTCATACAAGCTATACGATGGTGTTAATGCATAGCAAACTCAAGATCGATCGCATCAATTGAGATCGATCTTGAGTTTAATTTTTAATACTTGATCTCTTCGTCAACGTCATATTTCATACCCGGATAGTGCAGTAATCTTCGCATCAAGGCAATCTGTCCGGCAAGATAATCTTCCCTCCCGACACACATGCCAATAAAATTCAATTTATTCTCCTCAATAAAAGGAATATTCATATTGATCGTAAAGATTTCAGCCAGCTTCGCATCATCCACTTGAAGCAACGCAGCATAGACCTTTGGTGATATCGCTTTAAAATTTTCTTTTAATTCCTGCACACTGGGATAGTGATAACTTTCATCGAGTGTCTTTCCCATAAAAAACAGATCATGGTATGGATCGTTTTCCTGAAGGCCAAGCACATGCGCCATGGCATAGCGCACATTCACAAAATTACCCGCCATCCATACGATATGGTTGGTCTGGCCATCAATTCGTTTTAATGCATCCTCTTCCGAAATGCCATCCAACGCATTCAAAAAAATTTGACTGTGCATTCGATAAGCAGGAATGATGATTTCCAATTTTAATGATTTCGGTGTATCCATTTCGTTTTGATTTTTATATTAAACATCTGATTTAGAATAAAATTACACGTTTTAAAAGAGCTTACACTTGTCGTATGGCAAGAAATAAAAATGATCAAAATTGATAGATCATTGCGAAATAAATTCTAAATTTCTACTAAATTGAAATTCTATCTTTACGATATGAAGATTTTGATCATAGAAGACGAATTGGAGCTGGCCAAAAGCATCGCAACATATCTTAGTGAACAACACTATTTATGCGAATTTGCGCCAACTTTGCAGGATGCTCTGGACAAAATTCAGCTATACCAGTACGATTGTATCTTACTGGACATCGGTCTACCAGATGGAAATGGTTTAAAATTGCTGGAAGAATTAAAGGCGCAGCGAAAGCAAGATGGTGTGATCATCATTTCTGCAAAAAATGCCTTGGACGACAAAATACACGGACTACAATTGGGAGCCGACGATTATCTAACCAAGCCTTTTCACTTATCTGAACTTACAGCACGAATCTATTCGCTGATACGTCGCAAACAATTCAACAGCGCAAATATTGTTGTGCAAAATGAAATACAGATTGATCTCCTCGCAAAAACGGTGATCGTCAATGAGCTGCCCATTGTACTGACGAAAAAAGAATTCGATCTACTCATGTTTTTTATCGGCAACAAAAATAAAGTGATTTCCAAAAGCACCTTGGCCGAACACCTGTCTGGCGACATTGCTGATATGCTCGACAACCATGACTTTGTGTATGCCCATGTCAAAAATCTAAAGAAGAAATTGCAGGACGCCGGAAGCCAACCCTATATTAAGACAGTATACGGTACGGGTTACAAGTGGGAAAATTAAATCAAAAAGATGAAACCCCTACTCCGCAAAATAACGACCCCCTTTCTACTCTATGTATTGATCGTACTTGGTGTCAGTATTCCCGTTTATTATTTTGTGATCGACGGTATATGGAAAAGTGAGCTGGACGAACATAACGAAATTATTGTCAAAAAAACAGCTTACGAACTCAACAGATTACAGCTGTCTGAAGATAGGCTCCAAGCCAGCATTGCTTTATGGAATAGCATACAACCTGAAACGAACATACAGAAAGTGAGGCCGGGTGATTTATTACAAGATAGTGTTTATACCATTGAAAAACCACAGCGTTTTGTCGAACCAAAGACAATTGACCGATTTAGATGCCTGTCTTCTGTTATTCAGATCAACGGTGTATCCTATCGCTTTACTGTACAAACAAATATTGAAGAATCTGTAGAGACTATCGCCGCTATCGCGGCGACGACCCTATTTTTCTTTGTTATCTTAGTCATTGGATTACTTATTCTTTCCCGAAGAATATCACTTCGCCTCTGGAAACCATTTCGCGATACGGTAAACAAGTTAAAGGCCTTTAATCTCAATAGTCAACAACAGATTAGCTTTCAGCAAACGGATACGATAGAATTCCACGAACTCAACCAATCCCTGTCCAAGCTTCTTGAACAAAACCTGGCCGTATACCGATCACAAAAGGAATTCACCGAAAACGCTTCACATGAATTGCAAACACCGTTGGCCATCTTAAAAAATAAGTTAGATATCTTATTGCAATCTCCGGATCTAAGCAATGAGCAGTACCAACTTTTTGAAGATATGCATAAAGCGCTTTCGCGCAGTAGCCGAATCAACCGCAATCTGCTGCTGCTTGCCAAGATAGATAATAGTCAATTCGATCACTCAGAAAGTATTCCTATGCACAGGCTGGTTTCACAGTGTATTGAAGTCATGCAAGAGCACTTTGAGCTAAAAAACCTACTGCTGCTACAAGATATACAGCCTTCGGTCCTGCTTACAGGAAATAGTAGCCTGACCGAAATCCTGATCAACAACCTACTCCTAAACGCCATACGTTATAGTGATGCCAACGACACCATTGCGATAAACCTGACTCAAGCAGCTTTAAGGGTACATAACCCCGGTTCAACAGCCTTAGATAAAAAACTTCTCTTTAAGAGATTTTCCAAGCTTTCAAAAAACAGCCAAGGCAGTGGTTTAGGGCTGGCAATTATAACTGAAATCGCCAGGTATCAGGGCTGGACTGTAGATTATCATTTTGAAAATAATCAGCATATTTTTTCCATTCATTTTTAAAATTCCAAAAGTATTCTAATTTGGATAACAGTTTTGCTTTATGATCCACATGAAGCAAAACCAGAAAACACACTTATATGCATTTCAGCTATTTATAAGTGTATTATTTCTTTTGGATGCCACCATCGCCAAAAGTCAGACTACAATATCAAGGGAAGCACCGACAAATAGCATTCAATCTGAGCATAATCCTACTATCTTTAAATCGAACATCGCCACAATAGGGACAACCGATGGCATGGCGAGCAGCAGCACATTACTGACGCCGGACAGCACAGGACTGTCTTCAGTAATCAATCATCCAGGAAAAAAAATGAATTTAAACCGTTTCTTCCAAACATCAATTGATGAAACGCCTTACAGACCACATTTAACGAGCTTTATCGTACCAACAGCCTTTATCGGCTTCGGGGTCGCGAGTTTAAGCATCAATGGTTTAAAAAATCTTAATTTATCGACCAAGGACGAGATCAGCGAACATCAGTTAAAACACAGCAACCTCGACAACTACAGTCAATATGTTCCTGCAGTTATGGTATATGGACTAAATGCGTTGGGGGTGCAGGGCAAACACAATTTTAAGGACAGAACGGTCATTTATTTAACATCACAGTTGATCTCAGGAGCCATGGTTCTTCCATTGAAACATATCGTCAAAGAAGTCCGTCCAGATAGCTCCAATAACCTTTCCTTTCCCTCAGGACACACCGCTACAGCCTTCTCTTCTGCACAATTTATGTTTCATGAATATCATGACAGCAACTTTTGGTTAAGCATTTCGGGCTATCCATTTGCGATTTTTACAGGTACCTACCGCGCCATCAATAATAAACATTGGGTCGGAGATATTGTTGCTGGAGCTGGATTTGGCATTCTGGCAACAGAACTAGCCTATTGGGTACATCCCCGGATCAATCATCTGTTATTCAACGACAACAAAACAACTTCTGCTACGCTAATGCCCTTCTATCAGCACAAGCAATTTGGTTTAAGTTATGCCAAACAATTTTAAGCGTCCCAATTTTTCAAAGCGTATGCAGTCAGAAATCACCAAACATATTTTTCATCTCGAATAGCCCTGTCCTACCAAGCAAGCACTTGCGCAAACCATTTGGTTTTCAGCTTATCCGTATGTGCTGCTTGATGAAATCCAGAAACTTTTATTTGCATATCCGTGTAAATTTAGTTTAGTTTGATACTTTTGTTTGAACGATGCATGGATAGCCCATGATTTGGTGTAACAGGTAAACTTCGATGCGTCGAAGCCCTTAACATTTTTCTTTATATGAACATTCTCCTAGTCGAAGATGACCTACGTGTCGCAGGATTGATCAAACGCGGACTTGATGAAAATGAATTTCAGACAGCTATTGCCTACGACGGCATATCTGGGAAGAAAATGGCCCTACAACACGACTTTGATCTTATCATAACCGATATCGTGCTCCCTAAGATGGATGGATTGGATCTCTGCAAGGAAATTCGTCATATCAAACCCGATGTTCCCATTATCATGTTAACGGCATTAGGAACTACAGATGATAAAATTGAGGGTTTTGACGCCGGAGCGGATGACTATCTGGTCAAGCCTTTTGAAATGCGCGAACTGCTCGCCCGCATCAGGGTCCTGCTCAAAAGATATCAAAAACAAGATACCCTCACGGGAACAATCTTGCGTTATGGTGATCTGGAAATGAACCTCCATACCAAAAATGTCAAAAGGAATAATACCGAAATCCATTTGACACCCAAGGAGTTCAAATTACTCCATTATTTATTACAACATCCCGAACGCGTGCTTTCGAGAACAGAAATTGCAGAAAAAGTGTGGGAAACTCATTTTGATACCGGGACGAATTTCATTGATGTCTACATCAACTATCTACGTAAAAAAATCGACAAAGATTTTGCGACAAAATATATCCATACCAAATCTGGAATGGGCTTTATGTTAAAACAAGACTAATGCGAATCAGAACCCGAATCTCTATATTATACACGCTGATTACAGCGACAATATTGCTGATATTCGCCAGCACAATCTATTTCTCAGCGGTGGAGAATCGGGAAAAAGAATTTTACGCTCTTTTAAAAAAAGAAGCTTACACCAAAGCAAACCTTTTTTTGAATGCAAAAGTTGACAAAAAGACCTTAGAAGATATCTACCACAACAACCGCAAAATTCTCAACGAAGTCGAGGTTGCAATTTACGACACCCGTTTTGACCTCTTATATCATGATGCCGTAGATATTGATTTTGTCAAAGAGACACCAGCCATGCTGCAGAATATTCTAAAAAATAAGGAAATAAAATTCTATCAGGATAAATGGCAAGTCATTGGCATGACCTTTCCGTATAAAAACAAAACTTACCTCATTACTGCAGCTGCCTATGACCAATATGGTTACAATAAACTAAACAGTCTGTTGTCGACTATTCTTCTGGTTTTCATCTTGGCTATATTTCTGATCTATGCAGCAGGAATATTCTTTTCCAAAAAGGTCTTTCAACCTATCCTGGAAATGACACAACGCGTAAAAACCATTTCTGCGACAAGCTTAGATGCCCGGCTTACGAGTAGCGGAAATAAAGACGAGCTTGCCGAGTTGGCCAGTACATTCAATGCGATGCTCGACCGCCTCGAGAACTCCTTTGATGCCCAAAAGCATTTTGTTTCCAATATCTCACATGAACTCAGAACCCCATTGGCCGCAATGATTGCAGAGCTCGAGATTTCTGCCAATAAGGACCGTAGTATAGTGGAGTATAAAACAGTCATCGAAAATACACTAAATGATGCCCAGAAGCTTAAGAAACTATTTAATAGTTTGCTTGATTTTGCCAAAGCAAGTTACGACAGTTCCGAAATAGCGTTTAAGACCTTACGCATTGACGAAATACTAATTGATGCATGCCAACAGGTTCTTCAGTTAAATCCACATTATAAACTTGACGTTTTCGTCGATCCAGCGATTGAAGATGAAAAACTCCTATCCATCAATGCAAATGAATATCTATTGCAGGTCGCCTTTGTCAACCTCATTGAAAACGCCTGTAAATTTTCGTCCAATCAAAAATGTCTAATCGCCATCAAATCGGATGAAAGTAGGATTCACCTCGAATTTAAAGATGACGGAATAGGCATTGACCCGGTCGATCTTCCCCAAATATTTACGCCTTTTTATCGCGGCAACAACAAAGACTATAGCGAAGGAAATGGTATTGGTCTTTCACTCACCCGAAAAATTGTCCTTCTTCACCAAGGCGAGATCGGTGTCCGGTCGACAAAAGGTATTGGAAGTGTTTTTAGCATTGATATCCCACATCGCTCCCTATTCTAATAAAATTCTAATTTTTTTCTAAAGCCTCTCTAACCGGCATATCGGGAGCAGGTGGATAGTTTTGCGGTATGATTAACCGTACAATCAACTATTCGATCCAATCCTTGAAATACATGAATTGGATCCCTGTTCTGCTGTTGCTGCATGCGTGCAACAGCCAGTCTTCCGAAGGTCCCAGCCAATCGCCGACCATCAGCGCAGCTGGAGACACCGTGACCGTCAGTGAAAATACGTCCCTGTTATCGAAGCTCAAATTTGTTACGACGACCAATGCACAACATGCGCTGAAACTAAATGCAGCTGCTACAGTGAAGATTATTCCCAGCAGCTATGTGGAGATTCCCGTACCTTTTGCTGGACGGATAATCAAGTCGCATACGACTCTTGGTCAAAAAGTAGCCATCAACACGCCTTTATTTTCAATTAGTTCATCCGACTATTTTGAGGCGCAAAGGGCCTATCTCGATGCCAAACAAGCCTATATGCTTGCTGAACATATGTTAAAGCGCCAAAAAGATTTAATCACGCATGGTGTTGGCACCAAAAAAGAACTCGAAGAAGCGGAAACAAATTTTGCAATGAGCGACGCTGCCCTTGGAAATGCCAGGGCTGCATTAAAAATATTCGACAGCAACCTGACCAATATTGTTCTCGGCCAGCCCCTCCTCGTCCGTTCACCTATTCAAGGGGAAATTTTAAGTAGTTCAATTGTCCTTGGTCAATACACGAAAGAAGACGCTTCAGCATTGCTCCGCATTGCTGAATTGTCAAAGGTCTGGGTATCGGCCTACATCAAAGAAAAAGACCTGCCGGCCATCAATCAACTTGCGCATGTTGACATTCGTACAGATGCTATCCCCGATAAAAAAATACAGGGGAAAATTATTCATATCAATCAATTTGTCGACGAATCAAGCCGAAATATTGAAGTCCTCATTGCATGCGAAAATACCGACCGTACATTAAAACCAGGGATGTATGTCAATGCCGAATTCGAACAGCGTATGACTTCAACACTTTTTATTCCGGCAAAAGCTGTATTTCAATTTAACGATAAGAGTTTTGTTTGGGTCAAAACATCCTCCAATACCTTCGTCAAGCGCTATGTCACCACTGGGGTAACAGAAGGTGATGCAATCCAGATTTTAACCGGCCTGCTTCCGCAGGAACAGATTGTTGGTGAAGGTGCCTTTTATTTAACACCCAGCCTGTAATGGGCTCAGGCTTTCAACTTTTAAAATAGAAACACATGAATATTAAACAATTCATTGGCCATATCATTGCAAAGAGATGGGTAATCGCCGCATCCTTTCTATTGATCGGGTTCTTCGGTTATTATGCCTGGCGACAACTTTCGATTGAAGCCTATCCCGATATAGCTGATGTATCGTCACAGATCGTAACCCAGGTACCGGGCTTGGCTGCCGAAGAAATGGAACAACAGATCACCATCCCCATCGAGCAGGCCATCAATGGTTTGCCCGGAATGGAAGTGATGCGCAGTAAAACGACTTTTGGCTTATCCATGGTCACGATTGTCTTCAAAGATGGTGTTGAAGATTATTGGGCGAGAGCCCGCATACAGGAGCGTCTTGCTGATTTAGCCCTTCCCTATGGTGCCAGTCCTGGATTGGACCCCCTGACTTCACCTACAGGTGAGATCTTCCGTTATATTCTTGAAAGTAAAACCCACGATTTACGACAGTTGACGGATCTCCAAAATTTTGTCATTATTCCCAAAATTAAACAAGTTTCGGGCGTTGCTGATGTAACCAATTTTGGTGGAATTACAACACAGTTCCAGGTGGAACTGGATCCTAAAAAGCTTGATCAATACGAAATTTCGCTTGCCGAAGTTGTCGCCAAGATCGAAAGCAATAATGCCAATGCCGGCGGCAGTGTGATGAACCGTGGGGATCAGTCGTACGTCATCCGTGGCATCGGTCTGGTCAAGACATTGGATGATTTGGGCAACATCGTCGTAAAATCCACCGACGGAAATCGCATATACATGCGTGACATCGGTCAGATCAAACTTGGAAATCTAGCGCGTAAAGGTGCCCTAGGATACTCGGATAAACGTGGGGTCAATTACTCGGATAACATCGAAGGGATTGTCCTGCTATTAAAAAATGAGAATCCTTCTGCTGTTTTGGCGGGTGTAAATGCAACGGTCCGCGAACTAAATGACAACATTCTTCCTGAGGGTGTAAAAATACATGTTGTGCTTGATAGAACAAGCTTAGTTGACAACACACTACATACTGTTTCCAAAACCCTCCTGGAAGGTATGATCTTGGTTATTTTTGTCCTTATTATTTTTCTGGGCAGCTGGCGCGGCGCACTCCTGGTGGCCATCACAATTCCATTGTCCCTGCTGATTGCCTTTATTCTGATGCATTTCACCCATATTCCCGCCAATTTGCTTTCCTTAGGGGCAATTGATTTTGGGATTATTGTAGACGGAGCCATCGTTATACTCGAAACCATTCTTAAAAAAAGGGAGGATGAACCGGAAGGTCTCCTGCAGGAAAAAACCGTCGCACAGAAAATTGCTGAAGTTGCCAAACCCATATTCTTTGCGACTCTGATTATTATTACAGCCTACCTTCCTTTATTTGCATTTGAACGTGTCGAGAAGAAACTTTTTACGCCGATGGCCTATACCGTAGGCTATGCCCTCTTCGGTGCCTTGGCTGTCGCTCTTGTACTTATACCCGGGTTGGCCTATTTGATCTATCGCAAACCTCAAAAAATAGTCCACATCAAATGGTTGGCAAAATTGACTGTTGCTTATCAATCCGCGATAGAAAAGGTTATGCGGGCTCCCAAAAGAGTTTTTATTCCATTGGTCATCGTATTACTGGCCACAGGTTTGCTCACCGCCTCCGTTGGCAAGGACTTTCTTCCCACATTGGATGAAGGTTCAATCTGGCTTCAGGTTTCGCTGCCCCCAGGCATCACGGTTGAAAAGTCCAAAGAAATGAGTGATACCCTACGTGCTCGCACACTTCAATACGAAGAGATCTCCTATGTCATGGTTCAGGCGGGACGTAATGACGATGGTACCGACGCCTGGACGCCCTCTCATTTCGAAGTTAGTGTGGGATTAAAACCTTATAAAACATGGAAATGGGGCAAAACCAAGGAAGACCTGATCAATGAACTTGCCGCAGAATATGCGAAAATGCCAGGCTTCAATGTTGCTTTTTCCCAACCCATGATCGACGGTGTCATGGATAAAATCGCTGGCGCCCATAGTGAGCTCGTTGTCAAAATATTCGGTGATGATTTAAGAGAAAACCGCAGGGTCGCCGAGGAACTTATCACAACGCTCCAACACGTGAAGGGGGCTGTCGATCTGGCCATTGATCAGGAGCCACCACTCCCCCAATTGCAAATTATCGCCGATCGCGATAAAATAGCACAATATGGACTGAACATTGCTGACGTGACCGACCTAATCCAGATTGCTATCGGCGGAAAAGCCGTAGCCCAGGTCTATCAAGGCATCAAAGTGTATGATATTACCTGTCAATATCCGGAGGAAAACAGGAATTCGCCCGAAAAAATTGGCAACTTAATGCTGTATCCCGAAAATGGAAACCGTATCCCGCTAGCTCAGGTGGCAACCATTAAACTTAATACGGGAGAAAGTATGATTTCGCGCGAGCGTAACAACCGACAGTTGACAGTTCGTCTAAATGTTCGCGGTCGCGATCTAGGGACATTCCTCACTGAAGCACAGCAGGCCATTGCCAAGAATATATCCTATGACCCACATAAAATCAGGTTAAAATGGGGCGGACAATTTGAAAATCAGCAGCGCGCTTACAGCCGGCTTGCCATTATCGTCCCATTGACATTGGCCATTATATTTATCTTATTGTACGGCACATTTGGTTCATTTAGACAGGCAGGTCTTTTAATGGGCATCGTACCGTTGGCACTTTTTGGCGGCATGCTCGCGCTCCATGTTCGTGGCATGACGCTCAACGTGTCGTCGGCAGTCGGTTTTATTGCCTTATTCGGTGTCGCCATACAAAACGGTGTCTTGATGCTTTCGCAGATGAATGTATTACGCAAAAATGGATTATCCCTACATAAAGCTGTAACACAAGGCGCTTTTAGTCGTTTTCGTCCCGTTTTGATGACCGCCACAGTGGCCATACTTGGTTTGCTTCCGGCTTCGCTGGCAACAGGGATCGGATCGGATGTACAGCGCCCTTTGGCAACAGTAATTGTCTACGGTCTGCTATTTTCGACCATTCTTACCCTATTTGTGCTTCCCCCGCTCTATTATCTTTTAGAACGTAACAGCACCACACAAAAAAAACCAGTAGAATAAATACAAATTCAACCATTCGAAACAGCAGAAAGCAAGCTGTTTCGAATGGATTCAACCTGAACATTAAAAAGGTTTCAGCCAACCCTATACAGCAATCACATCCGCTGAGGGTCCACGCTAGTCAGGAAGCAGGGGGGCCAAACGGAATGCGCTTACGAATAGCCCGGGCTACTTATTTCATGTGTCAAGGAGCGCCCTCGTACTTTAATAAAAGAATCATTAAAACAGAACATTCAAAACACGTCGATGATCATGAACAAGCAACATATTTTAACAAAGAAAAGCTTTACCTTTTTTCTTTTTATACTCGCGCTATACCATACAGCAATCGCTCAGGATAGGAATAGCAGCGTGTCAGAAGTGACAGGGCAGCAACTCGACTATTCAAAATTCATCCATATAGTCGCTAAAAATAATCTGGGCTACGCCGCCGAAAAATTCAACCTCAGCATTGCTGAAGCCAATATCATTAGCGCCAGGGTATTTCCGGATCCTGAATTTAGTATGGGTATTTTTGATAATAGTGAACGTACAAAACAACTTGGCCGGGGCTATAATGCGGGAATTGCATGGACACTGGAGCTGGGGGCTAAACGAAAAGCACGGATAAACCTGGCCAAAGATGAAGCCGAAGTAACCCGTTTACTGCTCGCAGACTATTTCCGAAATTTACGTGCCGACGCTACACTTGCATTTTTAACAGCAAAGCAGCAGGCATTCCTGCTGAAAATAAACCAAAATTCCTATCAGCAACTTCGGCAATTGGCCATATCGGATAGTATTCGGTATCAATTGGGGAGCATCCCTGAAATTAATTTCCGTCAATCTAAACTGGAAGCCGCCAATATGCACAATACGTTGCTGGCAACAGAAGCTACCTGGAAATCCGCCCTTGCAAACCTCTCCCTGTTTATGGCAGATAGCTCCGTCACGACAACGGTGTTATCCCTGGATGCTTTCAACCATTTGGACCGTACCTACCACTTAGATGAACTGGTTAGAGTAGCCCAAAATGACCGCAGCGACCTAAAAGTTGCCCTGCAAAATAAACAGCTTTCAAAACGCCTGCTCCAATTGGCCCAAGCCAATCGGATAATAGATCTCGGGCTTTCAGTCGGCGTCACCTATAATGGTGAAGCGCGAAATGAAACCGCCCCAACGCCCCAGTTTACAGCTGTAAATGCAGGCATCTCCATTCCGCTCAAGTTCTCGAATTTTAACACAGGTGATCTGAAAGCTGCAAAATTTAAGATCGATCAAGATGAGATTGCCTATCAGGAAGTCCTTCTACGCATTCAGATCGAAGTTACACAAGCGTTCCTCTCCTACCAGGCCGCTCAAAAACAGGTACAGCTATTTGACAGCGCTATGCTATCGGAAGCAAAGGCAATTTTAGCAGGAAAGGTTTACAGCTATAAAAGAGGCGATACATCCCTACTGGAAGTTTTAAATGCCCAACGGACCTACAATGAAACCCAGCTTAGCTATTATGAAGCCCGTTACAATTATGCGATCGCCTTGGTCGAACTCCAACGTACAGCTGGAATATGGGATATTCAGGAGATCTAAGCTGGAGAAATTCTGTTTTTTCTTAGTTTCTTATACATGCTTTTCAAGGAAGGTGAAATCAGTATCAGCAAAAGTATGCTGATACTGATCATGGACATGATCTCATAATAATCCATGGCAAAACGCACAAAAGATTGGATCTTGATCCGCTCAGCAACGAGCTTTAAAGCCGCGGTATGTTCCTTATACTGCAGTCCATGCTGCAAAATGCTGACAGATTCCTGCTGCAGGTACTCCCGAAACAAAGGATTGTCCACTTCCGTTCGATCCCTAAACACCTGCTGGTGCTGGGCATGTTCAAACAGCTTGAAAAAATTCTGTAAACCGATACTACTCGTGTAGCCCAAGTACCGGATAGCGAGACAGATCGCTGCTGCAGAAGCCCCCAATTGAGGACTAACACTGGTAATGCAAAATAAGATGGTCGGTACCATGATAAGCCCTACTCCTAGTCCGTGTAAAACCAAAGGTATCCAAAAATGTGCGTCATTACCCTGCCCCTCAAAGGAGAAAAACATCCATTGGTGAAACAGCAGCAAGCAACAGAAGCCCAGAATCCAAATCCATTTTACGGGACGTTGCCCAAGCATCCAATACAATGAGCCCAGTACACCGGCGACAATACCAGCAATATTAAACCATTGGATATAGGACAAATGAATGGGATCAAGTTGAATAACCTGTACGAGATATTGATTTGAGATGGTCAGGGAGAAGCGCTCGATATACATCATATACAAAATCAACAGTCCCAAGAGAAAATTTCTGTTTTTAAAAATCGTCAAATGCACATAAACACGTTTGAGAACCATTTGTCGAACAATAAAAAGAATAAGCAGCGTCATCCCCAGCGCGAATACAATAAGTAGCTGCTGATCGTTAAACCAATACACTTCCTGTCCATACACCATTAGATAGCCAAAACTGACGATCACAAGGCTATAGAAAATACAGCTCGCCCAGTCTAATGAAAACAGGGGGTAAGGACGTATATGCCGTATGGAGCGCATCGTTAGCATAATGAGCAATAAACCCGGTACAAATGATAATGCAGCGTATAGATAGAGCTGATCAAAATTGAATGAATCGATAAATTCAGCCGTAACGAATGTATTAAAAGGTGAGCTACATAATAGTAAGCCGAAAAAGACAGCGTAACTCACTTCCTTGGCCCGATCACTTTTCAACCTGGAAAATATCATGGAGATCGATAAGTTTACGGCAGAAGCAAACAACATTCCTTGAAAAAAACGCAGCCCATATACCCAGCTGATATCCCTGATACTGTACATCAAAAAGCAATTCAATAGCTGTAGCAGATGAAAGATAATATAGTACAGCTTAATGGGAAAGTATAAAAAAAAGCGTCGTTCCAACACGTAGAATCCGACAAAACCTGCATAAAACAAAATGATCAGAAACTGGATGTCACTGGGTTGCGCCCCATAAAATCCAGCAGAGACATTTGTGTTGGCCCCCGGCAGGAAAAATAAGACCATACTCGGCATTAAACTGCTGAACAGGATAAGCTTGATCAACCACTCCGGCACCCACTCCTTAAAAATACCTTTCACTATTGCTGTTTTTTTGATACCGAGACATTTACATTCATTCCCGAAAGAAGCTGTTGAGCTCCCCTTTGCTTATCCAGCTCAATGCGAACAGGTACGCGTTGTACAATCTTCACAAAGTTGCCCGTTGCATTATCTGGCGGTAAAAGGGAGAAAGCTGATCCTGTAGCCGGGGAGATGGAAATAATTTTGCCATAAAATTTCTGATCCGGATAGGCATCCGCCACCACCTCCACCCTATTGCCAAGATGCAAATAGCGCAACTGTGTTTCCTTAAAATTAGCCGTCACCCAGGTTGGGGTTTCTCTATTGACGATAAAGCCCAAAACTTCACCAGCACTTATCATTTGACCTTTTTCAATGGTGCGTTTGCCAATCTGCCCATCGTAGGGTGCGCGAATAACGGTATACCCAACATCAAGCCGCTTGCGACCAACGGCTGCAGTCAAACGAACGCGCTCGGCATCAACGACACCTTTTTTCATGTCCACGTCGTGCACCCTTTCCTGTGAAGCCTGCAATTTATGTTTTAACGAAGCCAGTTCACTCTTGTAGACATCCAAAGTCGCTTTTACATCCTCCAGTTGCTGTGCTGTTGCAGACTTTTCTTGAAACAGGTAATTGTATCGATCATACTCCAATTGTTGTTTCGTTACACGTGCCTCACCAGCAGCAATGGATGTCCGCAAAGATTCGTGCTCTGCCTGGAGGATTTCTTTTTGACTATGAAGAACATTGATCTCTGCTGCTTCCTTATTGACGGATGCAGCTACCTGATCCGCCTCATATTTATATTCCTTATTATCAATAAGCAATAGGGTATCACCTCGTTTAACCAATTGGTGATCGTGATAATGCACGGAAACCACATAACCTCCTACGCGGGAAACAATGGGATTGATGTACTGTGTTACTTGCGCATCATTGGTGTAGGTATACCGCACGCGCATCCATAAGGTGTTAGCGCCCCATAACAATAATGCCAACAAGACAATTGCGGCCAACCAGTTGGTGATTCGAGTGAGTTGTGCTTCCACAACTGTTCTGCGTGATTTAGGTTTCATTAGATAGTACCCTTCAAAAATTCGATAAAATAATAATGTTTCTGTAGCGCAATATGTGCGGTTTCAAGATCAAAAAGTGTTTTTAAGTATTGCATATCCGCGTCTAGAAGATCTGTAATCAGCGCCGATGATTTAAAATACCTGTTCTTTATAATCCGTGCATTTTCCAGTGCCAGTGCCTTATTGTTTTGGCAGACGTCCTGCTGCTTGATCGCCAATTGATAATCCAAGAGGGCCTGTAACAACTGATTTTCCAGAATTTCCTCCTCATGATGGTGTTTCACCTGTTGCCGGTCCAGGGCTATTTGTGCTCCGCGCACCACATTCCTATTGAGATAAATAGCTGATATTGGTATGTTTAATTTAAGCCCTGTAATACTCAGATTATACCAGCTGGGGTTATAGGGATAAAGGAAAACCTGGGGATTGGCAAAGGTAAATGTGCTGGTCAACCCCAATTCAGGAAGATAATTTGATCGGGCCTGTTTGACTGATAATTTCTTCAAAACAACTTCCTGTTCGGATTTTTGGAGGGAAAAAGCATGGCTTCGCGCTTCGGCAACAAGCGTTTCATAACTGGGGCTTTCCACTTTAAAAGGCTCGCTCAAGGGGATAATCTCCGCTGTAATGCCTCCAATAAGCTGCAGTTTCTGATTTGCAGCCTGAATATCATGACCGATCTGAACGAGCAACAGTTCCCGTTTCGAAAGTTCTAACGAAATACGCAAAACGTCACTGTGCAAGACAACACCCGCCGTATACAGATGTTCAATCTCCTGGAGTTGCACCCGTTGATCAGCAATATCCTGCTCGATTAGAGATTTATTACTATACGACAGTTCCAAGTCCAAAAAAAGATTGCAAACCTCCAATTTCGTCTGCGCCGCCGCATTCTTCCAATCGATCCGGGCCAGCTCATTTTCCAATTTTTTGGACTCAATTTTCATCAGATCGCGATGCCCATTGTAGAGATTCAGATAAAAATCCAAACCGCTATCGTACAAGTAGTGAATGATATCATGCTGGGAGGGTTTATTTAAAAGACCTTGATCATAAACAGGCATATTACTCGCATAACTGGCAGAAGCTCTGGCGAAGATTTTGGGCAGCAGCTCCATGCGTTGCTGCTGGACTGCCACCTCACTTTCTTTGAGCTGCAAATAGGACTGCTCGACGTATTTACTGTTCTGGAGTGCTTTGTCGATCATGTCTTTCAGGGACATACGCAAAGAATCGAGGGCGAAGGTGTCCGAAATAGTGAATACTAACAATCCCATAGTTAGTATTCCTTTTGCCCAATAGGGAGGAAAAAAGTTCACGTGTGCTCTATTATTTTTTTGCGTTGCAAACTTAGACACTTATTACAACTTGGATTTCTTCACAAACGCCAATATGTTATGGAAAAAAGACATTTTTTCATCAATTCAAAGAAAAAGACCAATATCTGCCAAATAGGGTTTGCGCTACTCTTTTTTACAGCCTATAAAAAAAGCCTCTCAAATGTTGATTTGAGAGGCCTTTCGGGGATGGTATAAAACCAGATTATCCGTATAAAGAATCTTCTATTGCATTCCACAATTGTATTCTTTTTTGTAGCGCGATTTTACTGATCTCCTTCATTTCTGCCCATTTAACGTCATCGTCCTTCGCAAGATCTGTGATCATCTGCATGGCCAAAGGTCCGTGCTCGTCGCCGTCCAGATCAATATGACGCTGGAAATAATAAATAAAGCTATCCAGATTGGCTGTAGGGAAATTTGTTTTAATTTCTTCCAAGATAGAGGTAAACATTCCCGGAATAAGATCTTCACGCCCGAACGTAAAGGCGGCAGCAATTTTATGCACCTCACCTTCAGCAATCACTTCAAATGTAAAATTCAAAAAGTCTTTGATCCGCTTATCCAATGTCGTCGTCGCGATGACATCGAATATGTCGCTCGATTTTTTGGCATGACCGATAAATTTATTGACCAGATGAAGATCGGCACCCATGGCATCCATGGCGTCCAGATACATTTCAAAATGGCTCAAACGGCGGCCATCAATGTATTCGTCCGACTCCTCTGCCAATACAATTTCGTTGATCAGATAGCGTGTTGATGGATGCTCGCTCGCAAACCAGGGTAAAGTCGTACAGGTCAATTTAATCTGTAAAGCTTTTAGTAAAGACATAAAATCCCATACAGCGTAAACATGCCCTTCTGTAAAAGAACGTAGATTCTTGATCGTTTTGATCTTACGATACAAAGGGTGTTGCAATAATACCTCGCGTTCGGCAGCAATGTATTCATTAATTTCCGCAATTCTATTCATGGCGCAAAAGTATCGTCTTATCTTTATTTTTTAAAGTATTTTAAATGAGATTACAGTAGCATGATAAATTTACCGTCCAGCTATCCGCTTCATAACCAAATCAAAAACAACAACCTGCCCCCACTTTGACCTCCCTTGTACTGATTTTAACGCTCATTTACCCGTAAAAACAAAAATATTTTTTATAATAAAAAATAATCTACTATATTTGTAGAGTATTCAGAATTGCATGATGCAATACCAACCGAGTGCAGGCACCGCGGTGGTAAATTAATACGGGTTTCGACCAAAATAAACGTTGCAGAACGATTATTTTCCCACAAAGATCTGGATACAGTTTATGGTTTAATCCTTTAAATTTTTAAATTGTATGGCTACTACAACAAATCTTTACCAACACTTACTGGAAAAATTCAGTTATTATTCAACGGATGAACTCATACAGCTTAACAATGACACCATCTTAGGACAAGGCTGGGGATCATCAAAAGCTACCTTTAGAACAGCTTTGATCAGTACGTTCTCCAAAAGAGGACTGGATCTTTCCAACATCGTTTCTAAGGAAGACGGTTTTACCTCGGTGAAGCATGTCCCTGTACGCTTGGAACAGAATGTGTTGATCCCTTTACAGTAATCGTTATCACCGCCAAAAATAGCGCGCATCGAAAAGATTTCGTGCGCGCTGCTGTGGTTGGTTTAGGAAATTGCCGATCAGAAGAAGGCAAAAAGTCTTGTTATTTATAGTTTGGATTCTGAATCAGTATCCCTGCGCTTTTTTCAATTTCTGTTTGTGGTAATGGCCAGCGATAGAATTTATCTTCGAAATGATAGGGCACTTTACTGTCTTTGACCCCATTGAGTACTTCACCCGCGATATGCCAACGAATCAGGTCGTAATGCCGTAGTCCTTCAAAAGCAAGTTCGACTCTTCTTTCGTGGCGGATACGCTCGCGCATCTTTTCCTTGGTATAACCGGCAGGGAACCCTGGCATCTGAACCCGACTCCGCAAAGTATTCATGGTATCATAAACCGATTGATCTGGCCCGGCTATTTCATTTTGTGCTTCGGCGTACATCAACAACACCTCGCCAAACCGCAGTATAACCGCATCTTGTTGGCTCAATGTTGAAAAACCAAAAGGTAGGTTGGCCGGATCCAAAAATTTCAACACCCCATAACCTGTAGGCCGCGGATTGGACGGTGTATGGATCTTACCGCCGCCAAAATCAGGATGATCCACAAAAATTGTTTTGCTCAGGCGCGGATCCCTATCTTTGAACGGGTTGGTTCGGTCGGTCAACGGTGATTCACCAAAAGGCAAACCATCTTTGCATTCATAGGTATCCACCAGGTTTTGTAAAGGCGAAGCAGCAATCCAATCGCCTAGGTACATGTCCCAAGGGGCAGTATTATTCGGTGCCAGAAAATTGACCGAAAAGATAATCTCGGTATTATTCTTTTGTGTCGCATCGCGAAAGACATTTTCAAAAGCCGTACTCAGGGTATACTCTTTCATGATATCGGTACATAAGTCTTTTACCTCTTTCAAAATTGCTAAATCGGGCACTCCTTTGTCACCATAAGCCGCAAACAATAAAACCCGTGCTTTCAAGGCTTTTGCTGAACTGGCGGCCGCATGCCCCCCATTATTGAAATAAGGTTTAGGCGCTAAGTTGGCGATCCCAAAATCCAGATCAGCTCGAATCTGTTTTAGTATATTCTCTGCACTTTCCTTTGGCTGACGCTGATTCTCCAGATTCAATGAAACCAATACAAGCGGCACTTCGCCATAGATACTGTACAATTGGAAATAAACGAAAGCACGGATAAAGCGGGCTTCAGCTTCCATTTTCTTTTTCTCTGCATCGTTTATGTCTGCCCCTGCATAGCTTTGTAATTTCTCGATCAAACGATTTGCTCTGCCTATCGCTACGTATGCATCATTATAGATACCGGTTTCGTAGCCACCCGTTGTTGGATTTAAATTGCCGCCAACGATTTCGTTGACGCTACCTGAATTGAACTGATTATAGCCATTGTCGGTCAGACAGTCCCGAAAAGGCATCCCATAAGAGAACGTCTCACTCTGCAACGACGCGTATACACCGGCCAAGGCATTATCAAAATCCGATTTTTTGCTAAAATAGTTGTCCGAAGCAATCTGATCCAAAGGATTGAGGTCCAAGGCACTGTTACAGGAACCCAAAAATAGTCCGGATAATAGCAACGCTGTTATAAATTTCTTTTTCATAGCACTTAAAAATTAACTTGTACACCAAATGAATAAATCTTGTTTTGCGGATATTGCACGAGGTCACCATTTCCATAGCGCTCAGGATCCAGGCCCTTAAATTTGGTTGCAGTCACAAGGTTATCACCCGAAAAATAAACCCGTAGGCGGTCAATTTTATATTTTTTCAATAGCCCATCAGGTAAAGTGTATCCCAATACAAGGTTTTTCAACCGGAAGTATGAAGCATCCTGTATAAAATAGCTGGAAGCTCGACTGAATTTCTCCGGAGCGCTCCAACCCCAATAAATACGGGGCATTGTAGTCGAAGGATTTTCAGGTGTCCAACGGTCTAACCAATCTTTTGTCGGTGGGCTACCCTGTACAAAAGGAGTTACACCCCAGCCCGAAACATAAGATTTGACACCATATACCCCTTGTAATAGGGCCGAAAAGTCAAAGCCCTTAAAACTTGCACTTAGATTAAAACTATAGTTCAACTTTGGATCTACACCCGCAATAATTGTTCTGTCGTTCGCATCTATTTTTCCGTCCCCATTGACATCCCGGTACTTGAGATCTCCTGGCAATGTATTGTCATTAAACTGCTTAGGCGAACTAGCGACTTCTTGTTCCGATTGGAATATACCCATGACTTCGTAGGTATAAAAACTGTCCATCGCGTAGCCGTTTTTCTTGACTGTATAGCCCCCGATTTCCGGTTCGCCAAATTTCACCAGCTTGTTTTTGAAACGATCGAGGTTTGCACCTAGCTGATAGCGTAACCCTTCCAATGCTCCCGTAGTAATCTGACTACGATAAGTAATTCCCAATTCAAGACCTTTATTCTCGACAATTCCATCATTGACGTAAGGTGCTCCCAAACCAACGATTGCAGTAATCTGTGACTGCCTAAGGATATCAGTCGTTCTCTTTTTGTACCAGTCAAAGGTGATATCTAAATTTTTAAACAGACTTAAGTCCAACCCCACATCGGTCATCGTTGTTGTTTCCCATTTGATAATCGGGTTGTTTAATCCCTGTTGAGCAACACCGGAATTTAGCGTACTATTGTCAAAAGAGTAATTTCCGGTAAGTCCCAATACGGGTTGATACGGATAGTTACCGGTATTCTGATTTCCAAGTTGGCCCCAGGATCCACGGATCTTCAAATTATCCAGCCAACCCGACGCAAATTCCTTGACAAACGATTCCTCAGATACACGCCAGCCTGCAGAGAAAGAAGGGAATACTGCCCAGCGATTCTTACCATAGAATTTCGAACTACCATCGTAACGCATATTGGCTTCTAAGAGGTATTTTCCTTGGTAATCATAGTTCAATCGGCCGAAATAAGAAATCAATGCCCATTGGTTGGCTGTTCCGTTTGCCCGTTGAATATCCGATCCACCGGCATTTAATTCCGTTAAGGTATCATCGACAAAATTCTGTCTGAAACCCTGGAGGTAGGTATACTTACTTTTTTCAATACTATATCCGGCCTGCGCTTTGAGGTGGTGGGCCCCAAACGCACGATCGTAGTTCAGGTAAGTAAATAAATTGGTGTATATCGTTTGCTGATCCTGATCTGTAAGGCCCTTGCCAAGATCCAATGTTGTTCCCAGCGTACCCGTGTGGTAGTAATATTCATCCAAGGTCGATTTATAATCCTTGTACTTGTCCATATTGAAATTATAGGCACCTTTGGTGTACCAGGAAAGACCTTTAAACAGTTGTACTTCCATCCAGGCCTGCAAATTAGCCGCATAATCATCGGTATTGTAGGTGAATTTCCGATCCAATACGGCCATAGGATTTTTATTGTTGTACTCCCAGTCGTAAGCTTTGTACGTATATCGCCCGCTACCATCCGGCAAAAATGGCCCATAAGTTGGCGCCTGCGACATGGCCGACAGGAACAAGTCTTTGGATCCACCCGGAATAGATTCGGTATGTCCTGTTTTGAGCAAGATATTTGTTCCGAATTTAATCCCGTCCGAGATTTTGGTCGTCAGATTGAGCCGGGCGGAATAACGGTCGTAGTTAAAACCTTTGATCATTCCATCCTGATTGACGTAGCCCAAACCAACATTAAAGGTTGTCTTCTCGTTTCCGCCCTGGATACCAAGATTATGCGTGTAGGTCGGTTTAGTTTGGAAAATAAGCCCCAGCCAGTCCGTATTTGGATATTTTACAGGATCGTTGCTATTGCGATAGGCAGCGATCACATCGGCGGGATATAGGCCATCGTTGAGATTGGAATTCTTACGCGCTTCATTGTATAATTCCATATACTGCGCCGAATTAGTGATCAGATCAAACATTTTCGTAGGCTTATAGATACCCACATTACCGTCATACTGCACGGTTGTTTTCCCTGATTTCCCCTGTTTTGTGGTGATCAAAATAACACCATTTGCCGCGCGGGATCCATAAATCGCTGCAGATGCCGCATCCTTAAGTACACTGACATTTTCGATATCATTGGGATTGACATCCGAAAATTTGCCTTGTACACCGTCGATCAACACCAAAGGATCCGATCCGGCACCACTAAAAGTTCCCTTACCACGAATGCGGATGGATACACCTTCATTGCCTGGTTCTCCCGAGCCCTGGTTGATTTGTACGCCCGGTATTGCGCCCTGCAGCATGGAAGCTGTATTGACAACGGGCCGTTTGATCATATCTTTGCCGCTCACTGTAGCCACGGCACCTGTTAGGTTTACTTTCTTTTGCGTACCATAACCAACGACAACGACTTCCTCTAAACTTGAAGATGAGTTATTTAGCACAACATCCAATTGTTGGCCGTTGCCATTGAAAACGACCTCCCTTGTTTCAAAACCCACGGATGAAAACAGCAGGACGGCTCCGACATCGACGGACTTGAATTCATAGTCGCCCAACCCGTTTGTTTTTGTTTCTACAGCCGAATTTTTAACCTTTACTGTAACGCCTTCAATCGGTTTTCCATCGCTATCCTTTACCTTTCCTTTCACAGCATGCTGGAACATGCCTAATTTATTATATGCCGCATGCGGTGTGTTCTCCGGTAATCGGCCAGCTGTTGTCCATAACGATTTTGCAGACCCCGCAGTTGGTACCGCAATCGAAAGACAAAGTGCCATAATACTGACTTCTGGAACAAATGACACCCGTTTTTCGGGCCACTGTCTTGTCTTTTTTGTGTTCATTGTTTACTGTAGTTATGTATAAAATAGTTCTTGATTAATATTTTAGGGGCAAAGAGATCCCTTATCATGCAAAAAATTGCATAATCATAATTCGTTTAGACGCGATATTTTCTAATTACTTCTTACGTATACGATAGGCTCTCCAATTATGGTTCATAAGGGGATGGTTTACATCGGTTATTTATCCCAGCTATCGGTACGGAACGGAGAAGCGGGTAATCCAGCATCGTTATAGAGTACCAAATCCGGGTTATCGGCCCATCCGTAACGCACTGCGACGGGTGACGGTACTTCTTTGGCAGATACGATCAACTTATTTCCGACCTGTTTGAGTTCTGCAGGATAAAAGACCTGATCGGCACCAGCAATAGTAAAGCTAGCATTGCGTTTATCCGCTCCTTTCAGCACAAGCTTTTTGCCCATGGGATTAAAGCTAAGTTGCATTTCTGCAGCTTTTGTCGTCCAATGCGCGAGAACCGGGCCCGAATAAGGGATTTTTTTGCCATACAGCTGCGCTGTTGCGATCCAGCCAAGCCTTCTACCGACATCCTGCTTATTTTTGGGGTGAATATCCTGAGCATCGCCGATATCCGTTATAACAGCCATACCTGTGTAAGGCAATTTGAGTGTTTGGCGCTGCGCTTCCCGTAATCTCGCCCAGGAAGAAGGCTGCGGTGTTAAACTTTTCGCCTTAAAGTTGGCCAGTTGAACAAAATAAAAAGGCATCTTTTCATTGTTCCATTGCTTGCGCCAGTCCTGAATCAGTGCGGGCAGCAGTTGCTGATAGGGAGCGTCTTTTGAATCCGCGTTACTTTCTCCCTGGTACCAAATGGCACCTTTTATCTTAAAATCCACAAAAGGCTTCACCATGGCGTTGTAGAGCACAGTAGGCCTATTAGGGCCTTCCATGGCGTTAGGTTTTGTGGGCAGCTTCGCCAGATCATAACCCACTTTGCATTTCCAGTCTCCCACGAGAGATAGTTGTTCGCCATTTGGTCCTTCCAGTCGCGGCTGCTCTGTACCGCCATATATTCCGCCATCGCCGGCTCCGTCAAATACGCGAACAGCAATATGCAATAGGCTGCCATTGTTGGCTGTTGCAGGAACAGTATATTTCCGAATCTGATCGTAGCCGACAGTTTCGCCCACCTTTGTACCATTGACATAGGTGATGTCGTTGTCATCAATTGCTCCCAAAATCAACTTAAGAGGTTTACCTTCCCAATGTGCCGGTAGTTCAACGTCTTTGCCAAAATAAACGACACCATCCATTCCTGGAAATAGGTTACAGTCAAAAAAGCTCGGAATTGTAATCGTAGACCAGCTGCTTTTATCCAATTGTGGCGCAAACCACTCGCCCTGCGTTGCTGTCTTCACCTGATCCTGCTGTTCGGCGACGCGATTCCATTCGGCCAGCTCTTTCGCATAGATTTCCTGTGCATCCGGACGTTGGATTTTCTCAATGGCCGCCGTATAGGTTGAAAAAGGTGAAAGTGCCTCCCGGCTCATCCAGGCTTCAATGATTGTTCCGCCCCAGGAAGAGTGGATCAGCCCAATGGGAATGCCTGTTTTCTCGTAGATTTCCCGTGCAAAAAAATAGGCCGTAGCCGAAAACTCCGGAATACGTTCTGGTGTCACCGCATTCCATCCACCAGACTCCACCTTCACTGCTGTGGTAGGTTGATTGGCCGTAGCTTTTGGAATCTGCACAATACGAATATTGGGAAAGTTGGCTGCTTTGATTTCCTGCTCAAAATTATTGATCTTACCCCAGCCCGCTAGCGGCATTTCCATATTTGACTGTCCTGAACAAAACCAGACTTCACCGATCAAAATATTCTTTAGGATCAATTGATCACCATCGTTGATGGTAATTTGGTAGGGTCCACCGTATTTTGGCGTCTCCAGATAGACTTGCCAGCCTCCTTGCTGATCGACCTCAACCTGATAGCTCTTGTTGTTCCAGCTGCTATTTACGCTAAGTTGCTTGCCCGCTGCGGTACTAGTTCCCCAGATCTTGACCTTTTCTTTCTGCTGTAGTACCATATTGTCGCCAATAAAAGCAGGCAGCAATACTTTGGCCTGTAGGACAGAAAATCCACTGGCAACGCTGAGTAGCAGGGCCAACAAAGTCCGTTTATACTGTTTAGGTTTTATCATGATTTTTGAATTTGTTGCTCCATTGGGTTTATACATTTGGCGCATCCGAAGTCCAGACTGTTGAAGTCAGCGCTTCGGATATGCCACTCTTATTTTTTTTAAAGTGCCGATATTTTCAGTAAAACACTGGGACGGTTGCTATTCAGGTCTGGATTTACGCCAACTTTCATCAGGTAGTCGCCCGAATAGGTTTGTCCCTGGCCTAAGCTCGACTTGGTTCCCGGATACAAGTTGATTTCCTCCACCCGATATTGCTTTTGGGCATCCAGTCCTTTTAGACGGACAGGATCGGTTGTTCCGATACCATAGCGGTTATTGACCAGGTAGTTGAAGACGACAGCTTCTGTTTTTTGGCTATTCACGTAGCTAAGGGCGGCAAAGTCACCTTCACGTGGATCGGCCAGACGATACTGCTCTCCGTGCCATATTGTCCCTTTAAGCGCGTCGTAATTCTTTACCGCCTGCTGGCAGAATAACAGATCCTGTTCTTTCAGGTGGCTCACCACAATATCAAAACCCAGTTTGCCCATCATGGCTACATCCGTGCGGAATTTGAGGGACTGTTTTCCCCAGTCAGTCACATGGTTTGAAGTGCTGATTGCCGGGAAAAAGTACGAATACTCGTACTGCATAAAAATACGCTCCAAAGGGTCTGTATTGTCCGAAGGCCAAAATTCGGTAAAGTACCGAAGTGCCGCATAGTCCACACGACCACCCCCGCCTGAACATAACATCATCGGCACTTTCGGATATTTCGAACGTATACGTTCAAGGACTTTATACAGTCCTTCCACATACGAGATATAGAATGCCCCCTGATCCTTTAAAAATGCAGAATGCGCATTGTAAATAACCGCATTGCAGTCCCATTTGATATATGCCAAAGATGGATTCTTGGTAAAAAGATCATCCAGAATATTAAAAACAAAATCCTGTACCTTGGGGTTCGTCAGATCCAGGATCAACTGGTTGCGGAAGTAATGTTCTTCACGCAGTGGTTGTTTGACGACCCAATCTGGATGTTGTTCGTAGAGTTCGGATTTGGGGCTCACCATTTCAGGTTCTACCCAGATACCGAGTTTAACCCCCTGCTTGGTTGCTTCTTCCACGAGTGTCGCGATACCATTGGGCAGTTTTGTCCGGTTTGGTTGCCAGTCTCCCAGACTGGAGTGATCGCTGTTACGCGGATATTTATTTCCAAACCAGCCGTCATCCAATAAAAATAGATCTACGCCTAATTTCTTGGTATCCTGGAGTAAACCTTTTAATTTTTGTTCATTAAAATCAAAGTAGGTCGCCTCCCAATTGTTGAGTAAAGTCAGGCGTTCGCCATTTCCATCCAGCAGCTGATATTTACGGGCCCAATTGTGCAGATTTCGGGAGGCGGTGCCTTTTCCCTTTGTCGATAAGGTATAAATCAACTTGGGTGTTGTAAACTCCTGGTTGCTGGCTAATTTTACATTGGAAGCATAGTTATTTATTCCGGCGATGATACGTAGGTTATTGAGGTAATCCACTTCAAAATCCACCTTAAAATTTCCACTATACCCCAGGCTTGCCATCAATACTGTTCCTTCATCTTCGGATGCAGCCTTACCCAGTGACACCATAAAGGAAGGTGGCTGGAATAAATTCGCCCGTGTTCCGAGCTTACTGTCCAGCACTTTAATGCCATGTGTTAACGGAGCCTCGTCCACCTGCATTTCTTTTGCCCAGTCGCCATGGTACTGCCGTAGCCAATACGCGTTGGAGCGTAGGGTGAGGTTGGCCGAAGCAAATTTTTCCAGCGTGACGACTTTCTTTTCCTTATTTTGGATGGTTGCCCACTGCTCAATGATATCCTCATTCAAAAACGATTTGTAGTGTAAAACGACATAAATATCGTATACCGGATCTTTTAGGGTAATATCAAGCTGTTTGACATTCGCATCAACGTTTTTCACCGCATGCTTTTCATAGCGTAGGTCCAGGGAGCGGTTACCATCGGCATGAACGACAATGATGGCGGGTTCCAGTAGGTTTTTTGAACCTGAAGGGGTATAAGCTGCGTTGGAGAGGCCACTATAATCTGTCAATTGCCTATAACCGCTTGCAATGGTCGAGTACTCTTTTGAATCAGTCAATTTTTCACCGTAATAGAGCATTTTCAGTGTTTTCGTGGAATCGTACTCCAACACAAGGGCATTCGATCTGGTTTCAATAGGAATCTGTTTGGACTGCGCCTGTGCCTCCAGATGGACAAGCCCCTGGGTCATCAAAAGCCCGAGTACAACATGTTTAAAATGATGGGTTGGCATATATAAATAGATTTAGGATTTGTTTACGAACTTGACTATTTTGTTTGCTTTCAATTGAATCTTGTAAAGGTATTTACCATTGATTTCCTGCTGTGGGCTGAGACCTGCCAATTGGGAAGGACTCAATACCTGAATCGTTTGATCTTGCGGCGAAGAAAGGCTGAGCTGCGTAATGCTGCTGTTATTCCATTCCATCTTTTCGATGTGTACATTGCCCCGGGCTTTGAGCCCCTTGACCGTTCCGGCCGACCAGCGATCAGGCAGAGCAGGAAGTAATTCCAGCACATCCGTTTGCGATTGCAGCAATAGTTCACTCACAGCAGCCACATAGCCCAGGTTACCATCGATCTGAAAGGGTGGATGGGCGCATAAAAGATTGGCATAAACGCCGCCGCCATTGTTGTAATCAATACCATCGCCGCCAACGAGGTTAATGAAATTGGTCAGGATTTTATAGGCATGATTCCCATCCTGCAAGCGGGCCCAAAAAGCCACCTTCCAGGCCATAGACCAACCCGTGGATTCATCGCCACGCGCGGTGAGGGTAACTCGTGCAGCTTTGGCCAGTTCCGGTGTTTTTAAAACAGAGAATTGATTACCGGGATAAAGACCAAAGAGATGGGACACATGGCGATGCTTGTCCTGCGGATCATCACGATCCGTTTCCCACTCCTGCAGCTGTCCCCATTTGCCGATTTTGGGTTTGAGCAGCGCATCGCGAAGTGCCGTGATATGTTTACGGTAATCGGCGTCCAACTTCAAAATTGTGCTTGCCTGGATGTAGTTGCTAAAGAGATCGTAAATAATTTGGTGGTCATAGCTCACGGCATCCTCGGTCGGACCATGTTCCGGCGACCAGCCCTTTGGCGCCACCACAGTTCCGTCTGCTCTTCGAACCAGACGATCATCCCAAAACTCACTTATTTCTTTTAAAATCGGATACGCAAATTCGCGTAGGTATTTCTCGTCTTTGTTAAAGGCATAATGTTCCCACAGTGCCTGCGCATACCAGGCACTTCCCGGCGTATTCCAAAGAAAGCTCTCCCCACCAAAAATATTATTTTCGGTCTTTACAGTCCAGCCCCTGACGCCCGGAAATTCCTTTTGTGTATTTATTTTTTTCACGGCACGCATGCTATTGATATAATCGAGGTAAGGCCAGGCCGACTCACTCAGATTGGCCACTTCCGCAGGCCAATAATTCATCTGCACATTGATATTGGAATGGTAATCAGAGCGCCATGGTGGATTGTTGCTGTTGTTCCACAATCCTTGCAGGTTTGCAGGCAAACCGCCTTTTCGGGAAGAGCTGATCAGGAGATAACGTCCATATTGGTAGACCAGTGCTTCAAGAGCTGGGATCGGCTGTTTTTTATAGGCCTCCAACAGCACTTTTGTTGTTTGCTTACTGTCCAGCTGGCTATGGTCGAGATCAAGCGCCACCCGGTTAAACAGCGCTGTATAGTCTGCAAGGTGCCGTGCCAGCAGCTTATTTACGCCATATTTTTCCGCTTGCTGCAGATTACGCTCGTTAACCTTCATCGGTTCTTCGGCCGACTTCCATTTGGTGGCCCGAGTATTGGCATAATCAGTTGCGGCACTCAGCAGCAGAACAAGGCGATCGGCAGATTTTACGCTAAGGACAGCCCGTCCTTTTTCATCTGTTGTTCTGGAAAGTGAACCACCTACGATCTGCACACGTACCTGCGCGGCATAGCGCATACCATTGTCGAGCATTCCCTGAAACGCAAGCTTACCATCCGCCACCTCTACCGCCTGCCCATGTGCATCCTGAAGTACAATCTGGGCATTGAGTTTACCTTTTTTACTGTTTGTATACTCAAATACCATAACCTGGTCGGGCTGGCTGGCAAAATAGCGCCGGTTGATCTGCTGTCCATCCTGCTGATAGGCTATTTCATGCAGCCCTTTATCTAAGTTTAACTTTCGGCTGTAAGAAGAATACGATGAATCGGCCCCTTGTTCAAAGCGAACAAAAAGATCACCAAAAGCCTGGTAGGCCCCTGTTTCCTGTTCATCACCTGTCCAAAGGCTATTTTCATTAAATTGAATATGTTCTTGCTGAACACCGCCAAAGATCATGGCTCCTATTCGTCCATTTCCGATCGGATAAGCTTCGGTCATCCAATCTTTTGCAGGTCGATCATCCCATAGATAATACCGTTGGGCGTAGGAAGTGCCAAAACAAATGGTCAAAAGTATTAAGAGAACGTATTTCATTTTTGTGTGCATCAACATAGCGGTTTATACGATTTTATTGAGCAATGCCCAAGGGTGAAAAAATAAGATAGATGACAATCATCAGGACAATCAGCATTGCCCCCACGCCATAGCGGCCTTTCCAATAGGCTTCTTTATGCTGGCCGGAAAATTCAAATTGATACGTTGACCGATAATCGGGTTGGCTCAATTTACTTCCTCCCCAGATAAGCAGTGAAATCAGCAAAAAAAGCACAGCGAATAGATGGAGATAATGCAATTCTGTTTTCCAGACAAACACCAGAAAAAAATAACTGAACATGTACAAAAACAGCCCAATTTGTGCCATGCGCGGTGTCACACGGCGGGATAAGATCCCCAAGATCATAATGGTGAAAATGGGCATATTAAATAAACCCGATACGGTCTGCAAATAGGTATAAAATCCATCGTGGGCAAAAAGGATAAAAGGGGCAATAAACATTGCTGAAATTGAAATGATCAATTCGAACAATTTCCCTTTTCGCACCAATTCCTTTTCACTGTATGGTCTCTTTTTATAAGCCAGATAGGGTTTGTAAATATTAAAAATAAATAAACTGCCGCAGCTTTGCAGCCCGGCGGTGTACGTTGTCATCGCCGCACCAAAGACCAAGGCCAAGGAAAAACCAATCAGGATATCGGGGAAAATTAAAACAATAAGTTTCGGAAAAACAGAAGCCGTAGGCTGTACATGCGGCAACAGATGCACAGCCAAAAGCCCCGGCAGATTGATCAGCAAGGGCATAAGGAGCTTACCACCCGCAGCCAAGGTCATCCCTTTTTGGGCCTCCTTTAAATTCTTAGCACTTAGGGCCTGCTGTGCAATATAGGGTTCCATCCCCCAGTAATAGAAATTGATCAGCAGCATCCCGGTAAATAAGGTCGAAAATGGGACCGCATCCTGCTTTCCGCCAACCGCATTGAGGTGTTCCTTTTTTTCATGCAGTAGCTGCGTCAGGCCAAACCAGACATCCCCAGCACCTAGGTGCCAAAGCGCAAAGACAGGAATGAGCACCGCAAGTAAAAACAGACATAAACCCAAACTTAAATCCGATAAGGAGATCAGCTTGAGACCACCCAAAATACTGTATAAACTACCGATCACGCCTAAGGCCCATACCAGCAGCCAGATGCTCTGCCAGTACGTAATATGCAAGAGCGCCGGAACATCAAACATGGTCGCCAGGCTCAAGGCTCCACCGTACAATACAGGAGGCAGCAAATTGACGATATAACCAATCAAGATGAGGATCGAAACCAATATTTTTGTTTTGCTGTCAAATCGCAGTGCCAAGAAATCCGGAACCGTCCGAAAGCCATGCTTAAAATAAATAGGCAGCAGAAATTCCGACACCAAAAGCATGGCCACAACCGAACTAACGCCCCAGCCGATGACTGAAAGATTATTGATATAAACCGATTCGTTTTCACCGATAAACTGGTTGGCGCTCAAGTTTGTCAACAGCAAGGCCGAACCTACCATCCAAAAGCTATTGCTCTTTCCGGCCAGAAAGAAACCATTAAGCGTGGTGGAATAGGTGGTCTTAAATTTCCATAAAGACCATAACGCAACCAAGCCAGTAAAAAGACAAAAACTAAAAATTATCATCGTAAAACTTCCTTTTTATACCGAGCCTCGATCCGCCAAGGTTGTCGGCACCACTTCCCGAATCACTGTTCTTTCGAGCACAAACTTGGCGGCTTCGGAACCAATCCGTGCAAAACTCGTCGAAAAGGTCGTGATACCACCGCTGATAATCTCCTTAATGACATCATCATTATGGGATAAAATCCCCAGATCCTCACCCAAAATCCAGCCCTTTTGAAGCACCTCTTTTAACATCTGATAGAGCTCCGGATTATGAATGGTAAAATACAGTTTCCCCTTTTTTAGATCGCCCACATGGTATTGCTTTTCGATACGTCCTTTTAGCTTATAGTCTTTCAGAAAGCGTAAGAAAGCATTTTTGATTTCATTGGGTTCGGCTGTATTCTCCCTAAAATAGAAGATCACTTCCTTATACTTTTTGATCTTTGGATGGAGCTCTTGAAACACGGCGTAAGTCGCTTCTTCAAATTCCTGAGCGACATAAGAATATTCTGCACCCAGATCCATCAGCCGATCGATAATCAATAGTTTTGATACCGGAATATTGCGTAACAAACGCTCAGAATCGGCATTTTCAATCGGCGCGACAATATATACTGTATAGCGACCTTGTATGCGGTTAAAGATATCCTCAAAGGTTTCCATATTGTTGTGATGGAAAAAAAGATCGACCGTCACTTCTTCCGGAAGATTGGCCCGTAATTCAGACACCAAGGTATCCTGAAAAGTATCGTAAGCATATAGCAACACGGCAACTTTCTGTTTCAACTGGGTGTTATTGCTGACGACAAAATATCCTTTTCTATTTTTGGATTCCACCACGCCATGGGCGATCAGGTCGCGGTAAGCTTTGGCGAAAGTTTCCCGAGCGTAGCCGAGGTATTGAATCAGGTTATTGACGGATGGTAAACTGGAATGTACCTCCAATTCACTGGCGTCAATGGCATCCAATACGCCCTGCACAATACATTCATGTTTCGAAAGCCCGTTTAAAGCTTCCAATCGTTTGATCCGATCGATCAACGCTTTAAACTGTTCTTCTTTGGTTATCTTCATATGTTATTATTAACTAAAGAGCAATCTTAAGTAATTTTGCTCCTGCTTGCTCAAAGGCAATGGAATTTTTAGCAGTAAATTCCTGCGCTGTTTTTTCAAATAGCTCCACGGCCTTATATGTTGTATTTGGCATCAGGCCAATCTGTTTAAAATCTATATTTATCGTTGCTGGGGCTGTATGGTAATTAAATACCGCCACATACAGCGTTTTTCCTATCTTTTTGTAATAATACGTATTTGCCGCTTTTCCTTCGACAAATCCTGCAGGACGGAAGCTTTTACCATCGGCTATAATTTTTAAAATTTCGGGATCCTGCAGATAGTGATTCATCTTAGGCTGCCAGTTTTCTTTCTTGGAGAGATCGTCGCCAAGGATAATGGTGCCCGTTACCACACCTGAAAGCAATCTGGCCTTATTCACTTCTGGGCTTTCATCATGAAAGACAAGATGGTCGGCATCGATAAAATCATAAAGATAAGTTTGCCACCAACCGTAGCTCACACTATTTAAAGTATACTGTGTTTGGTCGATCGTCTTCCAGGCGTCGCAGGCTATCCTGCGCATGTGTGCAAATTGAGCTGTCGCCAAGGAAGGTGAAATCGCAGCATAGATCAACATTTTACCTTGGAGTACGTCGACGAGATGTTTCATCCCCACAGCATAAGCCTGCATACCCGTCTGAATTTTTTGATCGTAAAAACCTGTGGATTCGATTGCTGCGTGAGAAAGGAAATCAACTTTGATCATACGGAAACCACAGTCGACCAATTTCCCTAAGATTACATCCATACGAGCCAACGTACCGGGATGCGTCGGATCAAGAGCCCGACCGCCATCTAAATTGTGGTAGCCTTTTTGGGTTTTGGTCCAGAGCTGTCCGAAGGTAAACTGGCTCCCCTCGGCTTTGCGGTCGGGGCCACTTCCATGCCCCCAATCCGTGAAGGGTGCCCAATAAACACCTGGTTTAAGTCCCAGGGAGTCACAATAACGTACAAATTGTTTCAATTGTGTATAATCTCCAGACATCCCTCCCGGCGTCATATTGTCCCAAAAGGAATCCAAATCAATAAAGGCTTCACCATCAGCGTTGCGGAAATAAGGAATGTCCTTGGCAAAATAGTCTGCGGTGCCCGTAGCATTCTTAAAATTCAGTTTTTCCTGGATTACACCCCAGCTGTTCCAACCAACAGGTGTTGCTCCTTGCCAAGATTTCACATAGGCCGGCGATAGTTTCCGATGGATCTTGGCAAAGTTTTCCAGTCCAGTACGCCAATCCTTGTCACAGGATACCAGGTATTTTGGGGAACGGATCACATCGCCTTTGACGGCCCCATGCGCCATGGAATCACGTGTGATATTCACATCCGTAAAGCCTGCCCTTACAGCGAGGTGACTGTATTGTCCTTGTGCCCCTTGGATAGCAATGCCCGATTTCCAAACAGATTGATCCAATGAACCAATCAAAAGACCTTTGCCGCTGTCCTTATCGTACACAACGCCGACCTCGGCACTATGCTTACTATCCCTTGCAAGGGCATTGTTCTCATAGGAAATAAAGGTATCGTTATCAAAAGGAACCGCCAGCTGATACAAGGATTTTCCCAGGCCGCCAACCGAAGCATTTGACCAGATAGGCACAAGTTCATTGCTAGCCAAGTTTTTACCCTTAACTTCCAGTTCCAGGATAACACCATCTATCCCGTCGTAGAAATAAAAACGCTGCAGCAATGTGATGCCCTGCTGGGTCTTAACCGAAATGGTATACTGCATACCTTTGCCCAAATTGTCCTGGATGGGCTTTTCGGTCACGCTGCGGGGCCCTGTCAATTTATCCGTACTAATTTTTTGTCCATTAGCAAGCGCCAAATAGGCACTTGCTTGTTGTATATAGGCGACTTGATCTTTACTTAAGGAATACGTTCCATGCGCTTTATTGTACGTTAATGTTATCCCGTTTTTCCTGACCTGAAAAGGCTGCGCGGATACCATGAAAGTACATAACATAAAACTTAGTGCGAAAATAACTGTCTTCATTCTGCTTGATATTATTGTAAATTGATTTGAAACGCGTTAATCTTCATGTAATGGTCGGGTTGAAAATTGACCAGCATCCCTATATTGACCGTCACCTTTTCTTTGATTTCAAAATAAACACCATCTGATTTAACATCAGCATGGGCCATTGCCTGTTGAATCTGCTCAAGATCTGGAATGCCGCTGTTTGCTTTGCTAACAACCAGTTTTGCTGGCGGTTGATCATAATTTGTCCAGGATAAGTTACAAAAAAAACGATATTTACCGGGCAATAAGGTTACTTTTTGCTCTATTTTTCCATTTACGATAGCCGGAGCTCCCCAGCCGGCTTCAATGTTGACTACACCGCCATCGTCCGATCCAAAACCACCGTAACCGTTGTGGTTTTTCATGGCGGCATTGGTGATCCAATTGTCCAAAACTCCCCAGCGGTTACCGTCATAGACCGTCGCTGTAAATGGTGTTTTGTAATTCTGCAGGTACCAAGGCGTAATATTATCCTTTTTTATAGCCAATTTGGTCGATTTGACCATAAAGGTATCAATCGCCGAACTATCTGGTCTGAACACCGTGCGATAGGAAACTTCGGCACCCGGAAGATAGCGTTGAAGACCTATCTTTTCATCCTGATTTTTAGCGCGCACGACGGTATCTGTGGTGCCACCATCCCAATTTCTATACGCTATACGCAGTCCATCAAAGCCCATGGTTTCTGATACATTTTGCAAACCCAATTGCAGTTGCTGTCCAACAATAAAATTCTGTTCGAGTACCACACGTTGGTAAAGTCCTTCCCGATAACGATCGCCATACACATTCCCCACCACATAGGTCGGAACAGAAAAGCGTCCTGCGGCATCCACACTACGAATTTCTAAATTTATGGGTCCTTCAGGCAGTTTGTCGATTAAATAACGCACGGTATCGACCTTACCCGTCAGTTTGACCGGTATTTTCATCGAATCTTGCTTACTGTTCCAATAGATACGTAGCTCAGAAACACCCGAGGAAGCCCTATAGACCCCTTCTACCTGGATACGGTATTTTCCCGAACGAACTCTAATCGAATCCAACTTTGCCGGGTAGATAATTGCTTTCCCATCCGTGTGCTCGGTAAACTCATCCATTTTGGAACAAGCTGCCAACAGCGCCACGATAAATAAGGACAGCAATACGATATATCTTTTCATAACTTTTGCTTTTTAAATTGATTAATAAACGCCCCAAACCTGAATCTGGTTAATCTGCATAAAATAACTTCCCCGCCAATTGCGCAGATTGCGAATGCGCAGGTACTTGTATTTCGGAGCATCTTCCGGTAGATCAAATGACCAGCCAGCGGTACCATACACTTCGTCGGCATTGGTATTTGTTCCCGACGGTGTTCCCGATGGCTTACGGACTGTACAGGTAGCCAATTTGGTCCATGACTCCCAAGAGCCATCCAGATTCGGCGTATTGCTTCCCCAAATCTCAAAATCACGTAAATTGCCCTTATCGTAGAATCCGTTTTCCCTTCTCGGAAAGATTACAACACGACTTAGTTTTGCTTCTCTCCCGATCGAGAAAGTCACCGATTGTGGTATCCCGGCATTCTCTACCGTATAAAAGCTTGGCCATTTGCTCGTATTGAGATTGCCATCCCATAGATTGTCCATGGAGCCATAGAGGATTTGCGCATCCCCCGGCAAACGTAATGGCGTAAACAATTGCCGGTTAAACAGATTTTCCTCCAATGGCGTAATCGAAGTGTAGAGCGTATCGGACTTATTTAACCAACGATCACGGACATAAAATGCGAACTTCATTTCTTTGGATTTCAATCCACGGACATTATAAAGAATAATGGAATCCTGTCCATAATAATTGTCCAGGGGTAAGTACTCCCCATTGTTGAGTGAGTCTACCATCGGTACGATCACCACATTTCCTTTTTCCTTATTGGTTGAGGTAATGCGGATACCGCCAAAGGCAGCCGTTACCTTCATCTCCCCAAACACCAGGTTAAAGATCGGCGTCTTCGGTTCAACAATGACATCTACGGGATCCGACACCACCTCAGCTTTACTCACTGCATACAGTTTAACGGTTTGCGGTTTGGTATCCGGAAACCCATCGATTAAGATTTCATTGGTATAGGTAGACGATTTGACGACACGGGTGGCACCACTCGCCATCACGTATTCGGCTTTGACATAGAGTATATTGTCATTTTCCGGAAGGCTGTAATGTATCGTTGCCTGTCCATAGCCATTGACCACCGACGGATGCTGTACCGTTCCAGGTTTGGTCTGGTCGTCCTCCATTAAGGTCCAGCCTTTTTCCTCTTTACAGCCGAGCAACAGAAAAAGCAAACCGGCCATGACATAGATACTATTGCGATATATTCGTTTTTTCATGATTTTCTTCAATTTAATACGCTAATTACCAACCTGGATTTTGTACCAAATTTGGATTGACCAACAGATCGCTTTCTTTAATCGGCCAAAAATAGTCTCTCGGTGCCACGAATCGTTGTTGATAGAAGGTTTGTTCCTGATAAAAAAGTTCTGGATGATCCTTATCCTGATTGCGGTCCCAGCCCGTGATATTTTTGTTGAGCTCCTGCGCAGCAAGTTTCCAGCGCCGCAGATCCCAAAAGCGGGAACCTTCGAAGCTCATCTCAATATTACGTTCACGTTGTATGATTGCACGGAGCCCTTCTTTTGTCGTCGGTTTGGCGCTATTGAATGCATATTTTGCCCAAGATTCTTTCACCCCTTCTAGACCGGCGCGCTTGCGAATTTTATCGAGATAGAGGAATACATCTGCTGTCGGTCCTTCACTTTCGTTTAAGGCCTCGGCATACATCAGATACAGGTCGGCAAGCCGCAGCATAGGCCAAGGATACTCTTCGATATGTGAGCTGTTTCCATCTTTAAAGGCAAATTTCCAGTTGACCAGCTTTTTTGGATAATAAGTTGTGATCGGCACAGAAACCCCACTGCCAAATAGGCCCAGGCGAAGCTGCGTCGTCCAGGTATTTTCGTCTGTCTGACTTGGGCTATTTTCCATGTACCAAACCCCACCATCAAAGCCTACATTGGCGTAGAAACGATTTTCACGGTCAAAATGCAAACGCGCTGTTCGGTAGTTTTCGATGTTGTTGAAGCGTTCGTCATGCGTTCCGGTACGCAATTGATTTTTATTGCTAAAATCCAGGGTTTTGTCTTCATCCATCGGCACCCCATTTTTCGTATAAAACTGTTCAATGATTTTGATCGTTGGAGCCAGCGTACCATTGACACTGTTATTACCGGCATTATTTGGGTCGATGTGGGCCATGGACGAGTACTGCAACTGCCAGGTCCGCGAATTCGAATTCCCCCAGATGATCTCACGGTTCCATTTTTCCGTCACAGCGTTACGGATGCTCATCTGAATCATTGTGGTATTGGACAGCGGACGTACCGGTGTTGGAAATTCATACAACGTCATACCAAGCTCTTCACAGGCGGCAATCGCTTCTTTTGCGGCCTGCGCTGCTTTACGCCACTTCTCTGCCTGAAAGCTCGGATTAAAAAATAAGGTGCCGTCCACATTTTTAAAGGTCGCATAGTCTGTATTGCCATTAAATAATGGACTAGCTGCATATAATAGGACTTTCGCCTTGATGCCTAAGGCAATCGGTTTGGTAATATGCCCCAGATCAGTTACAGGCGACTGCACGACACTAGGCAATTTAGCTGCCGCAGCATCAAGTACTTTCACAATATAATCCACAACTTCGTCAACGGACTTACGTTTGACCTGCGTCTCCTCAATTGGTGCTGTGACAGGCACATTGACATCCATAATGGGGATAGGACCATAATGCCGCATCAGCATAAAATGGTAATACGCTTTTAAGAATAGGACCTCCCCTTCCCAGGTGGTACGTTCGTCTTGCGTCATATCGCGTACTTTCTCGGGATTTTGAATATTCTCCAAAAAGATATTGCAGTCCCGAATGGCATTGTACATATATCCATCCCAATAATTGACATAAGGATTGGTTACATTTTGATTGCCACGGGCGATGTTCCAGTTCGTCCCGTTGATACTGCGCGTTGGGTAATCCAACCAAAACTCGTCTCCTGCCATAAAAGCGGGATTTATAGTCGGTTCGCCATCATTGGGCAAATAAGAGTAGCAGGTTGCCAAATATTTGATGGCTTCACTGCGCATGGTAAAGGCATTATCTATTGTCGGGGCATTGTCGGGTACAACATCCAGATAGTTGCAGGATTGAAAAAACAATAGACCTGACACCATCATCGCTTTAAATACAGTTAATTTTTTCATGATACATTGTTTTTTATAATCCCACATTGATACCGATATTGTACACCGCCTGAACCGGGTAACCCAAACCATCACCACCCATTTCAGGATCCCACATTTTAAATTTGCTCCATACAGCGAGGTTCAGGGCATTGGTATAAATGCGGATATTGGACATCTTCCAGCGATCCAGGACCTTCTTTGGTACCGTATAGCCCAATTCAACAGATTTTAGGCGAAGGAACGCACCATTGCGCATCCACCAGGTCGAAAATTGATTGTTGTTGTTATTGAATCCGTCGGTCAATCGTGGCCAAAATGCACGGATATCCTGATTATCTTCCGACCAGTGACTATCGGCCACCTGTTTTAACAGCCCATTTTGATAGGGGCCATTGATGGCGAAAGGCGTGATATTTCCGGGATTTATAAAGAAAGAAGAGCGTGCAGAACCCTGTAAGAAAGCACTCACATCAAACCCTTTGAAGCCGACCGTGAATCCCATACCGTAGATAATTTCAGGATCGGTAGGAAAACCGATAGGCACTTTGTCCAGATCAGTTATTTTGCCATCGCCGTTAATGTCACGGTATTTGATATCACCGCCCATTGTTTTCAATGCGCCACCAAAATTTTGCAATGGCGAGTTATCGGCTTCAATATCATCCACAAATAAGCGTTCGGCGATCAATCCATATTGCTGTTTAATCGGATAGCCCAAATGCGTTAGGTAAGATAAATTAGCTGGATAATTTGGTTCCTCATTAGTCAATAAACGATTGGTCGCATAAGTCATGTTGCCGCGCAACTGCGTCCACCAGGTGTTTGCAAATGATTTGTTATAGTCCAAGGCCAGGTCAAATCCCTTACTCTCCGCTTTACCCATATTGGATTGAATATCAGCCTGAAAACCTGAAGTCGTCGGAATGGTGGAGCGCACCATTAAGATATCACTTCGCTTGGAGTTATAATAATCAAAGACAACTCCCAATCCATTTTTAAGGTTCAGGTCAAAACCAGCATCAAATGTTTTGGCACGCTCCCAGGTAATATTGGGATTGGCATAACGTGATATGGAGTAACCTGGCCGGGTATAATCCCAAAGGTTTCCCCAGGAAAAACCTTTCCCAGGATCGTTGGGATTGACCTGCGATAGATAGAAAAACCGATCACGCTCATTACCGATCTGATCGTTACCCACCAAACCATAGGTTGCGCGCAATTTCAGACGAGATACCACCGGTGTGATAAACTCAAACATCGGCTCTTCCTGTAGATTCCAGCCTAGCCCAAAAGAGGGGAAAAAGCCAAATCGTTTATCTTTAGAAAAGCGCTCGGAACCATTGTAACCAAAGTTTGCTTCAAACAGGTATTTATTTTTATACGCATAAGTTGCCCGTCCGGACACACCGATGTTACGTGCCGGCAGGGAGGCCTGTAAATTACCTCCATTTGCTGTCTGGTAATTACGCATGATACCGATCAGCATCCCCGTGATGTCGTGATCCTCTCCAATGGTCCGGTTATAATTGACTGCGAACTCGCCATAGGTCGTTGTATTCTGTATCCGATCCCCTTGACTGTAGTCGAGGTATTCCGTTCCCTGGTTTTCATTCAGTAAGCTCAATACGGTATTGTTTGTACCCGGTATTTTCAGCAGATTATAGTAGAAGGGTTCAAAGCTTCTGCGCACCGAAAAATACGAGTACCGTTGTGTATAAGCCATTAGACGTGCTGAGAGGCCTTTTGTGATAAAGTCAAAGTTCTGTTTCAGCTCCAGTTGCACATTGACTGTCGAACTATTGTATTCCTGAAAGCCGTTGACCATCTTGGCATAGGGGTTATTGTACAAGGTCTTTGTCGTCGGTATAAAGTTATTTCCGAAAAGTGGATGTGTTGTGAAAGGCGCATAAGAAGCTGGATAAACTGCGGGAAACATCACGGGATTGGACCAGATCGCTTCTTTGAATACCCGTTGCCCCCCATTGATCAAATTGCCCCAATCGTCATAGCCACCGATCGGCCCTTTATAATCGTCAAACTGTGCTGAAGTACGGATAATTCCAATGGTTGTCGGCGTAATATTTAAGGTAATATTGGATCGTATCGAATAATTTTTGAGGTTAATATTATTATCAAAATTATTACCACTTTCCGATTTCAAAATTCCCCTGTCATTGTTAAAAGTACCCGCAACATAGTATTGCGCTAAGTTACCGCCCCCGGTGACGTTGAAATTGAAACGCTGATTGTTGGTATAATCTTTAATCAATTGATCGATCCAGTTATTGTTTGGATAAAGTAAGGGATCGTCTCCCCTTGCGGTATGATCGATTTTATTTTGGTCATACGGTAATGTTCCTCTCGGGTTACGTGTCAAAACAGCTTCATTGGCCAGGTTCATGTAAGTTATGTTATCGGCAAATTGGAAGTTTCGGGTATTGGTAGAAATCGAGTTTTCAAAACGTGCATTAAATTTTGCTTTTCCCACGATACCACTTTTGGTATTGACCAGCACCACACCATTTGCACCTCTGGCACCATACAATGCAGAGGCCGCCGCATCTTTCAGCACCGAAAAACCAGCAATATCATCGGGCTGAAGCCGCGCCAAAGCTGTTGTATTCGATTCCATCCCATCGATAAGGATCAGGGGGTCTTTCTTTCCGGCGCCGAAGGTCCCGACACCGCGAATAAAGAACGAGGCATTGTCGTTGCCGGGTTCACCACTGCGCTGATACGCAATTAAACCCGCTACCCGACCCGCCAGCATGGTGGTCAGATTGGAGGTAGGGCCTTTAATTTCTTTTGGATTGATCGAGGTGATCGAAGCGACCATACTCGTTTTCTTTTGCGTGCCGTATGCGACAACGGTCACCTCATCCAGGTTCGAACTTGATGAGGACAGAAAGATGGTCATACGATTGGTGCTGGTGACCTGAACAGTCTTGCGGTCGAATCCGACCGAAGTCAGGACAAGCTGATCGTTGAGGTGCACATCTTTGATCAGGAACTGTCCCTGAGCATCCGTTGATACAGCAGTACTTTTTCCCACAAAAGCGACTGTAACATTGGAAATAGGTAAATGTCCGACGCTATCCAATACAACTCCTCTTAATTCAAATGATTTGGACTGCGCATTTGCGAAGCCCGCTAACAGAAGAAAAAGGAAGACAAGACTACATCGCTGCCATTTACAGATTTGGTAATACATGTGGTAGATCATAAATTGGTCTTCTTATAGATTGGTTATTTGTTTGTAGTACAGCGGCTAGTAATCTATACTATTCTATACTACTATACAATAGTAGAAACATTTTCCGACATCCACAAATATTTTTTCAAATAGTAGGTTCTTATCCTGCTAGCTATCTTATTGAGCCGCTAGTCACTAGGCGGAAATCGAAAAAAAATAAAGCGGGATGTACTATCATGGTTGATAACACATCCCGCTTCGTCAATAATTTAGAAAATTTTGATCACAAAAAAAGGTAGGCCTAGCCTACCCTTTTGTCAATGAGTGATGATATTTTAACGTATGATTGAGTGAATGTGCGGTCTGCCGGGCATCGTCCTGATAGGACGATAAATCTTGGCAGGCGCTGATATCTGTTACATCCACCTTGTTTCTTACTTTGCTGATGACCTGATTTAATTCCGATTTCCAGTTGCCCGGATCGCCAAAATCGTCCACCCAATTTTTGTTGATAAACTTTTTGTAGTTCAAAAGCAAAATATACAATTCCTCACCACTACCGGCGCGATTGATTGACGTGCGCCAGTTCTCTAATTTTTCTTTAAAACTCATAACCAGCAATATACAAAAAATATACTGCTTTACCAAATAACAGGGCTTACATCACCGATCATTGACCTCGGTATGACAGAATACGTATTTTTTATTTGTTTCAATAATGCAACTAAACTTTTACCCTTATATTGCAGTCTCATCAACAACATACACTAGCAAGAATACTTACATTTCATTTTAGACCGAACGCGATATGATACTAGCTATTTCTTTTAAAACAATGCTCGCCCTTCTTCTGCTTGGCTCTGCCAGCGATGTCTATGTTGATAATAGCAAATACGAAAATAGCAGTGCCTATATCCATCAAGACCAGTTGGGAGACGGCTATGCCAAAATTGGCGGTCGTATTTACTATCGTGGTAAAGAAATTGTCAATGCCAATGCCGGTTCTTTTCAGTTTTTAGGTGATGGTTATGCAAAAGACACCTGGAAAGTCTATTTTCGGGGGGCAGCTGTAGCCGATGCAAGTCCTTCTACTTTTCAGTCACTGGGTGACGGTTACGCTAGTGATGCCTGGAAGGTCTATTTTTATGGCAGATCCTTATCGAATGTGACAGCCTCTTCCTTCAAGACGCTGGGAAATGGTTACAGCAAAGACGCATGGAAAGTCTACTATTTGGGCAAAGAAATTGCAGGAGCCAACTCCTCCAGCTTTGAAAACCTCGGTCGGGGTTATGCAAAAGATAATTGGTCAAGCTATTATCGGGGCGAAAAGAATGATAAGCCTACAGCGACTTCCTTGCAGTCTCTCGGAGGGCAATATGCGAAGGACGATTGGTCTGTTTTTTACCGAAATCAGAAAGTGGAAGAGGCTTCTGTTTCAACCTTTGAATACCTCGATGACGGTTATGGCAGGGATGCCTGGAATGTGTACTATCGAGGAGTAAAAGTTAAGGATGCCTCGCCATCTACATTTAAAGCGCTTGCGGGAGGTTATGCAAAAGACTCCTGGACCGTTTTCTATCGCGGTCAGGAGTTAAAAGGGGCAAGTGCTTCTACTTTTGAATACGTAGACAATGGCTATGCACGCGATGCTTGGAGTAAGTTTTATCGTGGAGAAAAAATGGATTAATTTTATTTAATAATGGTATTCATACCGACCATTCCGGCCTTGGATTTAATCTTTTCAATAAGACCATAATAGCTCCAGTTGCGCAACAAGAATTCATTGAACATCAGCCATTCCGCTGAAAGATAATATAGCTGCGGCAAACTATGATCAGATAGCGGTCAAGTTCTACTTTTAGACAGTGCTTGTTCAGTGATTGTTCAGTGCTCGTTCAGTGCTTGTTCAGTGAAGACTGAATAAACACTGACTGATTACTGTCTAAAAACCGATTGAAAATTGTTTTTAGGTATACGTTGGTAGTCGTATGTTTCCATGGATCTCATAATTATATGCGGTAAATACAAGCATTATTTATCACAAAGAAAACGGGGAATAAATCGTTTATTCCCCGCATAAAATATGCTTTACATTCGTTTAAGGATTAATGACCAAACTGCTCCCCAGACCGGACATAAATACAGGCCCAATATTTTGGGCTTTCAGCAGATCACGATGCTTCGTATCTAATTTAGGAGCTCCCGCATCCGTGGCAGCCGCAAAAGGATAATTTCCCACAAAAGCACCCAATACGGGGCTGCTGTTTGATGGCTCATAGATGCCATCTGTTGTCAGTGTGTACTGTGGATTAACTCGGGTAAATCCAGTTGGAAGTTGCTGACTTGTGGGTACATCGAAAACAATGTTTCCCTGATAAACAAAATTGACCGGTTGATCGGTAAAGGTTAACATCGTTGATTGAGCCGATTGGGACACCACATTATTTGCAATATGCCCATCCGTTGGCGCTAATGTCCGGTTATTTCCGCCTTTTCCCGAACCAATATCAAATGACTGCTTACATTTAATCATTGTATTGGCCACAACTTTCACCCGCTTGACTTGAAAGTACCCGCTTAAGGGCGAATTTGGTACGCCGTCCATAATCGCCAACGCGGCTTTTTGCCCCGTACCGGCCATATTCTGGAAGTAATTGTTATAGACCAAATGGTCTTCACCTATGATACGAATACCACCGGCAGCACTATTGCCATTACCGACAAAATAATTTCCATAAACGGCAGATCCATTACCATGTCGCAGGCATAAGGTTCCCTGACTTTCATAAAAATAGTTGTTGCGGATCGTATCGGCCCCCATCTTATTGGATATGATTTCCGTTTCGCCGTTACAGCGCTGAAAGATATTATCTTCAATGGTTGTCAGCGCACTGGTCATCGACCAGTCGCTGGTGCCAATGCGGATGGTTTCACCGCCATTGTCCTGTACCGCAGCACGCTCGCCAAAAAAGTTATGATCGATGCGGTGTTTCATTGGTTTACTGGTCCCCCATACAACCATGGTCGGGCCCTGATGGATTTTTCCTTTTAAATAGCAGTGGTCGACCCGATGGTAGGAACCATTGATCGATACCCAACGATAGTCGGTCGTCGCTGCCGGCGGATTATAGTCCACAATCGATGTATTGGTAAGGCGACAGTTTGAAGAGGAAGAAGTAAAATCCACCACATTTTTGCCTGTTGTATACCCTTCCTGGAATACGAGTCCGTCCACAACAAGCCACTGTCCTGTGATACTAACGGAAGAAGTACCTTTCATAATAACAGCTCCACGCTGCTCTGCCATCAGTACAATGGGTTGCTGTTTTGTTCCCTGCGCACTGAAGGTTAATTCCTGATCTGTCCATTGCCCGGACTTCATAATAACCGTGTCTCCGGGCTGTAAGCTCAATGCCTGAAGATCTGCTGCCGACTGAATGGTGTGGCATTGCACACAGGCAATACTGTTTAAAGTGAGTTTTTCGGCGGGCGATTTCTCACAGCTAGTTCCTACCGCCAATAGCAGCAGAAGTGAAGCAATAACTGAATTCTTTTTGATCATATTTAAATTTGTTTAAAAGGTTCTTTTGTTAAAGTGCTCCCGCAAATGGATAAACTGTGGTATTTCCTTTGCTGCCAAAGACATGAACCACGCCGTTGGTTACAATGTATCCCCCGGACCGATTGGTTGTCTTATTGTTAATTTGAATCGGCGCCAAATCACTGTTATTGACCAAGCGTAAGACCATCATCCCCTCCTGATCAAAACCTTTACCTTCATTCATGTAGCCCAGCAGCGAACTTTTACTGGCAACAGTATTGGCAGGAAGCATGGTCTTTGCTTTGGTGTTTTCAATGGTCAGCTTATCAAAGTTGTAATTCCCTTCCAGCATGAGGTAAAGGAAATAATTACGAACATCATCTTTACTGTAGTCTTCCCATTTTGTCGCCGGTCTCGTCATTGGCTTGCCTGTTCCGTCCACCCCGGTCACAATTGGAAAGTCAAAAAAGAGGCCTGCAGTCACTTTTTTCGTTTTTACATCCCAGGTCTTTATGCCATCATTATGCAAAAAAATAAAGGTTCGATCTGTCTTTTCAAATTCTTCCAAAGGGATACCAGCATATTCTAAGCCCTTCCGCATCCATTTGAAAACCGTATCTGTTGGATTTTCCACTGTTTCGTAAGATCGGCTCTCCAGAAATTTTCGTGCACTTATCCCGATATTGGGATCTAAAGTTTTATGTTGGTAGTCGTAATCTTTTTGCAGTTCCAAATCGAAAAGTGAACAACTTGTCATTAATAGACTTACCACGATGATAGCGTTATAGGTCCATTTGGTCTTAAACATTCTTTTCATGACGCTCTGATTTAAATTCTTCTATTAATCTGTATATCCGGGATTTTGAACCAATGATTTATTGGAGTTTAGAACATTCCGGTGAATAGGCCAATACACTCTGTTTGTTGGATCTAAAAATCCAGGTTTTTCCAAATTACCCGCTTCTTCCTGTCTACGTTTTAAGATGGGATCCATCACGTCCTTTACACGTCCGGTGCGCACCAGATCAAACCACCTTTTACCTTCACCAAAAAGTTCCAGACGACGCTCCTCCAAAATCGCCGTTTCCAGCTGGTAGCTTGTCGCAATAGTGGCATCATTTGCATCATATTGTGGCAGGCGCGCACGCTTGCGGACAAAGTTTAAATATTTCAGGGCATTGGCGCGATCACCCAAGCCATTCAACGCTTCAGCATATAAAAGATACATGTCACTCAGGCGGTACATGGTTAAATAAACTGGAAGTGCCTGATTTGTCACAGGCCATGGATCCGCTTTGGTTGGGTTCGCATCCGTAGGATACCACTTGATAAATCGATCTCGCTTGTTGCTTGGCAACCCAAAATAGACATCTAAAGTCTGCTGTGGCCTGATATCAGGACTCGGCGAAGTGGTCGTCTGCGGCTGAAACCAGGTTGCCCACACCCCTTCATCGACGACAATCTGCTTGTTGTTAGGCGACCATGAGGTCTGCATACAGGCACAGCCATTTTTTAAGTAGTCCCAATGGATGCTCCAAATCGTTTCTTTACTGGAAGTTGGATTGACAAAAATAGTTTTCCAGCTTGCGCCATCCTGCAAATTGCTTTCATTGGTTCCGGCATAACCTACACCCGTAGGAGACTTTGTTAAAAAAAGACGTGTTATCCATTTTGTCGCATTTTGATAATCCTTTTTCCACATATATACATCCGACATGATTGCACATATTCCTGCCCCTCCGATGGTCCATAGGGGGTTTTTCGCGTCTTTATCGACCAGGGAATAGGCTTTTTCCAGATCCGGTATAATGACCTCGTTCAATAGCTTATCTTTCGGTTCACGTGGACTGGCAGCGGGCTGCTGCACATCCTCATAGGGTTCAAGCCATATCGGAGCATCGCCCCACACACGGACGAGGTAGAAATAACACATGGCTCGAAGGGCATAACACTGCGCGAGATAATCCTTCAGCATCTCCGGAGTGATACGGCTATCCAGTTCTGCTGCCTTTGGAATATACTTGATATTGTTATTGATACGCCCGATGGCGGTATAGAGCCCGCTCCAGTCTGAAAACTGATTGGTTGGCGTAAGGCTATTTAATACGATCTCATCCACATAGTCTTTGGTGTAGCTGATTGCGCGGTCAAAGTTATCGGCACGATACTCGCCCCAATACAGGTATTTTTCGAGGTAATTGTCTTTGTTATCCTGATAATTACCCTTACCAACCATTTCGAGCTGAAAGGCGCTATACATTCCGGCTATTGCGGCCTGCACATCGTATAAGTTTTTATAATGCTGATCCAGTGCAACTTCGGCCAGCGGTTTCTCTTCCAAGAATTTGTTACAGCTTCCCAACGTAGCTGATAGCAGTAACAGTGCTAAGATCTTTGTTTTCATGTCAAAAATATTTTATCTGCCCCATCCTTCAGACGGGACTCACCCTAAAAGATATATGCTAAAAATTGATGTTTACGCCAAATCCAAACTCCCGTCTCCTCGGGTAACGGCCATCGTCCTCACCCGGTGTCAGCGGATTGTTTGTACTAAATTCGGGATCGTAACCCCGGTAATTGGTCCATGTCAACAGGTTGCTTCCATAAACGAAGGCAGTAAGTCCTTTCATTTTCAACCTATTGATCAACTGTGGATCGAAGGTGTAGGCTAAGCGCGCGCTTGACAACCGAACAAATGTCGCATCTTCGATATAGAGGCTATTCTGGTTTGTTTTCATATTTCCACGGTTGTTTCGCTCCACGTAATTTGGGTATTTGGCCACATCCCCGGGTTTGCGCCATACATTATAAACCATGTCCGGTGAACCTGCCCCGGTATTGGTCGGGTAATTTTGACGTTGCAGCAAGGCATTGTAGACTTCACCGCCGAAGGAACCATTAAAGAGTACATTTAGGGTAAATCTTTTGTATCTAAAGGTCTGCATAAAACCAAAATAGAAATCAGGTGTCGCGTTGCCGAGGATCATGCGATCTTCGTCATTGATCAAACTATCCTTTTTGTTGTTCAGCCATTCAGCATCCCCCCCTTTGAGTTTACCATCTGGCGCATAAAGCTGGTGTACTGTTCCATGATAATCGTTACCATTGAATGTATATACCGCTTTTCCATCACGATACATCGGTTTCCCCTGATCGTCTAGGACAAGTGTCAATTTCTCCCAATTGTCGTTGTAAGCGTTAGATTCATCCCAGGCGTAAACCCCTAAATTGCGCCAGCCGTAGAAATTTCCGATACGGCCACCTTCTTCCGCGTACCATTTATTACCCGGAAAAAATGGTATTCCATCTGCCAGCTTCACAATCTTACCCCGTTCAAAGGAAATATTACCATTCACCTCCCAGCTGAAATCACGCGTCATTATTGGTTTTCCACTGATCACAAATTCCATCCCGCGGTTGCGGATTGTCCCTAAATTGACATTCACTTTGGCATAACCGGTTTCTTTGGCAAGCTCTCGCGGATACAATAAATCGGTTGTCGTTTTAACATAATAGTCTGCCGTAAATCCCAATCGACCATTTAAGAAGGTCAGATCTAGCCCCACATTATTCTGAGTGGTTGTTTCCCACTTGATCCGATTATTGCCAAATGTACTGGTCAATGCAGCTCCGCCGACACCGTTATACGAACCGCCAAAGGCCACTTTGGTGTACGATTCATAATCGCCTACTTTATCATTTCCAAGTTGACCGATACTGTACCGTAGTTTAGCATCTACCAATGCCGGCTTGGCCCATTTCATGAAATTCTCGTCCGAAAACCGCCATGCAGCAGATGCCGAGAGGAAGTTCCCCCATTTATTTGTCGCACCGAACCGCGATGAACCATCTCTCCGATAGGATCCCTGAACGAGATAGCGTCCTTTGTAATTGTAGCCAATCCGGCTAAAAATAGAAGCAGAAGCATTGGCTGTTGCCGTGGTATAGGTTTTTGAAGGCGTCAGGTAATCCGGAAAGGTCACCAAAACCTCCTCGTTGACGCTATTCATATATTCGGAGTGAAAACGATCATAACGTCTGCGATCCGAACTGAAGCCCAATAAAGCCGTGACATTATGATCCTGCGCAAAAGTTTTATTATAATTCAGATAGGATTGAAACTCCCAGGTAAACGTTTTATTAAACTCATTTGTTCCGCTATTCTGGTCCTTGTTTGCCGAAAGAAAACGCGGTGAGAATTGGGTATTCTGTAAATTGTCTAACCGTGCATTGAACAAGGTTGTGAACTTTAAGTCATCCCTGATCTGATAATCCAACTGATTGTTAAATTGCCCAGAATAGGTTTCATCCAGATTTTTCTCAAACAAAGCGTTGGCTACAGGATTACGTTTCGAACCGATGTAGCTTGTTAAAGAACCATCGGGATAGTAAATCAAGGAATAGGCTGGACGGTCCATTACAACCCTTATCGTATTGCCGATCGGAATTGTATTGCCTTTCTGCCAGGAAAAGGAAATATTGTTGGAATACTTCAACTTGGATGAAAACTGATATTCCACATTGATGCGTGATTGCAAACGTTTGGCGTAACTATTCAAGATAATAGATTTATCATCCAGATAATTCAAACTGCTGTAGTAACGCAGATTTTTCTGACCACCGGAAACACTCACCTTGATTTCCTTCTTCTGTGCCAGATTCCCCAATAAGAGTCTTTGTAAATCGTTATCGGAATTGAAACTTGGGTTGATGGAATCCGTATTGGTATTGAGGCCTTGGATATATCGGAAAGCCCTCACTTCTGCAGAGTTGCTTACAGGGATGTAATGAGCTAGACGTCCAAAAAGATGGTTGTAGTTAACATTAACCATGGGTTTTCCTTCTGATCCGCGCTTGGTTGTGATGAGGATAACGCCATTGGCTGCACGCGATCCATAAATGGATGCAGAAGCCGCATCTTTGAGCACTTCGATATTCTCGATATCTGTCGGATTTATGGTTGCACCATCAGGGTTAATTACCCCATCGACCAGATATAAGGGGCCATTTCCACCATTCAAAGTCGAAGTTCCCCGCACTTGAATAGATCCTGTCGCTCCGGGTGCCCCACCACCGTCATTGACAATAAGCACCCCGGCAGCCTGCCCTTGTAAGGCATCGAAAAGGTTAATGGGCTGACGCTCTTCGATTTTCTTGGCATTGACGGAAGAGATGGCTCCCGTGAGGTCACGTTTCTTTGCGACACCACCATAGCCCGTGACAACAATCTCGTCCAGCGCATTGTCACTATCTTCCAGCGTGACATCAAGTTGCCGCTGGTTACCGACGGCGCGCTCCTGCTCTTTCATCCCCACCTGACTAAAGACAAGGGTGCTGGATGGGGCAACCTCCAGCTGATACTTCCCCGCAGCATCTGTACTTGTGCCCTGGCTTTTCCCTTTGATACGAACAGTGACTCCCTGCAGTGCATCTCCCTTTTTGTTGGTCACCTTTCCTGAAAGCCGTATGTTTTGTTGGGCAAAGACCGGTAAACCTATACTCCCCAAGGCTAGAAATAGGAAGAGTACAAAGCACCCCATTTTTGTGATACTTTTTATCATAATAAATCAGTTTTTATGGCGATTATCTATCATGAGAAGATGATCGATAACTCGGCCACGCATTTAATAAATTGGTTATTTTTTATAATCAGTTACCTCAAATATCAGTGAATCCACGAGGTTAAACAGTGTATTTTTTGGTCTTTTTAGCGGTAAAAAATGGTTTTCAGAAGCTTAAAACAGGGATTACTGTTTAAAACAGCATCATTGCCCCATCAATTCAAATGCTACAGTACCGACCGTATTTGGTTTGTTTTTGCTTGCCGCTGAGATATCCCCTTCCAATTTGCCAAGCGCATTTCTTTTAAAACGTATCCGCCGCCAGGAATAAGCACCCTTGTCATAGTCGAAACTTACGCCATCATCATCATATAGGTTGTACAACCCTTCCTTTTCGCCGTAATGCCGAATGATCAAATTGACTTTTTCACCAACTGTGGGCGCATGAAGCCTTGCCGTTGTCATCGGGATGATGCCACCATCTTTCACATACACAGGTATCCGATCGTCTTTGGGTTTGGCGACGATTTCCTCGCCATTGCCGACATAACGTCCCGAATAGAAATCGTACCAGTTGCCCTTGGGCAGCAGCACCTTTCTAGAAGATTCTCCCGTAAACAAGGGAGCAACCAATAGATATTCACCACACATATATTGATCTTTTACCTCCCTGTTTACCGCTTCCAAATAGGGGTTCGTTTCCAGGTCTTGGTTTCCCACTGTCAAATTTGTCTGCCCCTGGAATCCATCTTCCAGTACCATGGCCCGGAAGGGGGGCGTACCTTCAAAATGGTATTTTGCAAATTCAGAGTAGAGATAAGGCATCAATTCCATCCGCAGCTGCGCATAGTATTTCACTTTTTCGGCCACTTCGGGGAAAGACCATGGTTTTGTTCCACTGGACCAGGCATTGATCATGGCCATTGGTGAAAACACAACCGTCTGGAAACGGCGCAACCATTCTTCTCCCGTCTTGGAACCCCTAACTTCTGGCGTCCACAGCAGGCCACAAAAGCCACTATTGACCAGCGCGGTAATAAAATCCTGATGGCTATAGTAGTCATTATAGATCACATAGGGCATGTTGTTGGCGCCGGCATTGGATGCCCGTACAAGTCCAAACGTTCGTTTGTTCTGCTGACGGTATAGACTGTCGGTCAATTTCTGTGCAAGCACGCCATAGGTTTGCCGCATTTGAATTCCACTGATCCCCGAGGGAAATTTGGCCATATCTGGCCACAGGTAGTAATCGTAACCATCGACCTCATCAATCTTATAGCCGCTGATTCCGATATTGATTTGTGATCGGCTCAGCTGGTCTGCGAGGATACGCTTTGCATCCGGATGATTTAAATCAGGAACAGTCCCATTCCACACCGTATGAGATCCTGTAAAAGGCTCAATAGATTTGCTAATGGGAGCGTCGGGTGAGACATACGGATTAGTCCAGAGGTTTAGCCGAACACCTTTATCAGCCAGCGTTTTTACCAAGGCTGCCGGATTTGGAAAACGTCCTTTATCCCATTCAAACGAACAGGGATAAGCCTTGGACTGCCAGCCCGGTTCGAGCCCGATAAAATCAAGTGGGAAGCCATGTTCCTCAAATTCGGCCACTTCTTTAACAACATCCGCCGCTGTATAAAGCTTTTGCACACGTTGTGTAAAACCAAGCCCCCACTTCGGTGGCAAGGCACCACCACCACAAAAGAGGTTATAGCGCTTTATTGCATCAAGCGCGTTGACACCGGCAAAGACATACACTTCGGCCCCTTCCGTAGGCACATACACCTCTACAGCATCCGAGTAAGGTCGGGAATTCCAGCTTTTATCGGTATTGCGGTCTTTTACTTCTGCGGGGACTTTGACATCTTTCCGTACGCCTGTTCCAACATAATAGGTTAAATATTGAGCGGAATTGATCAATACACCATAACCTCTGGAAGAGACGTAGAACGGAACGGGTGCATGAGTTCGCCCATTATCTTTACCACCGTAATGGTCGACATGCAGGTTAAGAATCTTGCCCCGCTGATGTACCGTCTGAAAGTTAAGTCCCAATCCGTAGATCTGTTCGTTTTTTTCCAGTGGGAACCGTAGGTAGGTTTTGCCATCTATAAGTTCGGCATGCACCTCCATCTTGGGTAAGGGAAAGTCAACAGACTGCAGCTGTTCAAGCGTTTCCGCTCGGGGAGTCGGCGCTGCTGCTGAAAGCAGTGTATATTTATCCGGCTTTCCAAATATACCTTTCCATACGCCGGGGTATTGCTCCTGAAAGCGAATGCTTTGTGCTGGCGCCTTTATCGCAAACAATACCAGCAAAATTGTCCATAATCTCATCATAGCTGATTATTTTTTTAGTAAAGCATACACGCACCAAAGTATGGGTGCCTGCCCATGCATATCCCCTGTTTTCTGTTGTCGATCGAGGTAATACTGGTAATCATTTTTTCGGTTGGTACCCTCACAGACATTGCTGATATCACCGTCTTTGTTGATGTAGCCTGTCAAAGCAATCCATGCCTTGCGTGCGATCGGCGTATACTCCTTTGCGTCGAGCCAGCCATTTTTTATGCCCATGATAATCGCATAAGTGAACATGGCTGAACCCGAAGTTTCCACCCAAGATTCAGGTTTATCAATCAATTGCCCCCAAAGGCCATCTGGTCGCTGATATTGCTTTAGGCTCGTGATCATCTTTTGATATGAAGCCAATATTTTGGGCCTATTGGGATTGTCCTTCTTTAATGAAGAGAGCAGTTCGCTCATTCCCGCAGCCATCCAGCCATTGCCGCGCCCCCAAAAGAAAGGCGCATCAGGTGCGTGATAAAAAAGGCCATTTTCTTTTTGAATGGTATCGAGGTAGACCACCATTTCATGTGCTGCCCGATCCATATACTGTTGATCTCCCGTCACCTGAAAAGCTTTGGATTGAATCATGGTAATCATATACATATCGTCGATCCAGTAGCGGGTCTGCCAGGTAAGACCTTTATCGAGAAATTTCTGGTAACTGTCTTTGACCACCTGCGAGGAGTCAATCGGAATAGTCCATTGCGCATTTGCAAAACGCATTCCCATCGTCTTGAATTGCTGGTCTTTTGTTTGTAAGTAGAGTTCCAGTGGCACCGTCCCAAAAACGGAGAAGTCCACATGCCAAGGACGTGGAACAAGGTGTTTTTCGGCGCCGAACAAAGGCATAAAGCGTTGGGTCAATTGTTCCAATAAGGTCTTATTGTTGCTCACTTCGGCGTATTTCAATGCCCCATACCAGGCACAGACTTCGGGATACGTAATGTTTCTGGGCGGAGCTGGCGGTTTAAAACTGTTATGCGGACTTGCCACAAAACGTTGAGCCACGAGATCACCTATTAATCTGGGATCAGCCTGCCTTGGCCAATTGACCAGGTCTGTGCTTTGTGCGAAAGCACAAAGAGATATGCAGACGCCAATACCCACAAGTATGGACATACAGAACTGCTTCATCATCAGTTGGGTTTATAATTAAGTTATAACCCAAATATCAGCATGCCAGTCTGTTTGAAGGGGGTAGTTTTTGATCGTTTAGGTGGAGAAATTGGTAGGCATTATTTTATAGAGAAATATTTAGGTACGATTGATAACAATATTCTATTATGAAATATATAATTCTAATAACGTATCTCAAAATACTCTTTATATCGATAAAAAATTTTAAAAAAATAAATATTAAAAATTATTATTATCTTTTGTTTTTATCAAACGATTTATTCGAGATACTTAATACCTATTTGGATGTTGCGCAATCAATTTACAATTAGAAAATATAATAGGATTCAAAAAGAAGGGAGCCTCGTTGATAACAAAAAAAGGTCGCTATATTAAATACAGCGACCTCTTTTTCTAAAGACGTATTCGGGCTAGTTGAAGATATAACGAATTCCCACTTGTGCAGACCATCTTGAATATATGTCTTGCACATAATAAGGTACATTATTATTTAAGTTACCTAAACGATACGTTGGCTTCTTAGTTGTTCCTTCATAGCCTGCAAATGTAACAGGAATAAAACTATTATCCCAGAAGCTGCCAGCTCCTGTATATTGTTTACCCCAATTACCGTTTAACAAGTTACCAACGTTCATGATATCAACAGAAAGTTGAAGTTTGTTTTTAGTGTTTCCGATATTGGTAAACAAATCTTGAACGATTTTCAAATCAAACTTATGAGAGAACGGTGTTCTTGCCCCATTTCTTTCCGCATATTGACCTCTACGAGATTTTAAATAATCATTTCCTTCAATAAAGTTATTCAAGGCTAACCATTGATCTTGAGGAGTCTGCGTTCCATTTTGAATAAAAGTTATTTCAGACTGATCTTTAGGGATATACATCAAATTGTACTGATTGCTTGATGAAGTCGCATAACCTGTTAAGTTACCGCCAGCTAAATAAGAAAATCTTGCTCCAGATTGGCCGGTGTAAACAAGGGATACAGAAGTTCCTAAATGCTTAAGATATTCTTTCGAGAATGATAAAAATCCAATTACACGACTTCCTGTACTGAATGGATTATGAGCAAGAGTTACGTTATTAGAACCATTTACAGAAGCAACTCTATACCAATTTGATTGGTTCTGAGAAGAAGTACCTGAAATTAAGTCTTTAGCTGCCGTATAGGTATAGGCAACAGATGCATCGAGACCAAACAAGAAGCTTTTAGATAGCGAGGCCGTGGTTGACCAAGAATAACCTTTGTTAACATTGTTAACATAAATAACTTCTGTATAGTTATCTAATACACGGCGGTTGTTATTATTCGCATCATAAACCAACCGATTATCAGCCCCTTCTAACGTACCAATTGGGCGCTCTAAGTTTAAATCTCTAAAATTAAAAGCACTTAAATTCCTTGAGTAAAGGAATTCTAATGTCCCCTTAATTCCATATGGTAATACTTGATCTACCCCACCGGAGAAACGTGCGATTTGAGGTAATTTCAAATTCTTATCAAGTACTGTAATATTTCCTGATGGAGTTACTGCTCCGCTATATTTAGGCAATTTGTTGACGTCGCTAATAAAAGGAACATTAGCATCTGTTCCATTACCCAAGTTATTTCCTCCTAATAGTGCACCGCTTTGTGTAAATGCTCCAGCAGCCCATACAAAAGGAACCCTAGAAGTAAATATTCCCATTCCTCCACGTACTACGGTTGAACGATCTCTATTCACATCCCAGTTGAATCCAATTCGAGGAGAGAACATCAATGCAGGGCTTGGCATACGATTAGTTTTTACGTTATACTGCTTTGCCAAAATTGAGTTGTTAAAGTCAGTATTTTCCATTGGTTTATCCAAATAGATAGGAACATCCACCCGAACACCTGCCGTAATTTTCAAATTGTCTTGCATTTGATACTCATCTTGAACATAGAATCCAAGTTGTAATGCATTAAATTTAGCCCCTTGGCGAGGATCATCCGTATTGCTATAACCATATTGCATGCTGTTAGCCATTCCTCGATCAAAGTTTTCGATCGCTGTATAAGCTTTTCCAGTAGCTGGGTTTATATCAGTGGCTTTGGAATCACTAAATACAAATGCCCCGTTTGAATTCCCTGTATACGCATTATACATTTTGTAAAACTCATTATGCGTACCAAAAGTTAGTGTGTGAAGACCTTTATACCATGTTAAATTATTTGACAAAGTATAGACATCTTGATCCAATTGATTAATATTAGTGAATGGGTCAACACCTAGATAATATGTCCCATTTTTTGCTGTATTAATTCGAACATTTGGAAACAATTGTCCTTTATAACTTCTAGCATCTCTTACTCTAGTATATCCTGCAATAAAACTATTGGCCAATGAATTATTAATACGACTACTTAATTCTAAAGTTAAAGTATTCGATTTAAAATCCTTTAATATTGCACCATTACCAAAAGTCAAAGAAGATTGTGTTCTTGTGTTGCTCACATCAACCCCATCGACATAGTTGTACCGCAATGAAAGCTTATTTTTTTCATTAATATTCCAATCTAGGCGGGTCATCACTTTATTCGATGTATTTTCATCTGCAAGATCAGTGTAAGAGCCCGCATCATAATTATATTTACTTAACGCGATATCATAGATACGTTGAGCATCAGCTTCTAACAAATTTGAACTTGAAGATCCTACAGGATAATTTTCTGGCGTATTATTTTTTGTATGTTCGTAATTTACAAAGAAAAACAACTTATCTTTTACAATAGGCCCGCCCAAACGTACACCGTATGTTTTTTCAGAAAAGTTTGCCAATTTAGTTCTCTCTTCACCATCTTTAACCAAAGATTTTGGGGTTTTTCCTGTAAAATCCTGATTTCTAAAATAATGATAAACCGAGCCCTGAAATTGATTTGTACCTGATTTTGTTACTGCCGAAATACCACCTCCAGCAAATCCACTAGAGCGAACATCGAACGGTGCAACTTGAACAGACATCTGTTCGATAGCATCTAACGATATTGGATTTGTACCACTACCACCACCGTTCAAACCATTTGCATTAAGACCAAACACATCATTTGTAACAGCTCCATCAATAGTGAACTGATTGAATCTATTATTCATACCGCCAATTGAAACAGACTGTCCTTTCACATCAGCTTGCGGAGTCAATCTAGTAAAATCTTCAATTGAACGAGAAACAGTTGGTAAATTTTCCATCTGTTTTCTTGAAATAGAAGTTTCAGCACCAGTCTTCAAGTTTTTAGAACCGCCTGTTCTAGTTACAGTGACCTCATCTAAAACTGTCTCATTACTTCCAAAAGTACTATTTAAGACATAAGGCTGACCTAATTGTATATAAACATCATTATAAACAATAGGATTTTGTCCAACATAGGTTACTTCAATTTTGTAAGGTCCACCGACACGCATCGCTGGTAGGTTAAAACGACCTGCAGCATTCGAGGATCCAGAATAGACAGTTCCTGACGGCACGTGCGTTGCCTTAATTGTTGCTCCCGAAGTTACACTGCCGTTTGCTTCTTTTACAATACCTGTAACGCTACTTGTCGTAACCTGAGCTTGTACAGCACCATAGCTGGCCATAACAAGAGCGAAAAAGAGTAAAGATCTTTTCATATAATGTGATTTGTTAAAAAATGTTAAGCAAAATTACTAAGAGATTTTAAATTACAAAGGACTTAATATAAACTTAACACACTAAACCACACATACTTCATGAAATACAGTCCTAAATTACTATATTAACATACAATTTATTAGCGAAAAAAACGTTATAACATGTTTTAAACCAGCATATCCCCTTATACGGACCTACCTAAAATAGTTTTCCACATCAAATCGCTAAAATTCTTTTGTAACAACATTCTTCCAATTGCGATTTAAGTTTTTAAAAAAAATTAGCTAATTTCCAGTCAATCGAGAATTTTATTAAATAACTCAGTTCCTTGTCAAATTTGAGCCACTGTAACCTATTCTGACCAAAAAAATCTAAACGATTCTATAGGCCTGATGGTTTCTATAAAAAATGTTTCAAAAACCGAGAACTTTTCAGAAATTCGCACACCTATTAATTTATGCTTCATGGAAGACGGTATTCAAAATTCTTCTTTTCAAGAACCTGCAGACATTAAACTGTCTCCAGCAGGACTCTCCTTCTTGGCTTCAGCGGCCAAATGGGCCAACTTTCTGGCCATTGTCTGTTTTATTTTCATCGGCATTTCTGCCATAACCATGGTCAGCCTGATCTTCGGAGCCAGTGCATTATCACTCGGTGCCGACGAATATGTAACAGCAGGAGCTTTATCCACCTTTGGTGTACTTTATCTTTTATTTCTTGCTTTCTTCTGCCTACCCATCTATTTCCTGTATAATTTTGGATCCAAAGCAAAAAAAGCAATAGCAAACCGTGACAGCATCCAATTGGAATTATGCTTAGATGCGCTCAAAAAACACTATAAATTTATTGGAATCATGGTCATTATTACCATTGCGTTCAATTTTATGGGATTGGTCGTTGGAGTCGTACTCGGAATCAGTGACGCTTTTGCTGGGGTATAATACAGCCATAAATAAAGTAAAAAAAAAGCGGAGTATCTCATTCATTTGGATACTCCGCTTTTTTTATCGTATTGACTCCTTATTTTTTATAATATTTCATTGCGTTTGGAATCAATTTCTGAATATCCGCAATCCGTCGCTCATCACTCGGGTGGGTACTCAAAAACTCTGGCTGCCCTTTTTGACTACCCGATGCCATACGCTTCCAGAAATCTACAGCTTCATTGGGATTGTAACCCGCCAAAGCCATAATGATCAAACCTGCTGCATCCGCATCAGATTCGTCGCTTCGCGAAAATTTCAGTTGCGCCAAGTTGCCTCCTAATCCATAAAGATTGTTAAAAACACCAAGCGTACTGTTTCCAGATACGCCTGCAGCTGAACCTAAAATCTGTCCACCCAATTGCAGCGCTATCTGATTCGAAGCCTGAGCCACAGAATGTTCTTCAATAGCATGTGCTATCTCGTGTCCCATCACGGTTGCCAAACCTGCTTCCGTACGTGTTACTGGTAATATTCCAGTATATACCGCAACTTTACCCCCAGGCATACACCAGGCATTCACGTCATCACTCTTCACCAAATTAAATTCCCAATTGAAGTTAAATTGATTTGCGCGACCTGTACTCTGCAAATACTGATTAACCGCTGTTGCCAACTTGTTACCAACACGTTTTACCATCGCCGCATCCGCAGTTCCAGTGACCACTTTAGCGCCATTCTTCGATAAAAAATCTTTATAAGCTAATGCTGCTTGCTGGTTAACCTGATCAGCACTCACTAATTTTAAATATTTTTTGCCGGTAACAGCTGAAGTTGCACAGCCTGACAGCCCCGATGCCAGTGTTACGCATGCTAATACGATAGCCGAATACTTTAACATTCCGTTCATATGTCTATATTTTTCTTTCCATGGTCATATGGAATATCCAAACGATGTTCATCGCGTTTCCGCTCTTCCCATATGGATATTTCACAATAATTATTAAATCGTACTTAGCAAATACAATTATTGTGCCTATTCTTTTTCCTTAGCCTTTTTCTTGAAGAGATAAATCTTGGATTCGTGCCCCTTTAACAGGCGCTCAATATTCTTTTGGTGGGTAATTAACAACAGAATACAGATGGCTATGCCGTAAAGCAGCACAGAGGGTATGGTTGTTTTAAAAATAAAGGCCAAACTAAAGGGAAATGCAAATCCCGCTGAAATGGACCCCAGCGAAACATAATGTGTTGTCAGCAAAATAATGATAAACACCGATACACATACTAAGGCTGCAGGTGTATGAATGGCGAGGATCATCCCACAAAGCGTTGCTACCCCTTTACCGCCCCTAAATCCGGCAAATACCGGAAATAAATGCCCTAATACCGCAATAACGCCTAAGGCCAACTGAAAGTTTACAAATTGGACATCGCTCGTATTTTGCCCCAATTCGATTAAATAAGCCAGGTTTGTTGCTGTCCAGCCTTTAAATATATCTACAAACATCACGATCGATCCCGCTTTGGGGCCCAATACGCGAAAGGTGTTAGTTGCTCCAGCATTACCGCTACCATACTCACGCACATCCACGCCATAAAATGCCTGTCCCAACCATACTGCTGTAGGTATGGACCCAAACAAATAAGCTAGTAATACTGCAGTTACTAAATAAATCGATATCATTAATTAAATCAGTTCTTATATTAATTTGGCTTTCAGACTAAGATCCAAGCTCTTTACACTATGTGTCAAAGCGCCTACTGAAATATAATCTACCCCGGCCTCCGCATACGATCGAATCGTGTCAAAAGTTATCCCCCCAGAGGCCTCTGTCTTGAATCGATGGTCAATAATCTGAACAGCTTTGGCTACATCTTGCGGTGAAAAATTATCTAACATGATCCGGTCCACTTCGCCAAAGTTAAGAACTTCATCAAGCTCCGCAAAATTTCGGACTTCAATTTCTATTTCTATTGGTTTATTTAGGTTCTTTCTGTAATCATTTGCGCGCTTTAGAGCCGGTACAATACCGCCACTATAGTCCACATGATTGTCCTTAATTAAAATCATATCAAAAAGGCCAAATCGATGATTGGTACCGCCGCCTATCCGAACAGCTTCTTTCTCCAATACACGCAACAATGGTGTCGTTTTCCGTGTATCCAAAACTTTCGTATCTGTACCTTTGAGAAGGTCTACATATTTTCGGGTTGTCGTCGCAATGCCACTCATACGCTGCATAACATTCAGCACCAAACGCTCGGCCAACAAAATACTTTGAATATTTCCTTTAACATAAAAAGCAATATCACCCACTTTAACCTGACTTCCATCTTGGATAAACACCTCACAGGTCAAACTATCATCAACATAGGCAATAATCGCCTGTGCTACTTCAACCCCGGCCAAAATACCATTATCCTTAACAATCAATTTGGCTTCACCTTGTGCTCCAGTTTCAATCGTAGAAAGTGAGGTATGATCTCCATCACCCAAATCTTCTGCGACAGCCTGTTTTACAAAATGGGCCAAATAATCCTTGATTTCCTTCTCCATAAATACTATTTATTGGGCTAAGATGTGGAATAATTTTTTAATCGAAAAATAGATTTATAAAAAAAACGTGGCCCGCTTTAATTTTTGTCGATTCTTAGCTCTTCAATCGAATGGTTATTATTTCCTACGCCGATCTTAATGAAGACACGGTAGTTGGCTTGTTCCGTTGATAATGTAAATGTAAAATATTGATAGCCATTGTTGGCATTGCTGGCTTGCGTTAATTTTACAGTTTTGGGTTTGTGCTGATTGAAAAATGTACCCAACATGATTTCAGACTGATATTTTGTATAAACCCCATTCTCCCCCAAAATAGACAAGGTTAAGTTTGAACCAAAATACTTGGCCATATTTTTTGCATTGCCTTCTTTCAAATATGATTTCAGTTCCTCTGAAATACTTCCTAAAGAATCATCATCGCCTGGTAAAACGACCTTTACCTCCCTATTCACTTCTCTTAAATAATGACCCAAGGCCGCAGTGTGTACAAAAAGACTAGTAATAAGTATAAATGCGCAATAGCTTAAAAATTTCATATAGCTCAACATATTATAGAACAGCTTCTATCATCCATATCAATCATTAGGTAGCTCCGGTTTTTACCGAACATAAACTATGCCACAAACCTATAAAATTATTGGGGATTAACAAGGGAACTTTTTAAGATGCGTTGATAGATTCTAAAATTAAGATTATCTTTGTTATACGATGAATAAGAAAAAAGTTGCACTCATGATCCTAGACGGACTGGGATATGGAAAACATGATAAATCAAATGCAGTTGAAGCTGCAAACACCCCATTTTTAGATCATTTATTAGAAGCTTATCCAAACTCGAGCTTAGAGGCTTCTGGTGAAGCTGTTGGACTGCCTGCAGGACAAATGGGTAACTCGGAGGTTGGTCACATGAATCTTGGCGCCGGAAGAATCGTCTACCAAGAATTGGGACGTATTCACAAAGCTGTCAATGACGGCGTATTCAATTCGGATCCGATCATTCAAGACGCCTTTAAATATGCATTAGAAAATAACAAAAAGGTACATTTTATCGGATTGCTTTCCGACGGTGGTGTACACGCACATACAAAGCACTTAAAAGGCTTATGTGATGCCGCAAAACATGCTGGCTTGACAAGTGACCAGGTATTTGTACATGCATTTTTAGATGGCCGTGATACAGATCCAAACTCCGGTATTGGCTATGTCAGGGACCTACAAGACTATTTAAAAACGACAACGGGCACTTTTGCATCTGCAATAGGCCGATATTATGCCATGGACCGCGACAACAGATGGGAACGTGTAAAATTAGCATACGATCTTTTAGTAAAAGCGGAAGGTGAAAAATCCAATGACCTTGTTGCATCGATCCAAAAATCATACGACGAAGGTGTAACCGATGAGTTTGTGAAACCAATCGCATTGGTTGACGCCAATGGTACGCCGGTAGCTACAATCCAAGAAGGTGATGTGGTCTTCTGTTATAACTTCAGAACAGATCGTGGCCGCGAGATTACCATCGCTTTAACACAAAAGGCTTTTCCAGAATATGATCTACAACCCTTGGATGTATATTATGTGACTATGACATCTTACGATGAAACATTCCAAAATGTCCGGGTGGTCTTCCAAAAAGATAACTTGTCCAATACCTTGGGTGAAGTATTGGAGGCAAACCATAAAACACAAACGCGTATCGCCGAAACAGAGAAATATCCGCACGTGACATTTTTCTTTTCGGGAGGTCGTGAACAACAGTTTGAAGGTGAAAACCGCTTGTTGGTTCCCTCCCCAAAAGTAGCGACTTACGATCTTCAACCGGAGATGTCTGCTCAAGGAATTACTGAAGCTATCGTTAACGATATGGAAACACTTCAACCTGATTTTATCTGCCTGAATTTTGCGAATCCAGACATGGTAGGTCACACGGGTGTTTTTGAGGCTGTTATAAAAGCGGTAGAAACTGTTGATCAATGTACCAAAACGGTTGTTGAAACAGGCCTTAAAAATGGTTACTCCTTTATTATTTTGGCCGACCACGGTAACTCCGAGTTTATGGTCAATGAAGATGGATCGCCAAATACGGCACATACAACCAATTTGGTTCCATGTATCTTGATTGACGATCATTATAAGAAAATAGCAGATGGTAAATTAGGTGATATTGCCCCAACCGTCTTACAACTTTTAGGCGTCAATATCCCCGTTGAAATGACAGGAAATGTATTGGTATCAGAATAATAATTTACTTATAAATAGTGGCAGAGCACTTTCCCTTGTTATGGGCAGTGCGCTGCTTTTTTGGAGCTGTGGATCTCCATCCGCGACAAAAGATCCTCAAAAATCTTCAGACATATTTTCTGTTGATTCATTCTTTACTGCCGAGGTCAATCGCCTTCAGCAACTCAACCCCTCGGTTCTAAAATCTGTCAACAAAGATGGAGAAAAAGAACAAAAGGAACTGAAAATTAGCAACTGGAAAAATGAACTTTCCGCCTTTCAAGCTGCCGACATCAGCAAAAACTTCGATCCATCACTGTATGAAGTTAAAGCTGTAGACTGTGTAACAGAATTTACAGCTAAAAAGAAAGAACTACAAATACAAAAGTTACGCATCGAGTTTGATAACAACGAAAAGGTAAAACACATCCATATCGATAAAAAGATAACAAATACCTTATACGATAGTCAAGAAAAATTAGACTATTATACGGACTCGCTTTATTGCATTGTCAAATTGCAGGATGTCCAAGGCTTGGATGCCAATCAATATGAAATTGAAGGCAAGTTTATTCCTTCCAAAAAATAAACAACCTTATCGATCATATGCAAAGTGTCTATCCAAAGATTGGATAGACACTTTTTTTTGTTCCGACGGGTATCCCCTATCACATCCTTTCGATAATCGGTTCAAAATAATAAATGCAACACAATTGCTTTGTATTATATTTTCCTTACCTTTGATCTGATTAACAAAATAACTCAAGAGAAAACGTGGGTTTAAACATAGTGGTTTTAGCGTGAAAGGTATCTCATTGAACAAATTCGCAGCATTAATGCTCTTATTGACCTTCTTAATTGGTCAGTTCATTGTGTATACCCATGCGCATACGCAAACTGCACTCAGTATCATAGACAGTCCTGCAAAAAAACACCACACGGATCATCCCAAGTGCTCCATTTGTGATCAAAACTCACACCCACAAATTCTTTTCCATTTTACGCTGCATGAATTAATACTTCCGACACAGCAGATTGAATTTGGCCTGTTTATCACCGGAGATCAAATTATTCGATCACTGCTTTCTGGCAATCGTGGTCCCCCCATCGCTTAATTTTTACATAAGTCCAATAATGTCATTCATATACTCTTCTCATTATTGCGACAAACGACTTCATACAAGTTTTTAGAACTCGACAGTCTCAAGAATTCATACGATGAGTTATTGGGCTGCTGTTTTGCTTGATGTTATACACGTAAAAATTATTCGTACAGATGAAACTTAAAATTATAGGCTGCATTTTTATGCTTGCCACTTATTTCTCCATATTTCCCGCTCTCGCCGCAACAATCAGCGGTAAAGTAACGGATGCAAAAACGAATCTTCCTATTGCTGGCGCTACAATAGCGCTGCAGCAGCTTCGTTCGAGCACCGCATCAGACCAGCAAGGTCACTACAGCTTCAAATCACTTCCTTCAAGTGGACGCTATTTGGTTGAAGTCCGTTTCTTGGGCTATCAGTCCGTTGTCAAGGCCGTTGATCTTACTTCGGAAAATCTTTCCCTTGATTTCGCTCTAACAGAAAGTATTATTGAAACCAATGAAGTCGTCGTTACGGGCACATTGGTTACCTCACAGAGCCGTCGCAATAGTACTTCAGTAGCTGTCATTTCCAAAGATGAACTGCAGGGAAATGCAACGAACCTGATTGATGCATTAGCCCGACAAGTTCCCGGGCTAAGCCAGATCACAACAGGACAAGGTATTTCAAAACCTGTTATACGGGGACTCGGTTATAATCGAGTCGTCACCGTGAGTGATGGTGTTAAACAGATGGGACAGCAATGGGGTGATGAACATGGTATCGAGATCGACCAAAATCAACCGGATCGTGTGGAGGTCTTACGTGGTGCAGCCTCTTTGATGTACGGCTCTGATGCTATTGGCGGGGTCATCAATGTGCTTGAACCAAATGTTCCTACTGCAGGGCAAATTAAAGGTGAAGTACTGAGCAGCTACTCCACCAACAACGGATTAACCAATAGTTCGGTTATGCTTACCGGTAATGAAAATGGCTTTGTATGGCGGGGCCGTGGTTCTTATCAAAATGCCTATTCGTATAATACGCCAGCAGGCCGATATGGCAATAGTGGTTTTAACAACAGTAATTTCAGTGGTATGCTCGGGCTAAACAAACAATGGGGCTACTCTCACCTGAATTTCTCATACCTGAAAAATAATATCGGCTTTTACGATGCCGAACCTGGTGATCCGCTTTACATCAACTCAAAAAGCCGTACCTTGGACTTCCCCAAGCAGGACATCCGTCATTACAAACTGGCTCTTAACAATAACTTTGTCATCGGTTCCGGTAGTTTAAAACTTGATCTGGGCTATCAAAAAAATCAACGTCGGGAACTCGAAGAAGCAACGCCTTCCTTATTCTTTGACCTGAATACGTATTCACTTGACGCAAAATATTCGTTAAGTGAAAAAAATGGCTGGCAACATGTATTTGGCATCAGTGCTAGCCAGGAACATAGTCTAAATAAAGGTGTTGAATTCTTAATTCCGGCCTATGATCAGTTGGAATTGGGCGCTTTTGGCTATGCAAAGAAAACCTGGGGCGAAAATACCTTTAACGTCGGATTACGCTATGACTACGTCAACAACAAAGGCAAACAGCTCTTTATTGAAGACGAAGAGCAGTTCGCCGGTTTTAAAAATAGTTTCAGCAATGTGAGCGGAGCGCTTGGATATACCCATATTTTCAGCGAAGACCTCAATTTCAAAGCAAATGCGGGTTCGGCTTTCAGAGCCCCTAATCCCGCTGAACTCGGCTCCAACGGGGTACACGAAGGGACTTACCGCTATGAAGTGGGAAATGAAAACCTGAAACCTGAACGAAGCTACCAAGCGGATGCAACGCTGGAGTTTGGACATAGCATCGTCACAGGAAGTATCGGAATCTATGAAAATTATATCCACAACTTTATCTATGCCTCAACAACAAAAGGCGATACCAAAACTGTGGTGGGTGAAGATGGCGATTCGCATACCTACGACGTATACCGCTATGGCCAGGTCAACGCCAATCTTTACGGTGTCGAAGGAAGCCTAAATTTTCACTTGTTGAACTGGATACACCTGGATAATACATTTAGCTATACCCATGCACAGAACAATACATTTAACAGACCGCTTGCATTGATTCCAGCTGGTGTTGTACACAATACCTTGCGGCTTGAGCCTAAGATTAGCGGCTTGAATGCTTTCTACGTTTCTGTGGGTCTGGACAATTATTTCAAACAGAACCGCATTGATGAAACCTTCGAAACCCCAGCAAACTCGTATTCCTTATTGAACGCAGGGATCGGTACAACATTACATCTCGGATCGCAACAGCTCAAAGTATTTGCAGCAGCGTCAAACTTGACCAACAAACGTTATTACGATGCACTGAGCCGATTGCGCCCAGGACGTCTTTCACAGGAAGACACGAGCTTTGGTGTCTATAATATGGGTAGAAATATCACTTTCGGCGTGTATATGCCATTGAGCATAAAGTAAATTTAGCTTAGCACAAACGAGTCGATTAAGATTAGTACAAAGTATAATAGAAGCAGGCAGGATCGTAGATCCTGCATTCTTCTATTTTAAAATTATTTGGGATCATCTGCCGTTGCTTCCCTTGCCAAAGCCACTTCGTCGGGCATCGCTTCCAACGAGGAATCCAACGCGAACAAGGATTCATCTGATGCGCGGTCACCACCG